>MAAR01000005.1 GCA_002162765.1 Flavobacteriales bacterium 34_180_T64 | reverse complement strand
TAAACAAATTATGAGAAAAACAATAAAATTATTTAGTATACTATGTATAATCGCAGGCTTTACATCATGTGATGAAAGTAGTGACTTAGGTTTTGAGCCAACTCCAGAAGTTGGATGGGTACAAATTCCGGGAGACGGTTATTATCCTACAGTAATTGAAAGTCATCAGAGCCTTCAAGAAATTATTCGTGTTGGAGTTGATATTCAAGTGCCGACAACGAGTAGTGATTTAACTATTAGTTATAATCTAGTGAGTGTTTCTGGTTTAGATCCAAATATTAATTTTTCAAATTCTGGATCCATAGTGAGCCCAGCAGGAGAAACTGGATATATGGGGCCTGATAATAGTACAGGAATCGATTATGTGTATCTTCCAACAATTGATTTGGATGTTTCTGAATTGCCAACATTGACAGAACCAATGGTCTTTGATATTGTTTTAACAGCTACTAGTTCAAGTAGTATTTCTGTTGGTTTTAATGATGAAAAACCAATAACTCAAAGAATTTCTATTTGCCCATCTTTCGATGCTGCGTCTGGAAATCTTCTTGGAGATTATGTGTTAACTGTACCAACTGGATTAGGTTCTTTTGGAGTTGTATTTGAAGATGATCAAATTGTTTCTATAACGGAAGGTAATAATGGTTCTTTTAGTAGAGTATTTGAAGCCGATTACTTGCCAGCTATTGGTGCTGGAAACCCAGTAGTTCCTGTGGAATTTGTACTAGTTGATGGAGGTAATATTACTGTACTTGATGGTATTGCTTCAGGTCTAGGATGTGCATCTGAAATTATTTTAAATGGAGACCCTGGTAACCTTTCTGCGGCGCCTTGTGGAGATACTGTTATAGTATTAAATTTATTAGATTTCGCAGGCGGATCTGGTGATTGTGGTGTAGCAGATGAACCAGTTACAATTGTATTGACAAAAGTGTAGTATGGCCAATAGAATATTACATTATAATCCTCAATATAAAAACAGCTTGGTTAATTCATAAATATAATATTGTTCGATTAATAAAAAAACTATATTCATTTACCTAGGTTTGGTTTTATTTATTGTGTTTTTATAATTAGTTTCAAATATGGGTGTTGTTTTTAAAAAGATTCAACACCCATATTTTATATAAAATAATCTGATTAAATTGGTTTCATTTATAGAATGAATCAATCGTAAAAGGACTAGACTTAAAGAATTACACCTTAGAATGGAAAGAAACGTTTATAACTTTTAATTTATAAAACTAAAAGAAGAAAAATGTAGTTTATTTGTTGATCGTTATCAACAAGCCAAGGAAAAAGCGATTAATATTAAGGATTAAAAAACACCTTATATTGGCACGCCCGCCTGCTATGGAAATGGATGTAGCTAGGAATCTTAATATTCAGATAGATAGTGTTTTTGCAATGGAGGAGGAAGCAAATAGGTGTTGTAGAAATGTTATTACGCACTTTGTCTCTGATGAATTGAGTATTTCATCCAATTTGAAACATAAACAAAACAAGCCTGTAATTGGGTTTTACGGCGCGGCTAAATAGAAATTTCATAAGAATTAGGTTGCGCTTCTTATTAATACCGTTTATTGGACTATGAGTATAAACTTTAAAGTTGGAAACTGATCAAGACGCAATTGGTTATAAAAAGGCAATAGGAATGAGTCCTAAACAATTTAAAGAGAGTTACCATATTAAACAGGATTGATAATATTATTTTAAATTAAATCTTAGTTTTTATAAATTAACAAATTCATAAAAGGTGTTATCAAAATAAGGTTATCCATAAATCCCAATAGAAATTGAGAATTAGCATTTTAAAAATTGATTTAAAATTATTAGAAATGTGCTCTACATTCTGAGAGACAATATCAAAATTTTCTTGGTTAACTAGTGTTATTCTTATTTAAACATACTTATTTTAGTTTTGTTGGGAAAAGGTTGGGAATTATAAAAATAAAAAACCTCAATCTATTCATAATTAAATAGTTGAGGTTTTCATTTGTACTCAAGGTGGGAGTACTATTAAGCCAATTAGCACTATCCCCAACTTCCCTAAATCTGGGATGTATATACACCTAAGCCTTATATAACAGTAATTACACGTAATTTTAATGTTTCATTTAATTTGGTATAGTTTTTAATAAATTGGATTTTACCGTACAAGTACCGTACAAATACATTATATTTGTTATAATATATAATCCAATATGGCATCTGTTAATTTTTTATATAGGTCAACCAGAAACAAATCAAATCTTACCTTAAGGTTGTTATTTAGATTTGAAGAGCAAGACTATGTTTATGGCGCTAAAACAAAACTTCAAGTAACTTCGAATTATTGGGAAAATGTTCACTTCAAGAAACACATAAAAGATGTTGATGATTCTAATACTCAGTTAGAAGTTAAGACAGAATTAAATAAAATAAGTAGCCAAATTTTAGATACATTCAACAAGACTAATCCTAGCCAAGTGAATAAGGGTTGGCTTGAAAACCAAATTAATGAATATTACAATCCGCGTGTTAAAATCAAGATTCCAATGGAGTTAGTTAAGTTCCTTGACTTCTATAAAGACTATCGTGCAAATGAATTAAAAGAGAGAACAGTTAAAAATTTGAAAGTAATTCAGAATAAACTAAAGCGATTTGAGATTTATAGGGATAAGGTCATTTTAATAAAGGATATTAATGATCAGTTCAAAAACGAATTCGTTAATTATTATAGGCTTGAAAAATATTCTCAAAATACAATTCAAAGAGAGTTTTCATATATAAAAACGTATTGCAGATATGCTCGTTATTTAGGTCTTGAAACTCATCATCAGTTAGATTTTTTAACAATAAAGGCTGAAAAAGTTGAAAAAATATATTTAACGTATAATGAATTAGATACTATTCAAAATATCGCCAAACACAAGCTAACTGAAAGCCTAGAAAACGCTAGAGACTGGCTAATTACCAGCTGTTTTACTGGGCAGCGTATTTCAGATTTCATGAAATTCAATTCTAAACAAATTAGGATTGAGAATGACAAACATCTCGTTGAATTTACTCAAACCAAGACTGGAAAAAACATGACTATACCTTTACACCCCAAGGTTCTAGAGGTTTTGTCAAAAAGAGATGGAGAATTTCCAAGACCTATTTCAGATCAAAAGTATAATGATTACATAAAACAAGTTTGTAAGATTGCTGAAATCAATGAACGCATAGCTGGAAGCAAAAAGGTTAAGGATGAAGATCTAAATAGTAAATATCAATATAGAAAGGAAACAGGGAAATTTGAAAAATGGGAACTAATTACTTCCCATGTCGGAAGAAGATCATTTGCTACCAACTTTTACGGAACAATACCAACTTCTTACTTAATATATGTTACTGGACATAGTACAGAGCGTATGTTTTTAAACTACATAGGCAAAAGCAATAAGGATTTAGCAATGGAACTTACTAATTATTTTTAATCAAGCTTCCAAATGACTATTATTAACAAATTGCAATTCCAACTATCCAAAATCAAGAGAATTTTAGACTTAGAGAAAACACGAAGAGAATATACTTATGATTATTTTATTTCTGATAATGAGTGCAAGTTTTTGGATATTTTCGAGCTTCAAAATTATCTATCAGAAACTCCAATTCATAATACAGTTTTTTTACGAGGTATTAATGAACTTTGCTGTTCCATAATGGATGTATATAATGATGACTTTCGAAAATTAACCATTAAAACTATAAAGACAAAATCCACTATTCTTTCGCAAATAGGTTATGGAATTGACTCATTTGACTTTCATGCCTTTTTAGTTACTGAAAATAATATCACTTCTTTTAAAAGCATTAAAAGAAAGGAATTTTTTGTACAGAAATGTGTATTTAAAGAACGTAATATTTTATGGATTGCAGATAGATGTAGCAAAATCCTAAACTCCATAACAGCTGCCTATCCTGAGAGTTTTAAAAATCAAAGTAAATCTAAAAATGATAAAATCTTCGCATGGTTCGAGGTTGGTGTATTGTTTGCCTCGGGTGAAATGGATATACTTATTGAAAAACACAAGAGTAATGCCACTCGAATTGCAAAAGAAAGATTTGGGGAAAATTGGAGTAAGTATCGCCCATACATATCTGATAGTATAGGCAATATAACTAACGGTGATAAAAATATTTTCTCAAGGAATAATAGACTTTTAAAAATTGAAAAGTATTGTTTAGAAAATGATATCCCTATCACTGAATATTTCAGCAAGCAAATCAAGCCCAAATAAAAGCAATTCAAAAAACGGTACTAAAACGGTACGGTACCGTCAATTGGTACCAAGATTTTCTTCTGAATTTTACCTCATAATTTAAAACCTATTATTATGAGCATTTTACAATTTATTCAAACAACACCTACTGAATTAGCCAAGCTAATTAGTGATGGTGTACAAAATCAACTTCAAGACTTCAAAAAAGACCTTTTAACCCAAGAAGTAAATGATGAGCTACTAACAAGAAAAGAAACTTGTGAATTCTTAAAAATTGATTCAAGTACTCTGTGGGCTTGGACTAAAAAAGGAAAGGTTAAATCCTATGGTATTGCCAATCGCAGATACTATAAGCGTAGCGAATTAATGGAAAGTTTAAAACTTGTAAAAAGATAAATTCATGAAACTTAAAGATATTGTTGGCCCAAATAGATATGAAGAAAACCCGTTCAATAAGGAGGATCATGAGGAATTAAAAAGCTATTTAACTAATTATTTGAAACAAAGACCATTTACTCTTATTAATCTTCAAAATATGTTGTATTGCCCAGACAAATACATAGAAAAAGCGTTTAATAGCTTAATTAAAGAAGGAAAGAGTAGAATTGTCCCCCAATTTTTGAAGAATGAACTACGTTCAAAAAAAATTTGTAATCTACATAATAATCAAACTTATTATACTACCAACACCCAATATCATAGGTTAATTGACTCAAAAAAAGAGTCACCAACAGATCTAGTTATAGACGTCGACAACGACCCAAAGACACAGTTATTAGCCAAAAAATTAGACGGTTTATTGGTTGACAACAAAGAGGAGCTTAAACCTCCTCCAATTGCTTGGAAAATATCTGATAGGATTTTAGGAACATTAGGTAATTTTTCTATGATTATTGGAAAAGCCAAGAGCAGAAAATCATTCTTTATTAATATTGCTATTTCATGTGCTATATCAAATGACAAGATTCTTAACAAGTTTAAAAGCCATTTACCAGCTGATAAAAATGAAGTGTTGTATTTTGATACCGAACAAGGCAAATACCACGTTCAACTAGCCTTAAAACGCATTTGTAAGCAGACAAATATAGATGAGCCAAGTAATTTAAAGGTATATGGTTTAAGAAGCCTAAAACCAAGAGAAAGACTCGAACTAATTGGATTTGCAATCAATAATAACCCTAATGTTGGATTTGTAGTTATAGACGGCATTAAGGATTTGGTCACATCCATTAATAGTGAAGAGGAAGCGACATCAATTGCTAGTAGTTTATTAAAGTGGACTGAAGATAGAAATATTCATATTGTTTGTGTGCTTCACCAAAATAAAGGAGATGCAAATGCAAGAGGTCATATTGGAACTGAATTAGTAAATAAAGCAGAGACCGTTTTGTCCGTAACTAAAGCAGAAGCTGATAAAGAAATTTCAGTTGTTGAAGCTGTTCAAACAAGAAACATTGAACCAGAACCATTTGCCTTTATTATTAATGAAGCTGGGATACCAATACTTATAGAAGATTATGTTTTTAGAGTAGAGACAAATGTAAAACAGAAAAATGATTTAATTTCCATGACTGAAGGAGAACAATACGATTTGCTTATAGACATATACAAAATTCAAGATCTGTTTACATATTCCGAACTAGTTCAACAAATAAAGATAATAGCAACTCGGAAATTCAATAAAAATATTGGAGATAATAAAATCAAGTTATTTATTACACAATGCAAAAATGAGAAATGGTTAATTCAAGAAAAAAAGAAAGCTCCTTATAGTTTAGGTCATAGATCAATCACTAAAATTAACCCAGATCCGCATGAAGATGGAATTGATTTTTAGTATTATTATAGGTTTAGTTTAAGCGTATATATACGCTATTAAACTGTAAACCGATAAATGTTAGCAATTTAGGTTTAAGTTAGAGTATCGGTTTAAACTGTAAACTTATAAGTAGGGATGCATAACACTTCAAGATACAGTTGAATACTTATATGCTAGTTGAAGTGTGTCTTTGCTTATCTTAAAACAAAGGTTCAAAACATGAAGTTTGAATTTGACATAAAAATCACTTCAAAAAGTCGGTATTTTAAGAAATATTCACAAAAAATCCTAATTTTCTTACCAACAAACCCAGTGATGACGCGAGTTAAGGGTGGCTGTGTGTATTGTAACATATATATATGCACATTAATTGAAATTAATGACATTAAACAGGTTGTTTATAACAAGCTTTTTATATCTTTAAATCTCCCTTTTAACAAATTCTTGTTGACACATAATTAATAGAAGAGGAACACTAATTCCTGTTATCCATGTTATTGCATTGGATAGTGAGAATAATGTTTCCTTTATAACACGCTATGTACAAGGTCGAAAAAAATGATAACAGGAAAACCGAGAAATACAAGTCAATTTGTTTCAGAACTTGAAGCATTCTATTCCACTGATTATTATGATGGTGTCTATTTCGATATTTATCGATTTAAGCAATTTTTAATTGATTTTGAAAATCAACTATTAAAAACAAATAAGAATATTATAAAGGAACTAGAAAAAGAGGAACCTGATATAACAATATCAATGATGAGAGAACCTCATATTGACAATACTTTAAATCGCTTTCCGGAAATCCTAAAGAAAAATTCTTATATAACAGTATATGCATATTTAGAAGCTAAACTTTTCGAATTAATAAAATTAATTGAAAAACATTTCCCTAAAAAAATGACTTTTAAGGATTATATTAAATCAGTTCCGAGAACAAAGTCAAAAGTTGTCATGATGTTAAAATATTTTGAGGATATATTAAAACTTACTTTCGATTCTAAAAAAGAGATAGATAAATTTGAAAACTATAGATTTATTAGAGAGTGCATAGTTCATTGTAATTCTGATATTTCAATTTCAAAAGATAAAAATAAGATTGACCAAATAATAAAAAAGACGTCAGAGTTGAGTAGTAATGACAATATTATTCAAATTAATGATAATTCTTATATTTTACAATTAGCTGAATTAACTAACGAATTATTCAAAAAATTAATTCAAATCGCATCAATTGAACTTAATAATATAACACCCAGCACATAACAACCTGTATATTTCATCACACCTATAGCACAAAACACATTTTTAATCTAAACACATTATAAATTAAAGAATCTCCTTTGAGGGTAAGTCTTTTTTCATACCTTTAAGTTCTCCCTTTTACGGATTAATTGTTGACACTTTAATCGGATAAAAAATCATTAAATAAATAGAAATAGTTCTACGTGAACGAAGCCCAAACGAGAAAACAAATAATTGACGGAAGGCTTGCTGATGCGGGCTGGAATATCAATGACCAATCTCAAGTGGTTATTGAATATGATATTAGTGTAGGGTTGCCAGATGGAGTTAATGAAGCTCAAACGCCGTATCAAGGACATCAATACTCAGATTATGTTTTAATTGGCAAAGATGGGAAATCGTTAGCAGTAATAGAAGCTAAAAAGGCAAGCTTAGACGCAAACATTGGAAAAGAACAAGCCAAACAATATTGCTACAACATACAATCGAATGAAGGCGGAAATTTACCTTTTTGCTTTTATACCAACGGCCATGAAATATTCTTTTGGGATTTAGATAATTATCCTCCTAGAAAAGTTCATGGTTTTCCAACAAGAGAAGATTTAGAAAGATATAACTACATTCGAAAAGCTAGAAAACCATTATCAAGTGAGTTGATTAATACCAAAATTGCTGGGCGGGATTATCAGATTAGGGCAATCCGAGCAATTATGGAAGACCTAGAAAGGAAAAGACGAAAGTTCCTTTTAGTTATGGCTACTGGAACCGGAAAAACCAGAACCTGTATTGCAACCGTTGAGGCCTTAATGCGAGCAGGTTGGGCGGAAAAGGTCTTATTTCTAGTTGATAGAATTGCTTTGAGAGATCAAGCTCTTGAGGCTTTCAAAGAACATCTTCCAAATGAACCTAGGTGGCCGAAGCAAGGCGAAAAGAATATAGCTAAGAATAGGAGAATATATGTTTCTACTTATCCAACAATGCTGAATATTATTCGCAGTGAAGAAACTAGTTTATCACCTCATTTTTTTGACCTAATTGTTATTGATGAAAGCCATAGAAGTATTTACAACACCTATCAAGAAGTGTTAGATTACTTCAATACAATCACACTTGGATTAACAGCGACTCCAACAGATGTGATTGACCACAATACGTTCAATATATTTAATTGTGATGACGGAGTGCCAACTTTCGCCTATTCCTATGAAGAAGCCGTTAATAATATACCCCCTTACTTATGTAATTTTCAAGTAATGAAAATTAAAACAAAGTTTCAAGAGGAAGGAATTAATAAGAGAACTGTTTCTCTTGAAGATCAAAAAAAATTAATACTTGAGGGAAAAGAAATTGAAGAAATTAATTACGAAGGAACTGAACTTGAGAAGAATGTAATTAATAAAGGAACAAATGCACTCATCGTTAAAGAGTTTATGGAGGAAAGCATTAAAGATCCTAATGGAGTTCTTCCAGGTAAAACCATTTTCTTTTGTTCTACTAAAGCACACGCAAGAAGGATTCAACAAATTTTCGATTCTCTTTATCCTGAGTATAACGGTGAATTAGCTAAAGTGTTGGTGTCTGAAGACTCTAGAGTTCATGGTAAAGGAGGACTACTTGATCAATTTAAAAAGAATGATTTGCCCAGAGTGGCGATAAGTGTTGATATGCTTGATACAGGAATTGATATACAAGAATTGGTAAACCTTGTTTTTGCAAAACCAGTGTATTCATATACCAAATTTTGGCAAATGATTGGTCGAGGGACAAGATTATTGGATCCAACTAAAATGAGAACGTGGTGTGCTGAGAAAGATGTATTTCTAGTTTTGGATTGTTGGGATAATTTTGACTATTTCAAACTAAATCCCAAAGGCAAAGAACTTAAAGCACAAATACCAATACCTGTTAAGCTTTTCGGATTACGCTTAGATAAAATTGAAAGAGCTCAAGAGATTGGAGAAACTGAAATTGTTTCATCCGAAAATCTAAAGCTTAGAAAGCAAATTGAATCACTTCCTCAAAACTCAATCGTTATAATGGAAGCTAAAAATGAGCTTCAGCGTTTAGAGGATGAAAACTTTTGGATTAAACTAACGTCAGACAAAATTGAATTTCTACGTTCGGTAGTAAAGCCTTTAATGAGAACCATCTCAGGTGAAGATTTTAAAGCCATGCGATTTGAAAAAGATGTGGTAGAAATTTCCTTGGCTGGACTTACTGATGATAAAGAGAAGTTTGAAACATTGAAAGACGGTTTGGTTGAGAAGATTTCCGAATTGCCTTTATCTGTAAATATTGTAGCTAGAGAAAGAGATATTATCACCGACTCTCAAGGCAACAAATTCTGGTCAACTATTTCAGAAGAGAAATATGATCAACTTATAGAAAAACTTAGTCTACTAATGAAATTTATTGACTCAAGAACTTCTCCTCTAGGGCCTGACAAATTTGATTTTGCAGACATAACAACAAAAAAAGAGTTTGTAGAATTTGGACCACATAATGAAGCGATAAGTATTGTGAAATACCGTGAAATGGTTGAGGAGAAAATACGAGAATTAACGTCTACTAATCCAATCTTACAAAAAATTGAAAATGATGAAGCTATAACAGAAGATGAAGCAAATGAATTAGCCATTAAATTACATGAAGATAATCCACATATCACTATTGATTTATTAAGAAGAGTTTACAATCATAGAAAGGCTCAATTCATACAATTCATACGTCATATTTTAGGCATAGAAATCCTTGAAAGTTTTCCTGAAACGGTGGCCAAGTCTTTTGATTCATTCATTCAAAACCATAGCTACCTTTCGGGCAGGCAATTACAGTTTTTAGATTTGCTCAAAAGCTTTATCCTCGAAAAAGGCGAATTGCATAAAAGAAATTTGATTGAATCACCGTTTACTATGATTCACCCAGAAGGAATAAGAGGTGTTTTTAGTCCTCAAGAGATTAACGAAATATTAGTATTAACAGATAAATTACTAGCAGCATAATGTTACAGAACAATCCAAAATTAAAATCACTTATTGTTGGTCTATGGGATACTCTTTGGAGTTCAGGAATAGCAAACCCACTCACAGCTATTGAACAAATATCTTATCTACTTTTTATCAAAAAATTAGATGAAAATGAAAAGAATGCAGACAAGAATATCAATGAAGGATATTGGAAAGAAAACGAGTATAAATTCAAATTTAGAGGAGAGTATACCCCTTATGTAGATGTTGCAAAACTAGAAAAAGAATATAAAAAATCGAACGATAAGTCAAAATCCATCGAAGAAATAATAGCTGAAGCACGTAAACCCCGAAACAGTGAAGAGTTGAGATGGGGTTATTTTAAAAATATGCCTGCTGATTTGATGCTTGACCATGTCCGTAACAATGTTTTTGAATTTATCAAAACATTGAATGGTGATACGTCTTCTTTCACTAAACATATGGAAAGTGCAAATTTTGAACTCAGAAAGCCATCACTTTTAGTTGAGGCTATAAAAAAGATAGACGACATCTACATTGAGATTGAAAAGGATGCCTCAGAAGGTAAGCAAACCTTTCAAGACATTCAAGGGGATGTTTATGAAATGTTGCTGAGTGAAATTGCTTCTGCTGGCAAAATGGGTCAATTCCGTACACCAAGACATATCATTAAATTGATGGCTGAAATTGTAGAACCGAAATTAGGAAATAGAATTGCTGATCCAGCATGTGGTACTAGTGGGTTTCTATTAGGCGCTTATCAATATATTCTCACTGATTTAGTAAGAAAAAAGGAACCTAAAAAATTAACTATTGATGAAGATGGTTTTGAAAGTGGTGCTATTTCTTCTGTTTTAGATAAAAAAAACAAGAAAATATTAGAAGATGGCTTGATAGGTTTTGATATTGATGTTACCATGGTTCGGTTAGGCTTAATGAATCTGATGATGCATGGAATCGATAATCCAAATATCGATTACAAAGATACCTTAAGCAAATCTTATAATGAAGAAGCTAGTTATGATATTGTTCTGGCTAATCCACCTTTCACTGGTAAATTAGATAAGGGTGATATTAATCCTGATTTAAAAATTGAAACCACATCAACTGAATTGTTGTTTCTTTCTAGAATCTCAAAAATGCTTCGTGCTGGTGGAAAAGCGGCCGTCATTATTCCAGAAGGTGTTTTGTTTGGTAGTTCAAAAGCACAAAAAGCCACTCGTGAAATCTTGCTTAAAGACAATCAACTGGAGGCTATAATATCATTACCTGCAGGTACTTTTAAACCTTATACTGCAGTAAAAACGTCTATTCTTGTTTTTACTAAGGTAGAAGAGGACAGTAAAGACTGGCATACAGAAAAAATTTGGTTTTATTCAATTGAGAATGATGGTTACTCTTTAGATGATAATCGCAGAAAACTTAATGAAAATCCACTACCTGATGTAAAAGTAGCTTTTGGTAAAAGAAGAAGAGCAAAATATGAAGATAGGAAGAATCACTTCTTTGTTGAACTGAAAGAGATTCAAGACAATGATTTAGATTTGAGCTATAACCGTTATAGAGATTACGAATACATAGAGCAAAAGTATGATCCACCTAAAGAAATATTGACCAAACTAATTGATTTAGAAAATGAGATATTAGAAGATATGAATGAATTAAATAGTATGATTGAATGAATACAAAGAAATTTAATGACATCTTTTGGTTTGCACCAAAATCTAAAATAAAAGCTGGTGACGGTTTAGATCAAGGTAGATTCCCTTTTTATACCTCAAGTCCAATTTTGTCGAAGTATATAAACACAGAACAACACTTTGATGAAGCTTTAATATTTGGAACAGGAGGAAGGCCAAGTGTTCATTATTCGAAGCCAGAATTTTCTACATCAACAGATTGTATTGTGGCAATTGCAACAGATAAGAGCTTCAACACAAAATTTGTATTCTACTACTTATTTGGTAATATCCACATTTTAGAAAGAGGGTTTAAAGGAGCTGGTTTAAAACATATTTCTAAAAAATATATTCAAAATATTGACATTCCGATATTTGACTTAGAAATTCAAAACAAAATTGTCGCCATTCTAGACAAGGCAAGTGCGTTAGAACAAAAACGTCAACGTACCATTGATTGGCTGGATGAAATTTTGAGAGTTCAATTTATTGAGATGTTTGGGGAAGCACCAATAAATCAAAATGGCTGGGAATATAAAGAATTGGGAGATTTACTTGAGTTCTTAACTAGTGGTTCTCGAGGATGGGCCAAGTATTATGCTAATGAGGGAGATATTTTTCTACGAATTAATAATTTAGGATATAATGAATTACTGACGAATGACTTGATCTTTGTGAATGCGCCTGAATCTGCGGAAGCTCGAAGAACAGAGGTAAGAAGTGGTGATGTTCTCCTATCAATTACTGCTGATTTGGGTAGAACAGCTGTAATTCCAGAAAATTTAAGCAAAGCATTCGTTAATCAACATATCGCTATTCTTAGGCCAAATGAGATTGTAAATCCTTATTTTTTAAGTGGATATATATCTTCTAAGGGAGGCAGGCATTTGATTGTTAAATATGCAAAGGGTGCTGCCAAATCAGGCCTAAACTTTAATGATATTAAAAGTTTAAAAATATTTATACCTACCAAGGAATTACAAGAAAAGTATGAGAGTATTTATAAGAAAAATAAGGCACTCAAATCAACCTTAATATCGAATCTTGAAGTTGTTAATTCATTCTATCACTCAATTCTACAAAGAGCATTTAGCGGTAAACTCAACTTTGATGTTTCGGTGGAACTCGATGCATTATTAGAAGAAATTGACCTTAGTATACCAGAAAATGATTTAATCAGTATTGTAACAAATGAAGAGTATTTATTGAGTTTGGTAAAAAGACTCAATAATCAGGAATTTGAAAATCAAGAAATTTACGATAAAGCAAAACATGTGGCATTTCAGGTATTGAAAGGAGAAGGACAACTTGTTCAAAAATATGACAAGAAGAATAAAAGGTTAATACTGGTAGTTAAATGAAGTTGTTAAGTTTTGAAATAGGTGATTTAGGTAAGGACAGATCTGGTAAAGAAATGACTTTTAAAAGTCTGCAATCAGGTTTTAAAGTCAATTTTCATAAGCTTTCAGAAAAAGGAATTGAATCTATGTTGGAGTTTCAGCCTTTTTGTTTTGTTGGGTTAAATGGAAGTGGTAAATCTAACGTACTGGAAGCATTGGCTTCAATATTCAATCACTTGGAAATGTGTGTTGCTAAATATCGTCCTGAAAACTTTGAAAAACATTTCAGAAGAGAAATTTGCACTCCCGACGCATTTATTTTAAAATACCTTATAGGTAAACGTGATCAAGATTCATATAATCCAGAAGTAGCATTTTTAGTAAGCATAGAGAAGGAGATTGGAAAAGAACCACAAATGTTTGTTGAAGCAAGTCCTACAAGCTTTATGATTACACAAGAATTAAGAAAGGTCTCATTAATATCTTCTGTCCGGTCACAAGAAAAAGCACCTGGGAAGGAGTTTTTACCGGATTTAGTGGTAGGTTATTCTTCCGGAGAGAATGAAATATTGAGTTTACCGTTTATTAAAAACCGATTAATTCACTTTGATGAATATAAAGAAGCCGTTATAGAAGGATATCCATTTAAAGAACCTGAAACAAGTCTTCTTTACATAGATGAAGAGATGAGTCAGGCTGTTTTACTTACTTGTTTGATTTTTGAAGATCCTGAAACTACTTTAAAACCTTTAAAGGATGAGTTAGGAATTGAAAGAATTCAAAGTTTTAGAATGAATTTGAATTACCAAAAACTAATTTATTACATAAAGTCTAAGAAATCTAATGAATTGATAACAAAAGATGCTGCTAAAAGAGAGGTGTCTATATTTTCCCAGTTTGAAGAAGAAATTGATAAACTTAAAAATTGTGCGTCAAGTTGGTTCATTGATGATTCAGAGGAAATTCCTGTTTTAAGTATCGATTTTTTTGTTGATGACAACCTGAAACAAGCCATAAGAGAAAATTATGATAATACTTCATTTAAGTTCTTTAGAGTCTTACAAATACTGTATGAATTAAATAATAATATCGTTCCAAATGATACAAAGGAAGAAGTATATAAATCAGAAGGTTTCTATACAGATTGGAAATTGCCTACGGCTGATCCTAATAGTAGAGTATTTCATTTCTTAGATTATTTAATTGTCAAAGAAATTAATGATGAAGGCAATACTAAAGATCTATTGTTAAGAGAGTTTTCAGATGGTGAACATCAGTTTATTCATACTATGGGTATTTGTCTGATGCTTAAAGATAGAAGAACTCTTCTTTTGTTGGACGAGCCTGAAACTCATTTTAATCCTGAATGGAGAAGTAAATTTATTAATGTTCTCAAAAACTCAATTGATGCTGGAGGTGCAAATAATTTTCTCAAAGATTTAGTTATAACTACTCATTCACCTTTTATAATTTCTGATTGTAAAAGAGATTTTGTTAAATGGTTTGAAAAAGGTAAAGAGCCAGTTGATATAGGGTTTCAAACATATGGGGCAAGTGCAGATTATATTATAAAACGCACAACGAATAAAAGGTACTTGAATTCTGTCAAATCTTTAGATGAATTACATGAATTAATTGAAAATGGTACTCTGGACGAGATAGAAGATAAAATCGACGAGTTTGGTACATCTGCTGAAAAACAATTTTTATATAGACGCCTTGAGGAACTTAGAAATCAGTGATAAAATATGATTAGGCAAGTTACTAAAATATCGACCAATCTAAATCAATTGCATGATGCTATAGTTGAGTGTTTTTCTCAATTACTTCAAAAAGATGACTTTAATGAAATCACCTTTCCGGCATGGTTTGAATCTGTTTACAAAAGCACTAAGATCAAAAGCAAATTGAAGGAAATTCACAATGAGCTAGATGATATATGCGCTAGAATAGTTTTTAAAGGATTGATAAAAATTATTGAACAAAATAATAGAATTGAAGCAATATCAACAAGACAGATTTGTGAAACATATATTGATCTTGATTCATTAAAAATTTATTATGACGATCATATAGATGGATTCATTGATAAAGTTAGTGAGTTTTATTTAGGCCTTTATTCCAATTATGTTAAGAAACCTAAATTAGAAGCTCATTTTAAAACTTCTATTAGGGATTATATTAAAGACTTCAATAAAGTTAATGGTAGGTTATGTGTTTTTTGTGGTTTAGAAAACACTAAAGTGATAGAAGGCCAGAGTAGACCACCTTTGGATCATTGGCTTCCTGAAAGCAAATTTCCCTTTTCTGCAATTAATTTTGATAATTTAATACCTATAGGTAAAGATTGCAATGAAAAAAAGGGACAAAGAGTGGTTATGGATGGTAGATGGACAAATTGGGTATGGGGATATTACCCATATAAGAATGTTGATGGAATTAAAATTGAATTAATTTTTATCAAGGACCCCCAAAAGATGGATGAAGTTGTATATGATAACTTAAAATTAGACATTGGTCCAAATAATGTCAATGATAAAGAGTATTTTCATTCTTGGTTAAAATTATTTAATATTAAACAACGGTTTGATAGCTATTTAATTGATGATGTTATTGATTATTGGCAAGAAGAGTACGAAGCACTCATTGAAAATCCAAAATATACACTTTCACATGCGGCAAATCAAAATGAATTAGATGATAATTTGATTGAATTCTCTAAAAGTTATCCAGAATCAAGAGAAGGAAATTTAATAATGAATTCTTGGATTTCATTTATTAGAATTAATGCTTCGGATGCATTCAAAAATTCACTTATTAAAAGATTTTATAATGAATAGATCACAAACTATACAAATATCTTTACAAGACGGCTCACCCACCAATGTTGGTGATGCAGAAAGCAAACAAATAGATGTTGGTTTTTTAATGCCATAGAAATATAATTATATGCATACTTTTAAAGTTAGATTTAATAAAGATGAATTGGCTGATTATGCCTGTAGATATGAGTATCAAACCGATGAGGTTCTAAAAGATATAAGTCATTTGTCAAAACAGAAAAAGTATTTATCTAAAAACGAATTTTTAAAAATTTGTGCATGGAAAACACCAAGGTCAAAACCTTTGTGTGAGTCAAATCCAGAAGTATTAATTAAGGAGATTTCAAGTATTGCATTTACTACGGATTCAGACCAATTACGAATAGAAATATTAACTCTATTAAAGGGAGTAAGTTGGCCAACAGCATCAACAATTTTACATTTTTGCCATAGTGAAGAATTCCCAATTTTAGATTTTAGGGCTTTGTTTTCATTGGGCTATTCAAAAGTTCCAAAATATAATTATATGTTTTGGAAAAATTATACTGACTATTGTCGGGAACTTGGTTCTATTTTAAATCTTGATATTAGAACTGTAGATAGAGGTTTGTGGCAGTATTCAAAGGAGCATCAAAAATTATGAAGCGCGCTTATTATTCAAATACAATCCAAAACTTCTTATTTGATGATTCATCAAAAATTTTAGGGGAGTTAAGTCTTTATCATACGTTTGCTTTAGAAGAGCTGCAGCGTAATGCGTGGATTAGTCAAATAGAAGTGCTTAAAGATCAATTAAAGAGATTTCAAGAGGGGCAAATTTACTTTGAGTTTGCCATTCCTAGAATGGGAAAGCGCGTCGATGTAATTGTTATAATTAAACATGTCATATTTATTATTGAGTTTAAAGTTGGTGATGGGTCTTATGGCAATCATGCCATTGAGCAGGTTATAGATTATACATTAGATTTAAAGAATTTTCATGAAGGAAGTCATCACATAAAGTTAATTCCAGTAATAGTTTCTACTAATGCCGAAATTATCAACAATGATCAAAGTGACATAGATTCTTATTTTACAGCAGCTAAAACAAATGGTGAAAATTTAGGTGAATATCTTGAAAAGGTAGTTGATAATTCAGAAGGGAATAAAATTAATGTTGTTGACTGGGAAACTTCCATATATAAACCGACCCCAACAATTGTCGAGGCAGCACAAGCATTATATAAAGGACATAATGTTCAAGAGATTTCGAGATCAGATGCTGGAGCGATAAATTTATCTAAAACAGCTGGATGTTTAAATGAAATTATCGATCATTCTAAAACCCACAAAAGAAAGTCCATTTGTTTCATAACAGGTGTTCCTGGTGCTGGAAAAACACTAGCAGGATTAAATATAGCTGTTGAACGCATGAAATCTGATAAAGATGAACATGCCGTTTTTCTTTCAGGTAATGGGCCCTTGGTTGAAGTTTTAAGGGAGGCCTTAGTAAGAGATGAGGTTTTAACAACTAAAGAAAAAGGGGATTATATTACTAAAAAACAGGCAGCAATTAAAGCAAATGCTTTTATACAAAATATTCATCATTTTAGGGACGATAATCTTATATCAGAAAAAGCGCCTGTAGAAAAAGTTGTTGTGTTTGATGAGGCACAACGTGCTTGGACAAACGAAAAAGCAACAGCCTTTATGAAAGTTAAGAAAGGAATTGCAGATTTTAACATGTCGGAACCTGAATTTTTAATTGATGTAATGAATAGACATGAAGATTGGTGTACAATTATTTGTCTGATAGGGGGAGGTCAAGAGATTAATACAGGAGAAGCTGGACTAGAAGCATGGATAGAGGCAATAAAAGATCATTATGGAGATTGGGATGTTCATTATTCAAACCTTGTAATTGAAAACAATAATTATATCACGAATGAGTCATTTAAAACATGGCTAAAAAAGAGTGGAATAAGTGAACAAGATTTACATTTGGGTGTTTCTATAAGGTCTTTTCGTTCTGAACAATTGTCAAATTTTATTCATGAATTATTAGAAATAAATATTAATAGCGCTAAGTCGCTTTTTAATATAATAAAAGATGATTTCCCTATAGTTTTAACTAGAGATTTAGAGATAGCCAAAAATTGGTTAAGAGGAATATCTAAAGGGACTGAACGAACAGGAATTGTTGGTTCTTCAGGAGCACGTAGACTTCGAACTTTTGGGATAGATGTTAAGAATGAAATTTCTGCTTCAAATTGGTTTTTAGATGGAAAAGAAGATGTAAGATCATCTTATTTCTTGGAAGTCGTGGCAACAGAATTTGATATACAAGGTCTAGAAATCGATTGGACGTGTTTGGCCTGGGGTGCAGACTTTTATTATGATAATGAAAAATGGAATTACCAAAAGTTTAAAGGAACAAAGTGGCAACGGGTTAATCAAGACATTATTAAGCAATATTTGAAGAATGCCTATAGGGTTTTGTTGACACGAGCTCGACAAGGATTAGTAATTTTTATTCCTGAAGGGTCTGAAATGGATCATACTAGACCTAATGAATTTTACGATGGTACATTTAATTATTTAAAGGAATTGGGTATAAAAGTATTAACTAAAGATAATTATACACCAGTCTTTTTAAAAAAAATTAATAAACCCATTCAAAGGGTAAAACCCCCTTTAAATCCAATAGCAGAGAAGCAAGTTAATTTAAAGTTTGAGGAACCAGAGCCAAAGGTTTCAGAAATCTCTAGCGTTAATTATAATGATGTTGTAAGCCTTAATAGTATTGTGAAAATCAGTTATTTATCAAAAATCAAAATAGTAAAATTTCAAATTGTTGAAGATCATACATTTTCCTCTAAAAATGAATCCGGGATTCAATGTATAAAAATCACTTCAATTTTAGCAAAGGCTCTATTAGGAAAAAAAGTAGGGGATATTATTCAGCTAAATCTACATAATCCAGATACTAAAATTTCTATACTTAGAATTATAAAAGGGAACGAACAAAAGAAAATATTTAAAAAGACGCGAACAAGTGAACCAAATAATGAAAGAATTGGAAAGTTGGTTAAAAGAGAATTAATGGATCTAATTAACAAAAACCTCTTACCTGATAATGAAATAATAAATTTACAACGTGCAGATTATTCTAGACAGCATTTACATATTCAATATCCACTATTAAAAAAGGCTCTTAATTCTGATCCCAATAATATTCCCAGATATTGGGCTGGAAAAATAAAGATTATGGGAAGTGAATATTTTATTTGTTCAGAATGGTATGAGCAACCAACTAATAACGACAGGCCTTATTTTATAAGATGGTTAAGTAAGATGAAACACCGTTAAAAGAATTAAATGAACTAAGAGATTGGTTTTTTAATATGATTATGAATGAGTAAGTTTTGATGAAATATAAAATATGTTCGAATTTCCTAAAATATCAACCTATGACCCTGTCACTTCAAGTGACGGTTCATTAGACCCTTTAGGTTTATACCTTATTGCAGATCGTTTAGCAACAAAATTAGCTCCTGGTATTCGTCAGCGAATGTCACATCCAAGGTACTTAACGGCAATGGCTTTAGGAGCACACATATGCTATCCGTTTTACGATACTTATGCGTCTGATGGTTTTTCACCAGCATATCAAGTGTTTGAATGGCATATCGTAGAAGGATTTACTTCAAAGTATTTCAAATCTGATCCAGATCAAATTCAAGGTCTACCTGGTATACAAAAGGCTACCGACGCTTTTCAAGATAATTTGCCTTTGAGGGCAAGCCGATATTTAAAAACACCTAATGTATTCGGGTTTCATGGAGTCTATCGTACCTTATCTACAGAGATAAGGGTGGTTTCAGACGATTACAATATGTTGGAGGTGGGAGATGAATTACTAAAAGCACTACAAGAGGAAAAAGGTTTAAACGGAGTTTATACAGGTTCAGGACCTTGGAGGGATAAAGTCCAACGATTTCGAAAAGGGATTCAACAAAGTATGGAGAAAGGGGAAGTGGCAAATGGTTGGTATTGGAAAATCCATCAAGAATTTGCAAGTTTACTACGCCCAAATCAAGTAGGAAAAAAAGAGGCAAAAGTCATTCTTAGGGCATTGCGTTCAGAAACTCAACCGTTGAGAAGACAAATGATTGATTTTTTACTTGCTGAAAACGGACAGAATGCATGGAAAACAATTCGCTCTGAGAAAGTGTTTATGGCTGCTCTTAAGAAGCAAGCCAATGGTGAACTTCAAGAATTGATTAATGTAATTGAGTACTATGAACGATTTGCAAGAACATTCCAAGATGCATTTGATGCATGTCTTTTCAAAATGTCTAAAACAGGAAAAGCTACATTAGATCAGTTGGCAATGTTACCTGCAGTTCATAATGCAATGGAAGAAATGCCAAAGGTATTTTCTAAAATTGAAACAGGTTTGGTTATATATGACTTACATCATGATTTTATACGTAATTACGGTTCTTTTGAAGCGAAACACACAGCGAAAGATTGGGTAATGACCATGTGGGAACATCATTATAAAATCCAAAGATCTAAAGGTAAAATTGGAAAACGCAATTGGTTCGAACGAACTGATGACGGAACTTTCCGAATTTATACGAGTACAACCATGCAGCGCGAACCTGAAATGAAGGATGAATTTTTACATAATTACCGAGCACAGCCTCTGTGGTCTTTTTTAGTCAATTTAAAATTAGTAGAAGATGGCGAAGAGTGAGGCGAATATCAACAGATTATTGAATTATTGGGCACCACCTCCAAATGCAGGTGAACCGATAGCTTGTATCGCAACATCTTTCACTTTTAATAGTGA
Organism: Flavobacteriales bacterium 34_180_T64; assembly: GCA_002162765.1. GTDB lineage: Bacteria > Bacteroidota > Bacteroidia > Flavobacteriales > Flavobacteriaceae > MAAR01. Next base: position 183,548 of record MAAR01000005.1, on the reverse strand, counting down.
ATTCTTTGAAGAAGAGTGTCTTTCGCGCTTTCTCCAAATGGATACAGATCCAAAAGAAGATGGGCCGTTATACCTCATAGAGCGTGAAGAAAAACTCGCTCAAGTCGAGCCGATTACTATCATTGTTGATGAAGCACATTGTAAAGGAAAGAGATCCTTGCGATGGGATTTAATTAGTTTTCGAAGTGCCAATTTGTTGCACTCCAAGATTGGCATATTGGTATGGGCTGGACATATCCGAATACTCATAGGGTCATGTAACTTAACGGAAAATGGTTATCGCCAAAATAGAGAAGTAGTCGGGATTTTTGATTTTAACGAAAAAGAAGGGATTGATGAAAAAGCCTTAAACAAAGTAACTGGGTCTTTAAGGCTAATGCTCAATCAGTTAAATTCTTCTAATCCAGGAGTTGTAAGAGCGCTTAAATTTGTAGACAGATTGCCTACCTTGACTATAGATTGGCCAAGGTTACGTTATCCGAAAGGGATAGAAAGAAAAGTGTTATTAACAGGGTTGGGAGAGCGCCCTTTACTAAGCCAAATTAATAGTGAAATTGTACGTAAGAGGAGCTTTGTTAACCAAGCCAATGTGGTAAGCCCATTTTATGTTGCTCCTGGTGATGCTAATCCAGCGGTGAAAAGCTTGTGTAAGATAATTGGTAAAACAGAAAAACCCTACCTTACATGGTACGGAAGAACTGAAGAGGAACCAGAGGATATGAGGCGCCTTTTCTATGGCCCAGAAAGTTTATTGACAGAAGCGAAAGCAAACGGAGTTAAAAACATCAATTTCAGAGAGATACCTGAAACAGATAAAGATGAAAAGGGAAGAAAAGTACATCGCTCTCTACACCTAAAATGTATTTGGCTAGAATCATTAGAGTACGTCTATTACTGTATTGGATCAAGTAATTTTACCACAAACGGTTTAGGTATTTCAAAAAGACCCAACTTCGAAGCAAACATTCTATATATTATCAACAAAGCTAAAAACAAAAAAGAATATAATGGCTTGAAGGGAAGCTTTCCACAGTCGAATAGGTTAAGCAAACGTCCGAATTTTTGTATGGAACTTATAAACATTGATGAACGCTTTAGTGATGATATCAAGAGTTTGCCTCTATTTTTTAATACAGCTGTTTATAAGAATGAAGGTGATCGTTTTTTCATAGAGTTGATATTTGATAAAACACATTCAGAAAGTAAAGAATGGCACATATATGATGAAGGGAATAACATTTTATATAGTTCTTCGGTATGGATAGTAAATAGTGAACCATACAGGGTAAAAATTGAATGGCATCATACATATTTGCCTAGTGATTTAAAAGTGGTGGGTGAGGACCAAGAGGAATACAGGTGGGCAATTATTGCAGAAGATACAAGTGTTCTGCCAGTCCCTGATGAATTAGGTGATCTAGAATTAGAAATATTAATCCAGTTGTTGGCAACCAATAAACCATTACATCACGCTTTACGCAAATGGTTAAAAAAAAATAATGATACTCCAGAGCTGGTAATAAAAGAGTTAATTAATCCACATGATCGTGTAGATGTTTCGGGGTTTTTATTAAGGAGAACACGCCGTATATCCTACGCTTTCTCAGTCTTAAAAACGCAATTAGAAAGACCTTACTATACAAATGCTACCCTCCAATGGAGATTGAATGGTCCAGTTGGTGTAATGACATTATCAAAAGCAATCATGAAAGAAGCGAAATCAGAAGAAGAAAAGTTATTTCTTCTCGCCGAGTTAGCCATTGAGCTATCTAGTTTAAAAGTAGTTCAAAGTAACGGTTGCATAAATCCAGGGATTGTTCAAAAAGAACTTAAAAAGTTAATTCAAAGTATAGTTAAAAGAGCACGCAAAATAGAAAATAAAAATCGAATGATTCAAGAATATACGGCAGATGCCTTCAAAAAAGCATTGAATAATGTATAAGTATACTTTAGACCCACATATCAATCTACACGTTAAGGAACACATCAGTGAGTCAGATGCTAAACGCCAAATGGTTACGGCTAAGGAAATTTTTAGAAAATTAGAGAAATATCCAGGTTTGGTATTGGCTGATGAGGTTGGCATGGGCAAGACATTTGTAGCTCTAGCGGTTGCGGTTTCAATTGCTATTGAAAATAAAGATCAGCTTCCTGTGGTAATAATGATTCCTACAAATTTATCAAAGAAATGGCCGCGAGATTTCCAGCGTTTCAAGGATTTTTGTTTGCCTGCTAATTTATCTGATAATATTCAATACGGTGTAGCTAAGAATGCCGTACAGTTTTTAAAATATTTAGACGATCCTATTGAACGTCGAAAACAAATTATATTCTTAACACACGGATCGCTTACAAGGTCCTTGACTGATGGGTGGGTAAAACTTGCAATTATTCAGCGAGCTATGTATCGTCGCCATAATATGGGAGAAACTAAAAAAGCGCTGAAAAAGATTTTATCCAATTTACTTTATTTAGGCTTTGCCGAGAAAATAGATCCTGACATTTGGGATAAATTACTTGTTGCAGATGCAAAAAAATGGTTAAAGATTTTACTTAAGTCTGGTATTGATCCAGAAAATGATAATAACGCATCAACAGATGACGATCCAATACCAGAAGCAATATATGATGCATTGTACAATAAGATGGATACACATCAATTCAATGAAGTTTTAGAAGCTATTAATCAAGTGCCAAAGCGTAAATCCAAATATATGGATCAGCGTATCAGAGAAGTAAGAAACTTACTTAATAAAAAAGCAAAGGATGTCTGGAATATCTGTTCACAAAACATTCCATATCAACTTCCTTTATTGATCTTAGATGAAGCACATCATCTCAAAAATGCACGAACACGTTTAGCATCTTTATTTAGTACAGCAGAATCTAAAGATGACACAATAGCAATTTCGGAAGGGCAATTAGCAGGTGTTTTCGATCGCATGCTATTCTTAACGGCCACTCCCTTTCAATTGGGACATCATGAATTGTGTGAGGTGTTGAAACGTTTCAAAGGAATCAATTGGAATGGAGAAAAATCACCAACTGGTGGAATTAAAAAATACACAAAGTCTCTAGAACAACTAAGAAAATCATTGGATGATTCGCAAATTCAATCTACAAGATTAGATCAAGTTTGGGGTCAAATGAAAGATATAGATCGCTTTGTTGATGGCCAATATTATATTGATGAGAATACTTGGTGGGAAGAATTAATGAAAACGGAAAACCTAACATTAGGTCAAAATAATGCAATAAAAGCTATAGAAAGATGTCAGATTGTTATGTCCCAGACAGAAAAAGACCTAAGAAAATACGTTATTCGTCACATTAAAGACCGAGAATTTGAGTATAGAGGTGAGACTATCAAACGTAGACTGAGATGGAGAGGCGATCAAATATTAAAAGAACTAGAGTACCCAGATGAATTAGAGAATAGTGGATTGTCTATAGATGGTCCCGCTTTGTTACCATTTCTTTTAGCTGCACGACATTCAATTCGCGAAAGAGAAAAGCGACCAGTTTTTGCAGAAGGATTAGCATCAAGTTATGAAGCTTTTATGCGAACACGTAATGCTGATCTTTCAGAACTATTGGATCATGACGATGATGCAGTAGAATCAATTAATTATCAAGATGACTGGCACGTTAATAATCTATTTAAATATGTAGCAGATGGAATGAATAATCATAATAGCCACCCAAAAATAAATGCAACAATTCAACGTGTAATGGACTTATGGGAGAATGGAGAGAAAGTATTAGTTTTCTGTCATTATGTACAAACAGGTAAAGCATTAAGGGCATATATATCAAAGGCTATGAATAGTCGCATTTTACAAATTGGAGCAAAAAAATTAGGAATTCGAAAGGCAGAAGTTGCAGAGCAATTAGATAAAATAGGTCAGCGTTTCTATAAAGAAAACAATTTACGTGAAGTTTTTGATGAACGTCTCAATGCTATCTTAATTGAGTATCCTGAAATAAGTAAAACACAATGGAAAACAATTAGTGATGCAATATATCGGTATTTAAGAACACCCTCTTTTTTAGTGCGTTATTTCCCAATTGGTCAGAAGAAATTCAATGAAGATACAATGCGACGTGCTTTGAGAGCGAAAGGCTCAACAGGTGAATCACTGGAAGAAATGATAACTCGATTTGTTCATTTTCAGGCTAAACAATGTAATGAAAATGATCGCCAAGAGTTTTTAGATGCACTAGATCGTGTGCAATCAGGATATATTGGAGGAGAAGATTCAGAGGAAGAGAGAATCCGTTTAGTACCTAATGTTCGATTAGTTAATGGTGCAACAAAGCAAGATGCAAGACAAACATTGATGCTAACCTTCAATACACCATTTTTCCCAGAAGTTTTGATTGCAAGCAGTGTAATGGCCGAAGGGGTAGATTTGCATTTAAATTGCCGGTATGTTATCCATCATGATTTATGTTGGAACCCATCAACCTTAGAACAGCGTACAGGCAGAGTGGATCGAATTGGAAGCAAAGGAGAAAAGTTAGGTAAATCTGTAAATGTGTATTTGCCATTTATATCCGAAACGCAAGACGAGAAAATGTATCGTGTTGTAATGGATCGAGAACGATGGTTTAAAGTAGTAATGGGGGAAAAATTTAAAACGGACGTAATGAATGCAGATCAAATGAGTGAACGCATTCCTCTACCATTGTCTATAGTAAATAACTTAACATTCAATTTAAGGGTGTATAAAGGAATTAATCATTAAATTTTTATTGATGTATATACGTATATACTGTTTTAATTCAAATTATACGTCTATATGGGGAACGCGAAAGCATGTAGGGGGCCTGTTTTTTTGAGATAGTTTGAATTAATTCGTTAAATTTGAAGAGACTTCTTTGTTGTCTGTGCAATGAAATTTTTGAGGAGAAAGCTCCATAGCAATACATAAATCGTACAAAAATTAAAATGACAAATCCGCAACATCTTAATTAATAGGACATTACGGATTTTATCTGTACTCAAGGTGGGTACTTTTTTAAAAACAAAAAGAAAACACCAACCAACTAAAAGCAGATATACCAATAGATTCAAGAGCAACTAAATTTTCTTGTTTTCCTTTTCTTACACTATTTTTACTTATTTTTGTTACCAGTTTGTTACTGATTTTATGAGCATAAAACTTAGAGAAAAGAAATTAGCCAAAGGAGCTATCAAGTATTATTTAGATATTTATATTAATGGAGAGAGATCTTACGAATTTCTAGACATTAAAATTGATCCAAGCGATACCAAAACAGTTAAAGCGGAAAAGAAAAATATTGCTACCTTAATTCGATCGAATAGAGAGTTAGAATACTTAACTCAAAACACTAATTATCTTCCCAAACATTTAAGAAATATTAATTTTTTTGATTTTGCTGATTCTTTTGTAGATAGTTATACTAAAAAGGATTTACGAATGATTAAAGCTACGCTGAATCATTTTAAAGCTTACTTAAATAATCCTAAACTAAAATTGGCTGATTTAAGTCCTTCAATAATGAACGGTTACAAAGATTACTTAAATGATCAATCTGGATTAACTGGTGAGTCACCGCATAATTATTTTACGAGGTTTAAAAAAATCATAAAAGATGCTGAAGTAAAAGGGTTAATTCGTGAAAATCCAACTAAAAACATCAAGTTTCAACGAAAGACTAATGGCGATGAACTTAGAAAACAAGTTTTAACCTCAGAAGAATTACAACTATTAGCAAATACTAAGTGTGGAAATGATGAATTAAAAAAAGCATTTTTATTTGCTTGCTTTACAGGCCTAGGGTATGCAGAAATTAAAAAACTTAAATGGTCAAACATCAAAAATGATAGACTTTCTACCAGGCGAGAAAAAACAAACCAAAAAGTAGAAATCAAACTCAAAGAAAGCCTATTAAGCCTAATTGGCATGAAAAAGAAGCCATCCGATTTAATTTTTAATATGACTTCAGAGAAGGGCACCATAATTTCTGATAACGGGATTAATAAATGTCTAACTAATTGGGTAAAAAGAGCTAAAATTGACAAACATATTACATTCTATTGCGCAAGACACACTTTTGCAACCCAACTCTTACAATATGGAGCGAATCTTAAAACTGTTGCCGATGCTTTAGGCCATACCAATACAAGAAATACAATAAAATACTTAAACTACATTGACAATCTAAAAGACGATGCTGTAGATAATCTCCCAGATTTAAATTTCTAAATACATTTAATGAAAAACGACAAGAATATTGCTCTCTATCAAAAGACCTATAAAGAAGAATGGAAAAAAGGGACTAATAAAATCAAAGAATTATTAATTAATTATAAGAACCAATACCTAATATTTAATAGTGCCCATATAAACACAGTAAATGAAATAGGTAGCTACAGAAACAATTTGTTTTGTAATGAAAATATCTTTATTGATTTAAGAAATTTATTTATTAAGGAAAAAGCAAACTACAAACCAGAAGATCACTACATAATAATCCCTCAAAAGCTACTTCCTGCATTTAAAGAACTAAAAGGCCTTAAAAAAGGGTATGATTCCAAGCAGTTTCTAATTGATTTTGCTACGTTAGAGGCTTACGAGGACTTAATAGATACCTACAGAGATAATTATGAGCATTATGACAAAAAGTATCAATTAAACCAATTTAATGAATTTGAAATTGCTAGGTATAATCAAACAATAGATGACACTCCTCTACTAAAGAAATTGGTTAAACTCAAGAACGATGAACTAGAAGAGACTAACAATCAAACTATTGAAAAGAGTTTTAATGTAAATTTTAAAATTAAGGAACAATATAAAGAGACCTTTATAAAAAACTATAATCATTTCACCGACTATTTTATTGATGAAAACAAAACAAGTCTAGAAGATTTTTGTGATGTTTTTCTATTAGATCCAAGTGAACATTCTTCTAAAATTTACTTTTTTTGTAGCAATCAAAAAGCAGCCTATTGGCTTTTTTCACTTCAAAAAAACATATTTAGTAAATTATCTCAAACTAATATTGGAAAATCAAAATTGTTTTTAAGTAACAATGAAACGCCTTTTTCCCAATCTACAATTTCCAGATCCAAGAATAAAACATCTTTGAACGAACAATTAGAAATAAGAAAAACTATTGAATTTATAAAATCTACCGCTCCCTAAAAGTTAAAGTTTATGCATATTTTCATAAGTATGCATGACATATGTTTTTATGCATACCCTTTCACGAAATGTGTTACACCTTTGTAATCGTATACAAACAAGGAGTAGCTATTCCATTTTTTTAATTTACAAAAACCAAAGAAAAAAATGGAACATATTAAAGACGTTCTGGATAGAATAGAGAAAATCCTATTTAGCCAAAAAACAGTATTATCATTTGAGGAGGGGTGTTACTATTGTAGCATTTCTAAAAGTAAGATGTATAAACATACATCAAGTAACAATATCCCTCATTATAAGCCAGAGGGCAAACTCATTTACTTTAATCGAGAAGATTTAGATGAATGGATGTTAAGGAATCGCCAATCCACCAATGAGGAAATGGAACGAAATGCAACGACATATTCATTGCCCAATAAGAAAAAGTCTAACCGTAATACACCAAGAAAATGAAATCGACAATAATTAATACCAGAGTATCAGAAAACCTCAAAGATGATCTGAACAATTATGCGTTTGTTAATGATATTTCAGCTTCAAATATAGTACGAGACGCCATCTCTGAATTTATCCACAAGCCCAAAATAAGCAATGTAGACAAACTTAATGTTGAGATGAAAAACATGAATTTCAGTATGTCTCAAATGCTTGATTTCACTAAACTTATTAATTGGGTTCAAGAGAGTAGACACGTTCATATGGCAGGCGATCAGACCGAGTTTTATTTACAATCCATTAAATTGATAAAGGAAATAAAAAACAATCCTCTTTTTAGTCCAGAAATCATAATTGAGCTTAATAAAGTCTCTACCACATTTGATAAAATATTAACCGGTCAAATCTGCGACAACCCATACAAATATATTAAGGAACATGAGAATGGATTTGATTATGATCAAATATTCAACTTCTTAAATCGTCTCATGTACTGCAATGAACTCCAACAACTTGTGTTTAATAAATAGATGAAGATGAAAGATTATACTAAAGAAAAAATACAAGCAGAGCTCGATAATTTATCAATGAATAATTCAGAAAAGGCAATTGATAAATTGGATAACATAATTTCTAAAATACCAAGTGAGTATTCCAAAATAATAAATGAATCGTTTTTGTATAAACGCATACCAAAAGAGTATATGCTTAGCTCAATCTTTTTTACAGTTTGCACCTCTATTGGGTTGACCTTTTATTTAGATGCTTTTGGATATAAAAATTATCCAAACTTATACTTTACAATTGTTGGAAGTCGTGGTGATGCAAAATCAGAAGCCATTAAAATAGCAACTAGACCAATCAAAGAAATTGATGACGAAGACTACGATAATTATAAAAAAGAATTAAAAATCAATCAATTTGAAGATGACAAATCAACAAAGAGAAAGCAAATATTGATTCAAAACGCGACCATTGAATCAGCGCATAAAATTCATTCAGAAAATCCCAATTCCGTTGGAATCTTGATTGATGAATTATTCGCGCTCATTGATAAAATGGGTAATTCTAATAGCCGTGACGGAATTGCATGGCGGAATTTTTTACTGGAAGGCTACACCAATGGATACGTCGATATTTCCCGTAAAACAACCGAAAGTTTTAGAATTAATGAAACTTGCCCAACCTTATTAGGTGGTTTGCAGCATCAATTAGTCTCAAGCTTGTTTGCAAATGGAAACTTAGAAAGTGGATTTGTGGACAGAGTATTATTCACGCCAAAACTAACTCATAATGAGGTGTTGATGAAGGGAGAAATTTCAAATGAAAGCAAACTGAATTACAGTAAATCCATAAAAAAAATCCTAGATTACAAGCGACAGTCTGAGAAAGTTGACGAAACTAAAAAGCAGTTTAAAATAGTTATATCCAAAGAAGCTGAGGACATATTATTTAACTACCTACAAGACCTCATTAAACGGCAAATGAATGCAAAGCCCATTATTAAAGAATATATGTCTAAGATGCAGATTTCAATTCATAAAATCTGTATAATAATATTTATGATGAGACATTCTAAAAACTCTACTTTCGCATCATCGTTAGTTGAAAAAGATATTGAGCTAGCAATAGAGATTAATGAATTTTACTGTTTAAACTTTCAAATAATAGTTGAACAAAATATCAAGGTTCAAAACAATTATGCAACAGTAGAACAAATCATTAAGACTGCCAAGAAGAATAATGCACAGCAGTCGGCAGTTGCTGAAATAACTGGTTTAAACAAAAGTAGTATTTCAAGAAAATGGAGTAAAGTATAAACATCGCAACGCGCAACTTGGAAATTAACAAATAATGCGATTTAAGCATTGTTTATCAAATAGTTAATAGATAATATTCGCAAAATTCAAGTTGCATGTTGCAATAACAACGAAAGGATGCATAAAGTAGAAACCATCTTAAATTTTGAAACAAAGCGCAAGCGAAATTTAGTTACACCTTGCTGTAACAAAACTAATAAAGACGGGAAATTTGCTACCTACAAAGGCTTGGCAGATAACTATGGTTATTGTCATTCATGTGGTACTTCAAGCCTTCCTCCTACAATCTATAGAGACGAAATAGGAAACGAGTTTTGCTGGAATAATATTACTAAAAAATTCGAGCCAACTGTATTACAATTGTCACACAAAAACGTGTTACAAAACTGTAATACAAATGTTACACAAAGCAACATAACAACACAATACATTGATTTTGGTATAGTTATTAGATTTTTACAAAATCCGAAAGAGAATAATTTGCTACGTTACTTACGCACACAATATAACAATGAAAGTGTTGACAAAGCAAAAGAAATGTATTACATAGGCACAAGTAAAGATAGAGGCATTGTATTTTGGAATATAAATTCAAATAAGCAGACTCAAAAAGCTAAGGTTTCGTATTTCAATTCTAACGGCAAAAGAACTAACCGTTTTAAGGCCCCTTACAAAAATGAAAATGGCTATTATAGCTGTTTCTTTGGTGAACATCTTATTACGGACAACTCCCAAAAACAGATCGTTTTAGTTGAAAGTGAAAAAACAGCTATTGTTTGTTCTATTGAATTACCAAAATTCACATGGTTATCCTATGGTGGTATAAATGGATTAACCGAAAACAAACTAAAAGTCTTGAAAGGGAAAAACATTATAATTGTCCCAGATATGAGTAAAAACGCAGTTTCAATTATGACCTCAAAAATGACATATTTAAATGAAATAGGAATTAAAGCTGAAATTTGGGATATGACAAACGGAATGTCTGACGAAGAACTTAAAGAAGCTGGTTGGTATAATTGCGACCTTGAAGATTTTTTTAGAGCATTTAAAGACAATAGAGCATATTGAACATATGAGCAGCAAACTAACTGAAACCAACGGCACATTAAACACATTCGGTTATTTACCAACGTAGAAAAAAATGAGGAAAACCACAAACTGAATAAAAAAATTAAATGTATTTTAGATAATTCAAATTGTTTCAAAAGAATCTGCAAGAATTATAATGACATTAGACGAAATTTATAGAAAAGAGAATATAAGTGTAAGATCATATCACGTTTGCAAATACAACAACTTAAATTCAGTTATAGATTTAAAAGAATATTACTACAAATTTAAATCCTTTGAGAAGCTCCGAAATTGTGGAAGGAAATCAAATGAAGAATTAATTGAAATTTGTAATAACTATCAATCGAATGGTTTTGAAAGTGAGAAATTCAAAACTGAATATCAAAATCCACTTATAAAAATAATAATAGGATTAACAAGAGTTCAAAGAGATGTAATAAATAGTTTTATTCTTATTAATACAAATCGTCTTTCTGTAAGAAGTAAAAATGCTATATCACTATATCTAGAAGGAAACTTAAAGCTCAAAAATTTTACTGAAAAAATATCACTCTCAGATAGTTTTGCAATTAAAAATATTAAGAATATTGGAATTAAATGTATTCCTGAATTAGAAAATTATATATCTAATATTAATGATTTCTTGATTGAAGTTAATGAATCAAATGATGAAAAACATTTAATTTCATTAAGAAATAATTTTTTAATACAACAGACTTTTTCTGTTTCACAAATCCCTAATAAAATACTTGAATCCGAATCAATTTTTTTAGTTACTGATTTTTTACTAAATAAAAACATTCTTTTTGATGAAACTCAAACAACAATTGTAAAAAAAGCTTTAAAAATATTTAAAAACTCACCTGAGCTTACTCTTGACAACATTGCTGTCGTCGTAAATCTATCAAGAGAAAGAGTAAGGCAAAAAAAAGTAAATTGCCTCGATAATTTATTAAATAAACTTTTATTTTTACAAAACTTTAATGACGATTTATTTCAAAAATATGGTATTGATACCAACTCGGATCAAATAGATATAAATTCAAATGTTGTAGACGTCATTAACAATACAAATAATACGAATTTATCTAGAGAATTTATAACTTACATATTATTCGCATATTTATGTGATAGTTTTTCATTAGTTGGAAATATTGAAGATGTAATACAACCAAAACACTTTAATGCTCGAAAAAGACACAACTGGAAACATTTTTATTTAATAAAAAAAAATATCGATACTGAAATCGATATAAATGCCTTAGCCAACGATATTTCTAGTAGAATAAGTGATAGGATTGAAGAGTCCTATTCTTTTAATTTTAAAAGCTACCTATCAAGGTTTCTAACTAAAAACAATATTGAAATTTTAGATTTAGCATTTCCGATTGGTGAAAAAATAGTTAATGATGAATTTGAAATATATCTTGATCTAGAGGAAAATATAATCTTTAAAAGAAATACAAATAAGCAAGCATACGAATATGCTTACGAAGCTCTTGAACAATTAGGTAAACCGTCAAAGGTTAAAGAAATTTTTGAAAAAGTATTAGAACTTCATCCAAATTATGATACAGAGGAAGCAAAAATTCGAGTTTCTATGAAAAGAAAAGATGGTTTTGTTCCTATTGGTAGAAAAAGTGTGTTTGCCTTAAAAAAATGGGAAGATGAATTAGACAATTTTAAAGGTGGTACAATCAGAGATATTGTAGAAGAATATTTAACTCAATTTAAAACTCCAAAACATATATCTGACATAACAAATCACGTTTTGAAATATCGTCCAAAATCAAATCAATCTAGCATTTTACAAAACCTGAAACTGGATGAATCAGGCCTATATATGTTTTTTAAAGGCTCACATATTGGGTTGTCAACAAAAAAATATGAAAATGATTTTATAAAATTATCCAAAGTAATAAGGACTGAAATAAAAACTTGGGAAGAAAGATTTGATGATTTGATAAATTTTATTGCGCAAGAAAATAGATTACCCTATTCTGCTGGTTGTCCAGAGGATGAGATTAAATTATATCGTTGGTTAAATATTCAAAAAGGCAAAATTTCTAAAGGCAAACTAGAAAGTAAAAAAGAAAAGATTATATCGGAAATAAACAATAAATATCCAAAAACAAACGGAAAACGAAGTGTGGATTCTAGTGAAAAGTATACTGAATTAATTGCTTTCGTTATGACAAATTTTCGTTTACCTTCTTCAATAAAAAAAGGGGAAGAAAATCTCTATAGATTCTTTTACAAAAAAAGAAACCTTTTTAATAGAAACGAGCTTGAGAGCGAAGAAGAAATTAAATTTATTGAAGTAGCGAAACTTCTACAAAATATTAAAAATGAAAATAAAAGAAACTAAAATATTGCAAAGCCAAAGGCTTAAAGAAATATGCAATAACAAAGATGTAAGTTTTGAATCCATTGAAATTCTATTGGAATCTGTAAAAACTAAAAAACTGTTGAAAAGAAATAATTATCATCAGCAAAAAATTAATGATATTATAGAAAAGGCGCTAAAATGAAATTATCAAACATAGAAATCAACAATTTCAGACAATATTATAATACTGTTAATATTGACCTGACGACCAATTCTGAACAAAATATCATCGTAATTGGAGGTAGAAATGGATATGGAAAAACAAACCTCTTATTATCAATAGTTTGGTGTCTTTATGGGGAAAAAATATCTCAAATTGATGATAACTTCAAAAAGGAAATTCAAAAAGAAAAAAACTATTCGTCTTTTATGCAACAATCCATTAATTGGACTGCAAAAAAAGAAAATAAAAACACATTTTCAGTTAGCATTGTAGTTTCAGAAATTGAGTTACCCGATCTAAAGAAGCTTAATTCAAATTCTGAAAGTGTAATTATTACTAGAACATTTAATGTTACTAGTATGAATGAAAAACTTTCTATTTCAGATCCAATTTCAAATATTGAAATTTTTGATGATGAAGCTGACAAAATCAATTTCATCAATGATTATATTATTCCAATAGATGCTGCAAAATTTGTGTTTTTTGATGCGGAAAAGATTTCTGAAATTGCTAATTTATCTATAAAGGAGGAAGGAAGTTTTATAAATGATGCTTTAGGTAAAATTTTAGGATTAGATACTTACGTCACTCTTATTGAAGATGTAGAGTTTTACATAAATAATCTTAAAAAAGAAGGTGCAACTAAAAATTTGCAAGAAGAAATTGTAGATAAAGAAAAAGCTATTGAGCTTTCCGATATTGACATTGAAAAGTTTGAAGAAGAAAATGCAGAAAAGCTTAAAGAAATAGATGATTTAAAAAAGACGGTAAGACAATACAATAATCTAATATCTCTGCATAGTAAGCAAGGTAATTCAACTTTTGATAGAGAATCGATTCTATTGGAAATAGAGAAATTAAAAACAAAAGAATTTGAACTTTCTGAAAGATTTAATGAATTGAGTGAGATTATTCCATTAGCAATATTAACTGGAAAACTAGAAGAAGTTAATGAGCATCTTGAAGTTCAAGAAAAAAATGAATTGTCTCAAAACTCATCAAAAGAAAATTCTGAAAAAATAGAGAATTTTATTGAACTTCTTTTTAACAAACCACCTGAACCAGATAACTCTACAATGTCCCTTAAAGACAAACTTTTCTATTTTGAAAAAGCTCAAAATTTAGGATCGAAATTATTTAATAATAAAGGAGATTTTCAAGAATTAGAATTTGAACACGATCTAAATAACGCCGAAAAGAATTTAGTTTCTGATGCAATAAATCTCGTTAATTCTCAATCAAAGGATTTATTTGAAGCAACGATCGAAGAATTTAATGAAGCACGCATTAAACTTTCCGAACTTAATAAAACTTTAAATAAAGTAGATGCAGATTTAGAAGATGAATTAATTTTAGATTATTCGTCTAAAAAGGAAACGGCAGATTATAATATTACTGAAAACAATCGAAAAATCGGAGTGAATAATCAACAAATAACTAAATTAAAAAGTGACATTATTCGGCTTAACCAACAGCTATCTGTTTTGGTTAAAAAAGTTGATATAAACGCTCAAAACAAACTTAAAATTAAGGAAAGTCAGAAGTTCATTGATGTCTTAAATTCCTTTCTTGAAGAACAGAAAAGCAATCACAAAGACAGTTTAGAAAAAACAATTTTAAATGAGTTAAAAATATTAATGCACAAGCTTGGTAGCGAAGAAAACATCAGTAAATTTATTGAAGATGTAAAAGTTACCATTTTAGCTTCAGGTCAAGGAATGAAAATCACATTATTAGATCAAGATGATAACGAAATTAGGAAGGAGAGTTTGTCTTCAGGTGAAAAACAGATATATATATCTGCCCTAATAAAGGCTATTTTAAACGAGTCTATTAAAAGTTTACCTATTTTTATTGATACACCTCTTGGAAGACTTGATGAGGAACATAGAGATAATATTACTAAAAAATATTATCCTGCTCTTTCAGAACAAGTAGTTCTATTCTCTACAAATAGTGAGATTACACCAAAACGTTATAAAGATATTTCAGATAATATTTCAAAGTCCTATCTATTATTTAATGATGGAGCAAACACAAATTTAAAAAACGGTTATTACCAAGGCTATGAGAATTAAAATAAGTAAAGAAAATGACGAATTATTGTATAAGTTAAAAACATTATACAACTTTAAAAATGATGGAATAGTGCCTAGAATTGCATTTTCAAACAGTTTATTATCTGGTAAATTATTTGACATTGAAAAAGATGTTTTACCAAGTTCTGACGGTAAAGAATTTAGAGATGATATAGCCATTTTTGGTACTCTTATTGGCAGTGGTTCAAATACTGTAATTTTTAAATCAATTCTTGATCAACATTATAATAAAAATACTTTTGAAGATGAATTTATTAAATTATTTAAACTTCATTTAAATCACGGTTTAGATATTTGGAACAGTAAAGTAGAAAATGCTAACATATCTAAAGGCGACCACATCGATATCCTCTTAAAAGTCATTAAAAACGGCCTCGATTTGAGAAAAAAAATTATCAAAACAAATATCTCATCCAAAAACAGAAATGTCAAAGAATACGAAAAGCTATTATCCTTTGATTTAGGTGAAACCGAAGATGGTGAAAATGTTGAAATTAGAATTAACGATTTAAGAGAGTTTGATAATAGAAATATTGCTATTGCTGGAATGGCAGGTTCTGGTAAAACACAATTAATGAAAGATATATTATATCAAATTTCAAAAAACACAAACAATGAACTAAAGTTCATCTTTTTTGACTATAAAGGCGAAGGAAACCCAGAACAGTTAAAGCCTTTTTTGGATGCTACTCAATGTGAATTTGTAGATATTGTAAACGATGGAGGAATTGAGTTTAATCCATTTTTATCTATAAACCTTGACGACAGACAAAGGCCTTTTAGTATTAGAGCTTTTGTTGATACTATTTCTACTTTCGTTCCTAGAATGGGTGTTAGCCAAGAAAATATTTTAATCACTTTAATTAATGATTTGCTTGATAGAAAAAATGGTAGTTATCCATCAATTTTAGAATTGTTTGAGGAATTAGAAAACTACTATGAAGAAAATAATATAAGACAAGACACTTTATATTCAATAGTACGTGATTTATCTACGAATATTTTCAATTGTAACCCTGAAAATCCTGATATTTTAAACAAAAGTTTATATCTAAACCTACCACCTGCTTTATCTGATACTTTAAGACAATTAGTTGTATTTTTATTATTGAGATATTTCAATTCTTTTTTTAGTTCAACGAACGATTGTGAACCAAAAGATCATATTTTCCCTTTACGCTATGTAATTGTGATTGATGAAGCTCACATTTATTTAAAAAATAAGAATGCACGAAAAGCACTTGAAGAACTATTGAGACTATTAAGATCAAAAGGGGTAATTATTGTAATGCTTTCACAAGGCGTTGAGGATTATAAAACTAAAGACTTTGATTTCGCATCACAAGTGAAACTACCAATTTGCTTAAATGTTCAGAATAAGGATTATAAAGCGATTAGTAATTATGTTGGTACACCAAGCAGTAAATATAAATTGGAAACTGAAATCAAAAAATTAGAATCAGGAAAAGGTTTAATAAATATTGGAGAGCCGAAAATAATTGAATTGAGACAATGGTGGAAAACTAAAAAAGAAGAAAATTTATAAACCGAAGCAATATTCAATCTCATTTTTTTTATCCAACGCTAAAAGCCAATACATTAAAAATCGAATAACGAAACTACAAAGTGAACTCAAAGGAAAAGCGCAAGCAAACCTAATATGGGAAATAAATCTTTTTCGAACTCATTAACAATTATGAAGAAATGAAAACTTACATACTAGATATAGTACCGAAAATTCAAAGGTATAGTCAGAAATTGGACAACTTGTCTGTTCTTTTGAATAAACATTGGGTGATTTTGGATGAAAATACTTCAAACAAATCAGTTTTTATATTTCGAGAAAAAAACAACCAGTTACTTATTTCAAATAATGGAAAAATAGAAAAAGGTAATTGGGATTACTTGGGAAACAACTCCCTTTTGATTGACCGTAAGGATGGATCTTTTCTTTTCAAACATGGGTTCATTGATGATTGTGTTCTTGCATTAAAAGTAGATGGAAAAGAAGAATACGCGTTATTAGTAAATGAGCATAAGTTTGAGAATAGTTTAAAATCTCTTGACGGTATATTAAAATTTTTAAACGAAAAATATGTTGAACAAAAGGAGCAGCATATTATTTCAATTCCTGAAACTGATATGGCTCAGGGAAATTCGGTCAACTCGCTTTCGGTAAATGATTTTTCAATTAGTATAGATGACGTGATTATCCCACAAGAAATTAGGAAAAATATTCAATTTGACATTCCCTTTTTACTTTATTCAATTGAAGAGATAGATTATTATATCAAATTCTTTAAATCTAAACATTATCCGTTTTATGCAGCACTAATTTTGGATAAGCGAAAAATTGAGTTATCCTCGAAGTTAAAGCAAAAGCTATTGATGGTTGCAAAAAGAGATTTCGAAGCATTAACAATCAATGATGTATTAAATACAATTGCTAATAACTTATAATTAATTGTTTCTGTTTTTTTTCTAAATAGCTACAAATAAAAGCAACACTTTGATAATTCTGTTTTTAATTTTGTCTTATGAGATTTATAAGATATTATAGTAAAATGTTAGATGCACAAGGACAGCCTCATTTGAGCGTTGAGCAACATAAAATGCTTTTCAATATAATCTCCTTAGAAAGTCGCTTAGATGAAATAGAGAAGATTAAAAAGGTAGAAAAGAATATCAAACTAAAGTATAAGTATGATGTTAGAATACATCGTTTAAAGAAACAATTAAATAGTTTAACCTTAGACAAGTTTCCTAAAGAAGTAATTGAAACTATGTTATTTCGATCCCAGCAAGGATAAAGTTAGTTAGTGAATTTATTAAGCACCTAAGATAGCCTTTATGTAAATTAAAGTTATCCATAAAATAAAAAGGAATAGCGATTTAAGTTTTCCCAAAATCGCTATTTCTATTGATTATTGTACTAAGTTGATTATTATGATTGCTCTATATATTGGATATCAGTTATAGTATTTGTTAATTGATTAAATCGTATGATAATAAAATTATTACAACCCTCACAATGCATATACACTATACTTGGAGAACCATTATTGGTTGTATTAAAAACAATATTGCCTAGAAGACTAATATTGTCACCAATTGTAAAGGTAATGTCCTGAATAGAAATATTGTAATTGCCATTAGTGATTTGAAAAGCACCTAAAATTGGTTGATTTAAATCCCCACTCAATAATGCAGAAAAACCAATACTAAATCCATTGTATTCAAAATTAGTAAATTCTCCATCTGGATCAATAGTTTCATCATTTGGAACCCCAAACAAAGATTCCATCGCGTTTTGCTCTCCTAAAGTGTTCTTTATATTCAATAGACTAATCCCATTAATCTTGATGTTATCAAATTCCGATTCAGTAATAATATTTCCAGTTTGACATTGGCCCAAACTCGAAAAAGCAATTAGTAAAATTATTGTTATGTTTTTCATATTTCTTAAATTAGTTACAATCTGTATTTTCTTCTGATGTACCATCATCATTTATTATAGTGCTTAAATAATCTCTTGGATCGGCAAGGTCAAAGTTACTATAACCCCATTGACTACTTCCATTATGCTCTCTCACTTCAATATGTAAATGAGAATCTACACCTCCAGCTGCGATAGCACCTTTAAGATTACCCGAATCACCTTGATAACCTATAATATCACCTGCATTTACTTGTACTAAAAATCCATCTCCCTGTAATATTCTATTCTCCTTTTGCATGTGAAAATATGAAATCAAAATAGTTTCACCATTTACTGTACTCTGAATACGCGTGTTATAACCTGCTCCTTTTGAATCATTTTTAGTAGAATATATAAATCCGCTATACATCGCATATATAGGTTCTCCATAATCATTTTTTAAATCAATTCCCTTATGTGATTTTGTTCTACCATCTGCACTGGTACAAGAACCCCCATATCTTGTACAACCATACAATGCACCTTTCGTGCCAGAACTTCCTTTCTGTTCGGCAATTTCGGGAGTTGGAATTGGATCTTTCGGACAAGGCTTTTCGACATTAGGCTCAACTTCAGGTTTAACCTTAGGAGTTGTTACATCTTTAATACATTCTCCGTTAGAATCCAAAATGCAATTTTCGTCATCAACTGGAAGATTCGAATTTTCAGAATCTCCAGTTTCAGATGTATCACTAGTTTCAGATGTATCGCTAGATTCTCCTCCTCCATTTGAATTATTGTCTACATCTCCACTAGTATCAGTGCTGTTGTCTGGACCATAGTTTGCAGAATCTCCAACATCAATTTCATTTGGGTCATCAACATTATTAGATTCGTCAGGACAATCTACATTTCTTTCAATTTGCGTCATATTTTCTCCAAATTGTCCTGTAACTTGAGTATATATGTTACAAGTTCCATCATCATTGTATTCTACTCTATTATTTAGAATAGTATTAGCATCAATATCTATTTCTGTGAATATTACTTTATCTGCAATAAATACAAATTCATTATTTATAATTTTAGTTCTTTCCTCTTCTGTTAAATTATAACTTACTAAAAATGACATATAGGTTAAATCTCCTTGAAGACTCAATAATAAATTTTCAGTTAATTCACTTTCAGTTCCTCTTTGAATTGAAAAAGTGTAAGAATGATAGCCTTCATATTCAATGTACATAGCTTCATCAGTTTCAATAGTAAAATCATATTCAGAATTATAAACTTCTCTTGAATATTCAGATATGTTCTTTTTTGATTTTGATTGGTTTAATTTTGCTAAAGTATTTAGTACAGTTTTATTCTTCTTAATTTCTTTAGAGTTAATTCTTTTTACAGAATATTTACTTTCAGTTTTTTCAGGTTCATAATTTTCCTTTTCGCAATTGGTGAGAATTGATGAAATTCCAAAAAGTAGAATACCAAATTTGATATAGTTTTTTAATGAGTGCATCATAAGCATTTCTGAATTGGTTTTGAATATTAGTTATACTTTACGCTATTAAAATGAAAGAAATACTCATTTTTATTGAGTTTTAAACACATTATTTAGGGAGTAAAATGTAAGAATTATAATACGTAAACATATAGAAAATTTATTACTTATTATTGCGGAAAAACCGTAATTTTTCTTAAGTAAATTCCTACAAACATCATTCTACGGCTTGACTAAATAATTATAATAAGAGTATTCTAAAACCAATTTATTAATTCATGCAGGAGTATATGTAGTGGAAAATATTATTGAAAAAATAATGACATGTGCTTTATTTGCCTTTATCCTAACTCTTAATTGATAAAAAACTAAAGAAATCCGTTGTCAATACGTTACTAGTTATAACACAAAACCCTGTTAATCAATTGATTAACAGGGTTTATTAGTACTCAAGGTGGGAATCGAACCCACACTCTCGAAAGAACTGGATTTTGAATCCAGCGCGTCTACCAATTCCGCCACTTGAGCAAATATCGGGTTGCAAAACTATAAAATAATTTACTAGAAACAATTAAAAATAGTAGCTTTTATGCTTTTGCAGTCGAAATAAATCCCTAAATTTGCACCTCATTTAACAAAAACGATTTAAATCGTTATAAAACAACCCATTATCAATGCCTAATGTAGTTCTAGAAGCCAAAATTTTTGCCTGTACTCAAAGTGAAGTTCTTGCTGAAAAAATAGCAACTAAATTTGGAGTAAAACTAGGTAACGTTATCACTTCTACTTATAGTGATGGTGAATTTCAACCATCTTATGAAGAATCTATTCGTGGTACACGAATTTTTATCATCGGTTCTACAAATCCAGGTGCCGAAAACTTAATGGAAATGTTGTTAATGATTGATGCGGCAAAACGTGCATCGGCAAGACACATTACTGCAGTACTTCCTTATTTTGGCTGGGCGAGACAAGATAGAAAAGATAAACCTAGAGTTCCTATTGCCGCAAAATTAGTAGCAAAAATGTTAGAAGCTGCTGGAGCAACTCGAATCATTACCATGGATTTGCACGCAGATCAAATTCAAGGTTTCTTTGAAAAACCAGTCGATCATTTATTTGCGTCTACTGTGTTTTTACCCTATTTAAAAGACTTAAATCTCGATAATTTAACCATTGCTTCTCCTGATATGGGAGGGTCTAAAAGAGCTTACGCTTATTCAAAAGCCTTAGAAAGTGATGTGGTTATTTGTTATAAACAACGTGCCAAAGCTAATGTCATTTCTCATATGGAATTAATTGGTGATGTTACTGGAAAGAATGTCGTACTAGTTGATGATATGGTGGATACTGCTGGGACATTGACAAAAGCTGCAGATTTGATGATGGAAAGAGGCGCTTTGAGTGTAAGAGCCATTTGTACGCATCCTATTTTATCTGGTAATGCTTATGAGCGTTTAGAAAACTCAAAATTGGAAGAATTAATCGTTACTGATTCAATTCCTCTAAAACAAGAAAGCAGCAAAATTAGAGTGATTAGCTGCGCTGATTTATTTGCTGATGTGATGCATAATGTGCACTACAACAAATCAATTAGCTCTAAATTTATAATGTAATTAATAATTAAATATAAATAAAAATGAAATCGATTACAATCAACGGATCTCAAAGAGAAAGCGTAGGCAAAAAGTCAACAAAAGCCTTACGTAATGCTGGTCAGGTTCCTTGCGTATTATACGGAGGAGACAAAGCAGTACATTTCTCAGCGGCTGAATTGGCATTCTCTAAACTTGTATACACGCCTAATGCGCATACAGTTGTGATTGCTTTAGAAAATGGTGAAACTTTTGATGCAGTATTGCAAGACATACAGTTTCATCCAGTAACAGATAGAATCTTACATATAGATTTCTATCAATTATTCCAAGACAAAGAAATTGCTATGGATATTCCTGTGCATATTATTGGAACTTCAAAAGGTGTTTTAAATGGAGGTATTCTTCGTAGAAACAGACGTAAATTAAGAATTAAGGCATTACCAACTAATTTACCTGACTTCATTGAAGCTGATATTACAAATCTTAAGATTGGCGGTAAATTATACGTAACAGCTTTCGAAAATGATGCTTACAAATTTTTACATTCAGACAACACTGTTGTA
The DNA here is from genome assembly GCA_002162765.1 of Flavobacteriales bacterium 34_180_T64. Classification (GTDB taxonomy): domain Bacteria; phylum Bacteroidota; class Bacteroidia; order Flavobacteriales; family Flavobacteriaceae; genus MAAR01. The sequence goes on along the minus strand of MAAR01000005.1, from coordinate 161,316 downwards.
GTTCAAATCAAAACTGCACGTACTGCAGTTGAAGATGAAGAAGAAGATGAAGATGAATTAGAAGAAGGTGCAGAAGCAGCGACTACTGAAGGAGGAGAAACTCCAGCAGCAGCTCCTGAAGCTCAAGAATAAAGAATAAACCCTTTATAATTAAAAAGCATCCTGATATATCGGGATGCTTTTTTTATTTTTACACAAGATGTGTAAATTCATATATCGGTTATTTACAAAGAAAACGGCTTCTCTTATAAATGAAGCAGAAACAACTATGAAAAAATACCTCATTGTCGGCCTAGGGAATATTGGCGCTGAATATCATAACACAAGACATAATATTGGATTTAAAATTCTTGATTTCTTAGTTGAAAAAGAAGCACTGACTTTCGAAACTAATAAACTAGGGGACACTTCTACCTACAAATTTAAAGGGCGAACCTTTATTTTGCTTAAGCCAAGTACCTATATGAATTTAAGTGGTAAATCGGTTTTATATTGGTTAACTAAAGAGAAAATTCCTATTGAAAATCTTCTTGTGGTAACAGATGATCTTAATCTCCCATTTGGAAGCCTTCGATTAAAGATTAAAGGTAGTGATGGTGGTCATAATGGATTAAAAGACATCCAAGACAAATTACAAACCACCAAATACAACCGATTTAGATTTGGCATTAGTGATGAATTTAGTAAAGGGCGACAAGTGGATTATGTGCTAGGCGATTGGTCTTCAGAAGAGAATGAAAAGCTCCCTGAACGTTTAAACAAATCGATTGAACTCATAAAATCCTTTGGGCTAGCAGGCATTAATAATACAATGAATACCTTTAATGGGAAATAAAAAAGAGAGGCGATTAGGCCTCTCTTTTTTATAATTTATAGAAAATTATTTACTCAACAATAATTCTTTTCGTGACTGTTCTCTCACCATCATTAACGGTTACTAAGTACATTCCAGCTTGTACAGCATTCAAACGAATCGTTTGTTCGAATTCTGAAGCTGCATTAAATGCGTTATTAAAAATGCGACGTCCTCTAATATCATGAACATCGACAGTAATTGCATTACCAGAATTAGAATTTAACTTAATTGTAAATTCTCCTGAATTTGGATTCGGGAAAATTGAGAAATTTCCACTCGTAAAATCGTTCACGCTTAATTGTTGTTCTGAACATATTTCGATTGACCAATCGTTTAGAGTTCCAGTATCACCGGCCGCAAAGTCTGCAACAATAAGAGTCCAATCGCCATTCATATCTAAACCACTAAAAGTACTTAAAGGACTACTTGGGGCGAAAGTTCCAGCGATAGGAGATGTACCACAGACTATCGCTCCAGCCGTGTCATCGAAAGTGATACTAATTCCTTCTTCACCATTACAATCATTACTCCACATATTCATAAAATCTACTCCATTTGGATGTTGTAATTGAAGAATTAAATCAGCGACCCAGGTATGGTCTAAATTTACGGTAACAGTCATACTTTCAATAGTTCCTGAATCTGGGATATTAATTGTGCTAGCCGCTATTCCAGGATTACCGTCAACAATTGGTATCCCTAAATTCATAGCTGATGGATATGGATCACAAACTATGACTGCACAAGTATTCTTTAATAAAACTTCTACTGATTTTGTTTCAGATGTCGATGTCCCTGTTACAGTAATTGTATATTCTCCTAGAACACTTCCAAATAAACCGTTCACAGTCATTGTAAAACTACCATCATCATTTCGAGATGTAGGATTAAAAGCTACTGTTGTTCCAGCAGGCTCTCCTACAGCAGAAAATGTAGTCGTTTCGTTGAACCCTTCAACTGTTGTATAGTTGAATGTAAATACAGCTTGTGTATCTGTATCTGGACAGGTTGATAATTCACTCTCCACAGCTACCATATTAAATGTTGGCACCGCAGGAGCACAAACTCCAGGTTTAATTTGAGGTGCGATAATAGTAGTTATATAAGCATCAACAGCATTCATTTGATCTGGTGTAAACATATACATACAAGCATCATCTACATAATCCATATAATTCATAGTTAATATACTTTCACCGCCGACACAACCAGGTGCTGAACCAGCAGCTGGACAGAAATATGTTTCTACACCAGTATTTGGTGTATCAGCAAAACCATCATCAGTAGCACAAGACGGTCCTGCAGGACCCCAAGTATGCTGCAAATTATAAAAATGACCCAACTCATGCGTTACTGTACGACCTAAATTAAATGGTGCTTGAGGTGCAATCCCAGAGCCAGCACATCCGCCTCCAGTTCCGAAAGAAAATAAATTCATTACTACAGCCATCCCCTGTGTCAAATTACCTCCTCCTGGAGAATAACCTAATAATCCGCCACCAATATCTTTAACCAAAAAGTTCATATAACCCGCCCAATTGGCATCCATTTCTGGGAAACCAGATCCTCCGGCAAAATTATAACCAATGGTTACCGCTGGCTCTCCTTCTAGCAATTCAGGATCAATCCCAACTGGGTGATTGGAAATTGCAAGACAAAATGAAATATTTGCCGATCCAGGTTGTAAACCAGGGTAGAATGCACTAGCAGCTGCCCATTGAGAAATATCAGCATTATTAGCAGCATAATCTGCATTTAAAACATCCACTTGACTTTGCGCTAATGCCACTAAACATGCTCTATCCGATTCACTCCCTGTTGGGAAGTGTACCGCAACTGGAATTACTACGCTTCCACCTCTTCGGCTATAATCGCCATTAGAGCGTCTAGCCATTTCAGCTTGAAATTTCTTTTGATTTTCCGCATGCTGTTTAGCCAATACGGGGTCTTTTAGCATCTCTTCCATATACTGATCTGTACCACAAGTTCGCCCTTGAGAAAAGCTACTAACAGCGCAAAAAAGCATGAGGATTGCTAATATTGATTGAATCGTAAAGTTCTTTTTCATAAAATAGTTGTATTAATTAAAATGTATTTTTTGTAAAGTGTTACCAAATTTAATGAAAAACAACCATTTTTTTAGGCATTCTTTAACAAATAATTCAATTTTAACGAAAGAACATCGCTCTGCAGTTGACATATTAGTGAATAGTAATTATAGATAAATTATCTTCATGAACCTTATTTTAAACTTGAGAGATTGTAAGAAAGGGTGCAGAATAAAAAGATGTCAAATTGCTTTTTGCGCGCCAATGTTATTGTTAGATACAAACGGATTATTACAAAGTTAATAACTACAAATTAAAAGTTATAAAAATCAAACCGTACACTTTTCAATTAAATCTTGACTTTAGCACACAGGAGACCCTGCAAATACTGAAAAAAAATTAATTATTCATTTTTCGCTTTCCCATACTATAAATTGATATTTTTTTAGCAAGATCTTAATGAATTATCCTATTTATTCTTAAATTGGCGGCTTCCTATTAAAACTAATTAATTTTTTAAACTAAAAGCATGAAAAAAATTACCTTTAAGTTGCTTCTAATGAGTCTTATTTTAGCCCCAATTGCTATGTCTGCTCAACAAAGGCTTCAATCCCCAGAAAACACTATTATAAGGTGTGCTACCGATGAGTACAATGCACAACTTTTACAAACGAATCCGAGAATGATGGGTAGCCAAGCCTATGAAGAATTAATGGCTCCTAAAATTGCAACTATTAAAGCGCAATTAGCAGCTAACCCTAATCGTGCTTTACAGTTCACAATTCCTGTGGTTGTTCACGTTATTCACAACGGGGAACCTGTTGGCGTTGGAGCTAATATCTCTGATGCTCAAGTTATATCTCAAATTCAAGTAATGAATGAAGATTTTAGACGTATTGTGGGAAGTCGAGGATTTAACAGCCATCCTGATGGTGCCGATATTGAGGTAGAATTCTGCCTTGCTAAACAAACGCCTGATGGATGTGTAACCAATGGTATTGACAGAATTGATATGTCTGCAGTTAGTACATCATGGTCTGGTCCTGGTGGGAATACAGACACCGTTTTAAAACCAGCTACATTTTGGGATGCTTCTCAATATATGAACATGTGGTCTGTAAACTTTTCGAATGGCAATTTATTAGGATTTGCCCAATTTCCTGGAGGCCCAGCTAATTCGGATGGTGTCGTTTCTAACTACACATACTTCGGAAGCAATGATGCCGCTGGAGTAACTATTGGTGGTGTTTTTAATCTTGGTAGAACAATGACACATGAAGTTGGTCATTATCTAGGCTTATACCACACATTCCAAGGCGGTTGTGCAGATGGCGACGTATGTGCAGATACGCCAGCAATTAGTGGTCCTAATGGTGGTTGCCCTACGATAGATTCTTGCGCTGGTGGCGCTGCTGATATGGTTGAAAACTACATGGATTACACCAATGATTCGTGTATGAATGTTTTTACAAATGATCAGAAAGCGAGAGTCATTAATACCATGACGAATTCAGCTAATAGACCAAATACAACCACTTCAAATGTATGTACCGAATTAGCTTCAGTTAATGATGATGGAAGTATCGAAATTAACAGTCTTAGTGAATCAGGAGGCGCATGTTCAGGTGAATTAACTCCAAACGTAAGAATTACAAACTGGGGAACTGCAACGTTAACCTCAGCAACTGTTTCTTATGATATTGATGGTGGAGCTTCTACTAATTCAGGTTGGTCAGGTTCGTTAGCTTATGGAGAATTCGAAGATTTCGATTTACCCGTTATAACTGCAAGCAGTGGTTCTCATACGTTTAACGTAGCTGTATCTGCTCCAAATGGCGGTGCTGATTTAAGAGCTTGTAATGATACTGCTAATGCTGATTTTTCAGGATCAGATTCTTACTCAGGGACAACTGAAGTTAGATTGTCTATTATTCCAGATAATTATGGAAGTGAAATCACATGGTCATTTAGTGATGAGAATGGGGTGTTGTTTTCAGGAGGACCTTATACAGATGGCAACTCAACTCAAATTGATCAAACATTTCTAGTAAATCCAGATATTTGCTATTCTTTTGTGATTAACGATGGTTTTGGAGACGGTATTTGCTGTGATTGGGGAAATGGATCTTATAATTTAAGAACAGACGACGATACCATTATTTTTAGCGGAGGAGATTTTAGTGATTCTGAAACTACTCAGATTTCAACATATGCTTTAAGTACTGAAGATTATTTTGGTACTAACGGAATATCATTATACCCGAATCCAACTACAACTGAATTAAATATTAAATTAGGAAATGCAAATGATTTACCATCTGCATATGAAATTTTTAATGTGTTAGGACAATCTATTAGTAGAAAAACTATTGCAACTAATGCTGATTTAACTATTAATTCTTCTGAATTAAGCAACGGAATGTATTTCATTAGAATCTCTAAAAATGATGCATCTATTACATTGCCATTTATAAAAAAATAAGGCAAAGTAAATTATAAATTAAGAAGAGGATTGAAATTTCAATCCTCTTTTTTTATTTCATACTTTTACAAAAAAATCAGCGTCTTTGAAGTTATACAACGCCTTGTCCTCCAATTCTAAAAAATCATCTGTCATTACCATTGGTACTTTTGATGGCGTGCATATTGGCCATCAAAAAATTATCGAGCGCTTGGTTAAGATAGGACAAGAAAAAGATTTGAAATCTGTGGTTTTAACTTTTTTTCCACACCCAAGAATGGTATTACAACCCGAATTCAAAATTCAATTATTACATACTATTGAAGAACGCCAAAATATGCTCTCTCAAATTGGTTTAGATGAATTGGTCATTAAAGAGTTCAACTTAGATTTCGCAAATCTATCCGCACATGACTATGTCAAAAATATTCTTGTTGATGAACTAAACGCAAAACACATTATCATTGGATACGATCATCATTTTGGTAAAAATAGAAGTGCAAATATTGACGATTTAAAAACCTATGGTGAAGAATTTGGATTTCAAGTTGAAGAAATTTCTTCTCAAGACATTGCCGATGTTGCAGTGAGTTCAACTAAAATACGCGTTGCATTATTACAAGGAGACATTGAAACTGCTAATTCTTATTTGGGTTATTCTTATTTTTTAACGGGAAAAGTCATTAAAGGGAAAGGCATTGGTAAAACCATGAAATTCCCAACGGCAAATATAGCAGTAGAAAAAGCGTATAAACTCATTCCGAAAAATGGTGTTTATGTTGTAAAGTCAACTATAGATAATACCACTGTATTTGGAATGATGAATATAGGAACTAACCCAACATTCAATGAGACAAAGCAATCTATAGAAATACACTTTTTCGAAACTGACAAAGATCTATACCATGAAACCTTAAAAATTGAAATTCTACATCGCTTAAGAGATGAACAGAAATTTGATTCGGTAGAAATTCTCCAATCTCAACTCAAAAAAGATAGATTTAACGCCTTAGAATTCATTGCATCAAACCATGGCTAAATTTCTTTTTAAACATATTGACAATAGTGCGCTCATTGTGTTTCGGATTATTTTTGGCTTGCTTGTTTTTTTAGAAAGTGTAGGTGCTGTTTTTACGGGTTGGATTAAACACACACTAATCGATCCTGAATTTACATTTACATTTATTGGGTTTGAGTGGTTGCAACCGCTTCCCGGGAATTGGATGTATGCCTATTATATTATTATGGGATTGTTTGGCATTTTCATAATGCTGGGTTATAAATATAGATGGAGCATGATTGCTTTTACTCTAATGTGGGCATCCACTTATTTTATGCAAAAATCATCTTATAATAATCACTATTATTTGCTGATGATTTTAAGTGGAATCATGATTATTCTACCAGCTAATACCAATGTTTCAATTGATGTCAAACAACATCCTGAAATTAAAAGAGATGCCATGCCGCAATGGTGTAAATGGATTTTAATTATACAAATGCTAATCGTTTATACGTTTGGTTCAATAGCAAAATTATATCCCGACTGGATAAACACCTCTGTTATTGAACTTATGATGGCTGCAAAACAACATTATTTTTTTGTTGGTGATTTGTTACAACATAAATGGATGCACTATATTCTGGCTTATGGTGGAATATTATTTGATGGATTAATCATTCCGTTGTTATTGATTAAAAAGACTCGAAAATTTGCGTTTATCGCTTCTATATGTTTTCATCTATTTAATTCGTTTGTGTTTCAGGTTGGTATCTTCCCATATTTATCCCTAGCCTTTGCCTTATTCTTTTTCGAACCTAAAACCATTCAGAAATTATTCTTACCTCGAAAAAATTTCTATAAATCGGAAGAATTTATGGTTCCAAAATACAAAACACCCATTCTCGTTGGACTTATCATTTACTTTTGTATTCAAATTGCATTACCATTAAGACAACATTTCATAGAAGACAATGTACTGTGGACAGAAGAAGGGCATCGCCTTTCATGGCGAATGATGTTACGCTCTAAAAAGGGTTATGCGGTCTATACAGTTGTTGACAAGAAATCTGAAATTGTCATTCCAATTAAGCTAAGTGATTATCTGACTAAAAAACAACAAAGAGGAGCGACCACCAAACCAGATGTTATCTGGCAATTTGCGCAACATTTAAAAAAAGCATACTCAAAAAAAGGTATGGATGTAAAAGTTTTTGTTGATTGTTATGTGAGTGTAAATGGAAGATCGAATCAGCGTCTCATAAATCCAAAAGTTGACTTAGGAAATATAGAATGGAATGCATTTAAACATTCGGCTTGGATTTTACCTTCAAAATTGGACTAAACTTATTGCTTTTCATTAAATTTGTTGCTTAAATTTTCAGCCATGTTACAAGTAGCTTTTATTAGAGAACACAAAGAAGATGTCATTAAGAGATTATCAAAACGAAATATTGATGCAACTCAAATGATTGCAGATGTAATAGCATTAGATGAAGACCGAAGAGGTTTACAAACACAGTTAGACACTATTTTAGCGGAATCAAATAACTTATCTAAAGAAATTGGTAATTTATTTAAAACTGGGAAAGCATCTGAAGCCAACCTACTTAAAGAAAAAACTGGTCAATTAAAAGAAGATTCGAAACGTTTAGGCGAGCAATTAAATGCAACATCTGAAGCTTTAAATCAAGTGTTGTATAAAATCCCTAATGTTCCTAACGAATTAGTGCCCACTGGAGACACAGAAGATGATAACGAAGAACTATTTAGAGAAGGTGACATTCCGGTGTTACATAAAGGTGCTCAACCGCACTGGGAATTGGCCAAAAAATACGACATCATAGATTTTGAATTAGGCAATAAGATCACTGGTGCAGGGTTTCCTGTTTACAAAGGAAAAGGCGCGCGATTACAACGTGCACTAATTGCTTATTTTTTAGATAAAAATACAGCAGCAGGTTATACCGAATATCAATTACCTCATCTTGTTAATGAAGCTTCTGGTTTTGGAACAGGACAATTACCAGATAAAGAAGGGCAAATGTATCATGTCACTGAAGACAATCTCTATTTAATTCCTACGGCTGAAGTTCCTGCCACTAATTTATTTAGAGATAATTTACTTAATGAAAGTGATCTGCCTATTACAATAACAGGATATACACCATGCTTTAGACGTGAAGCAGGAAGTTATGGAGCACATGTACGTGGGTTAAATCGATTACATCAATTTGATAAGGTGGAAATTTTAAGAGTAGAACACCCAAACCGTTCTTATGATGCCTTGGATGAAATGGTGAATCATGTGAAAGGCATTCTTCAAGAGTTGAAATTACCTTACAGAATTTTACGTCTTTGTGCTGGAGATTTAGGCTTTACCTCAGCAATAACTTATGATTTTGAAGTTTTTTCAACAGCTCAAGACCGCTGGTTAGAGATTTCTTCTGTATCTAATTTCGAAACATTTCAGGCAAATCGACTAAAATTACGTTTTAAAAATTCAGAAGGTAAAAATCAATTATGTCATACGCTTAATGGAAGCTCACTAGCTTTACCAAGAGTTCTTGCAGGTATTTTAGAAAACTACCAAACTGAGGATGGTATAAAAATACCAGACGTCTTAGTACCATATACGGGATTTGATAAAATCTAATATTTGTAGGAATTTTCTATTGCTTTATCGTTTAAATGCTAAAAAAAGACGTTGTTCAACGAATAATTGACAATTTCTTTTGTTTTTTAGGTTTTTTTATTGAAGTTAGTCTTCCAAATAAGAATTAACCTACTTATGAAAAATATTAAACGCATTGTAGTACTTGTATCATTAGTTGTGATGGTCAGTAAAATATTCTTTTAAAGAATACTACAATTCAATAGTCAACAAAAACAATTTATGCCAAAACAGGATAATTGAATCATTTAGAAATAATGATTAATAGCACATTTATTTTGCTTGGTAATGCCTGAACTCACGTTCAGGCATTTTTTTTATAAAAACATTCACAATAAGAAGTGATGGCATTTGTTATATTTACAGAAATAAGAACAATGAAACAGGTTTTTTTCATAATCATTTTTTGCCTAAGCTCTTTTGCTTTTTCTCAAAGCGAACAGATTGCTGATGATTATTTTAAACGCGGCGAATTTGAAAAGGCTCTAATTGCCTATCAAAAGTTAAATGAAAAAGAAAAAAACACTACAAAATACCTCTATAAAATAGTAAATACATTACAACAACTCGAGCGTTATGATGAATCCCAAGATTTACTTTTAGATCGATTAACACGAAGTAATTACCCTGTTTTATTGGTCGAAGTAGGATTTAATTATCAGCTTAAAGACAGTCTACAACTTGCCAACAAATACTATAATGACGCCATACTGAAAGTTGAAGAAAAACCAGTTTACGCTTTTAGTATCGCTAAGAAATTTGAAGATCACTCATTGTTGGAGCAAGCAATAAAAGTGTATGAAAAAGCCATGATACTATTGCCAACACAAAATTATAACATTCAATTAGCTCGTATCTATGGGGAGCTCGGTAATATCGAACTACTGTTTTCAAATTACATTGACTACATTACAATAAGACCGGAATTCATAAATAATGCAAAACGAGCTTTTAGCGATTTTGTTTCAGAAAATAATGATAATGAAAACAACCTCATTTTAAAAAAATTACTGCTCAAAAAAATTCAGGCACAACCTAATCCGTATTGGTACGAACTATTGAGCTGGCTCTTCATTCAAGAGAAGGATTATAATAAATCTTTTATTCAAGAAAAAGCGCTTTATAAACGCAACCCTCAGAGTTTAGATCGTCTAATCGATTTGGCATTCACAGCGCTAAATGAAAAAGAATATGACACTGCTACAGCAATTTTTAATTTTGTTTTAGACTACTCTCAGGATATTGAAAGTCTTCTAAAAGCACATCAGTTTTTACTTGATATTGAAACGACTTTAGCAACCAAAAAAGCCTTGACTACTATTAATAAAAAATACCAGTCACTTTTTCAGACTTATGGGACTTATGAGCAAACCATTGCACTGCAGATAGCATATGGCAATTTCTTAGCGTTTCATATTCATAACCCTAAGGATGCAAGTGTGTTTTTGAAACAAAGTTTAGAATTAGAACTTTCTCCATTTCAAGATGCCACAGTTAAACTCGCATTAGGTGATATTTTAGTGTTTCAAGAAAAATTCAATGAAGCCTTAATTTATTATTCCCAGATTCAAGCCAATCTAAAGAATAGTACTGTATCTCAAGAAGCACGTTTTAAGGTTGCTAAAACGAGTTATTATAAAGGTGACTTTGATTGGGCAGAATCGCAGTTAAAAATCTTAAAATCTTCAACATCGCAACTCATTGCCAATGATGCACTAGATTTGAAACTTCTTATTTCCGATAATAAATATGAAGACTCTTTGCATGTCGCATTAAAACTATATGCTAAAGCAGATTTATTGGCGTTTCAAAATAAAAAGGAAGAAGCTATCTCACTTTTAAATCGCATTTTAATCGAACACAAAGGCGAGAGCATTGAAGATCAGGCACTATTTAAACAAGCTTTACTATTTGAAGAAAAAAAACAATATGATAAAGCCGCTTCAAATTATCAATACATAATCGCGAATTATAGAGATGAAATTTTAGCAGATGATGCCTATTATTATCTAGCTGAATTATATAATAAACAACTAGCTGAACCTGAAAAAGCAAAACCACTCTACGAAAAGATCATTTTTGATCATGAAGACAGCATCTATTTTGTAGACGCTCGTAAAAAATATAGAATGCTTAGAGGAGATACAATAAACTGATGTTATTTTATGGCTATAGCAGAAACAGAACGGCTTCTTATATCTAAGTTTACACTTGCTGATGCACCCTTTTTCTTAGAATTAGTGAATACTCCTAATTGGATCAAGTACATCGGAGAACGCAACATTAATACGATTGCACAGGCTGAAGACGCCATAAAAAAAGGACATCTTAAAAGTTATAAAACGCATGGTTTCGGGTTTTATACACTGCAACTTAAATCAGAAAACAATAAAACTATTGGAACCTGTGGTCTTATTAAAAGAGAGACCTTAGAATATGCCGATATTGGTTTCGCCATGCTTCCTAACTATGAAGGAAAAGGATTTGGATATGAATCATCGATGGCCATTTTAAAACTCGCAAATGAACTATTTAAATTAAAAAAAGTTCTCGCTATTACATCACCTACTAACCAAAATTCTATCCGTCTAATTGAAAAAATTGGTTTATCTTATGAAAAAAGAGTAAAACCTTTTGAAGATGACGAAGAACTCCTGTTATTTGCAAAAACATTTTAGTTTAACTCAGGTATTAAAAACATATGATAATTTATAATGTTACAATAAACATCGATAATAGTATTCATGATGAATGGTTAATATGGATTAAGGAACATATTCCACAAGTTCTAGCAACAGGAAAATTTGAAAAAGCAACCTTAACTAAAGTGCTTGTAGAAGACAAAACTGAAGGCCATACCTACTCCGTACAATACAGATCTTATTCTCGAGAAGCTCTTGATGCTTATTATAGAGAAGACGCAGAAAACATGAGAAACGAAGGCTTAAAAAAATTCGCTGACAAAATGCTCGCTTTTAGAACGGAACTACAGATTGTTGATGAATATTCCGTGAAATTCAACTAAGAAAATCCATTTATAAACCAATTATGTCCGTACGCGCGAAAAAACATCTAGGTCAGCACTTTTTAACTGATGAAAGTATTGCTGAACAAATTGCAAATGCATTATCATTCAAGGGTTATAAACATGTCCTTGAAATTGGACCTGGCATGGGTGTGCTCACTAAATATTTGCTCAAAAAAGAGATCACTACGCATGTGGTAGAAATAGATTCTGAATCTGTAGAATACCTAAAAGCCAATTATCTCAATCTTGCCGATAGAATTATAGAAGAAGATGTTTTAAAATTTGATTTGACCCAAGTTTTTAAAGAGGAGCCTTTTGCAATAATTGGTAATTTCCCGTATAACATTTCAACACAAATCGTTTTTAAAACTTTAGAAATGCGCGAACAAATTCCTGAGTTTTCAGGCATGTTCCAAAAGGAAGTCGCACAACGTATTTGTTCAAAAGAAGGCAGTAAAGTATATGGCATTCTGTCTGTATTAACACAAGCATTTTATAATGCCGAATATCTATTTACCGTTCCACCAACAGTTTTTAATCCGCCACCTAAAATAGATTCTGGCGTTTTATTGCTAACAAGAAAAGAAAATTACGTACTCCCATGTGATGAAAAGTTTTTTTTCAAAGTAGTGAAAACAGCATTCCAACAACGTCGAAAAACACTCCGAAATAGTTTAAAAACTTTCAATCTTTCAGATAATTTAAAAGCAAATGTTATCTTTGGCAAGCGTCCAGAACAATTAAGTGTTGATCAATTCATTGAATTGACACTATTGATTGAAAACGACGAAAATGATTGAGAACATACGTGGAAGAAAAGAACGATAATATTCAGTTCCAAGTAAGTGATATACTTATTAAAAAAGTAGTTCACCTAATTAAATCTAAAAATGACACTGCAACTTTAGATTTTTTTGGCGAATATCATCACGCGGATATTGCCGAAATTCTAGATGAACTTAATCTAGAGCAAGCCACCTATGTTATCAAGCTATTAGACAGCGAACTCACTTCTGATGTTCTAATGGAACTTGATGAGGATGATCGTGAAAAGATCCTCGAAAACTTATCCGCTAAAGAGATTGCCGAAGAAATTGATGAACTCGATTCTGATGATGCGGCAGATATGATCGCTGAACTTTCTGAAAAACGTCAAGAAGATGTAATTGCTCATATCGAGAATCTGGAACAGGTCGAGGTCATTAAAGAATTACTAACCTATGATGATGATGTTGCTGGTAGTTTAATGGCAAAAGAACTCGTGAGTGTTAATGAGAATTGGACGGTAACGCGTTGTGTAAAAGAAATGCGTGAACAAGCTGAAAATGTGACACGTGTACATTCTATTTATGTCACAGATAATGACGATAGACTAATTGGGCGACTCTCTTTAAAGGATTTGCTAATGGCATCTCCAAAAGCACATATTTCAAGTGTTTATATTCCAAAAGTGGATTCTGTAAATGCAAATGAAGATATCGAAGACGTTGCTAGAGTCATGCAAAAATACGATTTGGAAGCGATTCCAGTTATTGATGACGAACAGGTCCTTCTGGGTAGAATTACAATTGATGATATCGTCGATGTTATTAAAGAAGAGGCTGAAAAAGATTACCAACTTGCAGCAGGTATTACTCAAGATGTAGAGGCAGATGATAGTATTATAGAATTAACTAGAGCGCGATTACCTTGGCTATTTTTAGGTTTAATAGGTGGTGTAGGTGCATTTTTAATAATGGTAGGTTTTGAAGGCTCGTTTGAAGAGCACGCCGTACTGTTCTTTTTTACACCATTAATTGCGGCAATGGCTGGAAATGTTGGTGTGCAGTCGAGCGCTATTATTGTACAAGGTTTGGCAAATGATGATGTTAAAGGAAGTATAAACAACCGATTAATAAAAGAAATGATGCTTGCCGCACTCAATGGAATTATATTGGCAATGTTTCTGTTTTTATTTGTTTGGGCTTATGAAAAAGAAGTCCTGAAAGCGCTTGCCATTTCTGTGTCCTTAGTCGTCGTTATTATTGTTGCAGGTCTCATTGGCACCTTTGTCCCGCTATTTCTTAACAAACGCGGTATTGATCCTGCCATCGCCACAGGGCCTTTTATTACTACCAGTAATGATATTTTCGGGATTCTTATTTACTTCTGGATTGCCAAAACCATTTTAGGTATTTAATTTTGGGCGTTCCACTCTTTCACTAGCCTCCTTCGCCGTCCGCATGTCGTCGAAGCTTTAGCGGAGACACAAATAGCTATGTAGTCAGAAAGGGTTCAGAGCGTCGCGCTTTCTCAAGTCGCTTTTATTTTTATGTTATCCTTCCAATTTAATCGTTCTGAACTTGTCATTCTGAGCCTGTCGAAGAATGTCAAAACATAAAGAGCTCCAACAATTGTTCAATCGCTAACGCAAATCTTCGTAATTTTACACTATGAAAGCAATTAATATTCAAGAAAAATTTACAAAATTCTCTAAAAACTGGCATCCACATCAAATCGCAATTGTCGATGATATGCAAGTGATTCTCGCAAAATTGAAAGGGGAATTTGTATGGCATAGCCATGAAGAAGAAGACGAATTATTTCAAATCGTAAAAGGAACTTTATATATGCAGTTTAGAGATCGAACAGAAGTTGTGAACGCCGGAGAAATTATAGTGGTACCAAAAGGTGTAGAACATAATCCAACCACTAAAAATGATGAAGAAGTACATGTCTTACTTTTTGAAAAAATTGCTACGGCTCATACAGGTGCAGTGAAACATGAACGTACGCAAACCGAATTTCCAAAAATCTAAATCGTCATGCTGAACTTGTTTCAGCATCTCATAATATTTACATTTGAATTTAAATTAATCCGCTTCTAGATTTTATAAAAAAAATGAATATTCTTCACTTAGATACCAATCATATTTTACTTATAAATCAATTAAATGATTTAGGCTGTATAAATCATGAGGATTATACGTCATCTAAAGAGAACATTATATCTAAAATCAAAGACTACGATGGTATTATTATCAGAAGCCGATTCACTATTGATAAAACATTCTTAGATGCCGCTATAAATCTCAAATTTATTGGTCGTGTAGGTGCAGGATTAGAAAATATAGATTGCAATTATGCCAAGAAAAAAGGAATTACACTAATTGCAGCGCCAGAAGGGAATCGAAATGCTGTTGGCGAACATACGCTAGCAATGTTATTATCACTATTCAATAAACTAAATAAAGCCGATCATGAAGTAAGTCAAGGCAAATGGTTGCGTGAAGCTAATCGCGGCATCGAACTTGATGGGAAAATTGTTGGTATTATTGGATATGGCAACATGGGAAAAGCCTTTGCTAAGAAATTAAGAGGCTTTGATGTTGACGTACTTTGCTATGATATTAAACCCAATGTAGGAGATAAAAATGCAACTCAGGTGTCACTTCAAGAGTTTCAGAACCGAGTTGATATCGTGAGTTTACATACACCGCAAACCGAACTCACTAAAGGAATGATAAATGATGAATTCATTAAAAAATTCAAAAAGCCATTTTGGTTTATAAATACGGCACGAGGTAAAAGTGTGGTCACAAAAGACCTCGTTGAATCCTTACAATCTGGAAAAATTATAGGTGCAGGTTTAGACGTATTAGAATATGAAAAATCATCCTTTGAAAACCTGTTTTCTTCAGGTATCCCAATACCATTACAATATTTAATTGCATCAAATAATGTACTTCTATCACCTCATGTTGCTGGTTGGACAACAGAAAGTAAAGAAAAACTAGCACAAACTATAGTGGATAAAATCAAAGTTTTTGTCATTGGGAGGAGTTAAGCGACGTGGCAATCTTTTAAGGTTGTATTAAAAATTTAATAGATTTCCATTTTTATGGAAAACAAATATGAAGAAAACCATTCTCATTTTCAGCAGCCTAATTATAGCACTGTTATTGTTTTTTCAATTGAGCAAGTATGCCTTGATTTCTGGGAATATGAAAATCGAGATTACCATTGCCATTATTGCTATTCTTTTCTTTTTCGTCGGCATATACATCAATAAAAAAAGTCTTCGTAAACCACTTAACCCTAATTATAGCATTGATCAAAAAAAGATACAAGAATTAGAAATTACAACTCGTGAATATGAGGTTCTTGAAGGTATCGCTTCAGGATTCTCTAATAAGGAAATTGCCGAGAAATTATTTCTTTCCGAAAGCACTATAAAAACCTATGTATCGAATTTATTAGTAAAACTGAATGCAAAGCGAAGAACCCAAGCGCTTCAAATTGCAAAATCACTTCAAATCATTTAAAAATCTTATTTTTAAACTAAAGTATGAGTCATTTGGTACTTTAGTATGAGTCTAAAAACGGATACTACATCTACTTTTGAGCTATTAATTTAAAATTCTTTTAATATGAAAAGTACAGTTTTAAAATATGGTTCTTACGGGCTTATTGTCGGTTTTATTGTGTTCATCTTGCACCTTACTTTAGGAATAAAAAACTTAGAGTATTCAACAAACGAAATACTGGGTTACATATCCATTTTTCTCTCCCTATCATTTATCTTTTTTGGTATAAAACATTATAGAGATCGTGTTAATAATGGTGTGGTATCAATTGGAAAAGCCATAAAAATTGGCCTTCTAATTTCAATGTTGGTTGGCCTAGGAATCGCAATCGCAGATTTTATATATACTAAATTTATTGATCCTTCTTTCTTTAGCAATTATGAACAAGCGCTCATAGATCAAGGGAAAAAAGACGAAATCATTAAAATGACCAGTGCGTCGGCTGCAGTATTTATGTTTATACTCGTCACAGTTATAGGATTCATTATATCTTTACTCTCATCTTTAATTTTACAACGTAAACATTAATAGTATGCAATACAAAGCAGACTCACCCGAAGACTATATAAGTCAACTTCCTGAAGAACGTCAAGCTCCAATAGCTAAATTGAGGAAAATTATACGCGATAATCTTCCCAATGGGATGGAAGAACAAATGAGTTATGGCATGCTTGGATTTGTTATACCGCATTCTGTGTATCCAAATGGATATCATTGTGATCCAAAAACACCATTACCGTTTATGAATTTGGCATCTCAAAAAAACTTTATTGCTGTATATCATATGGGAATGTATGCCAAAAAAGAAGTATTAGATTGGTTTACTGCTGAATATGCTAAACACTGCAAGTATAAACTTGATATGGGCAAAAGCTGTGTGCGATTCAAAAAAATAGAAGATATTCCATACCAACTTATTGGAGAACTAGCCGGAAAAATGAGTACGGAAGAATGGATTGACATATACGAAACTGCCATAAAAAAATAAACATTATGAAAGGAGCATGTTAGAATTTTTATCCCCTAAGAGAAACCAAAGGTTCAACGACTCCTTAAAAACTATAAAATGGAGTTAATGATTAATAGCGAACAACACGCCTGTACTGAGCAAAGTCGAAGTATGACCGATGAAAAACAATAAATATAGACACATGAAAAACAGAGTTACAGGTATTGGAGGAATATTCTTTAAAACTAAAGATCCAAAAGCATCAAAAGATTGGTACAGAAAACATTTAGGGTTTAATACAGATGACTATGGCTGTACGTTTAAGTGGAAAGATCAAGACGGCAACGATTGCACAACTCAATGGAGCCCTTTTGCTGAAGATACCAAATATTATGAACCTTCAAAGAAGGATTTTATGTTTAATTATCGTGTTGAAAATCTACATGAATTATTAGCCGCATTAAAAGAAGAAGGTGTAACTATTATTGGAGAAGTAGAAGAATATGACTATGGAAAATTTGGTTGGATCTTAGATAATGATGGGAACAAAATTGAACTTTGGGAACCTATTGACAAAGCCTTTTTGTAACAATACCGCTCTTTTTAAGACTTATAAATTAAAAGCGGTATCTCATTGTAATCTTCTGATTTTCAATTAGAACAATTTTTATTAACTTTATAGTCTAACCAAAAATCAAACACAATATGTCTGACGAAAAAAATTTAAGTGACGACCTAAACGATATGTTAGGTGACGCCAAAGAAGGTGCTAAAAAAGCAGCAGATAAAGCAAGTGAATTTGCTGATGAAGCAAAAGAAAAAGCAAGTGAATTCGCTGGCGAAGCGAAAGAAGCTGCTTCCGAATTTGCCGACAATGCTAAAGAAGCATTTGACAAAGCCTCAGGTGACAATAAAAAAGTGCTGGCCGGAATTTTAGGCATCGTCTTGGGTTGGCTAGGCGTACATAAATTTGTTTTAGGATATAATAAAGAAGGTGCTATTTTATTAGTACTTGGAATTTTAGGCTTCTTTACATGTGGAATAACTTCTGCTATTTCTGGAATTATTGGATTAGTTGAAGGTATCATCTATTTAACAAAATCAGACGAAGAATTTTTCAACACCTACCAATCTGGCCAAAAGCCCTGGTTCTAGGACTATAATTCATAAAAAAGTCAAAATAAATATCATTTGACTTTTTTATTACATTTTATCATCGTAATATTGCAATATATAAATATCATTATGGGAATTTCTAAAACTCAAATATTCACGGAACAGCAAAACGAATTGGCACAATTCTTTAAAGTCTTAGGGCATCCTGCGCGTGTTGCTATACTTCAACATATAAGTAAGCAAAATAGTTGCATCTGCAATGATTTAGTGGAGGAAATAGGCTTAGCACAAGCCACGATTTCACAGCATTTAAAAGAACTTAAAAGTATTGGATTACTTAAAGGTGAAGTAGAGGGAAAAAGTATGTGCTATTGCATAAATGTTGAGCGTTGGAATATGCTCCAAAATGAATTAAACTCATTTTTTAATACTACAAAATCAAATTGTTGTTAGTGCCTAAGGCACATTTTTCATCGCACTCGAACGTAAAACAAATACAAAATAAATATGAAAACTCAAGAATTATTTAATGTACTAGAGCAAAATCAAGACAAGTCCTTATTATTTGAATATGCGCATAACCAATTTGTTGGTGCTAATTATCATATTACCGAAGTAAAACATTATACTATAGATTCGGTAGATTGTGGCGCTCAAACCGACGCTTGGAAAGAAACCATTATTCAACTTTGGGAAAGTCCGAATGAACTAGAAAAAAGAGAATACATGACTGTTTATAAGGCTTTAGCTATTCTAAATAAAGTTGGTAAAATGAAATCGTATACTCTAGACGCTGAAGTTAAGATTGAATATAGCAATTCAAATTTTCACACTGCACAACTATTTGTTAACGATTTTGAAATAAGAGATAATCAACTTATTTTTAAATTAGCTGTTGAAAAAACAGATTGCAAGGCAAAATCGACTTGTGGTGTTCCTGAAGAACTAGAAACTGTATCAATTTCTGAAGAATCATGTTGTGCTCCAGGTGGAAACTGCTGTTAAAAAATAATGACACTTAGAATAGAATCATTAGTTAAAACTCATTGGACTTCAGTTTCAAAAATTTATGCTCAAGGTATTAAAACCGGATTGGCGACTTTTGAAACCGAAGTTCCTGATTGGGACACTTGGAATAACAAACACATCGTATCTTGTAGAATCGTTGCGACAATAAATGATGTAATAATTGGTTTTGGTGTGCTTTCGCCAGTTTCTATACGAAAAGTTTATGAAGGTGTTGCTGAAGTAACTGTGTATGTTGCAGCAGCTTTTAGAGGGCAACATATTGGAGAAGCCATACTTAAACAACTTATTATAGATAGTGAAGCTCATGGTTTCTGGACCTTACAAGCGGGTATTTTTTCAGAAAATATTGCTAGCATAGAACTCCATAAAAAATGTGGATTTAGAATTGTTGGGTACCGAGAGAAAATTGGTCAATTAAATGGAACCTGGCATAATAATCATTTTTTAGAACGACGAAGTAAGTCCAATATGTTAATTAAATAATTCATAAATATGAAGAATATATTAGTCCTGTGTACAGGCAATTCTTGTAGAAGTCAAATGGCTCACGGTTATTTAAATGTAATGGCCAAAGACAAAGCTAATATCTATAGCGCTGGAATTGAAACACATGGTTTAAATCCTGGAGCTGTTTTAATTATGAACGACGATGGCATTAATATTACTGGTCATACGTCAAACCATGTAGATGAATACCTTGATATAGATTTTGATTTTATACTTACTGTATGTGATCACGCCAATGAGAATTGCCCTTTTATTCCAAGTAAAAATGCAACTAGAATTCATCATAATTTCTTCGATCCTTCTAAAGTTGAAGGCACAGCAGAAGAAAAATATAAGGCGTTTCTAAAGGCGAGAAATGAAATTAAGGACTACTGTGAAGCGTTTGTGCAAACGCATTTTAATTAATACTATTCTTGCTCTCCGTTCCCAGAGAATTTTCGCTCCAATTCGGCTTGAAATTCTTCCATAACTGGACGCACTGTACTTTCAGGTAAATCGGCAATTTTTATATACATCAATCCATCCACAGCATTATTGAATAATGGATCGACATTGAAGGCCATTAATCTGGCATTCTGCTTAATGTACTTTTTAAGTAAAACTGGAAGCCGTAATGCTCCTGGCTCAACCTCATCAATAATCTTATCAAACTTATTTAAATCGGCCTCTGTTGCATCAAATACAAAATCCTTATCCGCATCTTTTAGCTTCACTTTAAATTCCTTTTTAGGGTGCACGTATTGCGCTAAATAAGGATCGTAATAATGAGATTTCATAAACTCAATCATAAGTGACTTAGAGAAGTCAGAAAATTGATTACTGATACTTACGCCACCAATTAAATACTTATGTTCAGGATAACGGAGTGTTGTATGCACTATACCTTTCCATAATAAAAAAAGAGGCATCGGCTTTTGCTGGTATTCTTTTATTATGAATGCCCTTCCCATTTCAATAGACTGACTCATCATTTTATACAATTCTGGCTCAAAACGAAATAGATCTTGCAAATAAAACCCATTAATACCATAGGCCTCAAATATTTTTGAGCCTAGTCCCATTCTATACGCTCCAGCAATTACTTTGGCCTCAAAATCCCACAGAAACATATGATGGTAATAGGTGTCAAATGTATCTAAATCAATGGCTTCATTTGTGCCCTCTCCTACTTCACGGAACGTAATCTCACGAAGTCTCCCAATCTCACGAATAATATTCGGTATTTTTTCAGCTGGCGCTAGATATACCTCATAATTTTTACTTTTTAGTAAACGACCATCATCATTTTTAAGCGCTTGAACCTCTTCAATCATTAATTGAGAGTCAATAGGAGTTACTATTTTTTTAGGGATTTTAGGAATTATAGGTGTTTTTAAAGATGATGAAATATTCTTTAAAACTTTTTCTTTCTCATCAAATGAATTGGAAAGCATATAGGTTTTCTTTCTTAAAAACTCCGAAAACTCCTGTAATGTATTGTACTCTTTTTGACTACTTACTGAAATTGGTTTTCCAATTCTAACTTTTATCGTTCTGTGCTTTTGAGTTAATAACTCTGAGGGTAATTTAGCTGTTCTAAACGTATCGCTAATTTTTGATAGTTTATAAAATAATCTACTGTTTTTAGCGTGAAAATAAATTGGTACTACAGGAACTTCAGCTTTTTGAATAAGTTTCATCGCTGCTTCTTCCCAAGGTTTATCAATGACTAATTTACCATCTCTATATGTTGAAACTTCTCCAGCAGGAAACACGCCAAGAGGATGACCTTCCCTAATGTGCAAAATAGCATTTTTAAACCCTGCAATACTTGATTTCACATCCTTTCGGTCTTCAAAAGGATTAACTGGCATAATATAGGGCTTTAATGGTTCGATACGATGGAGTAGAAAATTCGCAATGATTTTAAAATCTTTGCGCTGTTCGACCATCAATTTTAAAAGCAAGATACCATCTATACCACCAAGAGGATGGTTAGATACTGTAATATATGCACCATCTTTAGGCAGACGTTTTAAATCTTCATCAGGTATTTCAAATTTAATCTGAAAATCACCCAAAATTCCATCCAAAAACTCAATATCACTAAGGTGTTTATTTCGCTTATAAATCTTATTTAAAGTGGATATTTTTAATACTTTCATTAAGATCCAACCAAAGAACGTCCCTAGCAAACCATACTTATCAAAATGGATAGCTTTAGCAACTTCTTTTGCTGTAACTAATCCTGTATTTTGCTGTTTGGTCATGGGTGTAAATGTACTAAATAGTTTATTTAGTTACGATTTGAATCGTTTCGTGTGTTAATTGCTTCAATAAGACATCCTTACCCTCTTCAAGAGACAAAATAGCCTGTTCATTATAATGCCTTATAGTATAAAGACTCACATTTTCATGCACTGTTACCTTAAATTTAGCTTTTAAATGCTGAAGTAATTTTTCAAGATTATTATAGATATTATCTATACAAACTGAAAAGCTAATCGCTGAATTTTGAATGACATCTACTTTCATTTTATACAAATGCAGCAGACTAAATATTTCACTAATATTTTCCTCAACAATATATGAAAAGTCCAACGAGGATAATGATAACAATACTTGATTTTTCTTCACAATAAAACAGGGAATGTTTGGTTCTGAACCAATCTCCTTGGCCACCATGGTTCCATGATTATTAGGATTTAAAAAAGATTTCACATACAATTTTATTTCCTTTTGCTGTAAAGGTTGTAACGTATTAGGGTGTATCACTGTCGCTCCATAAAATGCCAGCTCTATAGCTTCTCTATAAGATATTTGATTAAGCAATTGTGCGTTTTCAAAATAACGTGGATCCGCATTTAAGACACCAGGAACATCTTTCCAAATTGTTACCGTTTCTGCATTTAAACAATAAGCGAAAATTGCGGCTGTATAATCACTTCCTTCTCTTCCTAAGGTAGTCGTAAAATTATTAGGATCACTTCCTAAAAATCCTTGGGTAATGTTTAATACCGAAGTGTCTACATTCGTATTAATTAGTTTTTGTGTTTGTTTCCAGTTTACATTTGCACTTCTGTAATAGTTATCCGTTTTAATACAATCTCTCACATCTAACCAATTATTTTTTAAACCAATTTCATTTAGATATTCGCTGATGATGGTGGTAGAAACCAATTCACCATAGCCCATGGTTTGGTCATAAACAAAGTTGTAATTTGGAGATTTATTACGGTTTAGAAAACTTATCAGTTCTTCAAACAAAGTGCTTACTCTTTTAAAAACAGGATGCTGTTCATTGTCAAACAGATCTATTAAAATTTCATTATGATATTTTTTTACGTCCTGAATTGAGCTTTGCAATTCTTTCTTATTATTAAAATAGTTATCAAGAACACGCTCCATGGCGTTGGTAGTTTTACCCATTGCTGAGATTATAATCAACGTATTAGCATGGCCTACTTTTTGTAATACTAAAACCAAATTTTTAACGCCATCAGCGTCCTTTACCGATGCGCCACCAAACTTAAATACTTGCATCTGAAATATTTGCTATATAATTCTTAATTCCTTTTTCATCTAATTGCACAACATCCCAGTCACGTAATACATTTGCTCCCTTTTTTTCATAGAACGAAATGGCAGGTTCATTCCAATCAATCACCTCCCAACTAATGCGTTTAACTCCCATATCGTTTCCAAACTTCACAACTTTATCTAAAAGAGCAGTACCTAATCCTGATCCTCTCATACGTTCACTTACTATTAAATCCTCTAAATGCAAAACGGTTCCTTTCCAAGTTGAAAAACGATTATAAACAATTGCAATGCCTTCAATTTTAGAATCCATTTCTGCTACAAAGCAATGAAAGCTCGGTTGATCTCCAAACCCCTCTTGTTCCAAGAAGTCCACTGTTATTTCAACCGCATCTGGTTCTTTTTCAAAAACAGCCAATGCGTTGATTAAATCGAGCACTTGGGTCATGTCCTCCTTTTTTGCATTTCTAATAAAATAATTCATGAATATAAAATAAATTCAAATATAACTTAAACTAGATTATTCTATACTATTAATATATTGTGAAATCGTTGTAGTTTATTAAAAAATACGATATTTGCAAAAACAAACAACTAGCTTCCATGTCTCAAAAAAATCAAACTCTTGGTGAATTTATAATCGAGAATCAATCCTCATTTAAATACACTTCTGGTGAGTTATCTAGACTTATAAATTCAATTCGATTAGCAGCTAAAGTAGTCAATCATGAAGTTAACAAAGCTGGATTAGTTGACATCATTGGGGCGGCAGGAGATACTAATATTCAAGGAGAAGATCAACAAAAATTAGACGTTTACGCTAATAATAAGTTCATTCAAACCATGACTAATAGAAATATTGTTTGTGGTATTGCCAGCGAAGAAGAAGATGATTTTATTTCTATAAATAGTCAGGATGAAAACAATCAAAACAAATACATCGTATTAATAGACCCTTTAGATGGATCCTCTAATATTGACGTCAATGTTTCAGTAGGAACAATTTTCTCGATATACAGACGTGTTACTCCTGTAGGAACTCCAGTAACTATCGAAGATTTTCTTCAAAAAGGAAGCCAACAAGTTGCAGCTGGATATGTAGTATACGGAACGTCAACTATGTTAGTGTATACTACTGGCGATGGTGTTAACGGTTTTACTTTGAATCCTGCTATTGGAACATTTTATTTATCACATCCAAATATGGAATTCCCTGAAGATGGAACTATTTATTCGGTGAATGAAGGTAATTATATTCATTTCCCTCAGGGCATAAAAAACTATATAAAGTATTGCCAAATGGAAGAAGGTGATAGACCTTATACCTCTAGATATATAGGTTCATTGGTTTCAGATTTTCATCGAAATGTAATAAAAGGAGGCATCTATATGTATCCTAAAAGTTCCAAAAACCCAACTGGAAAATTGCGTTTATTATACGAATGTAATCCCATGGCACTTCTTGCCGAACAGGCCAATGGTAAAGCGAGTGATGGCTTTACAAGAATATTAGATATAGAACCTACCGAGCTTCATCAGCGCGTTCCTTTTTTATGTGGAAGTAAAAATATGGTTGAAAAAGCGGAGTCTTTTATGCGTGACGCCTAGCACAAATTACAAACTATATTTTAGGGAAAGAATAAGATTTCTTCCAGGAGATGCAATTCCAGACGAATACGTTTTGTAACGTTGATCTGTTATGTTTTCTAAACTAGCACTAATAGTTATTGCTTGATTTAGTACATATTGAGATCTTAAATTCAAGGTATACCAAGAAGGCGCATATGGATTTCCATTACGATCTAAGGCATAGACATAATCTTTTGCTATTTCGGAAGGTGCCAATTGATTAAAAGACAATTCACTATTATATTCAGAAAATGCATCCAATATAAGTTTATCGTTTTGCCAAACTAAATGGGTGTTTCCGAAATTTGGAGCGGCATGTCTTACTGGCACTTCAATACCATTCTCATCCTCTGTTCCACCAATAATATTATATTGAGATGTTAATTTAAATTGCTTCGTGAAATTAATTTGCATGCCAACTTCAAATCCATATATCCAAGCTTTAGATGCATTTTGGATGGCTTGAACGTTGCTTAATTGTCCGTCATACATTATTTCTGTTTCGCCATTAAGATTGTAATCTCTACGCACAAGTGCATTGTCTAAAAATGTATAATAGGTTCCTGCATCTATTACAAAAACCGAGTCAAAGTTCAATTTAAAACCAAGCTCTCCGCCATAGGCATACTCTGGACGTAAATTTTGATTAGGAACCACAACTGAACCTGGTTCAGAATCAAATACTTTACCAATATCATCAATATTAGGAGCTCTAAATGCTGAAGAGGCATTTAATTTCCATTGTATCATTTCACTTGGAATCCAACTAATTCCCGCCGTAGCAGTTAAAGCGCCGGCACTTATTGTTGTTTTCTCAAAAGGAAGATTCAAGTATTGATTGTTTTCTGCGAAATCGGCATGACCAAAAATATGATTATAACGCAGCCCCGTTTGCAAGATAAACTTTGGATTGGGCTTGTATTTTACACTTGAATAGGCTGCAATAGACTGCCAGTTTGAATTGTCAGGATACCTTGAAACCGTTGGACTTGAAATATGAGTTGTAATATTTTGTTCAGAACCCTCAGAATGCACCGTATTATAAATATACTCAAAGCCATAAAAGAGCTCTGTTTTTGGGCTTAGCTGTTTCTCCAAATCCAAATTAAAAGAAAAAGCATCTACTGCTTCTTCACGAATGTTTCGTATTTCTGAATCAAAATCACGATCAAATCGACTTTCTTGAAAGTTTTGAAACGCAATAGTAGCCTGGATTTTATCGTGAATATTAGACGCGCTACTAAGTTTTGTTACTTGAAAATTCCCCATAAACCAACGCTGTGGACCATAGTTCCACTCAGCCGATCTTAATTGACCATTTCGGTAACGAAGCAATCTATCGAATCTAGAATACTCCGAAGTTTCACTATAATATAATCCTAAATCAAAACTTAACATATCTGAAGCTTCGTAACGTACTTTTTGCATTGCACTAATTTGATCATACCCAGTTGGCACCTGAACTAAAGGATTCTCATTTTGAACGATTTGGTCTATACCATTTATCGTCTGTACATATTCATCCCTTAGGTATGCTTTTGGCCCATGGCTTCCCATTCTCAAATCGTCAAAATCTGTATATGTCAAACTGCTCAAAAACGCCCAGTTTTTAAGACCAAAATTAAAATCAACATGCCCAGTTTTTTCTTTATTAGTCGTCGCGTAACGCGTAACGGCATTTGCCTTAAAGTAAAGTGAATCAGAATACGATAGCTGAGGTTTTTTTGTATAAAAACTCATCACTCCTCCAATGGCATCACTACCGTAAACAACAGATCCTGCGCCTAATGTGATTTCTGTGTTATTTATTGTGAACGGATCAATTGAAATAACATTTTGAAGATTCCCTCCTCTAAAAATAGCGTTATTCATTCTAACACCATCTACGGTTATTAAAAGTCTATTAGTAGAAAACCCTCTAATCATTGGGCTACCTCCTCCAAGTTGACTTTTTTGAACATATACATTTCCAGAACTTTCCAATAAATCTGCACTGGTTTGAGGATTTGAGAGTTGTATATCTTTAGAACTAATATTAATTATCTTTTGAGGAATATCACGTTTACTCTGACCAAATTTAGATGCAGAAATTATAATCTGATCCAAATCTTCAATCTTCAATTCTAAAAACACGATGCCTTTATTTTTTATGATATCAGATTTCTTAATCCCTTTTACATTATAAAGTAAATTTTGAAAGTAAATCATTTCATCAGACAAAAATTTATCTAAAAAAGCTTGGCCATCCAAGTTTGTAATTTCCGTTTTATCTCGTTTAGCATTATACAGTGTCACCCCAGAAATAGGATAATTCGTGCCTTTTTCTAGTACAGTTACTTGTTGTGAAAACAACATGTTCATTGAAAAAAAACACATCAATAAAAAGATTCTAAATTGCATTGAAATTAACTAAAAACTTGATTAAAAATTTGTAATGATTTTGGTTTTTTAAAATCGCCCAAATGTAATTCAAAATACAGTAATATCATTGCTAAAATGCGCTGTCTTTGTTTTGAGTTCATTTTTATAGTATTTATTGCATCAAATTTAATGCCTAAGAGTAATTTAAGCATGGATAATTCCTCACCTGAAACTGAGTATAAATTTTGCTGCTTAGATTCAAAAAACCCATTGTTCAAATTAAAAAAATCTTGCTCCATATTTGAAGTATCAGGATAGAAACCTAAGTATTTTGTAAGATTAATAAGAAAGAGTAAATGAAAATTTGAAAAATCATGATCATGATCTAACCATTGTAATGCGGTTTCAATATACTCATATAATGCTATATTTTCCTCCTCTTCCTTCAAAACTGTTGACATTACTTCAGCTAAAAACATTGTAATTGCACTTTTTAGAATATTTGTGTGCAAATTTTGATATGCATAAGAGAGCCTAACCTCTTTCATAGATTGAAGAGATTGATTGGGTTTATATAATTCCTCAAACTGAAGCTGTGACAATAATTGAAAGTATGCCGACTTAGAACTCCCTTTTCTTGTTTTTAAAGCACCATGTATTAAATAACTAACAACGCCTCTATGCTTCGTATAACATTTTACAATTAAGTCATATTCACGATACTTAATTGTTGAAAGTACAATGGCATTGGTTTTAATTAGCATCCAAAATCAATATATTATCTAATTATGAGAAGTTTTACTACTTTAGTTTCAAAAGTATCTAGGTCTGATATTAACAACAAATACACCCCAGAAGCTACGATGTTATCGGCTAGGTTTTTACCATTCCATATTGCGGTTCCACCATCAATTGCGAAATTATAATTTGCTTTCGATGATCTTAAATTAATACCAGATTGAGCTTCGGTGACCAAATTCCCTTCAATATCAGTAATTTTAATGTTCACATTTTCCGTAAGACCTTTGATCTTTACCCCCTTTGTAATATTATTTAAATCGTCAAAACCTAAAAGATTATACTCAGGTCTAACAGGGTTAGGGTAAGCAAAGGCATTCGCTAGTTCCTTCTCTGGTTTTGATCCTCCTGATAAAAATGACACCAGGCCTTTATCAGTTGCAATAAATACTCTTCCATCTATTGCATCAATCGAGATATCAGTTATGGTATTTGAAGGCAAAGGAGAATTGCCTTTAGTAAAGTGATAAATAGTTTCTTGACCATCTGGCGAGAAATAGAAAATTCCAGAATCTAATGTGCCTATCCATTTGTTATTCGAGCCGTCAACTTTTATATCAGAAATAAATTGATTAGATAACAACTCTTGAGGAAGACCGTCTTCAACAATTATTATTTCATTCACACTAGGGTTTGGGTCATTAAAAAAATTGGACGTATTATAAAGCACTCTGATACCTTTAATGGTTCCAATCCATAATTGATTTCGATCGTCAACAGCCAAGGCTCTAACATCTGTTGTTGGTAAATTAGCCTCTAAAGTCTTAATACTTCCAATGTTAGTTCCGGCTACATTTTCATTGAATCCCATGATTCCATTTAGAAATCCTGCAGCCCATTTCGTTCCATTACGATCGATTACTAAATCATTGAAACCAATTTCATCTGTTAAGCCATTTGGAATAATTTCCTCGAAACTATAACCTTGCCATTGCCCGGTCCCAGGATCATATGACTTTAATGGTCTATCTACTCTACTTGTTAGCATCCATAAAATCCCTGTTCTATCAAATTGTAATCCCGATTGTCTAATATTTATAATATTTGGAGCATCCGGTACCACAAGAGATTCTAACCCACTATTATTTTGATCGTGTAATGTCGTAGGGATTTCATTGTTTAACTCTAACATACCACTGATATAAGAGCTCATGAATACTTGACTAGGGTTAAAAGGATTTAAAGCAACATAATTTAAATTCTGAGCATTTAGAAGGCTATCAAATGGAATATTATGCCATTCTTCGTCGATAAAATGACTTACACCATATTTCCTAAGTGGCCATGGGTTATAATCTGATGAATAATCACCATATGTAACCCATAATTCATTATTACCCGATTCAATTTTGAAGGCATTATTTTTAAGCGGCCCCTCTGGTCTTATTTCCTCATAAGTGATAGGGTCTGATACTAATGTTTTCAATACTCCAAAACTATCTGTGCCTATATAAATATGATCATTCAAATAGGTAGCTGAAGTGAAATCAGTATCAAAATCTGAATTTATAGTTGCATGAGATAACTCATTAAAATTGCTATCATAAATAAATACATCATTCTTTGTGGCAACAATTAAATTTCCCTCTATTTCTTTCACATCTAGAGGCAAATCTGAGTAGGATAACAGCAGCGTCTTATTATTACCAACAATCTCAAAAATCTTTTTATCTAGTCTTATTGCATATAACTTATCTGAAACACTTTGAATTGCACCCCAAATACTTCCTGAAAAAGTTTCCCATTGTTGATAATCAATTAAATTAGGATTAGATAATAACGCCTTTTTCAATCCATTTCCATTTTTACATGAAGCATATATCTGGTTTTCAAATATAGTTGTTTGTGTCACAATAATTTGACTCCCTCCATTTCCCATAAAATACGTGTCTCCAAACTCACGTCTAGCCAAATCATAAACTGAAATACCGTAATTGGTTGAAATATAGACCAACCCTTCATGCTCATTGAAATGATTTATTTGTTTTATAGAAGGAGAGATTGTTTCCTTTTCTAAAATATCAACTACGGATAAAATATCATCATCAGTATCAGAAACAATTTCAATTAAACCATTCTCATAACCAATAAGTAACACCTGATAAATTTCGCTATACATAATTGTTGTAATGGTCTCGCCAGACAAACCATTAACCGTAGTTATTGTTTCCAATTCATTTGTTTCAACATCATAACTAAACACTGCATTTTCAGAAGCAGCAAAAACTTTTGTATTGCCACGAGTAACATCTTTTATATCGTAATATGAAAAGTATCCTTCCCAAAGGGTAGAATAGTCTTGTGCATAACCGGCAAAAGAGAAAATTAAAACAATAAGTGTAAGTGTATGTTTAAGCATATTCATTAATTGACACCAAATATATTTATTACAAACGAGAATTTTCCTAATATCATATACAATAAGCGAAATAAAAAAGCCTTCATAATAAAATGAAAGCTTCTTTAGTTATTACGTTTGAATTCTAATTAGACCACACCTTGATCTAACATAGCATCCGCAACTTTTACGAAACCAGCTACATTTGCACCTTTAACATAATCAATATACCCATCAGATTGAGTTCCATATGTAACACAAGATTGATGGATATCATCCATAATCTGATTAAGTTTAGCGTCAACCTCTTCACGAGTCCAGTTGAATCTCAATGAATTCTGACTCATTTCCAACCCTGAAGTTGCTACACCTCCAGCATTTGATGCTTTTCCTGGTGCAAACAATATTTTCGCTTTTTGAAATGCTTCTATTGCTTCTGGTGTAGTAGGCATATTAGCGCCTTCAGCTACTGCAATTACGTTATTACTTATTAATGCTTCAGCCTCTTCTTTGTTTAATTCATTTTGTGTTGCACATGGTAAGGCAATATCACAATTCACGGACCAAGGTCTTTCTCCTGCATGAAATGTTGCAGAAGGGTATTTATCGGCATATTCGCTTATACGTCCTCTTTTTACATTTTTAAGCTCCATTACAAAGGCTAGCTTATCTGCATCAATACCATCAACATCATTTATATATCCAGAAGAATCAGACATAGTCACGACTTTTCCTCCTAATTCAGTAACCTTTTCACATGCATATTGCGCAACATTTCCAGATCCAGAAATAACTACAGATTTACCACTAAATGAATCTCCTTTCGTCGCAAGCATATTTTTAGCAAAATAAACACACCCATAACCTGTTGCTTCTGGTCTAATTAAAGAACCTCCATAAGACATTCCTTTACCAGTTAACACACCTGTAAATTCATTTCGCAATCTTTTATATTGACCGAACATGTATCCTATTTCACGACCACCAACTCCAATATCTCCTGCAGGAACATCAGTATTAGCCCCAATATGACGGAATAATTCAGACATAAAAGACTGACAAAAACGCATTACTTCATTGTCACTCTTCCCTTTTGGATTAAAATCAGATCCTCCTTTTCCGCCTCCCATTGGAAGTGTTGTAAGAGAATTTTTAAAGACTTGTTCAAATCCTAAGAATTTAAGAATACTTAAGTTCACTGATGGATGGAAACGCAGTCCTCCTTTATAAGGTCCAATTGCCGAATTAAATTCAACTCTAAATCCTCTATTAACTTGAGTATTTCCATTATCATCAATCCAAGGAATTCTAAAAATAATAGTACGCTCAGGTTCTACCATTCTTTCTAATAACATTTTTCCTTGATATTTTGGATTCTCCTCAATAAAAGGAATTACGGTTTCAGCAACTTCATGAACAGCCTGTAAAAATTCTGGCTCATGTCCGTTTTTTGCTTTTACAAGATCTAAAAAACTTTCAATTTTATTTTTCATCTATTTAAAAATTATTAATCTATATTGAATTTGATTGGGCAAAGATACATTATCTTTAAAAAATTTGAATTATTTTTTTAATATTCTCAAAAGGATTCTGATGAATTTAGAATTCTCTAAAACATTTCAACACTATAAACGTTTACCTATTGACCGATTTATTTGGAAGTTAATCATGTTTTCATATATTTGTTAATATCATTGCCCTTAATAAAAGCAACCATATGACGCTTAATTTTAAACAATTAACCATTGCGCTACTTTTCATTTTTAGTGTCACAAATGGGTTTTCACAACTTGGGTTTTCACATGAAGTTGGTGTTATTGCAGGACCTGTAGCTTTCCAATCTGATTTTGGTGTTCGCCATGATTTTGAAACTAATGCAGGCAACACTGGAATAGGTGTTGGAATTGTTCATTATATCAATTTTGCATATAGAGCTGATTGTAATTGTTATTCCACCGATACGTATTTTAATGATCATTTTAAATTGAGATCTGAAATTTCATGGAATAAAACAAAACTCAACCATTTTGGTAAATGGGTCGATCCTTCAAGAACAGGTCAAAATGCGGAAAGATTGAGAAGACACTCTGGTGAAGCTAATAATTTTGATGTTGGAATGCAACTAGAGTACTTTCCATTGAGTATTCGTTCGTTTCAAGCTTTTAGTTACTCTTTTGCCCCTTTCATCAGTTTAGGAGCACACTTTACATCGTATAACCCAAAAGCAGAAACGACCTATGGCGATGGCAATATTATAAATCATTTTAATATTTATCAACCTTGGGTGGCTGGAGGACGTGAGCCAATAACAATTGAAGGCGGAACCACATGGTCTGTAGTTGGAAGTATTGGAACGAGATATAAACTTACGGCATTGTCAGATCTCATGCTGGATTTGAGATGGCAGTATTATTTTAATAACGAAATAGATGGCCTCGATCATCATTTAGCTTCAAATAAAGCAAACGACTGGCTAGTATGGTTGAATTTTGGATATATATATTACTTAGATTAAATCTAATATTTATACATAAAAACGCCCAAGCAATTAATTACTTGGGCGTTTGCTTTTTTAATAGAATCGTAGATTAACCAATAGCTTGTTCAAGATCTTGAATAAGGTCATCAATATCTTCAATACCTACACTTAATCTTATTAAGGAATCAACTACTCCTGTTTTTTCACGTTCTTCTTTTGGAATACTAGCATGTGTCATACTTGCTGGATGGCCAGAAAGCGATTCTACTCCACCCAACGATTCTGCCAAAGTAAAATACTTGAATTTCTCAACTATTTTAATTGCATCTTCATAGTTATTTCCTTTCGTTGTAAATGAAACCATACCTCCAAAATCATTCATTTGATCTTTAGCGATCTTATGATTTCGATGACTTTCAAATCCAGGCCAATAGACCTTCTCAATTTTTGAGTGATTTGCTAAGTATTCTGCTACAACTTTACCGTTCTCACAATGACGTTGCATACGTATATGGAGTGTTTTTATCCCTCTTAAAACTAAAAAACTATCTTGAGGGCCACAAACGGCTCCACTCGCATTTTGAATAAAATACAAACGCTCTGCCAAATCTTTATCCTTCACAACTAAAGCTCCCATTACAACATCACTATGACCACCTAGGTATTTGGTGGCAGAGTGCATAACAATATCTGCACCTAAATCTAAAGGTTGTTGCAAATAAGGGGTTGCAAATGTGTTATCCACACCTAACAATATCTGATGCTTTTTCGCAATAGTAGAAATCGCCTTTATATCAATTATATTCATCATCGGATTGGTTGGAGTCTCAACCCAAATTAGCTTTGTATTCGCGTTGACATAGCTTTCTATTTCTGAGGCATTTTCCATTCCAATAAAATGAAATTTAATTCCAAACCCTTCAAATATTTTAGTAAATAATCTATATGAACCACCATATAAATCGTTAGTAGATATCACTTCATCACCAGGTTGCAAAAGTTTAATAACAGCATCAATTGCTGCAAGACCTGAACCAAAAGCTAAGCCGAATTTTCCGTTTTCGATGCTCGCAAATGCGTTTTCCAAAGCATTTCGCGTCGGATTATGGGTTCTAGAATATTCATAGCCTTTATGTCCTCCAGGAGTAGATTGGGCATATGTAGACGTTTGATATATTGGCGGCATTACAGAACCATAGGCTGGATCATGTGATTGCCCTCCATGTATTGTTTTCGTATTAAATTTCATTTTAGATATTTTGTTAAATAAATTTAGACGATATATCTCCAAATTCATTTCATTTAGCGACAACAAATTTAATCTTTAATTCGTTGTATTCAAATGGATATAATATCTTTAGTGAATGTTTAACAAACCCACAATTATTATGAGAAAAAACTGGTGTGTACTTCTTTTGACTATTGGCTTTTTGTCTTGTGCTGTGGAGGCTAAATTGATTTTTAAAGAATTTTATCTTTCAAAAACTGAGAATGCAATAATTGAAATTAATTATCCGAAAGCAGAAGGATCTGATCCTGTGGCTCAGACAATAAACACAACAATTGAATCTCATATAGCTAAACAAATAGATATGTCTGAAGACACACTGGTAAATCCGTCATTAGAGATTGTTGTTAAGCAGTTTGATGATGAATTTATAGCATTTAAAAAGGATTTTCCTGCTACTGCCCAAAAATGGGAAGCATTAATTGACAGCGAAGTTACATATGAATCAAATGACTTGATAAGTATTGCCATAAATTCATATCTCGACACAGGAGGTGCTCATGGAAATAGTTATATCGAATTTCTAAATTTCGATCCAACAACAGGTCATGTTTTAAAAACCAGTGATTTAATAAGAGAATTGGAAGGATTTACGGCACTAGTTGAAACATACTTCTTAAAAGAAGAGGCAACCAAATCAGAAGAAGAACAAATTGAGGAT
Source organism: Flavobacteriales bacterium 34_180_T64 (assembly GCA_002162765.1). Lineage (GTDB taxonomy): Bacteria > Bacteroidota > Bacteroidia > Flavobacteriales > Flavobacteriaceae > MAAR01. Next base: position 126,229 of record MAAR01000005.1, on the reverse strand, counting down.
GTGTTTTTCGGTAAAGGATTTCAACTACCAGAATCCATAGGATTTAGTGACGATGGTGTCATTATACTCTATAACACTTATGAAATAGCATCATATGCTCAGGGAATAACAGAATTCACTATTCCTTATGAAGATGCTAATCCGTATCTGAAGATTCGACCGACTTATTAGATAATCGTTTTATTACAGATTCTACAGTTAGACCTTGTCCAATAATTGAAAACACCACAATAATATAAGTGATTACCAAAAATAATTCGCGATGCATATCTTTTGTTAAACTTAGTGCTAATGCAATTGAAATGCCTCCTCGCAATCCTCCCCAGGTCATAATTAAATTCGTGTGTGGTACAAATTCTAATCTTTTTGCAAAGAATTTAATTGGTAGCCATAAAGATGCATACCGACATAGTAGCACTAAAGGAACGGCAATTAATCCTGCTATTACAAAATCCATTTCGAAAGACAAAATGAGCATTTCCATTCCAATCATCACGAATAAAACTGTATTCAAAAGCACATCCACCAATTCCCAAAATTTATCTACATAAGTCTCTGTAACTTCAGACATAGCATTATTTCGAACCGTATCATTCCCTACAATTAATCCTGCAGTAACCATAGCTAAAGGAGCCGATAAATGTAATTTATGCGCCAATAACGTACCTCCCATAACTGCAGCTATAGTTATAATAACTTCAACTTCATAATCGTCTATTGACTTTAAGGCTTTATATGTAATCCATCCCAAAATTAGCCCCAATACAATGCCTCCAATCACTTCTTGACCGAACAGTGTTGCGATTTCAGAAAACTCAATTGCAACATTAGGATTTCTCGCTATTGAAAAAATAGTTAAAAACACGACTACACCAACGCCATCATTAAACAAAGATTCTCCAACAATTTTAGTTTCCAATTTTTTAGGAGCATTTGCCTTTTTTAAAATCCCTAATACGGCAATCGGATCTGTTGGAGAAATGAGTGCGCCAAACAATAAACAGTATATAAAATTAACCTCTAATCCAATAAATTGAAGTGTGAAAAACATCAATATTCCAACCAAAAATGTAGACACTAAAACGCCTAAAGTTGCAAATACTAATACTGGAAATCGCTGTACTTTTAATTGTTCAAAATTGGTATGTAAAGCGCCTGCAAAAAGTAAGAAACTTAACATAATATCTAGCAAAACAGTTTCAAAGTCAATTTGAGATATAAACTCCTTTTCTCGTAACAATAAAGTGTCGTCAAATTGTGCTAATCCAAGAATTACAAGAGTAAAGACTATTGTAATAAGCATTAACCCAATGGTAATAGGAAGTTTTAAAAACTTAACATTTATATAGCCAAAAAGTGCTGATAATACTATTAATACTGATGCTATTCCAAAATAATCCATACTATGAGGTGGTCAATAATTTTTCTTAAAAGTAATTAAATTTCTTTTTAAATCATTTTACTTTGCAATTCAATAGTTATTCCATGAAAAAAGTATACTATCTCAAAACCTGCAGTACCTGTAATAGAATATTAAAAGCTTTAAACTTACCTTCCGACTTTATTCTTCAAGACATTAAAACTGATAGGATTACAGTTAATCAGCTAGAAGAATTATATGCACTTTCTGGTAGTTACGAAGCCTTATTCAGTAAACGTGCAAAATTGTATAAAGAAATGGGATTGAAAGATCAAAATCTTACCGAAAAAGACTACAAACACTATATATTAGATCATTACACATTTTTAAGTCGGCCCGTTATTGTAAATAACGCTCAAATTTTTATTGGTAATAGCGCAAATGTTATTGAAGCCGCAAGATTAGTTATTCAAGGCTAATACTTTGGAAAACAACTTAGCCTAAATTGACTGGTCTTTTACCATGTTTCCTTGTGTCTTCTTTGGTCAGGGTTCTAAAATTAATCGCTTTTGGAAATGTTTCTGAAATCGTTAGTAGTGCTTCGGGTAATGCTGTTAAAGACCGTTTCTCAGTATCGATCCAAGCACCAAATATTTCGCAATTTGCTAAATTTTCGCCTTTGTCATTATAAAAATTGTGTTCAAACTTAAAGAACATCCCATCTTTACTTAGCCCTATTAATTCCAAAGTAACTGTTATTGGAGTGCCTAAATAAGCTTCTTTAAAATAATACATATGTTCATAAAATACTACTGGTCCTATTTCTTGTTCATGCATTTCTTGCATGCTAAAACCATAATCCGTAAAAAAGCCCATACGTGTATGACTCATAAAATTAGTGTATGCTGAGTTTGCTAGGTGCGCATTTGCATCTACATCACTCCATCTTATTTCAAATTCCTTTTTATACATAATTGATTTTTAAGGCTACAAATTTATACTTTTTTATTCGGCATACTTATGAAGCATATATAACTTTCAATGTAATAACTTTATGATTTTGATTACCTTTGGACAACTTTTATAAATTGAGTACATGATACAATCCATGACAGGTTACGGTAAGTCTGTAATACAGCTTCCAACAAAAAAAATATCAATAGAAATTAAATCCCTAAATAGTAAAAATTTAGATTTAAATACGCGTATGCCATCTCTATATAGAGAAAAGGAATTGAGTATTAGAAAGCTTATCGCAACTAAACTAATTCGAGGTAAAATTGATTTCTCATTATATATGGAAGTCACTGGTGAAGAAACCTCAACTCAGATTAATAAAACGGTTGTAAATCAATACATAAAACAACTTAAAGAGGTTGTTAATGGTGATGAAACGGAGCTCCTTAAAATGGCTATAAGATTACCTGATGCTTTAACTACTGAGCGGGATGAAATTGATGAAGACGAATGGAGTCAAATTGCAAAAGAAATAGATTCTAGCTTAGAAAAAATATATCAATATCGCTTAGATGAAGGTGAAAGTTTAGAAAGGGATTTCTTTGAACGTGTCGAAAACATTTCCAATTTATTGGATGACGTTATTGAAATGGATCCTGAGCGTATTGAAGGTGTAAGAGAGCGTTTACAAAAAGGAATCGCAGATATTAAGGAAAAAGTTGACGAAAATCGCTTTGAGCAAGAATTAGTCTACTATATAGAAAAGTTTGATATTACTGAAGAAAAAGTACGTTTAAAGAATCATTTAGACTACTTTTTGAAAGCTCTAAAATCTGATGACTCTAATGGAAAAAAATTAGGGTTTATTGGTCAAGAAATGGGAAGAGAAATCAATACCATTGGTTCAAAATCTAACTATGCACCAATGCAAAAGTTAGTGGTTCAGATGAAAGATGAACTAGAAAAAATCAAAGAACAATTACTAAACGTTTTATAATGAAAAAAGGGAAACTTTTAGTGTTTTCTGCGCCTTCTGGCTCAGGAAAAACAACCATTGTAAGACATTTATTAGCTCAAAAAGAATTGAATTTAGAATTTTCAATTTCTGCAACTTCACGCGCAAAACGTGGGGAAGAAATAGAAGGTAAAGATTATTATTTTTTAGATACAAAATCCTTTAAAAATAAAATAAAAAACGATGATTTTCTAGAATGGGAAGAGGTTTATAGAGATAATTTTTACGGTACTTTAAAATCTGAAATTGAACGCATTTGGGCGCTAGGTAAAAATGTGATTTTTGATATTGATGTTTCTGGAGGATTGAGAATTAAACGCAATTACCCTGAGAAAACTTTAGCTATTTTTGTAAAACCTCCTAGCATTGACGAGCTAAAAATCAGACTTAAAAAGCGTAAAACCGAAAGTGAAGATAAAATTAATATGAGAGTGGCAAAAGCTTCAGCAGAATTGGCGACTGCACCTCTATTTGATGAAATCGTAGTTAATGAAATCTTAGACGATGCACTAACAGAAGCTTATAATTTAGTGGATACTTTTATAAATCAAAACGACAATTGCGAATGAAAATTGGATTGTATTTTGGTACGTTTAATCCCATTCATATTGGTCATTTAACCATTGCCAATCATATGGCCGAATATAGCGATTTGGATCAAGTATGGTTTGTGGTAACACCGCATAGCCCTTTTAAAAAGAAAAGTACTTTATTGGACAATCATCATCGCTATCAAATGGTTGACCGAGCAGTAGAAGACTATACTAAGTTAAGGGCTAGTGATATTGAATTTAATCTCCCGCAGCCAAATTACACTATTAACACACTTGTTTATTTAGAAGAAAAGTATACCGATTATGAGTTTTCTCTAATCATGGGAGAAGACAATCTAAAGAGTTTCCATAAATGGAAAAATTATGAATTGATTCTGAAAAATCATCATATTTATGTTTACCCAAGAGTTTCCGAAGGAAGCATTGACACGCAATTTCACACCAATGGGAAAGTGCATTTTATAGATGCTCCTATTATGCAATTGTCATCCACTTTTATCCGAAAGTCAATAAAAGAAGATAAAAATATAAGACCAATGTTACCCGAACATGTTTGGGAATATGTTGATGAAATGAATTTTTATAGATAGCCTCTATTTTTGTACTAAGAAATTAAATTACAGAAATACTAAAAGACGCAATTGATTGATTACATAAAAAAAGGCGCACTTTGTAGTGCACCTTTCTCAATATATTTATTAATTTTTATTTAGTTGGTTCTACTTCTCCATCAACAACACAGTCAGATAAAAAAGCTTCTACATACATAGCCCAGCTATTTCCATCAAATCCTGGTCCTTCGGCCCAAGCAGTTTCTCCTCCTGTAGGCCCTTGCACTTCAGCATGTGCTGCGAAGCAATACGCCTCACTTAGTGCATCTAAACTAATCATGTAAACCACTTCATTGGTTCCTGTAGAATGTGGCTCAGTATGCTCAAACTGTCCGATTTTAGGATTTCCAGATCCTGTAGTAGGCACCCATTGTTCGTCGCAATTTCCAATACTAAAATGTGTTAGGTCAATTGTCCAATCTTCATTAGTAGCATATGTAATAATCAGATTTACGCCATCATTGTCTACAGATACTGTACCTGCAATATGATTTTGTCCTGCAATCAAATTAGTGGACATACATGGCTCATCAAGAGATGCTCTTTGTAGAGCTCTATTGATTGAGGAAGCAGAGACTCTAAAATTAGGGTCTAATTTTGTAGCTTGCGTTTCTTCTTCCATAACAGACTCAGTGTTACAACTCATTAACGTCGCTATAATGAGCGCAGATAGAATAAAGGTAATTTTTTTCATAATCATAAAATTTGGGGTTAAGGACCATGAAACTAAGACTAATTAACGATTAAATCACAATTTATTCGATGAAACGCATGATTAAATAATATTTTTGATGATTTTTCCTACGTAATTCGATGAAATACACTTCTAGAAATGATAAAATGCATTTTTTAAATGTTCTATCTCATAGTTATTTAGCGTTTTAATAATGGAAACAATATCAAATCGGACTTCTAAATCTAGAGCATTGGAATTAATATAATAGTCAACTGCTTTTACAATGCGTTGAATTTGTTTTGGTTTTACAAAATCTTGAGGATTGCCAAAATGACGTGTAGCTCTAGTTTTAACTTCTATAATGGCAAGCGTATGATCTATTCGAGCAATGATGTCAACTTCAGCCTTTTCGAACCTATAATTACACTCGAGAATATCATAGCCTTGTTCGAGAAGAAAATTAATTGCAAGTTTTTCTCCCTTTTCACCAAGTTCATTATGAGTTGCCATAATTAATTATTGAAATCTAAATTAGACTTTACTTTAGCCACATGCAATTGAATCGTTCTTCCAAAAATAAGTGCACGATTATCCCTTTCATGACCTGCAGGCATATTGAAAGCTATTGGAAAATCATACTCGGCCAAAGCATCCAAAATAAGCTGCTCTACTGGTTTACCCCAAGGCGTCGTGTTTTTTCTAAGCTTAGTAATGTCTCCAACTACAACCCCTTTACAATCATCAAAATATCCAGCGCGCTTTAAACTTTGTAACATACGATCAATATGGTAGGCATACTCTCCTATTTCTTCAATAAATAATATTTTTCCCGAAGTATCAATGCTCGTTTCAGAGCCCAACATGGTGTGGAGTATCGTTAAATTTCCACCAACTAATTGTCCAGAAGCAATCCCTGTTTTATTATATGCTGAACCTTCAATAGTATAAGATAATGGATTTCCAAATACCGTATTTTTAAAAGTTGCAATAGTCTCGTCTAATCCTTCTTTATCTTCATTTAAACTCACGCACATCAAGGCATGAATTGATTCAAATCCTTCATTATGCATTTGATTATGCAAAGCTGTAATGTCCGAATAACCAATGAGCCATTTAGGATGCCTCTTAAATTTTGTATAATCCAACTTATCTAAAATCCTAACAGTTCCATATCCTCCACGAGCACACCAAATCGCGCTAATGGTTGGATCGTCAAGAGCATTTTGAAAATCTTCACAGCGCTCGTCATCAGTTCCTGCGAAATGATTGGCTTGATTGAAAACGTGTTGCCCAACAACCACATTTAAATTCCATGATTTTAAAAGTGCTTTTGCGAGTTCTACTTCATCTGTTCGTTCTTTAAGTATTCCCGAAGGTGCAACGATAACAACAGTATCTCCTGCTTTTAAATAATCTGGTTGTTTCAACATGAGCTGCGATTTTGAAGCTGCTTTATTTTGAGCTATTAATTGCGTTTTTCCAGAGAAAAAAACAACAGTTATTATACTAAAAATGAATGCGTATTTTGACATATTGTAAATGTACATTTTTTTTCACACGTTTAAATTCAATAATCATCAAAGCATAAATTAATTATAAAATTAAGAACATGTGTAACCACTACGTTCTCGAATTAAAAATTTTAAACATTTCTTAATTAAAACTATGTCTAAAATTTATAAATGCTCGTTTCTAAATCGCAGTCAAAATGCGTACTTTTACATCTTCAAAACAACCCGTCATTCCGAACAAAGTGCTGGAATCTGTCTAATGTAAACTCTTATTAATGAGATTGCCACAGTCGTACCTCCTTCGCAATGACATATTAATTTAATTTTTTAAGATTGATGAGTCAACCACAACGATATACAATTACTGCAGCACTCCCTTATACCAATGGACCAATTCATATTGGGCATTTAGCAGGTGTTTATATACCAGCAGATATTTATGCACGCTATTTACGCTTAACCGGAAACGATGTCGCTTTTATTTGCGGAAGTGATGAACATGGCGTTCCAATAACTATTAAAGCGAAAAAGGAAGGTGTGTCTCCTCAAGACATTGTTGATAAATACCACGCCATTATTAAGCAATCGTTTGAAGATTTTGGAATTACTTTTGATAACTACTCCAGAACTTCGGCAAAAATTCATCATGAAACGGCATCAGAGTTTTTTACAACCTTGCATGATAAAGGTGAATTTATTGAAGAAACTTCAGAACAGTTATACGATGCAGAAGCTAATCAATTTTTGGCTGATCGCTTTATAGTGGGTACCTGTCCAAAATGTGGTTATGAAGAAAGTTATGGCGATCAATGTGAAAACTGTGGAACAAGTCATAATGCGACAGATTTAATTAATCCCAAATCTGCTATTACTGGAAATATACCAACGCTTAAACAAACAAAACACTGGTTCTTACCTTTAGATAAGCATGAAGATTTTTTAAAAGACTGGATTTTAAAAGGTCATAAAAAAGACTGGAAACCTAATGTTTACGGACAAGTGAAATCTTGGATAGATGATGGTCTTCGACCACGTGCTGTCACCAGAGATTTGGACTGGGGAATTCCTGTGCCTGTTGAAGGTGCTGATGGCAAAGTACTATATGTTTGGTTTGATGCGCCTATAGGCTACATATCGGCAACCAAAGAATGGGCGTCACGTGTTGGCAAAGATTGGGAACCGTATTGGAAAGATGAAAACACTAAACTCGTACACTTTATAGGAAAGGATAATATTGTATTTCATTGTATAATTTTCCCAGCTATGTTGAAAGCTGAAGGCTCTTACATTCTCCCTGATAATGTTCCTGCGAATGAGTTTTTAAATTTAGAAGGGAATAAATTGTCAACTTCAAAAAATTGGGCGGTTTGGCTTCCGGAATATTTGGAAGATTTTCCGAATCAACAAGATGTGTTGCGATATGCCTTAACAGCTAATGCACCTGAAAGTAAAGACAACGATTTTACTTGGAAAGATTTTCAAGCGAGAAACAATAACGAGTTGGTTGCAATTTTCGGGAACTTCATTAATCGTGTTGTCGTGCTCACTAATAAATATTATGATGGGACAATTCCAGTTCCTTCAGAATTTTCACCGATAGATGAAGAAACATTGGCTACAATAAAAGCGTATCCAGGTGTGATATCAAGTTCTATTGAGCGCTATCGTTTTAGAGAAGCCGGTCAGGAGCTCATGAATTTAGCCAGACTTGGAAACAAATATCTTGCCGATGAGGAGCCTTGGAAAATGATAAAAGTTGATGAAACCAGAACACAAACAATTATGTATGTGGCACTTCAAATTGCTGCTGCTTTAGCAACATTAAGCGAGCCTTTCTTACCTTTTACTTCTCAAAAATTAAAATCTATTTTAGGAGGCTCTGATAATTCATGGGATGAAATTTCAACGAAAACTGTTCTGATTAATGCAGGTCACCAAATTGGTAAGGCCGAATTATTATTCAGTAAAATTGAAGATGATACCATTCAAAAGCAATTAGATAAATTAGAAGCTAGTAAAAAAGCCAACGAGGCCGCAAAGAAAGTGGTAGATCCTCAAAAGGACGAAATTACATTTGATGATTTCACTAAGTTAGATATTCGTGTTGGTACTATTTTAGAGGCTGAAAAAATGCCAAAAGCTAAAAAACTTCTCGTTCTTAAAGTGGATACGGGAATTGACGTTAGAACCATTGTGTCTGGGATTGCTGAAAGTTTTACAGCGGATGAAGTTATTGGTAAACGTGTTACTGTTTTGGTTAATTTAGCACCAAGAGCATTACGAGGTGTAGAAAGCCAAGGTATGATTTTAATGACCGAAACTCCAGATGGTAAATTGGTGTTTGTCAATCCTGATGATGATGAGATCAGTAATGGACTACAGATTAGCTAATAAATATGTAACTTTACTAAAAAGAATAATATGTTATCAAAATCTATAGAATCCGCTTTAAATAATCAAATTAAAATAGAAGCAGAATCATCTCAGGTATATCTAGCAATGGCTGTTTGGGCCGAAGTCAAAGGTCTTGAAGGCGTGTCTACTTTTATGTATGCACAATCTGATGAAGAACGCCAACATATGCTTAAACTTGTTAAATTTGTGAACGAGCGAGGTGGTCATGCCAAAATATCTAATCTTGAGGAACCCAATGATTCCTTTACATCTTTTAAGGAAATGTTTCAGAAACTTTATGATCACGAAGTTTTTGTTTCAAAAAGTATTAACGAATTAGTGCATATTTCGTTGCAAGAAAAGGATTATGCAACTCATAATTTCTTACAATGGTATGTTTCTGAACAAATAGAAGAAGAAGCTTTAGCAAGGACTGTCTTAGACAAAATAAATCTCATTGGCGATGATAAAGGCGGACTTTATTTGTTTGATAGAGATATAGAAAAATTAACTGTTACTACTGCCTCTTCAGAAACTACTTTATAATTTAACAATTCGTTTTATTTAGATTAAATAAAAATAATTAATTTTGCCGCATTATCGAAACTACAGATGGTGTTTTGGGGAAAAAGAAGCAAAAAAAAGCTAAAAAAAAATTACAGGAGATAGGGATTATTTCAGAAAAAGCTAAGACTAGTTGCTGTAAAAAATATAAAAAAAGTGAAAACAAACGCTGTAAAAAGTGTCCTTGCTTTGACTTACTTAAAAATGTTGCATAAAGTTATTCCGAATCTATTTAAAACTCAATTTGTTTTTTAAATTGCCATACGTTAATCGTTACTCAAGATGCAACTCATACCCTTTTTAATTTCGCAAACACAACTCCAAGAACAATCTATAAAAAACACAGTTGCACTACTAAACGAAGACTGTACGATTCCTTTTATTTCACGTTATAGAAAAGAAAGCACTGGAAATTTAGACGAGGTGCAAATTGCTCAGATCGTCACATTCAAAAACCGCTTTGAAGTCATAGAAAAACGGAAACGTACAATTCTTAAAACTTTAGAAGGACTAAATGTTTTAACAGCTGAACTTCAACAAAAAGTTGAAGACGCACAAGATATAACTAGTCTAGAAGATCTCTATTTACCTTATAAGAAAAAAAGAGCAACGAAAGCCGAAAAAGCAAAACAGCAAGGACTTGAGCCTTTGGCTAAAATAATTATGAGTCAAAATTCGAATGCTATTGAGTCTATTGCTTTTAAATATGTCAAAAATAAAATTCATTCTACTGAAGAAGCCTTAGAAGGCGCAAGACATATTATAGCAGAATGGCTCAACGAACGATCAGATATCAGAACAGCTATCAGATATCAATTAGAGCGCTTCGCCATGATTAGCACTAAAGTAATAATCAAAGCATCTGAGAATGAGAAAGCTCAAAAATTTAAAGATTATTTTGATTGGGAAGAGCGTCTAGATCGCATTCCTTCTCACAGATTATTAGCGATTTTAAGAGCTGAAAAGGAAGGATATATCAGACCAAAGATCAATATCGATAATGAAGGCATTCTAGCTAAAATTGAAAACAAAATTATTCGTTCTAACAACACTTGCTCCCAACACATTAAGTTAGCAATTCAGGATGCCTACAAACGCTTGTTGCTTCCTACGTTGTCTAACGCGGCGTTACAAGTCGCAAAAGCCAAGGCAGATGATTCAGCCATCAGTGTTTTCGCAAAAAACTTAAAACAACTGCTATTGGGGTCTCCATTAGGAGAGAAACGTATTTTGGCTATCGACCCTGGATTTAGATCTGGTTGCAAAATCGTGTGTTTAGATGCTCAAGGTAATTTGCGATATAACGAAACCATTTATCCACATTCTCCAAAAAACGACAGCTCTGGAGCAATAAAAAAAATAAGTTCTTTAGCTGATGCTTATAAAATTGAAGCCATCGCTATTGGAAATGGTACAGCTTCTCGCGAAACCGAAGCACTTATTAGGCGTATACGCTTTAAAAATGATATTCAAGTTTTTGTTGTCAGTGAAGCTGGAGCAAGTATCTATTCTGCATCTAAAATTGCTCGTGAAGAATTTCCAAATTATGACGTGACTGTAAGAGGCTCTGTTTCGATAGGCAGACGCTTGCAAGACCCTTTGGCTGAATTGGTGAAAATTGATGCCAAGTCCATTGGAGTAGGACAATACCAACATGACGTCGATCAGAATAAACTTCAAAAATCATTAGATATTGTTGTTGAAAATTGCGTGAACGCTGTTGGCGTAAATATCAATACAGCCAGTAAAAGCTTACTGGGTTATGTCTCTGGGATCAGTCCTAAAATTGCCGAAAACATTTTTAATTATAGACAAGAACATGGTGTCTTTAAGTCTAGAGAAGACATTAAAAAAGTGACACGTTTAGGCGACAAGGCATTTGAACAAAGTGCTGCATTTTTAAGAATTAAAGATGCTGAAAACCCTTTAGATGATTCGGCTGTACATCCAGAAAGTTATCTTATTGTAGCTAAAATGGCTCAAGATTTGCGTAAAAATATTTCTGACTTAATAGGGCATAAAGACCTGCTTCAACGTATTAATTTACAAGACTATTGTACACAATCTGTTGGTTTACCAACACTTAAAGACATTATTAATGAACTTAACAAACCTGGATTAGACATCAGGGCGCAAGCCAAAGTATTTGCCTTTAATCAAACCATAAAAACTATTAGCGATTTACAGAAAGGGCAACGTCTTCCTGGAATCGTCAATAATATTACCAATTTTGGGTGTTTCGTAGATATTGGTATCAAAGAAAGTGGTTTGATACATCTTTCAAACTTATCTGATACGTTTGTAAGCGATGTCAATGCGCATGTTAGCTTGCACCAACAAATTATCGTAGAGGTTTTAGATGTTGAAATTGCTAGAAAACGCATTCAATTAAAATTACATAAGTCAACTTCGATTTAAATCAAAACCAAATCTAAAGCTATTCTCGATTCACTGCGATAAATTCCATCAATAGTAATATTATGATCCGTTTGAAAGGCTTTTAATGCTGTTTCAGTAATCGGTCCGAAGACACCATCGGCTGCATCTAATAGATAATCGAGTTCAATAAGAAGTATCTATTGAGGGAAAATATATACTTAAAGATAAACATAAAATTTGATGTTCTTTATTTTTATTCTTTTGTTAAATTTATCATTTTAGTTCGTTCTATGTAAGAAAAGTCATAGTTTAGTGTTCTATTCTTCCTATGCTCAAATCCAATTGAATATGAATTTTAATGATTACAATTACAATTATGGAACTGTTTCTATGATATGTGCTCTATTTCTATTACTATTTTCAGCGACTGCACAAAACAATCAAACACATGACTCTTTAATAAATTCCTACGAAAAATACAGTAAACTCCCAAGAGAAGTAGTCTACGTACATCTAAATAAATCCACATATATAAAAGGTGAAGCGATTGGATTTAGTGCATATGTTTTAGATAAGGATACGAAGACTCCTTCGGCCTTAACCACAAATTTATATTGTACAATCAGTGACAAGAACAACACCATCATAAAACAAAAACTTATTCGTGTCGAAAAAGGAATTTCTAATAATGTATTTCATGTTGATAGCCTTTTCAATTCGGGCAATTATACATTTAAGGCATATACCAATTGGATGCGTAATTTTGATGAACAAAATCTATTTGTTGAAACCATTAATGTCATCGACCCTGAAACTGAAACTTTTGTAAAGCCAAAATTACTCCCAAATAATTTGGATGCTCAATTTTTACCAGAAGGTGGTCATTTGGTTGCTGATATTAAAAGTAATATTGGTATTGTGATTAAAAACAGTGATGGATTTGGTGTGGGAAATGTAGAAGGAGAAATCGTTGATAAGTCCGATCAATTTGTTACCAATTTTAAAACCAATGCTCTTGGTATTGGACGTTTTGTACTCATGCCATTATTACATGAAACCTATACAGTTAAAATCAAGCATCGCAATAAGGATTTTGAATTTAGTATCAATAATATAAAGCCAAATGGAGTGACGCTTGCCTTAAGTGATTTAGGTAAAAATGTAGCTTTATCATTTAAAACGAATATGCAATCTCTTAAAAATATAAACCAAAAAACATTTAAACTTGCGATTCATAATGGAGAGGTTATAAAAGTTACTGACGTAAAATTCGAAGACCTCGAAAACATAAAATTAATTAGCTATGCGGATCTTTCTACTGGAATTAACATTTTCACATTATTTGACAACAATAATAATCCTTTATTAGAGCGGCTTTTTTTTAAATTTGAAGGTATCAAAATATTGAAATCTGGAGAGGGCGTGGTTACTAAAACTTATGATTCTCTTCGGGTTAAAATTCCTGTTCAAAAACTAACAACTGCACACAACTTTAGTGTATCGGTTTTACCTGAAAACACAAAGGCGTATCAAAGGCATCACACTATTATTTCTTACACCTATTTGCAACCTTATGTTTCAGGTTATATAGAAAATGCTGCGTATTATTTTACGGATATCAATCGCAAAAAAAAATATGAACTAGACAATTTATTAATTACACAAGGTTGGAGTAGCTACCGTTGGAATACTATTTTTTTGAATCCGCCAACAAACAATTATCCTTTTGAAAATGGAATAGGATTCAAAGCAAATATCAATGTCAAAAAATCGAATCAGTTTTTATTATTTGCGCTAAAAGCCAATAAAGGAGATGTATTCGCACTAGGAGATAATGAAAATATGTTTCTTAAATCAGGTTTGTATCCAACCGAAAATGAAACCATTAATATTGGAGAAATCGATACAAAAGGACGAATGGATGAACCTAATATGTATCTGCAATTTGTACCTTCAAAAATACCTAATTATACGCGACGTTTCGCGTTAATCAATAACAAAACTCCAGCACTAACTGAGCATACTCAAATACAACCTTTTACGGAGTCTGTTCTTAATAACACACAGCAATTGGACGAAGTCTACATAGAAGCTAAGAGAGAACAATTAAGAACTGAACGCCTACAAAAACAAACGCGTGGAAACGTAGAAATATTTGATGATAGAACACGTCTACACAATCGTAGTTTAGCCCAATACCTCAGTAAAAAAGGATTTGTTGCCAACGATCATCAAGGCATACTATCCATATCAATTCGTAATCCTTTAACACCAAATAATTCAACACCCTTGGTTTATTTAGATGGCATACAGTTAGTTGATTTTAGCTTCTTAGCAAAATTTGACATGAATACCGTAGATTATATCATCATTAATAGAGGTGGTCTGGGAGAAGGATTAAGAGGAGGTGCAGGTGTAATTAAAATATATACGGATCCAAACGTTATTTATACCACTCAATATGGCACAAATTATAAAGCTTTTGATGTTCCCTTGACATTTTCAAAACAAAAATCTTTTTATGCTCCAAAATACAGCTATTATAAAAGTCAGTTTTTTAAATCTTATGGTGTTATAGGCTGGACTCCAAATTGCAGCGTAGACGAAAATGGAAACTTAATATTTTCGGTATTTGATACCAATACGCCACATTTGAAATTATTTATTGAAGGCATAACTCAAGATGGACAGTTTTTAGTGGAAGAAAAGACGATCAGTCTTAATTAGCATTTATATCATTTAAAAAAGGCCGTTTCTAAAAGTTAGAAATAGCCTTTTGAGTTCATAATAAATTCTAAGTATTTTATTTTCCTAACATTAATAATTCGTTACAAACGACTTCTGTGATATAGCGTTTTTCGCCTTCCTTAGTTTCGTATGAGCGATTTGTGAGTTTCCCTTCTATGGCAATTTCTTTGCCTTTCGTAACATATTTCTCAACAATTTCTGCCGTTTTTCCCCAGGCCACAACATTGTGCCATTGGGTATCTGTAACTTTTTCGCCCTGAGCATTTTTATAATTCTCATTTGTTGCTATTGAAAATTTAGCCAATAGCTTTCCGGATTCAAGATTGATGATTTCTGGATCGTTTCCTAAGTTACCAATCAACTGTACTTTGTTTCTAAGTGTGTTCATAATATTAAATTTTTGCGTTAAACAGTTAATACTATCGAGTTCTTATGTTTCGACACTGCAAATATGTGAAGGAATCAAAATCAAAGTCGGTTATTAACTACTTAAATTCGTTTGTAAATGTTTGTAGTCGTTTGTAAACGAATATTTCGTATATTACAATCTCCTTAAGATTAATACTATGTTGACAACATTAAAAGGCGAATCTTGGAAAAAGGTTCGCAAGACTAGTTGGCGGCCTATTGAATGCTATCATATTTCATCTTTAGGGCGTGTTTATAGTGAGAAACATAAATCGCTAAAACGTCGCTTTAAGTTGTCACATGTGAATGGATATGAAGCTTTTTCGGCCATAAAAACCAATAAGAAAACAGAATTAATATATGTTCACAGAATTGTAGCAGAGCTATTTTTAGAAAATCAAGAATCAAAACAATTTGTAATTCATAAAGATTTTGACAAAACAAATAATGAGTTATCCAATTTGGATTGGGCTACACGACAAGAAATGATATTACATAATAGTCATAATCCTAAAGTTATTGCAGGAAAAGAAAAATTAAAAAGAAAAAGCCCTTACTCAAAGTTATCAGTAGGTAAAGTAAAAATGATTAAAAGAATGTTATTCAACCCAAATAGTAAAACTAGAATGCGCATAATTGCAAAACAATTTGGTATTTCCGAGATGCAAGTCTATCGCATTAAATCTGGACAAAATTGGGGAGATGTTGTAGATTATTAAAAATTTATGAATTATAAAATAGACCAAGCCGTAGAAATTCTTCGGCAAACTCCACAAACCTTAAACACGCTTTTATCCAATTTATCTGACGATTGGATTTTTTGTAATGAAGGTGGTGAAAGTTGGAATGCTTTTGATATTGTAGGTCATTTAATTCATGGTGAAAAGACCGATTGGATTGCGCGATTAAAAATAATATTGAACCAGTCGAGTAACATTACATTCGAATCCTATAATCGTTTTGCTCAATTTGAAAACTCAAAAGGAAAAACAATGTCGGAGCTTTTAAAGGCGTTTTCAGAATTAAGAACCGACAACCTAAGCTATTTAGAATCGCTACATCTTTCCGAAGCACAATTGAAATTAAAAGGAATACACCCTGAATTAGGAGAAGTAACTTTAAAAGAACTATTAGCATGTTGGGTGACACATGATTTAGGTCATATTTCACAAATAGCACGTGTAATGGCAAAACAATATAAAAACGAAGTCGGACCTTGGGTGGCTTATATTCCAATACTAAATAAGTAGTTATGATTTTTAATATAGAGACAGATCGTTTAATATTACGTGACTTACGACCTTCTGATGATAAAGACATGTTTGAACTAGATTCAAATTCCTCAGTACATCAATATTTAGGAAATAACCCTTTTACTCATATTGAACAATCACAAAAAAACATTAAAAGCATCCTATCTCAATATGAGGCTAATGGTATAGGTCGTTGGGCGCTAATCGAAAAATCATCAGAAAAATTTATGGGTTGGTCTGGATTGCGACTAAATACAGAATATGAAATGAATGGTCATTCCAACTACATGGACATAGGCTATCGTTTACTGCCTGAATTTTGGGGAAAAGGCTTTGCAACTGAATCGTCAATTGCTGCTTTAAATTATGCCTTCAATACCATGAAATTAAAATTGGTAAATGGTATAACAAAAATTGATAATGCAGCGTCTCATACTGTCTTATTAAAAATTGGATTAAAACATACCGAAGATTTCATTTACGAAAAAGAACAGATGAAATTGAGATGGTATGAACTTAAAAGTGAAGATTATGAAAAAAACATGTCCTGAATGTGACGAAAAAATAGTCGGTAGAATTGACAAAAAGTTTTGTAGCGATGGTTGTCGTAATTCCTATAATAATAAAGTGAATAAAGACAGTAAAAATCTGATTCGAAATACCAATAATAGACTGCGCAAAAATTATCGAATTCTGGAAGTATTGAACCCAGACCAAAAAACTAAAACGTCTAGAGCCAAACTAATAGAAAGAGGCTTCGACTTTAATTATTTTACTAGTATTTATACCACCAAAGCAGGTACAGTTTACTATTTTATTTACGATCAAGGCTATTTGCCTTTAGAAGGAGACTATTACGCCTTAGTGAAACGAGAAGGCTAACTCTTGTAACATTTTCAGTTTATCTCTGACCTATAAGTACATCACAAAACCATCATAAATGATTCTAGTAATCGCAATTAACTCTTATCTGCCACTTCTTATTATTGTAATAATAGGAATCGTTGGATTTTGTGTTTATTATTTTAATCCAAAACAAGTTATCCTCAGAACATTATCGAAAATCCCTAATAGATCAATTGGTAGTTTGCGCTCAAATAAACTGACTAAAATTACAGGGAAAGCGCTTCATGTAAAAGCAGCACTAATAGCGCCATTAAGTAAAAGAAAGTGCGTGTTTTATACCATGAAAATTGAAAAAAAAGTGAGTACTGGAAAGAGTTCACATTGGAAAACAATAATTAAAGAAGAAAAAGTTCAAGACTTTTTTATTGACAAGGACGGTGAGTATGTCATTATAAAACCAGTTCAAAATCCTAAAAACTTTATTAGCTATTTAGTAACAGATCAGACAGCATCTTCTGGAACATTTAACGAACCAACTCCTGAATT
This sequence comes from Flavobacteriales bacterium 34_180_T64, assembly GCA_002162765.1. Lineage (GTDB taxonomy): Bacteria > Bacteroidota > Bacteroidia > Flavobacteriales > Flavobacteriaceae > MAAR01. Next base: position 108,407 of record MAAR01000005.1, on the reverse strand, counting down.
TGAATCGCTTTTGAATCGTTACAATATTGATAGTTCTGGTTTTTTTGGTTTCAACAAACAATTGCGTTACACTGAAGGAATTATTGAAATTGGAGAAACAATCACGGTTTCGGGAATTGCAAAATGGAAACAACTCAGTGAACCTATCCCTGAATATACCTATTCAAAAATTGCGGCTCTTGATAGTACTGATAAACAAAAGTTAATCATTACAGATCTACCCATGGCGAATGTGTCTCGTCATAAATAACCCGCTCTTATACAATCTATTATTTGTTCCTATGTATCTAAAGATTTTGTATCTTTAAATACACTTACTACTAAAGTTAGGCATAAAAACATGTTGCAATGAAGCTTCGAGCAATTTCAAATCTTTATGTTGTCTTACTGCTTTCTGTTTTCACTACGACAGTATGCTCTAGTCAGACTCTTCTGCAAAAAAATCACAACGGATTAACTACAATTACATTTAATTCTTCTAAAGGAGAAATTAGTATTTACATCCCAGCGCATAATGAAAATGAACATATCACAGTAAGTATTTCAATTGTGGCTGATGGTAATTCTCGTAATAAAATAAAAAAGAATAGCAATACTTTAGAGCAGTTTCAACTTACATATGGAGGCATTCCTATTTCTCTACAATCAAAGAACTATTACTTAAATACAGCTGAATTAAAAAACAATGTATTAAGCTTGAGTAATGAAAAAGGGACGTTTTTAGCGTCATCAAAAATTATTTTTCCTTCTCAAAACAAAACATCTATTACTACTGCTCAAATCCCACCTTACATGACTGCTGGGCAATCTGGTAAGATTAGTACGTCACTGGATGGAATATCCTCAAATACCTCTGTTTCAATTAACAATGAAAATGTTGCAATTCTAGCAGAATCTGAAACTAATTTGTTTTTTGAAGTACCATCAAACATTAGAGGTATTAGCCAGCTACAAGTTCAAAATGATGGTCAAACTATAGAAGAAGAGGTAAATGTATTAGCGCTTGAGATTTCAGTAGAGCGCCTTAATTTAATGCGTGGTGAAACGACATCACTTTTGATTCAAGTCTCAGGATTAGAAGGGTTACAAACTGAAGTACCAATAACCATTACAAATGAGAGTCCTACAAATATTTCTTTAGAAGGCGGAAATAATCAAGAAATAACCATTCAACCAAATGGCGATATTTATGAATTAAGCCAGACCATTACAGCCACTCAAGGTGGCAGCTTTTCTGTTTCAGCAACTATATTGCCTTCGAATGAATTCAATGTGCTTCCGAATAATGAACCGCTTTGCAATTGTATCATTGATGATTACAGCTATCTTATAAGTCCGGAGTCGTGTGAAGAATTAGGAGGGCATTGTAGTTCCTCTGAACATGACATGCCATTGAGCAACATTCAGAATTTGGAGAATGATGGCACTAGTGAATTCACATTCAGAATCAAACAATTAAGTATAGATAACGACATTAAAGACCTTGAAGATTCTATTGATGACAAATGGGAAAAATGGCATCGTGCTAAACATTTGAAAGACTCCTTAAGTGAATTACATATTGATTTAGTGACCATCGATAGTGTTTTAGATCGAATTCCAGAGGCTTATAAAGATAAACTTAAAAAAGCCATTGATTCACTAGTGAAAGCTAATGAGCAAATCTCGGAAGAAGTTACTAATGCGGCTCTTGAAAATGCTATTGCTGATGCACAAGCAAACTTAGAGGCTTGTAAAAATCGTGTTTCACAGATTGAAGCTACACAAGAACAACAAGAAAAAGATCTTGAGTCTTTAGAAGAGGAAATGAATACGCTATTAGACGATTTAAACAAAGTCTTGGATGATTATTGTATAGATAATAGTTGTAAAGCAAGTTTTACAAAAAAAGCAGATGGTACGTTTTCATTGAATTATGACATTCCTAAAGAAACTGATGGTGTTACACGAGAATATATTTCAGAATTTACGTCTGCTATTTACAAAATCACCGCAAAACATAGACGTGCATTAAAAACACATAAACAAACTTTAGAAAATCTTGAAGACGCTAAAGAAGACTGCTCCGAATTAGAAGATGCTTTAAGAAAAGCAGAAGACGCAAAAGCAAAATCCGATTATAAAGCAGCTCTTGAACTTAAAGTAGAAGACGAATGCGATGTGAGCTAAAGCGTCTTCTAAGACGTCTTAAAACTTGGTGTAAAAACCATCCAGAGCATTGTGATTTTTTAGATGATATTGAAGACCTTTCCGAAACGTGTCCTAAATCCATCGAAGAATTGGACGATTTCTGGAAGGCATTTGATGCCTTGCTCACAAAGAAAAAAGAACTGGAGGATCGTTTGGGTAAAGCAGCTGAAGATGCTCAAGACGACATGGATGAGATTGACGATGACGTGACTGAATTGGAAAAGGATATTAAAAATCTTAACGAACAAAAGCGAAAAAAATATCTAGAAGACCAAGCGCGTAAACAAAAAAGCGCTCAAGCCGAAGCTAAAGAAGCGGCTGCGGCAAAAGCGGCTGCTGATAAAAGGAAAAAGAAAAAAAAGCAGCAAAAGAAAGATGATGATAAAATAAAGAAACTCATTAAAAATGCTAAAAGCAACGATGCTGGAGATGATGCTTTTAAAAATTTAATTAAAGGAATGGGCTTAGACCTCTTAGATGAAGCTACTGGTAATGCTAAACTCGGTAAGATTATAGGAGGAATTTTAGTGGTTAAAAATATGCCAGATTGCGCTTGCAAAATGTTTGAAATGTTACAACAAGCTGTTAGAGCTCAACTGAATGGACAAGATCTATTTAGGTATGTTTTTACCAATGAGTATTTAAGACAATGGAATAGTTGTGCAAATCTTCCTGTTTTTTCAAGCATCATGATTGGTGCAGAAGAATTGTCGGAGGCTATTGGGGACATGAGTAAAGCACAATGCAGAAAAACCATAAAAGCACTCGATCAGGCAATGCGTGTTCAATGTAAATAACTCTATTTCCAATTTTGCCCTTTGAGCTGCAAAGCCGCTTTCAAGATATCCTTTTGACTTATCTGGCCCACTAATTTCCCATTTTCAATTATTGGAAATCGACGTCTTTTCGATTCTAAAAACTTATTTGCCGCATCGAAAATATTCATATTGCCATCTATGGTTTCTACATTTTTTATCATATGTTTTTCAACAGCACTATGTTCCATAGGCATATTATAATATCTGCTTTCGCTAATTTGTTTTAAACAATCCCCTTCAGAAATAATGCCGATCAATTCATTTTTATCATTCACAACTGGTCCTCCAGAAATTTTTTGCTTAATCAATATTTCTATTACTTCTTCTACAGATTGCTCAGATCTAAACGTAATTAAATCTCGAGTCATATAATCGCTAACTTTTAATGATGCCGATTCTATTACATTGTTTTGCTGCTTTCGAGCGCCTTGAAAACTTTTAATACCCATAGTCAACTTTTATAATTCGATTAAAATATACTGAAAATTAACGAGTTATCCTAGCTGCCATTTGGATGGATTTTATTTTGTATTTTTAAGGAACTAACTAAAACTCCCAACCATGTTAAAAAAAGCATTTGCACTTATTTTAATAATAATAGCCATCTATTGGAGCTTTTCCGCCTTAATGCCAAGTAAGGTTACAAGTTTAGATGCTGATGACAATTTATTTTCTACTCAACGTGCATTAGTTCATCTAAAGGAAATTTCAAAAGCACCACATCATGTAGGGACAAATGAGCACGAATCTGTTAGAAATTATATTCTAAAAGAACTAAAAGATTTAGGTTTAGAAACACAAATCCAAGAAGGCTACAGCTATCATGAAAAATGGGGATATGTTGTGAAGTCTAAAAATATATTGGCACGAATTAAAGGAAGTGATAATAGTAAAGCTTTAATGTTATTATCTCATTATGATAGCAGATCTCATAGTTCGCTAGGAGCAAGCGATGCCGGTTCAGGAGTTGTAACCATATTAGAAGGTCTACGTGCATTTCTTAGTGATAATAAAACACCGAAAAATGATATTATAATTCTAATTTCAGATGCTGAAGAATTAGGTCTTTATGGCGCCAATTTATTTGTTAATGAACATCATTGGGCAAAAGATGTTGGATTAGTTTTAAATTTTGAAGCTCGCGGAAGTGGTGGGCCAAGTTATATGTTAATTGAAACTAATGGAGGTAACCAAAACTTAATTAAAGGTTTTATTGAAGCCAATCCTAAATATCCTGTTGCAAATTCATTGGCTTATAGTATTTACAAAATGCTTCCAAATGACACCGACTTAACACGTTTTAGAGAAGATGGTGATATCGATGGATTTAATTTTGCATTTATTGATGATCATTATGATTATCATACCGCCTTAGACAGCTATGAACGATTGGATAGAGAATCACTAGAACATCAAGGCAGTTATTTAATGCCTTTACTAAGTTATTTTTCTGAAGCTAATCTGAATAATTTAAAAAGTGATTCTGATAACGTCTATTTTAATGTCCCGTTATTTAAAACGGTAAGCTATCCGTTTTCATGGATTTTACCAATGCTAATTTTAGCTGTTTTAATTTTTATCGCATTAGTGTTCTATGGAATTAATAAACGCACTTTAAATTCTAAACATATTGCCATTGGATTTCTACCTGGTATTGCAGCATTGTTAATTAATGGAGCAATTGGCTATTTTGGGTGGGATGTATTAACTTCAATATATCCTCAATACAATGAAATACTTCATGGATTTACGTATAATGGACATATGTATATCTGGGCGTTTTCATTCCTTTCTTTAGCCGTCTGTATGTGGTTCTATAATAAGGTATATAAACCAGAAAATACTGCAAGTTTAGTGGTCCCACCTTTACTAGCATGGCTTATTATATGTGGTGTAATTGCATTTAAACTTAAAGGTGCAAGTTTCTTTATTATCCCAGCATATTTTACGCTTATTAGTTTGTTTATTCTCGTACGACAAAAACATCCTAATTTAATACTGATGACGTTGTTATTGTTTCCTACAATCTTGATTTTAGCACCATTCATAAAAATGTTCCCAGTGGGTCTTGGCTTAAAAACAATAATTGCAACTACCCTATTAGTCTCATTACTATTTTCATTATGTATTTCTGTATTTGGCTTTTCGAGATATAAGAATCGTTGGTCATATTTTCTATTCTTTATAGCCTTGTGTTGTTTCATATCGGCACATATGAATTCTGGATTTAGCGCCGAAAACCCTAAACCAAATAGCCTTGTTTATATGTTAGATACAGATACTAATTCTGCAAAATGGGCAACATATGATTATGTTTTAGATGACTGGACAAAAGCTTATCTAACTGAAACTCCTGATGAAGCAGAAGCTTTACAAAGTGATACCTTACAAAGCAAGTACAAATCAGTGTTTACATATACAAAAAAAGCTAATATTAAGCCTTTAAAAGAACCTTATGTTGATAAACAACTAGATACCATAATTGATAATGTGAGACATATTAAACTATTTATTTCTCCGCAACGCCAAGTGAATCGTCTTGTGTTTTCAGCAGATACGACCGCTCAGTTTTTCTCCTTTAACATCAATGGACTAGAGCTACCTAAGGAGGCTGGAAAAGGTGTTTTTGAAAATCGCAAAGGAACACGACTCGTTGGTATTCATGTTTCAGATGAAAGCACTATTGAAATGAATTTTACAGTGCCTTCAGATCAAAAAACAGAATTTACTTTATTTGAAAGCTCCTATGATATGTTAGATAGTGATTTGTTTAGAGTCCCTGAACGTCCAAGTGATATGATTGCCAAGCCTTTTATATTAAATGATGCCGTAATTATTAAAAAAGCTATAACTATTGAATAAACAAATTAGTATTATTGGCTGCGGTTGGTTAGGATTCCCGTTAGCCAAACATTTGATAAAACATAAATTTACCATAAAGGGTTCTACGCGATCATTAGAAAAATTAGAGATTTTAAGAGCAGAAGATATTAGTCCTTATTTTGTGAGTTTTGAAAACAATGAAATTCAAGGTGAACTCGAGAATTGCCTTGATCAAAGTGACACATTGATCTTGAATATCCCTCCTAGTTTGAGACATAGTCCAACCCATGACTTTACCAAACACATCGAATTGCTCATCCCTTTTATTGAAGATGCCAGAATAAAACAGGTCCTTTTTATAAGTTCAACATCAGTCTATGCGGATTCCGAAAAAATTCCAGTTATTACTGAAAAAAGCGACGTAAATCCACAATCTAAGTCGGGAATACAACTTTTAAAAGCTGAACAATTACTTCAAAACAATTCAAATTTTCACACCACCATTTTAAGATTCAGTGGCTTATTTGGGAACGACCGACATCCTGCAAAATACCTGTCGGGTAAAACAAATATTAAAAATCCCACAGCACCAGTTAATCTGATTCATCTAAATGATTGTATCCGTATTATCCAATTAATAATTGAACACGGAATTTGGAATGAAACTTTTAATGTTGCGACTACCTCACATCCATTAAGAAAAGACTATTATACTTCGGTTTGTAAGGACTTAAAATTGGCAGTTCCAAAATTTAACGTTAAAGATTCAAGCACAGGAAAATTAATTAATTCTGAAAAACTGGTACGGATTTTGGATTACGCTTTCAAAGTCAAACTATAACAATTAGCATCTTTTTAAGAAGATGTTTTATTTATTTTTATAGATTTGGCGCAAATAAAGAATGAATTATGAAAAAAATCTTAATAATTTTAATAGCAATATTATCATTTAATAGCTACGCCCAATCCAAGACTGAGCTTTTAAAGCATTTTGAAGCCTATTACCAACAAATGAAAAATCAAGGTGATATGCAAGGCATCATTAATGCCATGACCCATTTAGATGTATTGGAGCCAACGCAAGCAAGAAAAGACACCTTAGCCTACGTTTATTTGTCTGAGGGTAGAAACTTAGAAGCTTTGAATACCATTGGAATTGAAAGCAATGCAACAGACTCAGATATTAATGTTGAGGTAAAGGCCATTGCACTTAAGGCATTAAATCAGCCAGACCGTTCTTTGGTACATTATAATGAATTATTTAAGCGTCAACCAAATGCTTATCTCGCTTATGAAATTGCAGAGTTAAATATTCAACTTAGTGATTTGGCCGGAGCAAAAACTAGTGTTGAATATGGCTTAGCTAATGTAACTACTGATATGAAGCGTACGTTTTACGAAACGCAGCAGCCCTATCAAACGTCTTTGAAAGCAGCCTTATTATATTTAAAAGCCCTTGTGCATTTTAATGAGAATAAGGAAACAAATAAAGAAAGCGCTTTAGTTATTTTAAGTCATGCCTTAGTTGAAGATCCAAATTTCAATATGGCTAGAGTCACTAAAGAAGCATTATTAGCTATTAAAAAGACAGAATAACTTCTAACATAAAACATAAAAAAGCAGCCAATTGGCTGCTTTTTTTATGCAATTAAATTTGACTATTATTACCAAATTCTAACACGTTTTTCTGGTGCCAAATACATAGCATCACCTTCTTTAATATCGAAAGCTTCATAAAACTCATCAATATTTATTAACGGCTGTGTGGCTCTTGTTACTCCCGGAGAGTGTGGATCCGTTTTTATAGCTGTCCTTAAGGCATCTTCTCTAATTTTTGTTCTCCAAATTGTTGTCCAAGAAATAAAGAAACGTTGCTCTGCTGTAAGGCCATCAATATCTTCTGGTCTTCCGTTTTCTTCAAAGCTCAATTGTAAGCCATCATAAGCTCCAAGTACGCCACCAAGATCTCCAATGTTTTCACCTAATGTGAATTTACCATTAATATAGACACTGTCTAATACTTCAATAGCATCGTATTGATCTGCTAATTGAGCTCCTCTTTTTTCAAATTCAACTAAATCTTCTGGAGTCCACCAGTTTTTCAAGTTTCCGTCACCATCAAATCGAGCGCCCGAATCATCAAATGCATGTGAAATTTCATGTCCTATACCAGCACCAATAGCACCATAATTTACGGCATCATCTGCATAGTAATTAAAGAAAGGTGGTTGCAAGATTGCCGCAGGGAATACAATTTCATTGTTAAGCGGATTAAAATAAGCATTAACCGTTTGCGGAGCCATTCCCCATTCTGCTTTATCCACAGGTTGACCAATTTCAGAAATACTTTTGTTGTTTGCCCAATGTGCAACAGCCATCATGTTTTCTGCATAACTATTCCCTTCTTTAACCATGAGGTCTGAATAATCTTCCCATTCATCAGGATATGCGATTTTTACAGTAAACTTATCTAATTTCTCAATGGCTTTGGCTTTAGTGTCCTCACTCATCCAATCTAATACATTGATTCTATTTTGAAACGCTTTAATCACATTAGCAATCATTTTTTCAGCTTTTTCCTTTGCTTCTGGCGGGAATTTAGCTTCCACATAAAGTTTACCAATAGCTTCACCAACACTTCCATTCACTGTTCCCAATGCTCTTTCTTCTGCTGATTGCATCGCTTTTGTGCCGTTTAATGTTTTACCATAAAACTCCCAATTTGCTTTTTCAATATCAGTAGATAAAAACCCTGAATTCCCTCTTAACGTACTCCATGTCATTAATGCTTTAATATCATCAATACTAGTTTTATTTAAAAACTCTTGAAGCGAAGCCATATACTTTGGTTGTAATACCATAACCGTATCAAGTTTTTGTTCTACACCACTTTCGCTTAAAAACTTATTCCAATCGATAGAAGCTGTCATTTCGCTAAGCTGTTCTATAGAACGCGGATTATTAAAATTACGAATATCTCTACTCTGTACTTTATCTAATCGTGGTTCTGCCAATTCAGTTTCTAAAGCTAGAATTGTTTCAGCCGTTGCACGTGCTTTAGTTTCATCGTAATCAATAAATTGAAGCATTCGTGTAACATGATCTAAATATTGAGCACGTCTTTCTTTAGACTTATCATCTTGATCTAAATAGTAATCTCTATCTGGAAGACCCAATCCACCAGCAGAAATATAAGGTGCATTCATGCTACTATCATTTAAATCAGGAAATACAGCCAATCCGAAAAATGGTGCACCTACACCCATAGTTTTCGCATAAACTGTTTGCATATCGCTCACAGAATTAATGCCATTGATAGCTTCCAACAATGGCTGAAGTGGTTTCATACCAGTTTCATTTCTTGCAACAGTATCTAGTTCAGAGTCAAACACAAGGAGTGCCTTTTTTTGATCTGTACCTTCAGCATAAGCACCTAACTCTTTTGAAGTATTTAGAATGTCTAAAACATCCATACGTGTAGATTTTCTTAATACACCAAACCCACCCCATTTAAGTTCATCGTCTGGTATTTGCATTGTTTTCATCCAATTACCATTTACGTAATTGTAAAAATCGTCCTTTGGATTTACAGTTTTATCCATGTTCTCCATTACAATAGCTGGAGTTCTTTCTTCTTCCATAGCAGTATCCTTCTTAGCTTCTTCTTTACAAGCTACTAAAGCAAAACAGGCCATACCAGAAACCACCAAAAGGTGTTTAAGATTGGTTTTCATAGTGTTTAAAATTTAATTCGAATTAAAATTAGTTACTAATTAGAAGCTTGAACGCTTAGATTGTTACATATTAACAAAAAATTATGATAATAAAACAGACCATACACCTGTTATTCAGGCTTTAAAATATTATTGGCATCTAGTTCCAATTTCTTATTGATTTGAAGGTTTAAATTTGCGGTGGCTACTAGAAATTCTTTTATGACTTTTAATTGTTCAGTTTTAGGAATGTTTTCTAAATGTAATACACTGTTAAACTTTAATAATTTAGTTTCCAAAGCCGTGAGTCTAGATTGTATAACCTCCGTATTAATAGCCTCTGGTATTCCAGATTTAAGCTCACTCATAAATCTCTTAAGTATGGATTTATCTCCACTAAAAAACGACAGGTCACCTGTTTTTAAAAACCCCATTTGGATATTCATTTCTTGATATTTTGACCAGTCCAAGACTGCGTTTTTCGCATCATTACTCAAAATATAATCTGTGAAATTTAAATTTTCAATATCATTTGAACTTATATGATCCGTTCTTAAAATAGTTTCAACTTTTTTAACTTCACTTTGTGATGGTTTTGAGTTGCAACTCATAATGATCAAAGCGCTGAAAATTAAATAGTTTAAGCTTATTATTCGCATGATTAATAGTCTAAATAGAATGAAGTGTAAATATAAATAAACTTAATTGTTTCCAGTCAAGAGTTGATTAGTGTTTTATGAATCCCATTTATTAACGAATTAATTTCACGATATTATTCATTCTACTCTTTATTCTTATTATTTTTGATAAAATTTAAAAACACAACTTTATATTATGTCGTCAAGAATTTTAATTATTGGTGCTTGTGGTCAAATTGGATCAGAACTGACGTTTAAACTTAGAGATTTATATGGTGACGAAAACGTGATAGCAAGCGATATTAATTATAATAATCTTGATGTCGTAAATACTGGTCTTTTCGAAATTGTTGATGCTCAAGATTATGCTTCTGTAAAAATTTGTGTTGAAAAAAACAACATTGACACAGTATATTTAATGGCAGCCATGCTTAGCGCTACAGGTGAGAAATATCCAATGAAAGCCTGGGATTTAAATATGGATTCTTTGTTTCATGTATTAAATCTTGCAAAAGAAGGCTTTATCAAAAAAGTGTTTTGGCCATCTAGTATCGCAGTATTTGGCCCGACGACGCCTAAGGCAAATACCCCACAGCATACCGTTATGGAACCTTCTACAGTATATGGCATCACCAAACAAGTTGGCGAACGTTGGTGCGAATATTACTTTAATAAATATGGCGTGGATGTTAGAAGTATTCGTTACCCTGGCATTATAAGTTGGAAAACTTTACCTGGTGGTGGCACTACCGATTACGCCGTAGAAATTTATCATAAAGCATTAACCGATGGTAACTATGAATGTTTTGTTACAGAAGACACGGAACTTCCAATGATGTTTATGGATGATGCTATTAAAGCTACTGTAGATATTATGCAGGCTCCTGAAACTAATATTACCATACGATCCTCTTATAACCTCTCTGCAATTAGTTTTACACCAAAAGAGATTGCCAAGGAAATCCAAAAGCATATTCAAAATTTTGAGTTGAGTTGTGAGCCAGATTTCAGACAGGAAATTGCTGATAGTTGGCCTAAATCCATAGATGATTCATTTGCTAGAAAAGATTGGAATTGGAAACATTCCTTTGATCTTAGTGAAATGACAAATGAAATGCTAAAACAATTGAGAGAAAAATATAATTCTACAAATGAAGTGTTATAACTTACATGTGCTTTAATTCAGTTTTTATTTGCGACAATAACAATTCTACCTCAGTACTAATGCTTCTGTATCTCAAAACAAAACCTTGATAGGCAGCGAGAGTCAAAGTAAGGTAATTTTCAAATCTTAAGTATTTCTCCGACTGTTTATCTTGTAACCAATCATGATTTAATTGTGCCATTGGATGTTTCAAATTCAAATCTGTTCTAGAATTCCCATCATTCGACAATATTTCGAGCCATCTATAGGTATCCAATAAATTTTCAGTTCGGTTAGATCGAATGAATTCATTACTCGCTCTTTGACGAAATAACATTTCAGGGTATAAATTACTGTAGATTCTTAATACCTGTTTTTTAATCTCTTCATTTTTAAACAGTTGTAATTTTCCGCTAGATAAAATTTCTGTAAACGTCGAGTTTTTTGGACTAAACTCTGTAACATACACCATCCAAGCTGGCACATTGCTATATAAGGAATCTTTATTGTAACTATCTAACTGCATCTCATCAATTTCATTTATAATTCCAGTAGATGCGGTTTCAAATAATATAACTAAATCATCTAATCTTACCTTATCCTTACTTAAATCATAATGAAGGCCTTTATAATAAGATGTCAATTCTTGTTGCTTCCTTATTTCTATTCGCCACTCTCCTATTCCAACCGCGATTAATATTCCAATGACTACTAAAAGAATTTCACCAATGGCATAAAAAAAATATTTTTTGAGTTTTATTTGATTAAGAAGCCGATATCTAATCCTTCTAAAGAATCTTATCATAACGTATTGGTTGGTTGCATGTAAAGATAAAAAGATTATCGAGACCCAAACTCAATCAAAAAGGACTTACATTTTCATGTAAGTCCTTTTCTCATTTTGGTTGATTAAATGATTGATTAATTATTCGTATTTCAAAGCGTTAACAGGATCCGAATTCGCTGCCTGATAAGCTTGAAAACTCACCGTTATTAACGCAATTATTAATGCTAGAATTGTAGCAAATACATAAGGCAATATTGGCATGTCTATTTGATAAGTGAAATTAGAAAGCCAATTTTTTGCTAACAAATACGTAATGGGCCAAGCGAATATATTCGCGATTAGAACTAACTTAATAAAGTCCTTTGTTAGCATATTCATAATTTGTCCGACCGAAGCTCCCAGTACCTTTCGTATCCCAATTTCTTTAGTTCTTTGTTCTGCAGTATAGGATGCTAAACCGTATAATCCCATTGCAGAAATTATAATAGCAAGAATTGTAAGGAATAAAAACATGGTTCCAAAGTTTTCTTGCTGACGCAACAACGTTCCAAATTTTTCATCTAAAAATTTATATCTAAATGGGTGTGATGGTTCTAATTTATTCCATTCAGTTTCTAAATAGTCAATAGTAGTATTCATATCATTTTTAGCAATTTTAAATGATGCAAACCAAACTTGATTACTAATTCTCATCACCATTGGGCGAATAGGCTGATTGAACCCTTCTATGTGAAAATCCTTCACAATACCAACGATATTACCATATACAACATCTTCACCATTTCCAAAATTATCTGAAATACGCCTACCAATAGGATTTTCAATGTTTAAATTCTTAACTGCGGTTTCATTTAAAATATATGATGGAATAGAATCATTGTCCAGCTCTCTGTTGAATTTTCTACCTTCAGCCAATTGAACGCCAAGCGTTTCAAAAAAATCATAATCGACTTCCATATTCCAAAGCGGTAGCTGTTCTTCACTCCCTTCTAGTGCAAACATATTTTGATTTGCGTTGTCACCTGGAAAATAAGAGGCTCTACTCACATTCAATACATTAGCGTTTTTCGTAAAAATGCCTTTATAGTTTCTGAAATTTTGAGTCATTGGATCCGTCTGTAATGGAACAATAATTACTTGATCGCCTTCAAATCCTATATCTTTATTATGCATATAAGATATTTGACTGAAAATAATAATCATTCCTATGATTAAAATCGTTGAAGCCGTAAATTGAATAACCACTAATACTTTTCGCATTAATGCGCCTCCTTTGGTTTTAGTAAGATCTCCTTTTAAAACGGCAATAGGTTGAAAAGCCGATAAGAAAAACGCAGGATAGCTTCCAGCAAATAATCCATAAAACACGGTGACTAATAATGCAAAGAACACTGTCTTCCCAAGATAATCATTAAACAAATTTAAATTCGTTTCCATAATATTATTAAACCCTGGTAAGAACAACTCGACCAATATAAACGCAAGGAATAAGGCAATAAAACTCTGTATGATAGACTCCGTTAAAAATTGTGTAATCAACATTTTTCGAGAGGCTCCAGTTACTTTTCTAACGCCAACTTCTTTTGCTCTTTTCCCAGATCGTGCTGTAGATAGATTCATGAAGTTGATACCAGCAATTAAAATAACTAAAAGCGCAATTCCTATAAAGACATAGATATACATAATGTTTCCATTTTGTTCGATTTCATAGTCTTTATGTGAGTGTAAATGAATGTCTTGTATTGGTTGTAATTGGTATTCAAAAGCATTGCCCTGAGCTAAAAATTCTTCCACTGTAATTTTCATAAACCGCTCCACATCTGGCTCAATTTTTTTCATAAAATTACGTTTCATCTCAGTTTTAAATGCATTAAAATCTGCGCCTACTTTTAATTTTACATAGGTATGATTATTGTTGCTCATCCAAACAGTTCGGCCTTGATTTAGTGCCATAAACATGTCAAATTGAAAATGTGCAAGTCCTTTTGATTCCTTAACGATTCCTTTTACGATATAATCGCGTCTATCGTCATATTTTACAACTTCACCTAAAGCGCTTTTATCTCCAAATAGCTTTTTGGCCGTTTCTTCAGTTAGTACAATGGCGTTATCTTCATTCAGAGCGGTTTCCGCATTGCCATGAATAAACTCATAGTCAAATACTTTGAAGAAACTACTATCCGCATAAACACCCTTCTGTATATATAATTTAGTCTGATCATGGCGCACCATAATTTCCTGATTTACCGCTCTAATACGTGTAGCATTTTCTACATCTGTGAATTCTGTTCTAAAGGCATTAGCCATTGGATCTGGAGAAATTGGAGCATCCAATTTCTGCCCCATCATATCAGCTATAATTCCTGTTCTATAGATGCGATCATAGCCACTCCAATGCTTCTCATAACTTGTTTCATCATTAATAAATAAAAAAACAAGTATTGTAACTGTTAATCCTAATGCCAGTCCTAAAATATTTATGATGGCATAAACTCTATTTTTATTAAGGCTTCTAAAAGCCACTTTTATATAATTTTTAAACATGATTTTCTATTTTAAAATTATACGGCTGCTTGCGCCAATTTATTCTGCTTTTCTGAAACAATTTGACCATCTAATAAATTGATAATGCGTCCAGAATAACTCGCATCATGGGAAGAGTGTGTCACCATTACAATGGTAGTTCCTGCTTCATGTAGTTCGCACATTAGTTCCATAACCTCATTTCCATGAGAGCTATCTAAATTTCCTGTAGGCTCATCTGCCAAAATTAAAGGCGGCTTAGTAATAAGTGCTCTGGCAACGGCCACACGTTGTTGTTGTCCTCCTGAAAGTTGCTGTGGAAAGTGATTAGCTCTATGTGCAATTCCAATTTTTTCCATAAGAGCATTCACCTGTTGCTTACGCTCTGAGGCGTTAATTTTGTTATATAGTAATGGGAGTTCAATGTTTTCAAATACGGTTAATTCATCGATTAGATTAAAATTTTGAAATATAAATCCAATATTCTTTTTACGTACATCAGAACGTCCTTTTTCGTTAAGGTGACCCACTTCATTTCCAAGAAATTCATAACTCCCGCTTTCAGGTTTGTCAAGCATTCCTAAAATATTCAACAGCGTTGATTTTCCGCAACCTGATGGTCCCATAATTGATACGAATTCACCCTGTTGAATATCGAAAGTCACTTCATTTAAAGCAGTAGATTCAATTTCATCTGTTCGATAGACTTTCGTAAGCTTGTTTAATTTAATCATGATTTTTTGTGTTTTAATTGATTTTGATTGATTCGTAATCTTTGAAATTATCATATGATGATGTTATAATTTCTTCGCCTTCTTCCAGTCCTTCCAATACTTGATAATAACTTGGGTTTTGGCTACCTAATTTTATATGTCGTTTATGGGCCTCTCCTTCATCATTTAGCACAAATACAAATTGTCCGCCTGACGACTGAAAATAACTGCCTCTTGGTATTAATAACGATTTTTGTGCTTTTGATAGTTCCAATCTAACTTGCAATGATTGTCCAATAGTTACTGAAGATGGTGTCTCATTTACAAAAACTAATTCTATTTCAAAGCGTCTATTAACAACTTCTGGAAGCACTTTTTTTACTTTAAGATCTACAAGTACACCATCAAAAGAAAAACGCGCTAATTGCCCTGGTTTCACCATGCTCAAGTAATATTCATCTACCTGACCCTTTATTTTAAATCCAGACTGTACATCAATTTTTGCAACGTTTTGATTTTGAATATATGATTCTCCAATTACGGGATCAAATGAAGAAAGCATTCCTGAAACAGGAGCGCGGACTAACATTTTCTCAATATTTTCATGGATAAATTCTAAATTACGATGCATTAGTGAAATAGAAGTATTGATTTGTTGAATTTGAGTTCTATTATTTTGAGCGCTATTAATTACATTCTTGTTCATAAAGTCACGCTTCTTTTGCTGATATTTATAAGATTCGGTAATATCAGTGAAATCATTTCTTGCTATAATATCTTTTGAATACAATACTGAATCTACCTTATAGGTTCTTTGAACATCTGCCAAGCTATTTTCGCTATCGATAAGCGATTCTGATAAATCTCTTTGATCCTTTTCTAATGATAATTTTAAGCTTCGTAGATTATTAATTTGTTCTACAATAGCCGTTTCCTGATTCATATAATTTAATGTAACCGACGGATTACTTAATTTTAATAAAGGCGTTCCTTTATCAACCAAAACACCATCTTCAATAAAAATTTCTTCAACAATACCACCATCAATCGTATTGACTAGTACTAAGTTTATGGGTTCAACATCACCATCAATTAGAATAACATCTTGAAAATCGGCTGATATAACTTTTTTAGAGGCTATTTTAGAAGCATCTGCTTTATATACTTTTTCGCTCATCGCTTTGAATCCAAAAAATGCTAGGATTATGAGCAGCGTTATTCCTGCAACATAACCACTCTTCTGTTTGCTCCATTTCTTTTTTTCAATTCTTTTATCCATACTCAATTGTTTCATGATCATTTTAAATGTTACTGCGTTTGTCTTCTATAATAGATAATAAGAAATAACATCTATCACAATCTGAATTACTTTAATAGCTATTGAAATCATAATTTTAAGTTTTAATACTGTGATTGATAATTGTACGAGTTATACGGATTTAGTTTACGGTTGCTTAACATAAATAGAGAAATTACTCGTTTTTTCTCTTCTGGAATTGATTGCTCGATTGTTGCTCTCATGACTATTCGCTTTTTGATTGATGAATTTATTCTGAGTTACTCAAGCCTCATGCCAAAAAAATAATTCAACTTAAAACACTTATAATCAGCAATTTATAGTTTGTATCGACATTTTTAAGTGTTCATTATCGAACATTTAGTTGTTCATTATCGAACATTTTGTACTTTAGACTAATTTGTAAACTCTCAGGTATAATTATGTCAAAAACTCAAGCTACAATATTGATCATTGATGATGATGACGATATATTATTGTCTGCTAAACTCTTATTAAAAAAACATTACACAAACATTATTACCAAGTCTAGTCCCAAAGAGATTAATCAGTTAATTACTACTGAAAATATTGATGTAATCGTTTTGGATATGAATTACAGAATTGGATTTAATGATGGCAAAGAAGGATTATACTGGCTCAATCATATCATGTCAATTAATGATAAAATGATTGTGATTTTAATGACGGCCTATGGTGAAGTCGAACTTGCTGTAAATGCCATTAAACAAGGCGCATTTGATTTTATACTCAAACCTTGGTCTAATGAAAAATTTCTAGCGACAATTCGTGCAGGAATGGAATTAAATGCATCTAATCATAAGATATCCATATTAAAATCTACCAATACAGCTTTACAAGAGAAAATTGAAGGGGAATATGGTCCAATAATCGGTAATTCGCCTGCAATGTCTCAACTTATGTCGACAGTTGAAAAAGTTAGTGTCACAGATGCCAATATTTTAATTTTAGGCGAGAATGGCACTGGGAAACAACATCTAGCAAGAGAAATCCATAAACGATCGGAACAAAAAGAAGGGCCTTTTATTCATGTTGATCTCGGCGCTTTGTCAGAATCATTATTTGAAAGTGAATTATTTGGTCATAGAAAAGGTTCATTTACCGACGCACATGAAGATAAACCTGGGCGTTTCGAAATGGCAGAAAATGGCACCTTGTTTTTAGATGAAATTGGAAATCTTCCTATTAATTTACAGTCAAAGTTACTAACTGTACTTCAAGATAAAAAAGTGTCGCGACTAGGTGAAGGAATTGAACGTCCATTTAATGCACGATTGTTATTTGCAACTAATGCTCCAATTAGTAAATGGGTGTCAGAAGGGAAGTTTAGGCAAGACCTTTTATTTAGAATAAATACGGTTGAGATTGAAATTCCTCCTCTTAGAAAACGACCAGAAGATATCACTGAATTTGTAAATTACTTTTTGAATATCTTTAAACGTAAATATCACAAGGCGCATTTACAATTAACTTCAGAGGCTTTAAAACTACTGAAAGCACACCATTGGCCAGGAAACATTAGAGAGATTCAACATACTATAGAACGCGGTGTAATTATGTCTGAAGGTCAAGAAATTAAGGCTACCGATTATAATCTTACAAATATTCCAGCGCAATCCAATGAAACAGCTCTAGAATTTGATAATTTAAATCTTAGTGATATAGAAAAAATACTGGTTAAGAAAGCGATGCATAAACATGAAGGCAACATCTCAAAAGCAGCTAAAGAATTAGGACTGACGCGTGCAGCATTATATAGAAGATTAGAAAAATTTAATTTATAAAAATTGTGGTTTGATTAAACGTTTTACTTTACAAGTTGTCATACGCATTTCAAGTATTTTAGTGTTTTGTGTACTCTTGTCCTATTGTCTAACTGCAAGTTTATGGTTTAGTGCTTTAGGGTCTTCAATTGCAATTATAATTCAAGTGTTGTTATTAATTCGCTATGTAAATAATACCAACTATTCCTTAGTGAAGTTTCTTGAGGCCTTAAAAACTGAAGACTATTCTGTATATTTTTCACCATCAAAAAAAGGAGATTCCTTTGCAAAAGTATTTGACGATTTCAATTTAATTATTAAAAAATTTAAGCAAAACAAAATTGAAAAAGAAGCACAATATAAATACTTTAAATACATTCTAGAGCATGTCAATCTTGGGGTGATTTCTATAAAAAAAGAGGATCTTTTTAATACAACTTCTGAGGAAGAGATCTTATTTCTAAATAAAGCGGCATGCTATATTTTAAAACAACCTCAACACAAGTATTGGCATCGTATGGCACATCAAGTACCTTGGCTAGTAGATAGTATTAAACAAATTGCCGATGGTGGTAAAACTTTAGTAGATTTCAAAGATGATACTGAACAAAAACAATTGTCACTTGAGGTTATTCCTTTACAGCTTTTAAATGCCTCATATCTCATTATAAGTTTTCAAGACATTAAATCGGAAATTGAACAAAAAGAGATTGAAGCATGGCATAACGTAATTCGCGTATTAGCTCATGAAATGCTAAATTCTTTTACTCCTGTAAGCTCATTAGCTTCAACAGTAAAATCACTTACAGAAGGAGAAGATGGTGCTTTGATTTCTACAAATGATCTTAGCAATGAAGATATTAACGATATAAATATGGCCGCAACTACAATAAAAAAGCGCTCCGATGGATTGTTAGCTTTCGTAAAAGACTATCGAACTATATCGAACGTTCCAATTCCTCAATTGCAAAAAATAAATATCAAGACCTTTTTATCTTCCATTGAATTGCTAATGAAACCTGCCGTAGAAGAAGCAAAAATAAGTTGGATCACTGCGCCAATTCCGTCAAACGCCACCATATTAGGAGATAGCAAATTATTAGAACAAGTTTGCATAAACCTAGTTAATAATAGCATTCACGCCTTAGTAAAATCAAATAATCCAACAATTAAAATTAACTGCACAATTGATATGGAAAAAACCTTGATTAGATTTACTGATAACGGTAAAGGCATTGAAGATGAGATAAAAAACCAAATATTTATTCCTTTTTATACTACAAAAAAGAATGGATCTGGCATTGGGTTAAGTTTGTCAAAAAATATAATGAAGAAACATGGTGGAAATTTATTAGTCCACTCTATTCCAGGTGAGAAAACGACATTTACATTACGTTTTAAAAATTGAATTGCTCCTTTTCTTGGGTTTAGAATATAGAGTTAATTTGGTATTACTTTTAACACCTTTTTCTTGTTAGTGATTTCAATAACAATAAATTGTAATTCATTTTTATTTAGCACCAGTGCAATAGGTACAGATTCTTCTATTTGATGATGATCACTATATATTTCCCTTCCCAGAATATCATAAACACGTATTGTTGCTAAGGTTTTTATTCCTTTTATATATAACTGATTATTAAAATAAAACGCAGTAATAGAATTAAATACTTGATCTGAATCACTTAAAGTCCCTTCACAACCAGGCAAAGTTATATATCCTGTAAATGCTATATCATCTGAACCTTGTGTTCCTATAGTAATTCCAGGTCCATAACCTTCA
This sequence comes from Flavobacteriales bacterium 34_180_T64, assembly GCA_002162765.1. GTDB lineage: Bacteria > Bacteroidota > Bacteroidia > Flavobacteriales > Flavobacteriaceae > MAAR01. Next base: position 88,194 of record MAAR01000005.1, on the reverse strand, counting down.
TCCGAGGAGTATGCCGTATCGCTAACATAAAGTCCAACAAAGCGAAACTCATCTGTTACTGTTAAACCAATATCATCATAAGTAAAATCAAATACGTAAAATCCTTGTGAGCTTGATGTCAACGTTGAATTAACAGACGTAATAAAATTTAATTCTCCTAATCCTACAGGCCCTGTATTTGGTATGGCATACAAACCTCCAAAATTCACATCTATAGCTACAGCATAGGATGCTTCAAAACCAGTTGGGAAACTAATTACACTACCATTACCATAAACATTACTATTTGATATTGCAATACTATGAGCATCAGTAGAATCATCAACTGTAGCACCAATTTCATTACGTCCAGGTGCACCAGTATCAATATATAAAACTAAAATACCATTGATTTCATTTGAACCAGTACTCATATGAAAATCTAATGGGTTATCGTTTTCACCAATGAATAAAAAATGTCCTTCACCCACAGCACCTCCAAGTCCTGAATTTCCGTTAGCATAACATGGTGGCGGTGGAATTCTATTTTGAGATACACCATAACTAGACGCCATCAGTACTATAATTAGTATTATGCTTTTCCCATTAATACTATAGATGTCTTGAGAGAATAATTGTTGTCTAATAAAATTGAATAATTTGATCATAGTAGATTGATTAGTTAACTAAAGGTACTAATTTTCTGAATCTTAAGTTCTAAGCATAAAAAAACCATCTAATTTCTTAGATGGTTTTCTCTTTGCTCCTCCTCTTGGGCTCCCTTCGACAAGTTACACTTGTTAACTTCGTCTCAAAAAAACATGCTCTTCAGTAATGTTCAGAATAAACTTCTCGCCAAAAAATGTCAAAAACAGCGCTAAATATTAGGTGAAATAATTTCATGTTTTAGGTTAAATCGATGATTTATTCAAAAGTATTATAAGGAAAAATTTAGAGGTTATGCATAACAATGTATAACCATAATTATGGCCGAATCCCTAAATCGGAATATTGCCTATTGACAACCATTCCACTGTGTGAACCGGATTGTGTATCTTTAACTTGTAACTAACGGTAATACGAAACCATGTATGACATTTTAAAAGAGATGATGAAAAATCAAAAACAATTATTTAATCTTAACGAGGATATTCATTATCTCAACTGTGCTTATAAAGCTCCTTTACTTAAATCTTCAGAAAATGCGGGTATAAAAGCGTTAATAAGAGATAGAAATCCAGCGGATATCACTCCTTCAGATTTCTTTAATGAAACCGAAGACGTTAGAGTACTATTTGGCAAAATAGTTAATTGTTTACCTTCGGAAGTTGCCATAATACCTTCAGCGTCCTATGGTTTTAGTTCGGCTTTAAACAATATAACCTGTACAAGAGGACAGCATGCAATAGTAGTAGATAATGATTTCCCAAGCGACTATTTTTCAATTAAAAGATGGTGCGACACAAACATGGCAGATTTAAAAATCATAAAAGCTAACAACAGCCTAGAACTAAATGGAGAGATTTGGAATAACGATATAATTGATAGTATAAATGAGAAAACAGCATTAGTATTATTATCATCCATTCATTGGATGAATGGCTTAAAATTTGATCTTGAAAACATTGGGGAAAAGTGTCGGTCAGTAGGAGCCAAATTTATTGTTGACGGCACTCAATCTGTTGGTGTATTGCCCATGGACGTAAAAAAATTCAATATTGACGCCTTGATTTGTCCAACCTATAAGTGGCTTTTTGGACCATACTCACTAGGATTGGCTTATTTCGGATCTTATTTTCACCATGGAAAACCCATCGAAGAATCTTGGCTTAATAGGACCAATGCTTTAGATTTTAACAATGTTTCAAATTATGATCCAAAATACAAACCCTATGCTGGCAGATATAACGTTGGTGAAACACCTAATTTTATTTTAATGCCAATGCTCAAGCAAGCATTAATACAAGTAAATAAATGGTTGGACAATGATATACAATCTTACTCCAAAGAATTGATAAAACCCTTAATCAGCTATTTACAAGATTTAGGTGTTAAATTTGAAAATAGCGCCTATTTTTCAAACCACCTTTTTGGTTTAAAATTACCAGAGGAGGTCAATGCCAAGTTGCTAAAAGAAAATTTGATCAAAAACAATATATATCTTTCCGTAAGAGGAAAATCAATACGTGTTTCAATACATGTCTTCAACACATCTGAAGATATTGAAAAGCTCATTAAAGTTATTGAACTAACAAAAAAGAGCCGATCGTAGTAATAGTGTTAATTTGTAATAGTGTTAATTTGTAATAGTAAAACTATTTAATCATGGTAATCGATATAATTCAATTGGCCATCACCGTAATATCAATAATGCTTTTTCTTAGGGTATATTGGATACAAGCAGGAAGTAATTCTCTGATTAGTATGATGAATATGCAAAAAAAAGAAGTCCTAAATGAAATTGAAATTGATAGTACCCATAAGGAATTGGATCATGAAACCATAATCAAAGCTTTAAGTTATCTAAACCTTGTATCTAAATTATACCTTAGTCATTGTATCAATATCAGCATGCTTAGAACATTCGAAGGTGTAATGATTAAGTTGTTAAACAATAAAAAAGTCCAAAATATATACAAAGAAATTTTCTATGAATTCCGTGATATCATGAAGACTGCAGAACCACCATATATCAACTATATTTATACGACCAATCTATTAGTAAGTGTCAACAAAAGATTGAATAAGAGGTCATTCTATTCGCCTATGTTTTCATGGTTCTATTTGATATATAAAAAACTGTTTTTTAACTTTCGATCCACTAGCAATAGAAACTGGAAATTGGCATTAGAAGTATTTGAATCAAATAATGATGTGAACACTTTATAAATACTGTTTTTTGGAATAATAATTATCCATAAAAATGCCACACAACAATGAATAAAAAGCATCAAAACACATTTACACAACCCCTTGTAACTCATGACGACGGTAAGATGACGGTAAGACGACGGCATCAACAGATAATGGTTGTCTCTACTTTTGCTGAGAACAATAAATACAATTAAAATGAACCCAAAAAGTTTAGCAAAAAGATTAAAAGAATTAAGATCCCTTAGGGGCATGTCTCAGGAATTTTTGGCTGAGGAATCACGAGTCGGTTTAAGAACGATTCAAAGAATTGAAAATGAAGAATCGGAGCCCACTGGTGAAACTATTAAAAGGTTAGCTACTGCGTTAGGTGTTGAAATAAACGAACTAATAGGCTCACATTCTCCTGAAGAAACAAGTGATTTAAAAGGAACCATTATATTTCTAAAAAAGCAACTTTCTCAAACCAATAAAAAATCAGAAATCAAAACGTTTGAAAAATTTATTTATATTTTAAATAATCTAAGAGACAAAGATTTAAATACAGTACAGATAGAAGGAATTGAGAGCTATATTAAATATTTAGAACTCGAAAAAATACCGTCATTTAGCAATGACATATTTAAACAAAAAATAAAAAAATTTAGAACGCATTTAAAAACAAAACTAAGATTTGTGCCAAATAATTATTACATTTCATTTGCTATCATATTTGCAGTTCCATTCTCTATTACTTTTACAATTCAACCTAAAATAGATCTAAACATCAGAATAGCAGTTATTTCTGTTGTGCTCTTACTTATTGGAATAGCAATTATTATGGATTTAAGAATGAAAAGACAGGGACGCTCATTTAGTTTCTGAATATAATTGAACGCAACGACGTATCTATTTCATTACGCTAATAGCTGTTAATGTTTAACTTAATATTAATGTCTATTCGATTCCTCTCTCGAATTCCTTACGAATTTCCTCGTAACGGAATCATCTACAATACGATGTAAAGATTACAATAACACATTTCGGGTTTTCTGTCTATAGCTTAGAAACGTTCAATTAAACAAATCTGTTCGACCCATTAAATAACAAAAGCCATTCAATTTCTTGAATGGCTTTCTATTGTTAAGCTCCTCCTCTTGGGCTCTAACCAACTGAGCTATGAGATATTTCCTGTATTTTTCTGTTCCAGAGAGCGTTTGTGCAAATCTTAACCTGATTAAAAAATAAATTATTGATATTTAAATCAAATAATCTCGTTGAAAGCTTTCTCATCTAATTTTTCAAAATCAATTACCCATTTCATGCTCTTCATCTACTTGCTCCCTCAGATTTTCTTTGTTTGCTTTTGCAGATTCACTTAATGGTGGCCATTCTTGAAATGTAGCAAGATGTTGTTGGACGATTATTCTTGCCGGACCAAATGCCCACATTTTCTTTCCCATCCAATTAATGTACATACCTGATTCATCAGCAGCTTTCTCAAATGGATCCCTTCTTAAATTGAATAAAAGTGGCGCTCCCATCTTCTCTTTTGCACCAAACCAACCATGATTTTGCACAATAAAATGGGCTTTCCAGTCTCTGTATCTGGCGGCCTGAAGGGTTGTTCCTTCATAATAAATGATTTCATTTCTATTGGAAATCCCTGTACCCGTCAATAGTTCCATCTGGTTATACCCATCTAAATGTGCTTTATAGCCCTCGTATCCTGTTAACAGTTTTTCTTTTATATCTTTTGGCCCTCCTGCTGATTCTACTAGTGTTGGAAGCCAATCCATACTATCAAATATTCCGTTATTTATGGTTCCAGGTTTAATCTTTCCAGGCCATTTAACAATCATTGGTACACGAAAGCCACCTTCCCAGGTAGTCCCTTTTTCTCCATGAAACGGTGTTGTTCCACCATCGGGCCAGGTCATAAACTCAGGACCATTATCAGAAGTAAGCAATATGATGGTGTTATCTGCGACTCCAAGTTCTTCAAGCTTTGTTAAAAGTTCCCCAACATGGTCATCAAAGGATTTCATCACTACTTCCTGTAAACCCCATCCGTTTGTTCCAAGAAGGGCCTCATATTTTGGAGAAAGATAAGTCCAGACATGTGCAGCCGAAGGATTATACCATGTAAAAAATGGTTTTCCAGATTTTACTGCACCTTCTATAAATGCTATAGTATGCTTATTTACCTCATCATCTAAAGTTTCCATTCTTTTTGGAGGGCAAGCACCATCATCTTCAATTTTTTGAGTTCCCTTTCCGGTGCTCCAACTATGAATAATATTACGGGGAGCAAACCGCTCACCATTTGGTCCTTTTGGAAAATCTGGATCGGATGTATATTCCATGGCATTTAAATGATAGAGCCATCCCCAGTATTCATCAAAACCATGCATAGTAGGAAGTGCTTCGTCAAGATCACCTAAGTGATTCTTGCCAAATTGACCGGTGGCATATCCCAGTTGCTTCAGGAAAGTAGGTATTGTTGGGGTTAACAGGTTCAGACCGACCGGGTCACCTGGAAGTCCAACAGTATGTAAACCAGTCCTCACGGGAAATTGACCTGTAATAAAGGCCGATCTACCAGCTGTACAACTTGGCTGAGAATAGTAGTCGGTCATTCGCATTCCTTCACTAGCAAGCTTGTCAATATTGGGTGTACGGCTGCTCATTATTCCTTGATGATAGCAACTTAGGTTCGAGTAACCTAAATCGTCAGCCATTATGACCAGTATATTAGGTTGTTTTGTTTGTGCTACGCCCTTTTCATGGTTAAAAACAATAGCAATAAATAGTAGTGAGAATACTAAATTTTTCATAATTGGTGCGCTTTAGTTAATAAATTCAATTTGCTATTAATCAATATTAATTATCCCAATACACGGTTGAAAGTTTCTAGCAGGGAATTAGATAGTAGATTTAAATAAGAAGATATATTTTATAGTGAAGAGTTGAAGCTGTAACCGACACTCAATGTACGAATATTATTTTAAAAGACTTTTTCTTAAATCTTATGTCATCAAACGAAGTTCTCTTTTAAAAATCTAATAGCAACTTTAAGCCTTACGCATTAACAAATTAAAGTATTTTGGTGTGTGGCTATTTTGAAGTATTCTTTTAGTAGGTTTAAATTAATTAGTTTAGCATTGGGATGCTGTTTAGTAATCTCAGAATGCTCGTAGTTCCAGTATTGCTCTAATATTGAAGTATCTGAATTAATAGTGTACACTTTCTTGTAATGTGTAATTCGGTAAATGATGTTGTAAGTTCCATCCGATTTTATTCTTCTGGTGTCTAGTGTGATTTTTACATTAGCCATAATTGGATGTATTATGGTCAAGTTGTGCAAACTATGTGCAAAAAAAAGCCTAGAAAAGTAGTCAATTTATGTGTTCCCTGGAATATTTGAAAACATCTAAAAAAACAAAAAACCTCAACTTCAATTAGTTAAGGTTTTTCTTTTGCTCCTCCTCTTGGGCTCGAACCAAGGACCCTCTGATTAACAGTCAGATGCTCTAACCAACTGAGCTAAGGAGGAGTGTTTATCGCTTTTGCGAGCGCAAATATATGGTATTTTTTAGTTTCAACAAATATATTTTAGTAAATATTTTTATTTAAAAATTGCCTTAAAGATATCGTTACCATTTGCAAAGAGCACCAACGCAATAAGTATGAAAAATCCAACCATTTGTGCACGTTCTAAAAACTTTTCACTTGGCTTACGCCCTGATATCATTTCATATAGTAAAAACATAACATGTCCTCCATCTAGGGCTGGTATCGGTAATAAATTAAGCACGGCTAACATGATGGATAAGAAGGCTGTTAGCGACCAAAAATCTTGCCAGCTCCACGTTCCTGGAAATACATCGTATATAGCTTTAAATCCACCAACGCCTTTATAAGCGCCAGTACTTGGAGTAAAAATCTTCTTTAATTGTTCACCATATGAAGTAATTTGTCCAGTGAATTTATTTAAACCAACGCCAAAACTTTCGCCAAATGTATATTTCCTCTTAATAATATTATAATACCCTACAGCTTCGATATCGCCTAAATCTCCTCCAGGAACTATGCCGAATTTACCATCTTTATCTACCTTTAATTCTTTAGTAAGAGTTTCCCCTTTTCTTAAAATTTCAACAGATACCGTTTGCCCTGAAAACGGTTTCATTTTTGCTTCAACCTCATCATAATATTTTAAGGGAACACCATTTACAGACCGAATAATATCTTTTGGTTTTAAACCTGCTGATATATTAGCTGATGAATCTGTAACTTTTCCAACTACAAAAGGGAACCGTAATCCGAAAAAACTTCTGCTTTTTCCTGTACTTAACTTCCCTAAAAAATCTTCAGGTAATGTGATGTCTTTAACTTCGGTTCCACTTTCTATAGTGAGTGTCTCCGCAGATATTAATTTTTTACGTATTTGTGAAATGGTTTCAATTTCTTCGCCATTGATTGCTATTACCTTATCTCCGGTTTTAATTCCTAAATCAGTCAAGATTGGATTCGTAACTGAATAACCATCGGTTATACTATCTGTAGTTATATCAACATCTCCATAAGCAAACGATAAAAAGAAATAGATAATATAGGCAAGAATAAAGTTAACGGATACGCCACCAAGCATTATGATTAAACGTTGCCAAGAGGGCTTTGATCTAAATTCCCATGGTTGTGGTTCTTGAGCCATTTGCTCCTTATCCATACTTTCATCAATCATTCCAGATATTTTCACATAACCACCAAGAGGCAGCCATCCAATACCATATACGGTATCTCCTATTTTCTTTTTAAATAATGAGTATTTTATATCAAAAAACAAGTAGAACTTCTCTACTCTAGTTTTAAATAGTTTCGCTGGTATAAAATGTCCTAATTCGTGTAAAACGATTAGCAATGAAAGGCTCAGTAAAAATTGAGATATTTTTATTACAAACTCCATGTATCTTTAGTCAAAAAATTATAAGGCCCAAAAGTAATGTTTTAGGAGCATTTAGAAAACAATTGCCTAAGTAATCGCTAATTTTTTAACAGCGATTTATTAATTACCCCTTGGTTAGTTTGAAGCTGTACAAAAAATAAGCCAGAAGACCATTCAGAAACATCGATACTCGAATTCCAAGTTGATTTTAATACCAACTGTCCTAAATTATTGTATACTCTAATCTCTGCAATATCTAAACTGTCTGGTTTTAATATAGTAATACTTTGAGATGCTGGATTCGGAAAAAGAACGAGTTCCTGTTCTAGATTAGGTTGATTTATACTTAGTGAGACATTATTATTTCTTGAAATTAAATCTGCTTCAGGATCAAATATAACATTTTGAACCGTAAACGTTACCGCATTCAAAAACTCCTCTTGGTTCACACTATTATTTAAAACAACATCCAATTCTTCACCCATAGTTCCAATAAATCGCAATGGCACTGGAGCTTCAAAATAACTCACCGAAGGATCGCTCTGGGTTTGGTTTATTCGAATTGATACTTGATCTCCTGTAGGTTGGTTCCATTCAATAAGATAACTCGGATAGCCATGATTATATAACCAGTCGCTAAAGAATTCTGATAAATTCTCACCACTTGCAGCTTCCATTATAGCTATATAGTCCTCTGTTTTTGCATAGTCATATGCATGATTTGCATCGTTTAGATAATTCTGCATGCCTTGGAAGAAATCAGTGTCACCAATTTTTTTTCTAAGCATATGAAGCACCATGGCACCTTTATTATAAGAAAGTCTTCCAGAAAAAATTCTGCCTACACTTGTCGTATCAGAGTCTGCCAAATAAACTGTTCCATCTGGAAGAGACGTTATTGAATTTGTCCGTTGTTGTTTCCAAATTGTAAAATCAGCATTCGTATCTAGATTTTCAATCACCAATCCTGACATATATGTTGCAAAACCTTCATTTAGCCAAATATCTTTCCAACTCCCGCATGTTATTTTATCCCCGAACCATTGATGACCTAGTTCGTGCGCAATCAAATTACGTCCAAAACTTCCCATAAATGAAACCGTAGTATGTTCCATTCCTCCTCCCCATCCAAACTGGGCATGACCATATTTCTCATTTGCGAAAGGGTATTCTTCAAATAAATTGGTATATAAATTCATTATATCCACTGTTACAGGCGTATTAGTTTGAGCAGAAATCAAACTTTCTGGATACACATAATTCACAATATCGAACGGGTTTCCATTATTACTAACTTGATGCGTATAGACTTCATAATTTGTGACTGCAAATGCGATCAAGTATGCTGGAATTGCATAACGGTGTTTAAAATGTGTGGTTTTGTCAGATCCGTTTACTGTTTGACTTTGCTCTAATCCATTAGCAACGGAAATATATTCTTCACTTGACGGATTAAATTGAGGTGTTGTAAGGTACACATCAATAGAATCTATTTTATCATTTAAATCTTGCTTACATGGCCACCATCCTTTTGCTCCATAAGGCTCTGACAAGGTCCAAATAATAGGATCTCCACTATGCGTGTTTTGTTCAAATGATCCAAAACCAGAGCTAACAGGATTACCAGAATAACTAATTGTTAATGAGTCTAAAACGCCCATATTTTGGGTCGCTCCTAAAGTGACCACCAATTCATCATCTGTGTTTTGAGTATATGCCAATGGATTTCCGCGTTGCATCACTTGGGAAACGATTAAATTATCAGCCATATCAAAAGTAATCTCCGTTAAATCTTCTTTAGCTTCAAAATATGTAGTAACATCACCAGTTATAAAAGCTACGGCAGGATCTATGTCAAACTCTAAACGATGGTATTTTAAATCATAATTCCCAGTGTTTAAATTTGCGCGATGCATTATTTGATTTAGTGCCGATTTTGCCTCTGACTCACGTATTGTATTTAAGGTTTCATTAAAATCTTGTCCGAGAGCAGTAATAGATAGTGCACAAAATATAAAAGGTAGAACTGTTTTCATTAGTTTTAATTTTTCTCTTTTTGTTGTTCATTACAAACAAATTAGCTCGATAAAAGTACTTATTTTATCATTAATCTGTCGTATTTTTGTATTCAAATCTTACAATTAAGGCTTAAAACACTTGCAAATGCTTACTTTTTTTAAAGACTATAAATACTTCGGAATTGTTTTACTGATATTATCTATAATTATCATTTCAATTTTTTATTCCATTTTAAATGTTGAGAAGCCGCTTCCTATTTATCAGCCTGCTAAAGTAAATTTTGAAATGGTAGATAGCACTATTCAACATGTTAGTAAATACCATAAAATTGCAGATTTTAGTCTTTTGAATCAGAATGGTAATACCATTACACAAAATGATTATAAGGACAAAATTTATGTGGCAGATTTCTTTTTCACTACCTGTCAAACAATTTGTCCAATTATGACAGATCATATGGCTTTGATTCAAAAAGAAATCATCTCTGATAATGAGGTTATGTTATTATCGCATTCTGTAACACCAGAAATAGATTCGGTAGCACAACTTAAACGTTATGCCATAAAAAAAGGTGTTGATGACAAAAAGTGGAATCTTGTAACTGGTGATAAAAAACATATTTATGAACTTGCTAGAAAAAGCTACCTCGCAGTAAAAGATAATGGCAATGGAGACGCCTATGATATGATTCATACCGAAAACTTTATGCTCATTGACAAAAAACGCCAAATTAGAGGGTTTTATGATGGTACGAAAGCTGAGGATATTGAGCGCTTACTCGGAGACATAAAAATCTTAAAAAAAGAATCCAAATAGTTTTATAGCAACTATTTTTTTACCCTATATTTTTACATTATTTTTGCTTCTTTAAAATCAATCTAAATAAGCTTGGAGGTCACATTAGCACATTTAAAAAGAGGAGAACACGGCATTATTACTGATGTTTCATCAATACATGTTCCATTAAAACTTTTGGAAATGGGATGTTTACCTGGTAATTCTGTTGAACTTGTACAAGTTGCTCCATTTGCGGATCCCATGTATCTGAATATTAACGGAACACATTTAGCTATTAGAAAAGAAACTGCTATTCACATCAAAATAGAAATTACTAATGAGTAAGCAGATCAATGTTGCCCTAATTGGAAACCCAAACACAGGTAAAACTTCTGTATTCAATGCATTGACTGGTTTAAACCAAAAAGTAGGTAATTATCCAGGAATAACTGTTGAAAAAAAAGAAGGAATTTGCAAGTTGCCACGAGGCGTCAAAGCACACATTATAGATTTACCCGGTACCTACAGTTTAAATGCGTCTTCATTAGATGAAAATGTAGTTATAGAATTATTGTTAAATAAAAATGACAAAGATTTCCCTGACATCGCTGTTGTTGTTAGCGATGTTGAAAATTTAAAACGTAACCTTCTTTTATTTACACAAATTAAAGATTTAGAGATTCCAACAATCTTGGTCATTAATATGTCAGACCGGATGCGTTACAAAGGGATTTCTTTAGACATCGCGTATTTAGAGGCAAAACTTAACACTAAAATTGCCCTGATAAGTACTCGAAAAAATAAAGGTATATCGGAGTTAAAAGAATTGATTTCTAACTATAAAGATATTTCCAGTACCCCATGTATGAATGCTTCGGAAATCGATCCAGGTTACTTTGATAATTTACGGAAAGCTTTTCCAAATCAATTATTATATAAACTCTGGTTGGTTATAACTCAAGATGTTAATTTTGGGAAAACCGATAGAAATGAAATGGAAGCTATTTCAAGCTTCAAGACCAAAACAAAAAGCGATTTAAAACGACTGCAGCAAAAGGAAACCATAAAACGCTATCAATTTATAAACGAAGTTCTAAAGGGAGGCCAAACTATTGACCTGAAAAATGCTAAAGATTTACGTATTCAATTTGACAGAATTTTGACGCATAAAGTTTGGGGTTATGTCATTTTCGGAATCATTTTGCTCACCATTTTTCAAGCTATTTACGATTGGTCCAGTGTCCCAATGGATTTTATCGATAGTGCCTTTGCCTCTTTAAGCGAATGGGTAAAACAAATAATGCCTCAAGGAGCATTTACAAATCTATTAGCTGAAGGCATTATTCCCGGTTTAGGCGGTATAGTGATATTTATACCGCAAATTGCATTCCTATTTTTATTCATTTCTGTTCTCGAAGAAAGTGGATATATGAGTCGTGTTGTATTTTTAATGGATAGAATTATGCGACGCTTTGGGTTAAGTGGCAAAAGCGTAGTGCCGTTAATATCTGGTACAGCTTGCGCTATCCCAGCCATTATGGCAACTCGTAATATAGAAAGCTGGAAAGAGCGCCTTATTACCATTTTGGTAACGCCTTTTACAACCTGTTCAGCAAGACTCCCTGTGTATTTAATTATTATTTCGTTGGTAATTCCTGAAGGTCGTTTTATTGGCTTAAGCTATCAGGCATTAACACTGATGCTATTATATTTAATAGGATTTGGAGCTGCTATAGTATCTGCATATATCTTAAATAAAATATTGAAAATTAAAAGCAAAACATTTTTCGTTGTAGAAATGCCAAACTACAAATTACCGATGTTTAAAAATGTTGCACTCACTGTTCTTGAGAAAACTAAATCTTTCGTATTTGGAGCCGGTAAAATCATTTTAGCAATCTCAATCGTGTTGTGGTTTTTAGCATCATATGGCCCTGGAGAAGAGTTCAATAATGCAGAAAGCATAGTAAAAACACAATATGCATCTCAACATTTATCTGAAGATGAAATACATCAAAAAATAGCTTCACATAAATTAGAACATTCATTTATAGGGATTACTGGAAGAGCTATTGAACCTACCATTAGACCTTTAGGCTATGATTGGAAAATTGGAATTGCAATTGTGAGTTCCTTCGCAGCTAGAGAGGTTTTTGTGGGTACTTTAGCTACTATTTATAGTGTTGGAAACAACGATGAAGATACTATAAAAAATAGGATGGCTTCTGAAATAAACCCTATTCTAGGTGGCCCTTTATTTAATTTTGCATCAGGTATATCATTACTGCTTTTTTATGCCTTTGCAATGCAATGTATGAGTACACTTGCAATAGTAAAACGCGAAACTAATAGTTGGAAATGGCCTACACTACAATTAATAATTATGAGTGCTTTTGCGTATATTGTAGCTTTAATAGCTTTTCAATTTTTAAAATAAGGAGTTACAATTTAAAACGACAAACTCAATATGAACCCTATCATTCAAAATATATTAGTTTTTACGGCATTAGCTTTAGCTATAGGTTTTATAGTACGCAAGTTTATATGGAAACCCAAGTCTAAAACTACAAAAGCATGTGGCACTGATGGTAATTGTGGCTGTCACTAATTTATCAAACTATTCATATTTTCTCAACCATGCTAATGTATGTGCGACTTTACTAATTAAATTACTTGGTTTTTTATTAATTCCATGTGAAGCATCTGGCAATTCAACTAAAACCGTTTCGACTTTTCTAAGCTTTAATGCATGATACAATTGTTTAGCCTCACTTGGTGGTGTACGTAAATCATTCATTCCAACAATAACCATAGTTGGTGTTTCAACATTTCCAACCAAAGAAATTGGTGAGAATTTCCAATAATTCTCATAATTTTCCCAAGGCTGACCAGGATAACGGGAATTGGCGTACCAAAAATAATTATCTGCAACTAAGGTTTTACTAATCCAATTTATTACAGGTTTATGTACTACAGCCGCTTTAAAGCGGCTGTTTTTACCCACAATCCAAGCAGTCATAATGCCACCTGCACTTCCTCCAGTAACATATAATCTGTTGTTATCAACAATGCCTTTTTCAATTAAATAATCAACGCCATCCATAACATCATTATAATCTTCACCTGGATAATTATTCAATAAAAGATTCCCGAATTCTTCACCATAACTAGTACTTCCTCTTGGGTTCGGATAAAACACCACATAACCATCTGCAGCATACAACTGAATCTCTGGAGAGAAACGATCTCCATAATTCGAAATTGGTCCTCCATGATTTTCAACTAATACTGGATACGATTTAGTTGCATCGTAAAATGGTGGTTTAACAATCCAACCCTGTATATTTCGACCATCAAAAGAAGATGTGTACCAAACTTCTTCAGTAGTCCCTAAAGTTCTTTGGCCAAGAACATCCGAATTTAAATCCGTGATCAATTTTGGTGATTTTTGTTTTGGTTTTAAAACCGCCAATTCTGAAGGATATTCTGGACGTGTATGCGTATAGATTATAGTCTCATTATCCGATATTGAATATGATCCGCCTCCATAAGGTCTTCCAATAGTAGTTCCTCCTAAATTATCAGCTAGTTTTTTAATATTGCCCTTAAGATTAATATGGGCAATTTTAGTATTTCCCTTATCATCATAACTAAAATACAGCCCTTTACCAGACGAATCCCATTGCATATCATTAATACTTCTGTCTAAATCTAGTGATAAAATTTTACGCTTACCTCCATCGCTATTAATTACATTTAACACGGTATTTTGATGTGCTTGAACCTTATCTAGGTATCCTAAAAAGGCAACTGATTTACCATCAGGAGAAACCATAGGCGCATAATCTGGCCCAGCTTCAATTGTTATACGAGAAATTACTTTTGAATCAACATCGACTTTATAAATATCACTATTTCTAAATTCATACTCCCAATTCTCTACGCGATTTGCCGTAAAATAAATCGTTTTTCCATTAGGTGTAAAAGATAGTCTACCGCTATGATTATAATTCTCACTTGTAATTTGACGTGCAGTTCCACCATTAGAAGGGATCATAAAAATATGTGTATATCCGGTTGCCATATATCCACCACCATCACGCTCGTGTTTTAAACGATCTGTTATTCTTGCAGCCTTTGCCCATTTAGCTCCTTTAGGCTTAGAAGGCATAGACACTATTACAGGAGGTTTTTCAGAAACAAACATCGTAAATGCAATGTGATTGCCGTCAGGTGACCATGTTATAGATCCTGGTGATTTTTCAAGGTGAGATAGCTTCGCAAATTGCCCAGTTTTAATCCAATACATGTATAGTTCAGATCCCTGATCGGTTGAGCTTACAAAAGCAATTCTATCACCATCTGGAGACCATCTTGCTTGAGATTCATTAACTTCTCTAGATGTCAATTTTCTATGTGAAGTTCCATCAGAGTTTAAAATCCAAAGGTTCCCTCTTGATTTATCCGTCATGATATCAAAGCCATTTCTTTTATATACAACTTGAGATCCATCTGGAGAGATTTGTGGATCTGAGGCCCATTCTAGTTCAAAAACATCTAAAGGTTGAAATGGTAGTTTCACATCTTGACCCAATACAGAATGGGTGAAAATTAGTGTAATTAAAAAGACAAAAAAACGGTTCATATAACTCTTATTTAAAAATAATGGGTGAAGTTAATAATTCTAATACTTAGTTCATAGATTAATTTTTTTTAGTTAGATTTGCAAAATATTTAAGCTTGCTTAAATATTAATTAAAGCAAATCGAAATGTCAGTAGCAATAGAAAATTTTGTAAAAACCATTTACAAAAACGACAAGAATGATATCAATGATACCAAGCCAGGTAACATTGCTAAAAAATTAGGCATTTCAAATGCGGCCGCCACAGACATGGCAAAAAAATTGGCCACAAAAGATTTGCTGCATTACGAAAAATATCAAGCTTTAAAATTAACAGCTAAAGGCACGAAAATGGCTCTTAATGTCGTACGTAAACACAGACTATGGGAAGCTTTTTTGTTTAAAATGTTCGATATGTCATTGCATGATATCCATCGCGAAGCTGAGCTTCTAGAGCATCAAACATCCGATTTATTAGCTGATAAAATAAGTGCTTATTTAGGGCATCCGCAATTCGATCCACATGGCGATCCAATACCAAATGCTAACGGTGAAATCACTACGAAAGACATTTCAATTGCGCTATCAAACGCCAAGGAAGGACAGAGCTATGTTATCTCACGTCTCATGAGTGATGATAAAGAATTTTTTGATTTCTGTGCCCAACATGGCTTAAAATATGGGAATACCATCTTAGTGTCAAAACAATTCAGCAAAAACAAAATGACTCAAATTACAATAAACACTAATACTATATTATTAAATGAAGATTTCACAAACATTATCTACGTCAATGAGACACTTTAAATTTTTGAATTACACTTGCATTCTAGGAATATTTGCCACAAGTAGCATGAGTATTGCTCAAGAGAATGCTCCTCTTGATGCGCTTATTACAGACAGACCAGATGCGACCGAATCACCCAATGCTGTTCCTAAAGGGTTTCTACAAGTGGAAACAGGTGCATTTTACGAATCGTTTGAAGAAAACTCTATTAAAAATGAAACCTATACGTTTAACACCACATTAGTTCGTTACGGATTACTTGATAATTTAGAGTTACGTCTAGGTTGGGATTTTGTTGAAGGAAAAACCAAAGTCAATGGTTCTGCTATCGATGATGTAACTAGCGGACTCAATCCATTGCTATTCGGTTTTAAAACCAGTATTGCGAAAGAGAATGGTTGCTTTCCTGAGATTGGATTTTTAGGCCATTTATATTTGCCTTTTACAGCTAGCAATGATTATAAGCCAGAAACTACTGGAGTTGATTTTAGATTTGCATTTGCCCATACCTTGAGTGAAAATTCTAACCTATCCTATAATCTTGGTGCGGCTTGGGGAGATGACTCTTCTGAGGCGGCTTATGTTTATACGATTGCTTTTGGACAAGGTATTACAGAAAAACTTGGAGCCTACGCCGAATTATATGGTGATGTGCCAGAAAATTCAAAAGCCAATCATTTTTGGGATGCTGGACTCACCTATTTAATTTCTAATAATGTCCAATTAGATGCCACTGTGGGAACAAGTATAACTAAGGGGCAAGATTTATTAATAAGTGCAGGTATGAGTTTCAGATTACCTTCAAAACAAAATTAAGATGATGATAAAGAACATATATATACTCTTCGTTTTTATGGTTTTATTGAACTGTAAAAATGACGCTCCTGACAACGGAAAATTAAATGTGGTTACCACAACTTCTATGATTACCGATTTGGTTAAGAATATTGGCGGTGATCAAATAAACTTACAAGGATTAATGGGTAGCGGAGTTGATCCACATCTCTATAAAGCTAGTGAAGGAGATGTCTCAAAATTAGCCAATGCTGATCTCATATTTTATAATGGATTACATCTGGAAGGGAAGTTAGTTGAAGTTTTTGAAAAAATGCAATCTCAAAACATCAATACGATTGCTCTAGCAGATGTTATAGACAAAAACACATTAATAGGTTCAGATTATTTCGCATCAAATTATGACCCACATGTGTGGTTTAATATTGATTATTTTAAGCAATTTGCCAATCAAGTCACTCAAGTACTTTCAAAAAAAGATCCTGCGAATTCAGAATTATATATTAAAAATGAAAAATTATATCTCACGAAATTGATTCATCTAGAAAATAAAATCTCTAGTGTCATTGAAGCGTTACCTGAAGAACAACGCATTTTGGTTACTGCTCATGATGCCTTTAATTACTTCGGAAAAAATTATGGTTTTGAAGTAGTCGGCCTACAAGGATTATCTACTGCAACCGAAGCTGGAGTTCAAGATGTTCAGAAACTAGCCGCTTTTATCATCGAAAAAAATGTAAAAGCTATATTCGTGGAAAGCTCAGTTCCAAAACGTACAATTGAAGCTTTGCAAGCAGCCGTGAAATCAAAAAACCACGATGTTAGTATTGGTGGCACACTTTATTCTGATGCTCTAGGAAATGCTGGGACTATTGAAGGCACCTACATCGGGATGTTTGAGTATAATGTAAATACTATTGTTAATGCCTTGAAATAATGGAAAAGATTGCTGTTAAAATAGACGATTTAACTGTGGCTTACAACTACAAGCCTGTACTTTGGGATATTGATTTAGAAATTCCTGAAGGTGTTCTTATGGCTATTGTTGGTCCAAATGGCGCAGGAAAATCTACCTTGATAAAATCTATTCTTGGCATCTTAAAACCAATCGCAGGTAGCGTTAGCATTTATGGGAAATCCTATGAAAAACAACGCTCCTTAGTCGCTTATGTTCCTCAGAAGGGAAGTGTAGACTGGGATTTTCCCACAACAGCCTTAGATGTTGTCATGATGGGTACTTATGGAAGTTTAGGTTGGATTAAACGTCCACGTCAAAAAGAAAAAAAAGCAGCCCTAGAAGCGCTTGAAAAAGTAGGCATGCTTCCATTCAAAAATAGACAGATAAGTCAACTTTCAGGAGGACAGCAGCAGCGTATATTCTTAGCAAGAGCACTTGTTCAGAATGCTTCAATATATTTTATGGATGAGCCTTTTCAAGGTGTGGATGCAACAACTGAAATTGCTATTATTAATATTTTAAAAGAATTGCGTAAAGCTGGTAAAACAGTAATTGTCGTACATCACGATTTGCAAACAGTTCCTGAGTATTTTGATTGGGTCACCTTTTTAAACGTAAAAAAAATAGCCACTGGACCTGTTAAAGACATCTTTAATGATGACAATTTAACTAAAACTTACGGCATTAATTACAAAGTTAGTATACAAGAATAATGGACATTCAAGAGTATTTTTATTTAGTATTTAGTGATTACACATTAAGAACAATCACATTAGGAACAGCCGTTTTAGGCGCTGTTTGTGGAATGCTAGGAAGTTTTGCCGTACTCAGAAAGCAAAGTCTGTTAGGTGATGCTATTTCCCATGCCGCCTTACCAGGAATCGCGATAGCATTCCTTATTACTGGAGCCAAAGATAGCAACACTTTACTTTTAGGGGCATTAATTAGTGGTCTTATTGGAACTTTTTGGATTAGAGGCATCATCACAAAAACACATTTAAAATCAGATACGGCCTTAGGATTAATACTATCGTTGTTTTTTGGATTTGGTATGTTATTGTTAACTTTTATTCAAAAACAACCGAATGCTAATCAAGCAGGTCTTGATAAATATTTGTTCGGCCAAGCAGCTACGCTTGTAGAAAGTGATGTTTGGATGATGTCTATTGTTACAGGCATTTGTCTATTAGTTATGCTTGTTTTTTGGAAAGAATTTAAGATCTTATTATTTGATGCTGATTACACTAAAACATTGGGATTCAATACAAAATTCATTGATATTCTCATTACGAGTTTTATTGTCTTAGCGATAGTTTTAGGTCTTCAAACGGTAGGTGTTGTATTAATGAGTGCCATGCTATTAGCGCCAGCAGCAGCAGCCAGACAATGGACCAATAGCCTCGCTGTAATGGTGTTTCTAGCTGCAATTTTTGGAGCGTTTTCAGGAGTAATAGGAACATCGATTAGCGCTAGCCAAAACAATCTATCTACTGGTCCTGTTATCGTACTAGTCGCGGCAGTTTTCGTGGTGTTTTCATTTATATTTTCCCCAAGTCGAGGACTTTTATTTAAGCAAATTCGATTTATTAAAAATCGTCGTGATTTAGAACTTCACAAAACCTTGGCTTTCATGTATAATATTGCCGAAACTCACGAAAACATATCTCATCCACATACGATCAAAATTTTAAATAATTTCCAAGGATACACCAAAGGTACACTCAAGAAATTAGTAGACAAACAATATGTAACGCTTCAGGGCAACATGTGGAGTTTAACTGAAGAAGGATTTAAAACCGCTTCTAATTTATATAATCAATTAATTAAGTCTGATGAGTAGCGCTCAAATTGAAATACAGCTCATTGCGAGTTTAGTTGCCATCGCCTGTGCCATTCCGGGAACGTTTTTAGTACTTCGTAAAATGGCTATGATAAGTGATGCTATTAGTCATTCTATTTTACCAGGTATTGTAATTGGATTCTTTATAACCCATGATCTTAATTCACCTATACTAATTTTATTAGCTGCTTTGACAGGTATCATAACCGTTATTTTAGTTGAATATATTCAAAAAACGGGATTGGTTAAAGAAGACACGGCAATTGGATTGGTGTTTCCAGCCCTTTTTAGTATTGGCGTTATTCTAATTGCTAAAAACGCGAATGATGTTCATTTAGATGTCGATGCCGTATTACTAGGAGAATTGGCATTCGCTCCTTTTGACAGATTAATGATTTCTGGAGTTGATGTTGGACCTAAATCATTATGGATAATTGGCAGTATTTTATTGATAACTGTAAGCTTATTATTCGCCTTCTTTAAAGAACTAAAAGTAAGCACATTTGATAAAGGATTGGCAGCGTCTTTAGGATTTTCTCCAGCAATAATTCATTATGGGTTAATGTCTGTCTCATCTATCACAACTGTTGGTGCTTTTGATGCCGTAGGCGCAATATTGGTGGTTGCTTTAATGATTGCTCCTGCAGCAACTGCATATTTACTAACAACGGATTTGAAAAAAATGTTAGGCCTTGCAATTGGATTTGGTATGTTTAGTGCAATTGCTGGTTACTGGGTAGCACATTGGTTAGATGCTTCAATTGCAGGGTCAATTACTACGGTGTTAGGGTTATTATTTTTCTTAGTTTATTTATTTGCACCTAGCAAAGGTGTAATTGCCGTTTTATATAAAGAAAAACAGCAACGAATCGAAGTTTCTTTGCTTACTTTTTTGCTCCATTTAAAAAATCATAATGAAGAAGTAGAGCGCCATGTAAATCACCTCAACGAACATATAAATTGGCAAAAAGTACGCTCTAAAACAGTTTTAGAATTGGCTCTTAAAAATAACATGATTATTATTAATGACAGTATTGTTTCACTAACTGAAAAAGGCGACGAGTTTACGTCTTTAGCTATCGATTATATTATAACCAACGAAGATTCACAAATTGAAGGCATGAAAGATGATTTCTTCCTGTTTAGAGGGTAAATTTACTGTGCACAATTAACACATAATAAACTTTGAGGTCGAATTAAAATTCTTCCGACAGGAATAGTTTGTTTGCATTTTAAACAGATTCCAAAATCAGAATCCTCGAGTTTTGAGAGCACTCGATTTAAATTACCCAATTTAATTTCTGACTGTCTGAGTGAAGCTTCATTGACACTTCTATTATTTATAGCATCCATTCTTGAAACTCTTCCTATGGCGTCGTTTGGTGCAATTGGTTTCGTTAATTCTTTATAATTGAGAATAGATGTTTCAGTTTGAATAATAGCTTCCAAAAGTTTCGTCCTTATTTCGTCTTTATTCATCCTTAATTAAATTAAAATCCGCGTTCTTTTTGCAATTGTTCGTAGGCCTCTTGAACTTGTCTAAATTTCTCTTCGGCACCTTTTTGATGCTCTTTCCCTAAATGGAGTACCTTGTCTGGATGATATTTCTTAGCCATCTTTCTATAGGCTTTTTTAATCGCATCAACGCTAGCGCTTTTATCGATCTCTAAAATCTTATAAGCATGTTCTTCACTATTATAAAACATCTCCTTAATACTTTCATAATCACGATGACTTATCCCTAAATAACCTGCAATAGTATAAATCTGTTTTACCTCATCATTAGTAACCATGCCATCTGCCTTCGCAATTCCAAATAAAAAATGCAACAATTGAAGTCTAGAAGGGTGATCCATCATTTGCTTTATTTGAAGACAAACTTGGCGCGTGGAAATATTAGTTTGCTTATTGATGTTCTTAAAAAGTTTGAAGGCATGATTAGCCCGTTCTTTACCATACATTCCGACAAATTGTTGACGCACAAAATCTAATTCTCTTTGATCTTGAACCCCGTCGGCTTTAATTACTATGGATGCTAAAATGAGGAGACTCACCTCAAAATCACCAGATTCTGTTTGAGGACGCTGCCGTGTTCTATAATTAGGTTGTTGTCTTCTCGTTCCTTTTTGACCCTGTCCTAAAAAGACATCGCTTTTACCATCAGCCATCGAATCTACTACACTCCCGAGTGCCAAGCCAATTATTGCACCAATTGGTCCACCGAAAGACCATCCTAATGACGCTCCTATCCATTTTGAAAAACCCATCTTACTATTGATTTTATTTATAAGTAAATATACTATTTGTTAGTAGATATGATATGTACTTTGTTACACAATTGGTATCTTTGTAATCTAATATAATTATAACATAAAATTTTAAATATATGTATCCAGCAGAATTAGTAAAACCAATGCGTGAAGATTTAACCAATGTTGGTTTTGAAGAATTACATACAGCCGATGCTGTCGATGCTGCTTTGGCAAAAGAAGGGACAACACTTGTAGTTGTAAATTCAGTTTGTGGTTGTGCAGCAGCAAATGCACGTCCAGGAGCAAGAATGAGTATACAAAATACGAAACACCCAAATAACTTAGTAACTGTATTTGCAGGTGTCGATAGAGAAGCAACAGATAAAGCAAGAGGCTATATGATTCCATTCCCTCCTAGCTCTCCTTGTATGGCTTTGTTTAAAGATGGTGAATTAGTGCATATGCTTGAACGTCATCATATTGAAGGACGTCCTGCAGAATTAATTGCCGAAAACCTTATAGATGCGTACAATGAGCATTGTTAAAACCAATTTCTAATAACAGTCAAAAAAACAAACCACGATTATGTCGTGGTTTTTTTATGTCTTATTTTTACCGAATGCGAAAATTTATAGCTTACCCGATAAGCATTATATATTATATCTTTTTTGGAATAACTTTAGTGGTATTTCATCCCATTCAATGGTTTTGTTTTAATGTATTTGGATATAAAGCGCATAAGGTTAGTGTCGATTATTTACAATTGTGTTTAGTGCGTTGTCTTCATTTATTAGGGACTCGTTTTACATTCACAAATCCTCATGTAATTGATACTAATCAACCTTTAATTATTGTTGCTAACCATCAGAGTATGTATGACATTTCACCTATTATGTGGTTCATGCGAAAACACCATACTAAATTTATAAGTAAGAAAGAACTAGGAAAAGGCATTCCAAGCGTATCGTATAATTTAAGACATGGTGGTTCAGTATTAATAGACAGAAAAAATCCAAGACAAGCCATACCTGCAATTATATCCTTTAGTGAATATATTGAAAAAAATAACCGCGCAGCCGTTATATTTCCTGAAGGAACACGGAGTGAAAATGGAGAACCCAAACCATTTCAAACTCGAGGATTGGCAATCCTAATGAAAAAAATACCATCAGCGACCATCGTCCCAATAACCATCAATAATTCTTGGAAAATGTTACAATATGGCAAATTTCCTTTGGGAATTGGAAATCATTTAAAATTCACTGTGCATCAGCCTATCAAAATAGCTACCTTTGTAGATAAAGAAGAATTAATTCGTCATGTAGAGCATACGATTACTTCAAATATTCATCCCTAAATAGTAAATCAATGTCGTTAAAAAATGTGAGGTTGGAAGTGATGCAGCATCTGGAAAAAGACGTCGACACCCTAATAGAAAAATATCTAATTCCAATTGAAAAAATTTGGCAACCTAGTGATTTTCTACCGAACTCCGAAGGAGATAAATTTATTGAAGAAGTGAGGGAAATTCGTGAACTAGCGAAAGAGCTTCCTTATGATTTATTGGTTGTTTTAGTTGGAGACATGATTACTGAGGAGGCGCTACCAAGCTACGAATCTTGGTTAATGGATGTTGAAGGTATTGATCAGGTTGAGCGAAATGGTTGGTCCAAATGGATTAGACATTGGACTGCTGAAGAAAATCGTCATGGAGATGTCCTTAACAAATACCTATACCTTTCCGGTCGTGTGAATATGAAAGAAATTGAACGTACTACGCAATATCTAATTGCAGATGGCTTTGATATTGGAACAGATCGTGATCCTTATAAAAATTTTGTATACACTAGTTTCCAAGAATTAGCAACTTACATTTCACATAATAGAGTTGCTAAACAAGCCAAAGATTATGGCAGTAAGGGCTTGGCTAAAATGTGTAAAATTATTGCAGGTGATGAAATGCGTCATCATCATGCATATAGTGAATTTGTTGAACGCATCTTTGAAGTAGACCCGAATCAAATGATGATGGCTTTTCATTATATGATGAAACGAAAAATTGCTATGCCAGCTCATTTTTTAAGAGAATCTGGAGAAAAAATTGGAACGGCCTTCGAAGAGTTTTCCAATACTGCACAGCGTATTGGTGTTTATACGGCTTTAGATTATGCTGAAATACTAGAAAAACTGGTTGTCCGTTGGGATCTTGGGAATATTAATGGGCTTAATGAAGAAGCGGAAAAAGCCAGAGATTATCTTGTAAAACTTCCTTCACGGATGATACGTTTAGCAGATCGAATTTCTATTCCTGAAAATTCATTTCAGTTTAAGTGGGTAGAGCCTGCAGTTTCAAAATAAACAACTTAATTCCTTTCGTCTCCTGAAAGGAATTTTCATTTTTAGACTATGACTTCCGAAGATCAAATTATAAAAACTAAAGCGTTTGTAAAACAGCAACTTCTCAATGCAGAAGGAGGGCATGATTGGTTTCACACCCTAAGGGTGTTTAATAATTCTTTACTCATCTCTAAAAAGGAGCAAGTTGATGTGTTTGTCATTTCACTTGGTGCTTTGTTGCATGATATTGCGGATAGTAAATTTCATAATGGCGATGAAACTGTTGGTCCTAAAATAGCCCGTGAATTCTTATTTAGCTTAAACGTGGATTCGAATGTTATTGAACATGTAATAAAAATTATTGAAAACATTTCATTTAAAGGCGGAAACGAAGCTCAAAATTTTAAATCGCTTGAACTTGATGTCATTCAGGATGCTGACCGTCTAGATGCTATTGGTGCAATAGGAATTGCTAGATGCTTCAATTATGGTGGATTTAAGAACAGGGCTTTATTTGATCCTTCCATAAAACCTAATCTTCATATGAGTAAAGCCGAATACAAGACATCTTCGGCACCAACTATCAACCATTTTTACGAAAAATTACTACTGCTTAAAAATCGAATGAACACAAAAACTGGCAAACAAATTGCAGAGAAACGTCATGTTTATATGGAGCAATTTCTCGAACAATTTTATGCTGAATGGGATGGTGAAAAATAAATAGGACCAGGAATTAAACTGTAGTTAAAATAACTTTAATTGTCCATCTTTATAGTGTTCATGTAGTTCAACATTGAGTTTGGATTTAACCTTGTTATTAAAGTATTTCTGCCTCGCTAGTTTAACAATCATATTAATCTGTTCTGCAATTTTTCCTTCTCCTCGCATACGCGTTTTAAATCGAGAATCATTTAAATTTCCACCATGGCAATCTTCTATTTGATGCAGTACTTTATCTGCTTTATCTGGCATTGTTTTTCTAATCCAATCACTAAAAATAGCACCAACTGCTCCATTTAATCGAACAATTGTATGACCAAATGACAATGCTCCAGCTTCTGAAATTGCTTTTGCCAAAGGCAGAATTTCATGACTATTAATAGCAGGAATAATTGGAGCTAACATTACACTAACGGGAATGCCATTTTCAGATAATGTCCTCACCGTTTTTAATCGTTTAAGAGTTGACGCTGTTCTTGGTTCAAGATGTCTTCTCGTGGTTTCAGATAGAGATGTTATGGACAAACATATCTTAATTAAATTATCTTCAGCCAATAACTTAATAAGATCTAAATCACGAAGAACTAAGGCGTTTTTTGTTATGATCGCCACAGGATGTTTGTATTTTAAAAACACTTCCAAACATTGTCTAGTAATTTGAAATTTTCGTTCAGCGGGTTGATAGCAATCCGTATTTCCAGATAACACTATGGTTTGTGCTTTCCACGATTTCTTTTTCAAATGTTGCTCTAACAATAAGGGAGCGTTTCTTTTTATTAATATGCGGTTTTCGAATTCTAATCCGGCGTTAAATCCCCAATATTCATGACTATTGCGCGCATAGCAATATACGCATCCATGCTCACAACCTTGATAAGGATTCATTGAATACATCATTCCAACATCTGGACTGGTAACTTTATTGACAATAGTCTTTGGGAATACCTCGAGATACTGTGTTTTAAGTTTTTCAGGAGTATCTCCTTCTTTTAAACAATACTCTAGAAAATCATCTCTCATTTCATGGCTTAGTTCAAAGAAACGATTATGTACGTGACTTTGAGCTCCACGTCCTTTAATGATAGATTTGGAATTCATTATAATTAATTTATAGATTATGATTGTTACCCCTTTTCTTAAAGAGTATCATAAAAATAAAAACTAAATTATAGTCTTGATGGCTACAGAATGTAGATTGTTAATTAGTTTCCTGGAAAATCTGCTTTACGCTTTTCAAGAAATGCAGAAGTGCCTTCCTTAAAATCATCAGTTCCAAAACACTTCCCAAATTGTTTAATTTCAGTTTTGTATCCATCAACACCATCTTCAAAATTTGCATTAATAGATTTAATGGCTCCTTTTATTGCTACTGAAGAGTTTCGCATAATTTTAGATGCAATTTTTTCCGCAAGTGGAAGCAATTCTTCTTGTGTTGTTACGTGGTTAACAAGTCCGTATTCCTTAGCTGTTTCGGCATCAATCATTCCTGCGGTCATTACCATTTCCATGGCGCGACCTTTACCTACTAATTGAGGTAATCGTTGTGTGCCTCCATAACCTGGTATTACTCCTAAGGACACTTCTGGGAGTCCCATTTTTGCATTAGCACTAGAAAGTCTAAAATGGCATGCCATTGCTAATTCCAGTCCACCTCCAAGCGCAAAACCGTTAACAGCTGCAATGACTGGAGTGGAAAGATTTTCAACAAAATCAAATAATAACTCTTGTCCTTTTTTAGCAAGTTTACCACCTTGAGCAACATCAAAATCAGCAAATTCTGATATATCTGCTCCAGCCACGAAAGCCTTTTCACCGCTACCAGTAATAATAATAACTTTTATGGCTTTATCATCATTAGCTTCTTCAAAAGCATCATGCAATTCTTGGATAGTTGCTTTATTTAATGCGTTTAATTTTGTCGGACGATTAATAGTAATTGTTGCTAACCCATTCTGAGAGCTAGATAAGATATTTTCGTAATTCATGACTTATAATGATGTAGTTCTTCTTTAGGGAAAGACACCTTAAATGTCGTTCCTTTTCCATCTTGGGACGTAAAGGTAATACTTCCATTATAAGTTTCGACAATATTTTTAACCATTGCAAGTCCTAATCCCATTCCACTCGTTTTAGTGGTGAATTTAGGTTCAAAAACTTTTGATTTATTCTCTTCAGTAATGCCATTACCATTATCGAAAACCGAAATAACGACGTTTTCTTTTTCCATAGAAACATCAACTACAATTTTTGGATCATCAGAATCTTCAGGAATGGCTTGAATCCCATTTTTCACCAGATTCGTTACAACTCTGATTAATTGGGTGCGATCAAACTTAGCTATGATTTCGGTTTCTTCCGCAATAAATGTAATATACTCTTCATTAAATATATCCAAGGCAAGCTTTACTATTTTCACTACGTTTAGAGTTTCATTTTGTTGTGCTGGCATTTTTGCAAAATTTGAAAATGCAGAAGCAATGGAACTCATTGTATCGATTTGCTGTATTAATGTTTTACTGTATTCATCAACTTTTTGATGTATGCTTTCATCACTAGGATCAAATTTTCTCTGAAAACTTTGTACACTTAATCGCATTGGAGTTAAGGGGTTTTTGATTTCATGCGCCACTTGCTTCGCCATTTCTCGCCATGCTTGTTCCCGTTCATTAGTCGCCAATTTCACAGCGCTCTCTTCCAATTCATCAATCATACTATTATAAGAATTCACTAATGTCGATATTTCATCACTAGACGATTCAATTTCTATTTTTTTATTCCGTTTTTCGAGCCTCGTTTCGTTCATTTTATCACTGATAGTTTTTAGTGATCTCGTAATATATTTAGATACAAAATAGGCGAAAATTATAGCAGCTAATAGCATGCCCAAATAAGCATACCCCAATCTTAAAAGGAACTCTTCTAATTCTTTATTTAAAAAATCATCATTCTCTAAATATGGTAAATTCAGTATTGCTAATGATTTAAACTTAGCATCAGTAATATAGCTATAGGACGATTGAAATGTTTCATTGTTTTCAACATTTTTAATAACATGTCGATGTGCCACAGTATTAGAAATTGCATTTAAAATTTCAGCATCCAAACACTTAGTTAATGTATCAACGTCAATGCTTGCTTTTGAAGATTTTAACAAGCCGCCTTCTAAATCATAGAGATTGATTTGCAATTTATGAATAGACGCAATTTCATAAATTTTATCTTTAAAAATTAGAGGAATATTTTCTGTTGTTATTGGGTAAGTCGTTTCTCGAAGCACGTAATTAATTTGCTCCTTTATGTTTTCCTCTTTTCGCTCTAAACGCTCTTTATGGTAATCTCGTGCTTCTTCATTATACTGATAAATGGTAACTCCTGCTATCAATATAGAAGCAATGATTACCAACAAAATCATAGCTATAAATATTCGAACTCTTAAAGACAGGTTTTTTAATTTCATGCAATATTTAATATTGGACTAAATATAACAATAATCACACCAATTATTTTATGCGTCAGGGTTCTTATTTCTTATTCTCTTATAAACTTTAAACCCTAGCATTAAAAGCACTCCCAAAACAACTATTCCCACAACACCGAACACCCAATTAATGGCACTTTTTAATATCACTAAAAATACGACTGCAAACAAAATAAAAGTCGCACCTTCGTTCCAAAGCCTCATAAAACTAGAGGTTTTGTTAACTTCATCACGTTGAAGCTGTTTATAAAATTGATGTGTTTTTAAATGGTAAATAATTAATAAAATCACAAAAACTAACTTAACATGCATCCATGGTTGTTCTAACCAAAGCGGTTGTAATATTAACAACCAAATAGCAAAAACAGTTGCTAAAATAGCTGAAGGCCATGTGATTATATTCCAAAGTCGTTTTGCCATTAACTTGAGTTGCTTACCTAGTATTTCTTTATCTGGAGATGGTTTATGATATGCTTCTATTTGATACACAAATAATCGTGGAATATAAAACAGTCCAGCGAACCAAGTCACAACAAAAATGAGGTGTAAAGATTTTATATAATTGTAGTATTCCATTAATCTTCGATAAATAGATAGTTTAGGCGCTTCTCATTAAAGACCTTATTAAATTCTGAAATCTCACTAGAAACCAATGTGTTAAACGCATTTAATTGAGCCCTTATTTTTGTTGATAATTCATTTTTCACTGCAACATCTTGATCCGTTGGCGCAAAATCTCCTATCCCAATGAGTGCATTTAAATGTCCCAATTTATTTGTTAATCTAATAGGGAAATTTAATGGATCTTGTCCACTTCGATTTTGAGTCTGATATAAAGCTTCTTCTATTTCTGTAAACTGTTCTTTTAATTTTTCAGATTTGTCTAATAAGGCTTTTACGCTATCATTGTCCTTATATTGTGTTTCAAATGCCGACAATTGAGCCTTTATTTTTCTAATCTTTTTTATTGACTTATGGGCTTCATTCATCGTTTTATTAATATCAGAAATGAAGTCAAATTGCTTTTGCATGTCAGCTAATGTACTTTCTGATCTTGGATCTTTAATCACAGTAAATGGTTGTGACATTATTTCACCATTGACGTTTAGATTTATTTTATAATTTCCAGGAATTGCTTGAGGTCCCTCTAAACTCGCCCACCATAAAATCATTCCTTCTAATGTCTCAGCCCCTTTATAAATCATATCCCAATTAAACTGATTCATTCCTTTTTTAACCTCTAGTTTATCCTTCTTTTTGTTTTTTGTACTAAAAGTTTTAATAGTGTCTCCTTTGGTGTCAAAATAACTTAAGGATACGTCGTCATTTTCTTCATCAAAGTCCTTCAAATTAAAATAAGTCATCACTCCACTAGGATGATTAGTTCCTGAGGTTTTACTTCCTTCTCTACTGCCACCATCTAAACGATAGGTGTCTTTTGGTTTAAATAATCTATTCCCCTTTAAACTTGATTCGTAAAGCTGATGTAAAACTGTTAAATCATCAATAATCCATAAACTCCGTCCTTGAGTAGCTACAATTAAATTATTATTCTTTATTGCCAAATCAGTTATTGGAACAATTGGTAAATTCAGTTGAAATTCTTGCCAATTCTTACCATCATTAAAGGAAATATACATCCCTGTTTCCGTACCTGCATACAACAATCCTTTTTGTTTAGGATCATGTCGTAATACTCTTGTAAAATGTTCAGGATTGATGCCATTGGTTATTTTTGACCATGTCTTTCCATAATCTGTGGTTTTATACAAGTAAGGCTTAAAATCTCCTGTCTTATATTTTGTTCCTGCCACATAACAAGTGCCTTCATCAAAAGCACTTGGTTCAATACTATTGATCATCATCCATTCTGGCATCCCTTTAGGTGTTACGTTCTCCCAAGATTGCCCTCCATTTTGAGTTAAATGAATTAATCCATCATCGCTACCTACCCATAGTAATCCTTCTTTTAAAGGTGATTCTTGAGCTGCAAAAATGGTACAGTAATACTCTACGGAGGTATTATCTTGAGTAATTGGCCCTCCTGAAGATTTTAGTTTTTCTGGATCATTTCGAGTTAAATCTGGACTTACAATTTTCCAAGATTGCCCTTCATTTTCAGTAACATGAACATGTTGTGAAAAGGTGTATAATCGGTTCGGATTGTGCTTAGAAAATAGAATTGGAAAATTCCATTGAAAGCGATATTTCATACCTTCAGCTCCGTGGCCCATAGGATTGTCTGGCCAAACATTAATAGCTCTTACAGATCCAGTTTTATGATTTACACGTGTCAAAAACCCATCATAACTTCCACCGTAAATAATATCATTATCTTCTGGATCAACTGCTATATGAGCAGATTCTCCTCCAGCTGTACTTTCCCAATCGTCATCAGTAATTGCACGCCCTTCAGTTCGATGTGGAATTCTAATAGTAGAATTATCTTGCTGAGCAGCATAAATTCGATACGGAAAATGGTTGTCTGTAGTAACTCTATAGAATTGTGATGTTGGTTGATTATGATACGTACTCCATGTTTCGCCACCGTCATAAGTTACTTGTGCGCCTCCGTCATCCCCAACAATAATACGATCAGGATTCTCAGGTGCAATCCACAAATCATGATGGTCTCCATGAGGAGTTCTGAGCGAACTAAATGTTTTTCCTCCGTCTGAACTTTTATGATAACGAACATTTAATACATAAACTACATCTGCATCTTTTGTATCCGCATATATACGGGTATAATACCAGGCGCGTTGACGGAGTTTCCGTTCACTATTAATCTGGTTCCAGGTTTCACCTCCATCGTCACTTCTATATAAACCTCCTTTTTCTTTGTTCTCAATAATTGCCCAAACTCGTTGGCTATTGAGTGGTGAAACCGTTACTCCTATAATTCCTAGAGTGCCTTCAGGAAATCCTTTATTTGTTGAAATTTCCGTCCAAGTTTCTCCTCTATCTGTGCTTTTCCATAATGCTGATCCTTCTCCACCAGAGCTTAAACTATAAGGTGTTCGCTGAATTCGCCAAGTAGATGCGTACAAGATTCTTGGATTTGTAGGATCAATTAATAAATCGACAACACCAGCTTTGTCATTAGCAAAAAGTGTCTTTTTCCAAGTTTTACCACCATCAATACTTTTATAAATACCGCGATCTTGAGTGGGTTTATAAATATTTCCAAGGACGCCTGCATAAACTACATTATGGTCAGTTGGGTCCACAGCAATTCTCGGTATGTGTCGCGAATTTTTCAAACCTGCACTTGACCATGATTTTCCCGCATCGACACTTTTCCAAACACCATAACCAGAAGACACGTTTCCTCTCACAGTTTTTTCACCACCACCTACATAAAGCACATTTGGATCACTTTTGGAAACAGAAATTGCACCAATACTCCCGCCAAAAAATCCATCAGAAATATTTTCCCAAGTCCGACCACCATCAGTGGTTTTCCAAATTCCTCCTCCTGTAGAACCAAAATAATAAAGGTTTGGTTGATTTGGAACTCCCGATACTGCTGCGCTTCTTCCTCCTCTAAAAGGGCCTAGAAGTCTATACTCTAGAGCGTCATAGTGCTCTTTACTATAGGATTGAGCATTTGAAGTAAAAGTTGTTCCAACAAAAAGGAAAGCGAACAAGGAAAAAAACAAACATCGCATGTTATAAATGGTTTGGTTAAAGCGCACTAAAAATAAGGATTAATAATTTTATAGATTACTGACAATTGAATTTTAACTAATAGCATCTAATGTTATTTAGTGTTCCATTCATTAATCCACTTTGATAATAAGTCTACCCATTCTTTATCATCATTTAAACATGGAATTGTCGTAAAGTTTTGACCTCCCATTTCATGAAAAATCTCCTGACCTTCCATTGCAATTTCTTCAAGTGTTTCTAAGCAATCACTAACGAAGGCTGGCGTAACAATTGCCATATTTTTGATGCCTGATTTCCCCAGACGCTCGATGGTTCTATCTGTATATGGGAGCAACCAAGGATCAAATCCTAAACGCGATTGGAAGGAAGTTGAAAAACTCCCTTCCTTCAAACTTAATTTTTCTGCAACTAACCTAGTGACTTCAAAACATTGATGCCTATAACAAAACTCATGCGCTTTCGAATTTGAAACACAACAGCTACCGTCAATTTTACAATGAGATTTAGTAACATCTCTTTTTCTGATATGACGTTCAGGAACACCGTGATATGAAAACAATAAATGGTCATAGTCTTTCCCCACAAGATGTTTAGCAATACTATTTGAAAGCACTTCGATATAATCTGATTTATTATAAAATGCTGGAACCGATGCCATTTTTAATTCTGGAAAATCGCTTTTAATAATCTCTTCTGCCAACACTAAAATGGTTTCGGTAGTTGCCATTGCAAATTGAGGATATAAAGGAAAAATCAAAACTTCAGAAACACCTTGATCCACTAATTCTTGAAGTCCCTTTTTTATGGTCATGCTGCCATAGCGCATAGCCAAAGCAATTGGTGACTCTACTTGATTTTGTATTTTACTTTGAAGTCGTTCAGAAATCACTATTAAAGGAGAGCCCTCTTTCCACCATATTTTTTTATATGCCGCTGCAGATGCTTTTGGTCTTGTGTTTAATATGATACCCTTCACAAGTAATGTTCTCGCCCAAAATGGAACGTCAATCACACGTTCATCCATTAAAAATTCACCTAAATAGGATTTAACGTCTTTGGGCTCTGGACTGTCCGGCGAACCAAGATTGACTAGTAATATTCCTTTTTTCATAGAGATTTATGCTATTAGCTCAATGACATTATATATTTTTTTGGCGTTGTGCCATATTTCTTTTTAAATGCTGCAATAAAATGGCTTGAGGTACTATAACCGACTTTTAATCCAACTTCATTTACATTATGATCTCCTGTTTCAAGGAGCTTTCTGGCTACTTCCATTTTATAATCAAATAAAAAGCTATAGACTGTATCACCATAAATCTGCTTAAATCCTTCCTTCAATTTTTTAAGATTTAATCCTATCTCGTCGGCCAGTTCTTGCAAACTTGGAGGCTCAGACATTCTAGAAATGATTATGTCTTTTGCGCTTCTAATTTTAATAACATTGGCTTCATCAACCAAAAATGGACATTGCTCAATATTAGCTTCTTCACTTCTATTAAAATACAAACTTAGAAGTTCTAAGGCCTTTCCTTTAAAATAAAGTGATTTTATGGAGGTATTTAAATTAAAGTTTATCAATTGATTTAAAACAATAGCCATCGAAGGTGAGATCATTCCATCCTTGTAATATTTTTTATTCTTATTATCATCGCTTAAAAATGTAATAAAATCCGCCTCCTGTGAAAATAAACCATGAAACTTCTTAATAGACACTAAAACCGACACTAACCAAGAATTGGGGTTTACATCAAGATGAATTGGTAAATCACGTTGAGGGTTATAAAGTAGTAATGAATTTTCCTCCAAAATATTTAAGATATAGGTTCCCTTATTAAATATAAATTGGCTAGATCCCTTAATACAGAAATGAAATTGGATATAACTGCTATCTATATCACGTTCAACCACTTCTGTGAATGAATTTTCATTTTGATAGGTAAGTACATAAAAGCCATCATCTACTATAGTTTCATCAAATGAACCTTTAGCGACATTTCTTAGATCATTATTTTCATTATTCATATGACATTATTTAGATTCATTCTAAACAAAACACTCGAAAAGCACTGAATCTGCTGTAAAAGTATGACATTTATCATATAATTATAAAAAAAAAGAGTAAAAAACCACAAACGATACTAAAAGTTCCTTGAGCGTTACTTTTTAAGTAGTAGGCTATATATTTTTGTTCTCGAACATCCAAATCAGGTAATGGAGCAATATCACATTTCAAGAGGAACATACTTTTATGCTATCGGGTTAAGCTATAAAAAAGCTGATGCCGAAATTAGAGGACATTTTAGTTTAGACGATGCTGCGAAAACAGCACTACTCAATCAGGCCAAAGACAATGGTATTGAAAGTTTAATTGTGACCTCTACTTGTAATAGAACGGAAATTTACGGATTCGCTGAACATCCTTTTCAATTAATCAAATTACTTTGTGATAATACTAAGGGGACTGTTGAAGAATTTCAAGATGTCGCTTATGTTTACAAAAACAGAGAGGCAATCGCTCATATGTTTAGAGTAGGATCTGGTCTCGATAGTCAAATTCTTGGAGATTTTGAAATCATAAGTCAACTTAAAACTAGTGCTCGAGTTTCCAAAAAACTTCTATTGCTCAATCCTTTTATTGAACGCTTAGTGAATGCTGTCATTCAAGCAAGTAAACGAATAAAAACGGAAACAGAGATTTCTTCTGGGGCAACTTCTGTATCTTTTGCTTCTGTACAGTATATTATTAAAAATATTGAAGATATTACTAATAAAAACATACTCCTTTTTGGTACTGGTAAAATTGGTAGAAACACCTGTGAAAATTTAGTAAAACACACTAAAAATGAGCATATCACATTAGTTAATAGAACTAAAGATAAGGCAGAAAAGATTGCTGGCAAATTCAATTTAATTGTAAAAGATTATGCGAATTTACAAGAGGAAATTAATGAAACTGACATTTTAGTTGTTGCTACTGGAGCTCAAAACCCTACAATTGATAAGCACATCATTCAAAGTCATAAACCGCTTCTAATTTTAGATTTATCTATTCCAAAAAATGTTCATAATAATGTAACCGAATTAGAAAATGTATCACTAATTCATTTAGATTACTTATCTCAAATTACGGATGAGACTTTAGAAAAAAGAAAATTACATATTCCTCTAGCTGAACAGATTATTGAGGACGTAAAATCTGATTTTAATCAATGGTTAGAAACGCGAAAATTTGCACCTACTATTAAAGCGCTGCGAAATAAACTTCATGATTTTAAAACTGCTGAGTTAGACAATCAACGTAAAAAGATTTCTGATTTCAACGAAGAACAAGCCGAACTTATTAGTAATAATATCATTCAAAAAATTACAAACCACTTTGCACATCATTTGAAAGATGATAGTTGCTCTACCGACGAAAGCCTTGAACTCATAAAGAAGGTTTTTCAACTTGAAAATTCAACAAATGTCTAAAATAATTAGAATTGGTACACGCGATAGTGAATTAGCACTATGGCAGGCCAAAACCGTTCAATCACAATTGGAACACCTAGGCCATAAAACGGCCTTAGTTCCAGTTAAATCAACAGGCGATTTAGAGCTCAATAAACCTATTTATGAACTCGGAATCACAGGTGTATTTACAAAAACATTGGACATTGCAATGTTGAATAACGACATAGATATTGCAGTGCATTCACTTAAAGACGTTCCAACATTATTACCAAAAGGCATTGTACAAGCTGCCGTGTTAAAACGAGGGAATATTCGCGATACATTAGTGTTTAAAAACAACGAAGAATTTTTGTCTCAGAAAGATGCAGTCATAGGAACAGGAAGCTTAAGACGACGTGCACAATGGCTTAATCGCTATCCAACACATACCATAGAAGATTTACGAGGCAATGTAAATTCAAGACTTCAAAAACTTGAAGACCATACACATTGGAACGGAGCCATCTTTGCTGCTGCAGGTTTAGGTCGTATCAACTTAAGACCAGAAAATGCAATTAACTTAGAATGGATGATCCCAGCTCCAGCACAAGGAGCTGTGATGATTACGGCTCTAGAAGACGATGAAGCAACTCGTGCTATTTGTGCTGAATTAAATCATGAAGAAACTGATATATGTACACGTATTGAACGTGAATTTCTAAATCGATTAGAAGGTGGTTGTACAGCTCCAATTGGAGCAATTGCCTTTATAAAAGATGAAACCGTTTCCTTTCAAGGCGTTTTATTAAGTACAGACGGTAGCAAAAAAATAGAAGTTACACGCAACGAAAAACTTGGTGAGCATCAGGATATGGCACATTACTGTGCTGATTTCATTATAGAAAGAGGCGGTAAACGATTAATGGATGATATTGAAAATGAGGCTAAACAAACTCAAGTATTTTCAACTAAAACTCTTACCGAATCACAGCGTCATTCATTTAGTAATGACATTGCAATTGACAACCACGATTTCATTAAAATTAGTTTAAATCGAATTCCTAAAACTGTTTTAAAATCTGAAATCAAGAATGTGATTATTACCAGTCAGAATGCAGTCGAATCTTTGATTACGAATTTTTCAGCAATGGAGCTTCAATTCAAAAACATCTACTGCGTCGGAAGACGCACAAAGCGTTTAATAAAAAACAAGATTGGAGACGTTACACACTACGAAGCTAATGCTAAAAAGCTCGCAGAATACTTAGTTGAATATATTGATGGTACTGAAGCTACCTATTTTTGTAGTGATATTCGTTTGGACGAATTGCCAAATATCTTAAAAGAAAACCATATTGAAGTTACTGAAATTGAAGCCTACAAAACAATTTACAATGCTATCAAAATTGACGAAAAAATTGAAGGCGTAATGTTTTACAGTCCTTCTACTATTCAAAGTTATTTATTAGAAAACAATGCTGATAAAATTGCCTACTGTATAGGTGAAACTACAGCGAATGAAGCAAGAAAACATTTTAACGATGTTAGAGTAGCAAAACTTCCAACGGTCGAAAGTGTGATCGCCTTGGTTAATGAAAATTATGCATAATAATGATTAAAAACGATTTATACTTAAGAGCATTAAAAGGAGAAACTGTTGAGCGTCCACCCGTTTGGATGATGCGTCAAGCTGGACGATACCTTCCTGAATTTATTGCCATTAGAGAAAAATACGATTTCTTTACACGTTGTCGTACTCCTGAATTAGCTAGCGAAATAACCGTGCAGCCTATACGTCGTTATGGTATGGATGCCGCTATTTTATTTAGCGACATTTTAGTAATACCTCAAGCGATGAATATTGAAGTGGAGATGAAACCTAACTTTGGTCCTTATCTTCCTAATCCAATTCGTAGTCAAAAAGATGTCAATAATGTCATTGTTCCAGATGTACATGTGGAATTAGATTATGTTATGCAAGCCATAAAAGCGACCAAAGAATTATTAAATAATGACATCCCGTTAATAGGATTTGCAGGATCTCCATGGACCATACTTTGTTATTGTGTACAAGGTCAAGGCAGTAAAAACTTTGATAAGGCTAAAGAATTTTGTTTTACAAATCCTATCGCTGCGCATCAATTATTACAGAAAATTACAGATACAACTATTGCTTATTTAAAAGCAAAAGTTATTGCTGGTGTTGATGCTGTTCAAATTTTTGATTCTTGGGGAGGCATGCTGTCACCTACTGATTATCGAGAATTTTCTTGGCAATATATCAATCAAATAATTGAAGCTTTAAAAGATGATGCTCCTGTAATTGCTTTCGGAAAAGGCTGTTGGTTTGCCTTAGGTGAAATGGCAAAATCAAATGCCGCTGCTCTGGGAATTGACTGGACATGTTCTGCTCAAAATGCACGCTACTTGACTGGAGGAAACATTACGCTTCAGGGGAATTTTGATCCGTCTCGATTATTATCTCCACCTTCTCAAATAAAAACAATGGTCCACCAAATGATTAACGAATTTGGTAAAGACAAATATATTGTAAATTTAGGCCATGGTATTTTACCAAACATCCCATTAGATAATGCAAAAGCCTTTATCGATGCAGTAAAAGAATATAATGCTTAAATCTATTTTCAGTGGAATTAAAGCCTATGCTAGAGCATTTGAGTTCATGTCTAAACTCAAGCTTTGGAAATATTTCGCTGTTCCTATTCTTATAAGTATTGTTACCGCCTTAGCTATTGGTTTTCTTGCTTATGGCCTATCAGATAATATTGGATATTATATTTCCAAAATTTGGGTTTGGGACTGGGGAAAAGAAACGTTCACTTCAATAGGAAATTTTATAGGTGGATTAATCATCATTGTTCTTGGTCTTATTTTATATAAGCATATTATTATGGCGCTCTCAGCACCATTTATGAGTCCTGTATCTGAAAAAATCGAATTGCATCTTTTTAGTAATACAGCACAAAATCATCGAAACACTTCATTTCAACAACAATTATGGCGAGGGATTCGTATAAATTTTAGAAATTTAGGCATGGAGTTGTTGTTAACGATTCCTATTGTAATTATTGGGTTTATTCCATTAATTGGATTCATTGCTCCAATCTTACTTTTTTTAGTTCAAGCTTATTATGCTGGTTTTGGAAATATGGATTATACTCTAGAGCGCCATTTTAAGTATCGCAATAGTTTGTCATTTGTTCGAAGACATCGTGGATTAGCGATTGGTAATGGTACTGTTTTTATGCTCTTTTTATTAATTCCAGTAATTGGTGTTATTCTAGTATTACCATTATCTGTAACCGCAGCATCCATCAAAACGATTGAAATTTTAAAAGCTGAAAATAAAATTCAACATGGATAATGATAGATTTAGATGCATTTTATATTAATCCTATTCAGTTGAATGACGCTTGGAATATATGCAATTTTGTAATTGCCAATGAAGATCGATTAAAACGCTATTTCCCAGATACATTAGAGCAAAATTCAACACCAGATTTATCTAAATATTTTGTTGGGAATAAAGTGAAAGAGTTTCGCCTAAATGAAGAGTACTTATTCATACTAAAAGTGAAAGCATCTTATGAATTCGTTGGTCTAGTTTATATTAAAGATTTAGACTGGGACAAGAACCAAGGCGAGTTTGCCTATTGTATTGGTTATCCGTTCGAAGGGAAAGGAATTATGCAAAAAGTAATTAAGGCCCTTTCAATATATGCGTTTGAACATTTAAACTTACAATCGCTTCAGATTATTACTCATAAAAGTAATATTGGGAGCGTTATGATTGCGGAAAAGTGTAATTTTAAATGGCAAAAAACATTGGAAAATGAATTTACACCTAGAGGTGAACAGCCTCTTGACATGGAATTATATGAACTATATAAATAACTAATTATGCCACATTTTGTAATAGATTGTTCTCAACATATTCTAGAATTGAAAGATCCTAATTCTATCATTTTAGAAGTACATTCGGCCGCGAGCAACACAGGATTATTTGATGAACCTGATATTAAGGTCCGATTAAACCCGTTTAAGGAACATTATTTGGTTGGAGGAAAACAAGACGACTTTATTCATGTCTTTGCCGATGTAATGGAAGGTAGAGACACCAAACAAAAAGCGAATTTATCTAAACAAATTGTCGTCGCTTTAAAACGAATGTTCCCAAAAATTCCTTTTATTGCTGTTAATGTAAGGGACTTTGAAAAAGCAACTTATTGTAACAAATCTATGGTTTAAGAATAATGAAAAATAAATTTTATCAATACATACAAAATTTACAAGACCGTATCACTTCAAAATTGGAAGAAGTCGATGGTAAATCTAAATTTGTTGAAGACATATGGGAACGATCTGAAGGTGGTGGTGGTAGAACACGTGTTATTGAAAATGGGAATGTTTTCGAAAAAGGAGGCGTAAATATTTCAGCAGTTTATGGTGAATTACCTGAAACTATGCGTAAGCATTTTGGAGTAACTGACGCCAATTTTTTCGCTTGTGGATTGAGTTTAGTTTTACATCCTAAAAGTCCCATGGTGCCAACAGTACACGCAAATTGGCGCTATTTTGAAATGTATGATTCTGAAGGCAATATTGTAGACCAATGGTTTGGGGGCGGACAAGATTTAACGCCTTACTATTTATTTGAGGAAGATGCCATTCATTTTCATCAAACTTGCAAGACGGCCTGTGATAAACACAATACTAATTTCTATCCGACTTACAAAAATCGTTGCGATGAATATTTCTACAATACGCATCGAAATGAAGCGCGAGGCATTGGTGGATTATTTTTTGATTACTGTAAAGCATCTGAAGAGATGACTATGGAAAATTGGTATAACTTTGTATCAGAAGTTGGAAATAGTTTTCTAGAAGCCTATGTTCCGATAGTCGAAAAACGAAAGTCAATTTCATATTCTGAATCACAGCGAACTTGGCAGGAAATTAGACGTGGACGTTATGTCGAATTTAATTTAGTTCATGACAAAGGCACTTTATTTGGATTGAAAACCAACGGCAGAATTGAAAGCATCTTAATGAGTCTTCCTCCTCACGCACAATGGGTTTACGACCATCATCCTGAAGAAAATAGTGAAGAAGAAAAACTATTAAACGTATTACAACAACCAAAAAACTGGATTTAGAATGTGGCGATTATTTAAGCGAATTTTTTTAATTATCAATTGGAAAACATTTGTCATTACGTTTTTATCCATTGCTTCAACCGCTTTTTGTTTGCATTTTGAAATAAAAGCTGATTTTCCCTTGACGTTGATAGGAACCGCTATTGTGTTTCCAATAGTTTTTTCAATTGGTGGCGCTTACAAACGTCGCGAAGTTGCCTTAGATGAATATGGTTCTATAAAGGCACATGGAAGGGCATTATATTTTGCCGTTTCACATTGGCTGGAGAATCCACCTCAAGATTTAAAGGTAGAAATTAAATCGCATCTAGAAAATTTATTGAATTCATGCACTAAAGTATTTACAAGTCCTGTGAGTGATTTAGAACATACCGAAAAAGGTGTGTATCAAAATTTTCATGAACTTTCAGAATTCATTAAAAGTATGAGATCGCATGGTTTACCATCTGGTGAAGCTTCTAGATCGAATCAATTTTTGAGTAAGATGATGATCTCTTTTGAACGCATCAAGCACATATACCAATACAGAACACCAAGAACTTTACGCACGTATAGTGATATTTTTATTGTTGTACTTCCTATAATTTATGGTCCTCATTTTGCAGAAAGTGTGACTAGCTATAGTTACGGATTGCAATTTGCAGTGCCTGTTTTATTTAGTGTAATTTTGGTGGCATTAGATAACATTCAATCCCATTTAGAAAATCCTTTCGATCAACAAGGAGAAGATGATGTTCATATTAGTGTAGATAAATATATTAGAAATTTAGCTTAAAATTATGTATCCATTACGAAGAAATAGACGCTTACGAACTAACGAAACCATACGCTCCTTAGTTCGAGAAACTATAATTACACCTAATGATTTTTTGGTGCCGTTATTTATTGTAGAAGGCAAAGGTGTTAAAGAAGAAATTGCCTCCATGCCGAATTACTTTCGATATAGTTTAGATTTGCTCGAAAACGAGGTAAAAGAACTCTGGAATATGGGCTTAAAATCGGTATTACTTTTTGTAAAGGTTCCTGATAATTTAAAAGATAACAAAGGTACAGAGGCCTTAAATCCAAATGGATTGATGCAACGGGCTATCAAAACCGTTAAAAATATATGTCCAGAAATGCTGGTCATGACTGATGTTGCTCTAGATCCCTATTCTTCTTATGGTCATGATGGCATTGTTGAAAACGGTTTGATTCTAAATGATGAAACTGTTGATGTTATTGCAGAAATGAGCGTTTCTCATGCACTGGCAGGCGCAAACTTTGTTGCACCTAGCGATATGATGGATGGTCGTATTTTATCAATCCGAGAAGCTTTAGAAGATGAAGGGTATTTAGATACTGGTATTATGAGTTACTCCGCTAAATATGCTTCGGCTTTTTATGGACCCTTCAGAGATGCATTAGACTCCGCACCAGTAGACATGGCTAATGTTCCAAAAGATAAAAAGACCTACCAAATGGATTTTGCGAATCGCTTTGAAGCGCTTCGTGAAACTGAAATGGATATTGACGAAGGTGCCGATATTGTTATGGTAAAACCCGGTTTATGCTATTTGGATATCGTACGTGAAATTAAAAATGAAGTTGATGTTCCTGTAGCTGTATATCAAGTCTCTGGAGAATATGCAATGCTCAAAGCAGCTGCGGAAAAAGGCTGGCTAGACCATGATGCAGTAATGATGGAACAACTGATCGCTATTAAGCGTGCTGGCGCAGATATTATAGCAAGTTATTTTGCAAAGGACGTTGTGAAATTGATTTCGTAAATTAGCAAGTAAATAATTAATTCTTAATGAACGCATTACTTTTTTGGGCAACCAGTTCTATTTTCTTTTCTTTTCTATGTTCTATTCTCGAAGCTGTTTTATTAAGTGTAACTCCAACATTTATCAATGTTAAAAAGGAAGAAGGTAAAGATTATGCTGTTACTTTAGAACATCTAAAAAAGGACATAGACAAGCCTCTTATAGCAATACTCACACTAAACACTATAGCACATACATTGGGAGCCATGATGGTTGGGATTGAGGCTGAAAATTTGCCCTATAAATTGGAGCTTTTCGGTATTAATACTGTTGGAATTGTTTCTGCTATAATGACCTTGTTAATATTGATTGCTTCAGAAATTATTCCGAAAACCATAGGCGCAACGTATTGGAAAAGCTTAGCCAATTTTACGGCAAAAGCATTAACCGTATTAATATTTCCTTTAAAATGGACAGGAATTCTATGGGTATTACAACTTACTACAAAACTAATTGGTAGTAAAGGACATGGCAGTGTATTGAGTAGAGAGGATTTTCACGTCATGGCAGATATGGCTCATAAAGAAGGCGTGTTTCAAGAATCAGAAAGTAAAATAATTAAAAATTTATTAACTTTTAAAGATGTTATGGCTAAAGATATTATGACGCCTAGAACCATAATGACAACTGAAAAAGAAACCATGACTATTGAAGATTTTTTCAATGAAAACCATAACATTCGATTTTCAAGAATCCCTGTTTATAAAGACAATCCAGATAATATCACAGGATTAGTTTTAAAAGATGATGTGTTTAAGGAAATGGCTTTCGGTAATGGTGATAAACTATTATCAGAAATTAAACGCGACATCGTTATTGTTAATAGGGGCTTACCAATTCCACTTTTATTTGAAAAACTGATTGAAAGTAAAAACCATATGGCATTAGTGGTAGATGAATATGGTTCGGCTAATGGATTAGTGACACAAGAAGATGTTATTGAAACTTTGTTAGGACTTGAAATTATGGATGAAAGTGATACTGTTGAAGACTTACAAATGTTTGCACGTAAAAGTTGGGAAACAAGAGCGAAACGATTAGGACTCATAGATGACGAAACACCTAAAGACTGATGGAAGAATGTTACATTGAAACACCTCTTGGAATTGCCAAAATAATTGGCGATGAGTATGGTATTGTATCTGTAACAGTATTAAATTCTAATGAAATCATAACTTCAATTATCCCTGAAATACTTCAGGATTGCGTGTATCAATTAAAAGAATACTTTGAAGGTTTTCGAAAACAATTTGATTTAAAACTGAATCCAACTGGCACAGATTTTCAAAAGCGCGTGTGGGATGCTTTGCTAACTATCCCTTATAATAAAACACTTTCCTATTTAGAACTTTCAAAACAGCTCGGTGATATCAAG
The DNA here is from genome assembly GCA_002162765.1 of Flavobacteriales bacterium 34_180_T64. Taxonomy (GTDB): domain Bacteria; phylum Bacteroidota; class Bacteroidia; order Flavobacteriales; family Flavobacteriaceae; genus MAAR01. The sequence continues at coordinate 44,361 of MAAR01000005.1, read as the reverse complement.
GCCATTCGAGCAGTAGCAAATGCGAACGGGAAAAATCCACTTTGGATTATTGTGCCTTGCCATCGCGTAATTGGTAGTGATGGAAGTTTAACAGGATATGCAGGTGGTTTACACAGAAAACAATGGCTACTTGAACACGAAAGTCCATACAAGCAACAAACTTTATTTTAATTTATTATATTTACATATAGAAAATTTACGATATGAAATTTTTTAAGAAAACTATCAAGGTATTGGTTTTATTTTTTGCGCTACTTATTGCAATTCTGTACGTAACAGATACGGATTATCTATTAAAAGCTGTACGAACAATTTATGCAAAAGGATATTCGACTGCCTATTTGGAAGATTTTAAGGAGTTTGACAATCAGCAGATAGCAAATAGTACACCTCAACCCTGGCCCAATCATATAGATTATAATTCTGTTTCTGAAACCGATAACTTAAATAAAATTAATGATGAACTTGGAACTATTGCTTATGTAATCATTAAAAATGATAGCATTTGGTTTGAAAACTACTATGACGGATTTAATAAAGATTCGAAATCGAATTCATTTTCAATGGCGAAAAGTTATGTTTCTGGTCTTTTAGGTAAGGCTATTATGGATGGTAAAATCAAAAATTTAGATCAGCCTGTTGGTGATTTCTTTCCAGAATTTAACGAAGGTATAGCGGCAAAAATGACGGTTGGTGATTTGTCGAGTATGTCATCTGGAACGAATTGGGATGAATCTTATTATTCGCCATTCTCAATTACTACTAGAGCTTATTTTGATGATGATTTGGAAAAAATCATGCTAGGACTCAAAGTTGTTAATGAACCTGGTCAAGCCTACAAATATGCAAGTGGTGACACACAAATATTAGCTATGGTTATTGAAAAAGCTACAGGCAAAAAAATATATGATTATTTCGCCGAAAGCTTTTGGAAACCTCTCGGGAGTGAAAATGAAACCATTTGGCAAGTGGACAGCAAAGCGCATGACCTAGTAAAAGCATATTGTTGCATCGCTAGTAACGCGAAGGATTTTGCACGATTTGGAAAACTATATAAAGATCATGGAAAATGGAACGGTCAACAGCTATTAGACTCAGCCTTCATAGCAAAATCTATTAAACCTAGATTTTCCGAAAGCCCACAATATGGATATGGATGGTGGTTATTAAACCGTAACAAAAAGGACTTCTTTATGATGCGAGGGCATTTAGGACAATATGTAATTGTACAGCCAGAAGACAACCTAATAATTGTACGTTTAGGCCATAAAAATGCTAAAGGACCAGATCCAACAATTTTATTTTCAAACGATATTCATACTTACATCGATGAAGCTTATAATATGTTGAATTAATGATAACTAAACTACATCTTGAAAACATCTTATTTTTGGACATTGAAACCGTTCCAGAAGTACAGCATTTTTCAGATTTAGACAGTACAAAACAGCAGTTATGGGACTTAAAAACGCAATACCAACGTAAGGAAGATTATACTGCTGAAGAATTTTATGATCGCGCTGGTATTTGGGCTGAATTCGGTAAAATTATTTGTATTTCGGTTGGGTATTTCACATTTCAAGGTGATATCCGAACGTTTAGAACGACCTCGTTTTATGGGGATGAAATAATAATATTAAAAGATTTCAAAAATCTACTGTCTTCACATTTTAGTCAAACCAAGCATTTACTCTGTGCTCATAACGGAAAGGAATTCGATTTCCCTTATATAGCTAGACGCATGATAATACATAACATTGCACTTCCATATAAGCTCAATTTGTTCGGAAAAAAACCATGGGAAGTTCCGCATCTTGACACTTTAGAATTGTGGAAATTCGGAGATTATAAAACCTATACGTCTTTAAAATTATTGACAAATGTTTTAGGCATCCCTTCACCCAAAGACGATATTGATGGTAGTGAAGTTTATCGCGTGTTTTATGAAGACAATGATATTGATCGTATTGTTATCTATTGCGAAAAAGATACGATTGCTGTCGCTCAAATCTTCTTACGTTTAAGAGGTGATTCGCTATTAACTGATGAAGAAATTAAGCACATTTAAAAAAAGGTCCAGATTTTAAATCTGGACCTTTTCAATATTATTGTTTCATGAATTTTTTCGTAATAATATCTTCGCCATCATCAATTTCAATAAAATAAAATCCGGCATCAAGTCTAGATATATTTATTTCTTTATGTGTAGTACCGTTTTGAATTGTTCGCCCATTCATATTCATGATGCGGTAATTCATCTTTGAATTCGCTAAAGATCTTATGTTTAAGATGTCGCCTTTAACCGGATTAGGAAATAAAGTGATTGTATTTTCACTACCTCCAGAAAGTCGCAATGCGAACAACTCTGTTAATTCACTACTACTTGCAGAAGCACCATTAATTCCTGTAACAGTTACTTGATCAATATACACAGTATCATTGTTCGCAGATGCATCATTTTGCAATCTAAATCGACCATTGGATGTAAAATTAAAGCTAGAGCTATCCAATGTAATAGTTACATTGTAAAAGGAACCATTATTAAAATCAGAGCCAGAGGCAAAAGTTGCGATTGTAGTCCAGCCAGAGCCATCATTGTATCTCAGCCAAAAATCTTCGCCATTTTCCATGCTGTTCGGATAAAAGTAAAAGTCGAATTCTACAAAATCAAAAGTTGAAATATCAAATTGAGGAGAACTCATAGAAGATGAAGTTCCAGAGTTATCTCGTAGTCTAATTGCATAACTTCCTTCATATGCCACATTTCCAGAAACACGAGCACAATCATTACCGCCATCAGACCATCCGTCAAATCCTGATTCAAAATAGCCTTGATGTAAAATAGTTGAACCTCCCGAGCAAGGGTCACAGACTGAGCCTCCGCAATCTATCCCTGTTTCATCTCCATTCTGTATTCCATCGAAACAGGTAGGAGCTGCTAATGTAGAAGGGTTAATGGTATTGCTAGCACCAGAGGTGTTTCCCGCAGCATCATTAGCCTCCACATAAAAAGCGTAGGAGGTGTTCTCAACTAAATTTATGACTTGATACGAAGTACCTGAAACATTTGCAATCAGGATACTATCTTGATATACATTATAGTCTGTAACACCGATATTATCGGTAGAAGCATCCCAACTAAGGTCTATTGTGGTTTCAGTACTATTTGATGCAGATAAATTTGAAGGATTTGTTGGAGCCTCTGTATCTATAAAAACATCTGTTAAGACGTTCACAGTATTACTCTGACCAGATGCATTACCTGCAGCATCTCGAGCTACAACATAAAACGTATAACTTGTGCTTGGACTTAATCCTGTAATTTGATCATTTGTATTGACAGTATTAGCAACAAAATTTCCATCTTGATAAATATCATATCCCGTAACTCCAACATTATCTGTTGAAGCATCCCAACTTAAATCTGTACTGTTATATGTTGTATTTGACGCCGATAAATTCCCAGGAACAGAAGGCGGAATAGTATCTGGAGGATCTAATGTTGTTACATTTAACGTGTTGCTTGCCACAGATTCATTTCCAGCGGCATCTTTAGCAATAATATGAAAATTATAAGAAGTACTTCCAATTAAATTTAAAACGGAATAACTAGTCCCACTAGAATTTCCTATTAGAACATTGTCTTGATACACATCATAGCCAGTAACACCAATATTATCAGTAGACGCTGTCCAATTTAAATCACATGATGTTTCAGTTATATTTGAAGCATTAACATTTAATGGAATGCTCGGAGGGGTTACATCAGGTCCAGAAGGCGTTCCTGATATAATTACGGCATCAATATAGACCTGATCATTATTTCCTGAAGCATCACATTGAATCCTAAATTGTGAATTCGAAGCTAAAGTGTATTGCGATTCATCTAAGGTTATATTAAAAGAATAAAAAGAACCATTGCTGAAATCAGATCCAGACACTAACGTTGCAATAGTAGACCAAGTAGATCCATTATAATATCTCAACCAGAAATCTTCTCCATATTCCATACTATTAGCGTAATAATGAAAACTGATTTCAACAGAACCATAAGGCGTTAGATCAAAGTTTGGAGAAGACATCGATGAAGAGGTTCCTGAATTATCTCTTATTCGTATAGAATAGTTTCCTTCATAAGAATTTGAACCTGTATATCGAGCACAATCATTTCCTCCGTCAGTCCAACCATCTAATCCAGATTCAAAATAACTTCCACTGAGCACCACAGTACTTGAAGTTGAAAAGTTAATAGTATTACTGTATGGAGAGGTACTTGCACTACAAATGCTTCTTACTTCTGCTTCATAGGGTGTTGCTACAACTAATCCTGAAAGATCCACAGAATTAGAGCTCGTATTAATTGTTGTCCAGGTTGGAGATCCTACTGCTCTATAACGGAAATCATAGGTTGCTCCAGTAATTAAATCCCAACTTAGAGTTGCTGTGTTAGCTGCGATATTTGAAGCAGATAATCCAGTTGGAGCCGTTGCTCCAATTGGTGTTAAATTAACATCTGGTAAACTTAAAGTTTGATAATCTGAAATGCTTTGTCCTGTTAAAGTAAACGATTGGTAACACGGTGCTTCAAAAACCAAATCATAAGTACCTGCTTTCATAGGTCGGTGATAATCGCCTAGTGGCAATTCAGAAGTTGTCCATGATCCTAAATCATCATGTCCCACAATTTTAATTGTGGCTTCAATTGGATTTCCTGATATCGCATCCTTTACTAATCCTTTGAATCCATATGTTCCTTGAATAAGGTATTCTATTAACGCCTCTTGATTTGCAAACCAATAGTCATCTAATAGTGATGCCGAAGGTAATTTAGTGTTTGATAACTCAATGGTAACCTCTTTACTTTGCTCATAAAAATTCATATAGTCCTGTCTACCTCCATTCACTAAGTACCAATCCGCACCATGAGTAATTCCGTTGTTCTCAATACTGGTGAAATAATTTGGAAATCCATTATTGGCTCCATCAGCCTGAACATTATTGGCATATTCAGCACTTATTAAAATCCACCATAAATCATCAGGATGTCTATCATACGAATAGTCCCAAGGATAATTCACAACTTCTGCACCACCATGAAAGTTTGCTGATAACACAAAATGAGTGGACTCTGCTAAGGCCATGAAATTTATGGTTTCAACTTGATAAGCTTGACCATCAGGATGTAAAACTCCAGAAGGATCTGGGTAATTTCTGTTTAAATCCAATCCATTTACATTACCTCTTCGTGCATTTGAAACTGAAGTATTGGATGAGCTATTATAGTATGTCCCATCTGGATTTGCCATAGGGTTTATCCACACTTCAGAATTATCTATAAGGTCTTTAATTCTTAAATGATCAGGATGACCAACATCATTATAAGTAGTTACAAAATAATCTATCAAATTAAGCATCATTGGGAACCCAGCAATTTCATCTCCATGCATTGATGATGTGTACATCACACGAGGTTCATTCTCTCTAGTTTGAACGTTGTCAGATAGTTTTATAAACAAAAGGCGTTTATCTCCTCCTACAACACCTTCTCCAGTGCCTCCAATGTCTATAAGTTGACAAATTGAAGGATTATCATTTGCAAAATCAGCCATTTGCTGGGCGTAATCTGCATAGGTTGGATAAGCAGTTAACGGAAAACTTAGCGTATTCAGCCTCGCATTTTGACTACTAGTCATTTGTACTGACCCAAATTCATTATCATCAGGATTAACTTCATACGAAATATTGAGGTTTAAAAAATCTTTAAATTGATTTTCATTTGCCCAAGCTTTAACAGTTTTAGATCGTTTATCATAATTTACTATAGAAAGTAAATTTGAAAGTTTGCCTAATTCAGATACGTTAGAAATTTGAAAAGAAAAGGTAAGTTCACCTTTTGCTTCAAGATAGATTTGAGCTTTCTTACTGTGCTTATTTTGTGAAAATGAAAAATTAAAACACAATAAGATAGCAATCAATACTATTTTAGTTTTCATGCTTAATGGATTTAAAAATTAATAGCTAATGTGAAATTACCAATTATAACTTCATTTAAATAATATGTGTAATAAAAAACTACCATTTGTGAATAACTTCTGGGAATCATAAAACTATGCTTTGAGCGATAGTTCGTAAAACATAGAATTATAAAAAAAGGTCCAGATTAAAATCTGGACCCTTCTTTATATTAAAGTAAATGGTTAGTGCTTACTTTCTCATGAACTTTTTAGTCAGGATTTCTTCTCCATCATTAACTTCTATGAAATACATTCCTGATTCTAATGAACTCACATTGATTTCACCTTCTGAATTTCCACGTAATATAGTTTGCCCAACCATATTCATAATTCTATAAGAGAAACTTTCGCCTTCAGGCAATTCAACATTAAGTATATTTCCTTTAACAGGATTTGGATGTATTCTTAAATCAAATTCAGATAATTCTGGTGAATCTAATGAACCTACTAATACAAGATCGTTCATATCTCCTCTACCAGAATTTGTTCCAGTAATGATAACCTGATCAATATAAATTTGGTCGTTGTTTCCTGAAGCATCACATCTAAATCTAAATCCAGAATTCACTGCGAAGTTATATTGAGCTGGAGTAAGTGTTACGGTTGCATTATAGAAGTTATTGTTGTCTATTCCCGATCCAGCTATCCAAGTAGCAGCCGTAATATAACTAGAGCCATCATAGAATTGTAACCAGAAATCTTCTCCGTTTTCCATGCTATATACATAGAAATGAAAATCTACTACAACCTGAGAATATGGTGTTACATCAATATTTGACAAGGTCATTACCGATGAATTCGTATTATCTCTTAATCGGATAGAATAACTTCCTTCAAAAGACCTTGACCCTGAATATCTAAAAGAATCACTTCCTCCATCTACCCAGCCATCCCAGCCAGTTTCGAAATAACCTTCATTTAAAGTCACATCACTTGTAGAACATGGTGCGCATGTAGAACCTCCACAGTCAACACCTGTTTCGTCTCCATTTTGAATGCCATCACTACATGTTGGTGAAGCAGGTTGAGATAAATTAATATTATCAATTGCAATATCTGCTTGCCACGTACTTCCAACAAATCTGTTGAATCTTAATTGTACAGTTCCACCGGCGTAAGCACTTAAGTCAACGCTCGCATTTAACCATTCATTTCCTTTGTTTCCAGATTGATTCCAGATGCTTGTCCAAGTTTCACCTTCATCGGTACTTGCTTCTAAGTCGATAGTTCCCATATCTGTAGCACCATACATATGATAATCAAAATCAAATGTTGGCGTTGACAATCCGCTTAAATCAAAACATGGTGAATTTAAAATCGATCGTTTGCTCGGATAATTTGGAGAAGAGGCCTCGACATAAATATAGTAAGTTCCTTGAGGTGCATCTGATGGCCCTGTATTACTTGAAGGTGTCCCATTAGCATCTACGGTCCAATCTATATCATCTGAACTATCTTGTGTCCATGCGCCAAACGTGTTTTCAAATCCTTCCGTATAAGGGAATGAAGAAATACCTCCTGAACATCCAGAACTTGGATCGGTAACATTTACTGTTCTTGTTACTTGAGCAGCAGCGTTTCCAGCAGCATCACTTACATTATAATTTACTAAATAAGTTCCAGCGATACCTGTGTTTACTGAACCAGTTATGACAATATTCGCCGAAATATCACCATCGATATTGTCGGTTGCTGTTGCACCTTGTTCTGTATAAGTATCGCCTGTTGTTAAATTAATTGTTGCTAATCCCACAAGTGTAATAACTGGTGCTGTAGTATCTGCATTAACATTTACTGTCCGTGTAACTTGTGTTGCAGCATTACCAGCGGCATCGCTTACATTATAATTTACAAAATAAGATCCAGCCACAGCAGTGTTTACTGTTCCGGTTGTTACAATATTTGCAGTAATGTCACCATCTATATTATCGGTTGCTGTCGCGCCTTGTTCTGTATACGAGTCTCCAACATTTAAGTTTATAGTTGATGCTCCAATTAAAGTAATAACTGGTGCAGTTGTATCAACAATTAGGCTTACATTAATTGTTCTCGTAACTTGAGTTGCTGCATTTCCAGCAGCATCACTTACATTGTAGTTCACAAAATAAGTTCCTGCTACAGCAGTGTTTACTGTACCTGTTGTTACAATGTTTGCTGTAATGTCACCATCTATATTATCTGTTGCCGTTGCACCTTGTTCATTGTAAGTTCCTCCAACATTTAAGTTAATAGTAGACGCTCCATTCAAAGTAATAACTGGCGCCGTAGTATCTGGAATTACATTTACTGTTCTTGTAACCTCAGTCGCCGCATTTCCTGCAGCATCACTTACATTATAATTCACTAAATAAGTTCCACCCACAGCGGTATTAACTGTACCTGAAATTACAATACTTGACGTCAAATCACCGTCTATGTTATCTGTAGCCGTTGCACCTTGTTCAGTATAGTTGTCTCCAACATTTAAGTTAATCGTTGACGCTCCATTTAAGGTAATCACAGGCGCTGTGCTATCTGGAATTACGTTTACTGTTCTTGTAATTTCACTAGCGGCATTTCCTGCAGCATCACTTACATTATAGTTCACTAAATATGTTCCACCTACATTTGTATTAACTGTTCCTGTAGTTACAATGCTTGATGTCAAATTACCATCTTCATTATCTATAGCAGTTGCTCCTAATTCAGTATATGTGTCTCCAACATTTAAGTTAATCGTTGAAGCTCCATTTAAAGTGATAACTGGTGCTTCTGTATCAGGTCCATTACCTTCTATGACAACTGTATAATCTTCAACTTCACCATAAGTAAATGTTTCACATTCTGTTGGAACTCCATTGTATTTCATAGAAACCCGCATTCTTGTAGAGTTTTCAACTGCACCAGATGGAATAGTGAAACTTCCACTTACAGGAGTGGATTGCGTTGCCGCTTGAGACCATACTTGTTCTCCAACGTCACTAAAATCACCATCTCTGTTGTAATCAATCCATACAGAATAACCTTCGCTATAAACAGTTCCAGTCCAAGTTGGAGTTACGGTAATTGTATATTGAGTGTCTTTTGTTAAGGTAGTTGAAATATTAGTAAAGTCTGTATAGAACTGACCGCCTGAAGCGTTATCAATTGTATTCAATTGGACTCTCCCAATATACTCATCATTAATATTGGTACTTGCTGAAGCACAATAATTAAGTTGTACATCAGTTGTTGTGAAATTAATTATACTGCTGTATGCAGACGTTGAGCTATCTGGACATTTACTTCTTACTTGAGCTTCGTACTGAGTTAATGTGCTTAAGCTTGTTAGAGCTAAGGACACACCATTCGCTGATACTGTAGTCCAAGATCCAGCTCCTACTACTCTATATTGTATATCATAAGATGCTCCTGCAACTGCATTCCATCCTAAAGTTGCTGTAGTTGCTCCAACACTCGAAGCAGCTAAACCTGTTGGTACTGTTGCATTACAAACAACGGTTCCAGCGATTTCAAAGTTTGAATTTGAAATATCAAAGAATACATTGTTCGCTCCTTTAACCATTATTCTACATTGTGTTCCTTGATTATTTGGTACTAAAATATCATGTGAACCATCATTAGTCACTCCGGATGCTAAAGCAATTGGATAGGTGTCTCCACCATCAGTCGATAAGAATATATCAACATTTGCCGCATTAACGCCATTTCCAGTAGTTCCAGCAACATTCCAAGAAACTGTTTGCGTTGTTCCAGCGTTCCAAGTTACATTGGTATTTGGTGAATTCACTACAAAAGGACCAGCAGTTCCATTAACTGTAAGCACCATGTCATCACTATTATTTGTACCTCCACCTGCAACATTATCTCTTACAGTCATTCTAAAATTCAATGTACGAGCCACATTTGGGACAGCTTCCCATTGCCATGATGTAGCTCCGGTTTTCACAGTTGCTAAATTTGGAAAATAACGCTTATTATCTGTTGTTGGTTCATAGGCTCTAAATGCAACTCCTGCAGTAGCGGTTGTGCTCGGATAAGTTGTAGATGCATTATTTTCATCCATTTGCTCCCAACTATATGTTAATGCATCTCCTGGATCGGCATCTGTTCCGGTACCTTCTAAAACAAATGCTGTGCCTTTTGGAATGGTATAATTTGATCCAGCATCTGCAGTAGGAACTGCATTACCTGTATTGGTATTGGTTTGGCAACTTGTACCTTTAACATAATCTGTTACTTGTTCTATGGAAACTGCATGAAAATTAGGGTGCACATTAGCTTGTACATCTGTTGCACCTGTAATTCCAGCATAACTCATTATGGTAGATCCACTTCCTGGTTCTACTTGAACATTAGTACCTTCGTTTCCTCCATGTGTCCATGTGTGATTTGCTCCAAATTGATGTCCCATTTCATGAGCTACATAATCAACATCAAAGAAATCACCATCAGGAACAGTAGCTGAAGTCCAACCACTTCCTTTTTGACCATTTACACATACACAGCCAATACAACCTGCATTACCGTTATTTTGCAAATTGGCAACTAAATGTCCAATATCGTAGTTAGATTCACCGATAACACTTGTAAGTGTTGATTGTAGTTGACCATTATAACTTCCAGTTGTTGTATATGGATCACTCCCAGAATTGGTATAAATAACGTCATCTGTATTTGCAATTAAAATCATTGTCACGTTAAAATCAACTTCAAAAATCCCATTTACTCTAGTCATGGTATTATTTATTGCTGCCAATGCAAGCGCTTTTGTCCCTCCATGATAATTCGAAAATTCTCCCGTTGCTGACATTGCTAATCTATAAGTTCTCAATATAGCATCATTTGCATTTCTTAAAGCAATTCCTGAATTCAATGCTTCATTCACACTTTCAGTAACTGAACATTCAAAATCATCAATAAAATCAATTTTATCAGATCTTTTGAATACGGTATACATTGATAAATCATTTGTATAAGGTTCAATAAATGTTGCAGGATTATTTGCTGAAAGGCGCATACTTTGAAATCCTAAAGGAGATATACTAAATCTTATTACTGCAGAGGGATCATCAACACCTTGACCTGCATAAGATTTAATGTTAGGATATTTAGCAGCCAAATCAGGATGCATTACTGAAGCTTCTACAACTCTAAAGCGCTCAAATTTCCCTAAATCATTTGGAATCGATATAATAACATTAGATGTTCTTGCCAATTGACCCCTTCGTGGAACATTTTCCAAGGCTCGTTTCATACCTTCAATATTTAGACTAAAGGATTGTGTCTTCGGTAAATTTCGCTTCTCCGCTTTTATTTTTGAAATACTTGCTGGAGCTTGTTGTTGCCATAAGGATTTACTTTGAGAAAAGGTAATGGTTGTACTTATTAATAAAATAAGTGAGAGTAATTTAATTTTCATTTGCAGAAGGATTTAAATTATTAATTATTTTTTTATAATACATCTGTTTTTTAGGGTTTTAGTTGCGCAATTATTAATTTTTAATTGGTTTTTTGTTTTTTACGAGCATGAAAATATTAAAATTTTGTTAATATGAAAATTTAATACTGGCGTTTTCGTTGAAATACCTTCTAATTTTTTTGAGTTACGGTTTTCCCGTAATTAAAATGCGGAAAATAGTTACATTTACACATGCATAAAGAAAATTTACTCCATATTGAAGGCCTTTCCATTTCTTTTTTTTCTGATGGGAATGAAAAAGAAATCATCCATAATATTTCATACCAATTACATACCAATGAAATATTAGGCATTGTGGGTGAATCAGGTTCTGGAAAATCTGTATCAACATTGGCTATTTTAGGATTACTTCCTAAACCTATTTCAAAAATTACAAAAGGCGGTATTCAGTTCAATGAATTAGATCTTACTAAAATTACTTCAAAAGCATTTAAAACTATAAGAGGGAACGACATTGCTATGATTTTCCAAGAACCCATGAGTTCCTTAAATCCTTCAATGACTTGCGGAAAACAAGTTCAGGAAATTTTATTACAACATACAATTTTATCAAAAAAAGGATCAAAGACTGAAACACTTTCTCTTTTTGAAAAAGTGAAATTACCATTACCCGAACGTGTATTTGATGCCTATCCTCATGAAATTTCTGGCGGTCAGAAACAACGTGTAATGATAGCAATGGCCATTGCCTGTAAGCCTAAAATTTTAATAGCCGACGAGCCGACAACAGCATTAGATGTTACTGTGCAAAAAGAAATTATTCAACTTTTAAAACAGTTACAATCTGAAGAGTCAATGAGTGTTATATTTATTTCCCATGACTTAGCTTTGATTTCTGAAATAGCAGATAGAGTTTTAGTAATGTATAAGGGTGAAATTGTAGAACAAGGTCCTGTTTCAAAAGTATTTAAATCTCCCAAGCATCTTTATACTCAAGCTCTAATTCATTCTAGACCTGCATTAGATGTTAGATTACAGCAATTACCAACCATAAGTGATTTTATAAACGATACAACAAATGACGCTATTATTACTACAACTATGCGTCAAAAGCGACATCATGATTTGTATTCCAAACCACCACTATTAGAGGTAAAAAATCTTGAGAAAGAATACTTTTCAAAAACTGGATGGTTTTCAAAACCAAATTCATTTAAAGCTGTCAATGATGTTTCATTCAAATTATACGAAGGGGAAACACTTGGTCTGGTAGGTGAATCTGGTTGCGGAAAGTCGACTCTTGCAAATGCAATTCTTCAACTTGACAAAGCAACTGCGGGACAAATTCTCTATAAAGGCAAAGATTTGATTCAACTTTCAAAAAATGAAATGCGACATCTCAGAAAAGATATTCAAATAATTTTCCAAGATCCATACGCGTCTCTTAATCCTAGGATTCCAGTTGGAAAATCAATAATAGAACCAATGAAAGTACATGGTATTGGTACCAATAATATAGACAGGAAAGAAAAGGCACTTCATATTCTGGAACGTGTTGGATTGGATAAAAGTTATTTCAATAGATATCCTCATGAATTTTCTGGTGGACAGCGTCAGCGTATTGGTATAGCTAGAGCTATTTCGTTAGAACCAAAGCTAATTATATGCGATGAATCGGTTTCAGCATTAGATATTTCAGTTCAAGCACAAGTTTTAAATCTGTTAAATGAATTAAAGGAAAAATTTAATTTCACTTATATTTTCATATCACATGATTTAGCCGTTGTTAAATATATGTCTGATCAACTTGTGGTTATGAATAAAGGTAAAATTGAAGAAATGGATGATGCCGATATTATTTATAACACTCCAAAAAAAGCATACACAAAAAAACTTATTCATGCCATCCCTAAAGGGTTATAGCATGAATATTTTTTTTGATAAGGTTAAGATTTTATGAGCAATCTTAATGTGTTTTGAAAGCTTGAATTAATCTTACTTTCAAAAAAGTAGGTATTGGTAGATTTGGGGCAAAATGATTCATAAGTTAAAATTCATGATAGATTTGGGGCAAATCACAAATTAGGTTTATGATAGATTTGGTTAATTATATTTGTTTCGATTTGGTTTAGCTAATATGTAACAAATTTTAATTGCATCAGTTAAAATACATAATTAATCGATGAAATACATTAAATTTTAACATTTACCACAATATTTAATGGTTTTTCTTACAATATCTAGCATTAATCCTACTTCAAGTGTAGATGATAACCACAAAAAAAGCTGCCAAAAGGCAGCTTTCATTTTAAAAGTACATTTCATTTAAATTACCATTTCTGGAATATCGCCTTCTACAATTAGATGACCTTCAGTAGCATTTTTAATATCCTCTACAGAAACTCCAGGTGCGCGTTCTAATAATTTAAATCCTTTTTCCGTGATTTCCATCACTGCGAGATTAGTAACTACCTTCTTCACGCAACCAACACCCGTCAAAGGGAGAGAGCACTGTTTTAACAATTTAGATTCTCCTTTTTTATTGGTATGCATCATCGCTACAATTATATTTTCGGCACTAGCAACCAAATCCATTGCGCCACCCATACCTTTAACCATGCGTCCTGGAATTTTCCAATTGGCAATATCTCCATTCTCTGCAACTTCCATAGCGCCAAGAATTGTAAGATCAACATGCTGCCCTCTAATCATGGCAAAACTCATTGCTGAGTCAAAAAAACTTGCACCTGGCAAGGTTGTAATAGTTTGTTTTCCTGCATTTATAATATCCGCATCTTCATCACCATCAATTGGAAATGGTCCCATTCCAAGCACGCCATTCTCGCTTTGAAATTCTACTTCAATATCTTCTCTAACATAATTTGCAACTAAAGTTGGAATTCCAATACCAAGATTAACATAGTATCCATCTTTTACTTCTCGTGCTATACGTTTCGCTATTCCTATTTTATCTAACATAGTTATCCTCTTTGTCTAACAGTTCGTTGTTCAATTCGTTTTTCATAAACTTCCCCCTGGAAAATGCGTTGTACAAAAATTCCAGGAATATGAATTTGATTCGCATCTAGACTTCCTACTGGAACCAACTCTTCAACCTCAGCAACCGTTATTTTTGCTGCACCACACATATTAGGATTGAAATTTCTTGCAGTTCCTTTAAAAACTAAGTTTCCAGCAGCATCACCTTTCCATGCTTTTACAAAGGAAAAATCGGCATCAAATGCTTTTTCCAGAACATACATTTTTCCATTAAAATCTCTAGTTTCTTTTCCCTCTGCTACTTCAGTTCCATATCCCGCTGGCGTATAAAATGCAGGGAATCCAGATTGAGCAGCTCGACAGCGTTCTGCAAGAGTACCTTGTGGTATTAACTCAACATCCAATTCACCACTTAACATTTGTCGCTCAAATTCATCATTTTCGCCAACATAAGACGATATCATTTTTTTTATTTGATGTTTCTGAAGTAACAATCCTAAACCAAAATCATCCACACCTGCATTATTTGAAATACAAGTAACTCCTTTTACATTTAACGCTACTAATTCAGCAATTGCATTCTCTGGAATTCCAGACAATCCAAAACCACCAAGCATAAATGTCATATTATCAGTTACACCTTTCAGTGCTTCTTTAACATCTTTAACACGTTTATTTATCATTTTTGACTTCTAATTTTATGTAGTGGAAAAGTACAAAATATAAAAGCCATTCTAAAAAGAATGGCTTTGGTTTTTTTTAAAAATCTATGAGTTCTTTCAAATCGTCATCCTTTAGAATGGCATCAGGATCTTCTCCTGGATTATATTTAATACAATCAACCTCTATAGATAATTCATTTGGTTTTTCAAATTCGCCTTTAGAGATTCCAAGTTCCGTATCGCCATAACAGCTTTTCATGTATAGTCCCCAAATAGGTAAGGCCATTGCAGCGCCTTGTCCATAAGTAATTGTATTAAAATGGGTTGCCCTATCTTCTGCTCCTACCCAAACTCCAGTAACTAGGTTCGGAACCATTCCCATAAACCAGCCATCGCTTTGATTTTGTGTAGTTCCTGTTTTTCCAGCAATTGGAATATCTCCAAAGTCATACGGATATCCTGTGATTACTTCTTTATAAACTGGAACATTAGACGCCCAAGTATGTCTTAAGCGTTGACCAGACCCAAATCTTGTTACTCCTTCCATTAAATTTACAGTCACATAAGCCACTTCTTCACTTAATACATCTTTAGATTCTGGAGTAAATTGGAATAAAACGGTTCCATTTTTATCTTCTATTCGAGTTACCATCACTGGTTTATTATAAACCCCTTTGTTCACAAAAGTCGAATATGCAGCAACCATCTCATAAACACTAAGATCTGGTGTTCCAAGCGCAATTGAAGGTACTGGTAAAATATCTTGTTCTACTCCTAAATTTTTTGCTAAATCAATAACAGGTTGGGGGCCAACTTCATTCATTAGCCGCGCAGATACAGTATTTATAGAATTGGCTAAAGCATTTTTTAATGTTCTAAATCCACCATATTTTTCATCAGAATTCCTAGCGGTCCAGGGTTCTGGATTTCCATATTTGTCTGCCTCAATGGTAATTTGGGTATTTGGAAAGGTATCACATGGCGATAGGTGTAATTGACTTATAGCTGTGGCATAAACGAATGGCTTAAAAGTTGAGCCTACTTGTCGTTTTCCTTGTTTTACATGATCGTATTGAAAATGCCTCATATTGATACCACCAACCCATGCCTTAACATGCCCTGTTTGTGGATCCATAGACATCATTCCAGTATGGAGGAATGATTTATAATAACGCATGGAATCAATAGGTTTCATAATGGTATCTATTTCTCCTTTCCACGAGAATACCTTCATTTGTCTTGCTACATCAAAAGAGGCTACGATATCCTTTTCGCTTTTACCTTTTTTCTTCATTACTCTCCATCGTTCAGATTGACGCATCCCTCGTTTCATTAAGGCTTTGATTTCTTGATTATCTAACTCCAAAAAAGGAGCTGTTGGATTTCGTTTAGCGGTGTTTTGATTATCAAATTCTGCTTGTAATCTAGGCATATGCTTTTGAACCGCATCTTCTGCATATTGTTGCATTCTAGAATCAATTGTTGTATATATTTTTAAACCGTCGTTATAAAGGTTGTACTTCGAACCATCAGGCTTCGGGTTTTCCTTAATCCAATCCTTCATAAAGCGATCTAAATACGCTCTAAAATAAGTTGCAAGCCCTTCTCGATGTGACTGCGGTGTATATTTTAAATCGAGTTCTGTTAGTTGTAATGAATCTTTTACGGCTTCAGTTATGAACCCATACTTTTCCATTTGGCTTAGCACTACATTGCGTCTATTTTTTGTGCCTTTAGGATTTCTATGCGCCCTTGGATTATAAAGCGAAGAATTTTTAAACATGCCAACGAGCATTGCCGATTCTTTTAAATCCAGCTCTTTAGGTTCTTTTCCTCCAAAATAAATACTAGCTGCACTTCTAATACCATCTGCATTATTACCAAAATCATAGATATTGAAATACATGGCTATGATTTCTTCTTTGGTGTATTGACGCTCTAGACGCGTAGCAATTACCCATTCTTTAATCTTCTGTGTAGCAGCTTCAAAACTATTTTTAGAACGTACTCCAACGAATAATTGTCTTGCCAATTGTTGCGAAATGGTACTTGCTCCTCCCCTCTTTCCTAAAAATGTAAACGCTCTTAAGGTACCGAAAGCATCAATTCCAGCATGGTCATGATACCTTGCATCCTCAGTGGCTATCAGTGCATCAATTAATTGTTGTGGTAATTCATTATAATCGACTGGTGTTCGATTGTCATTTAAATAAAATTTTGCAATCAGTTCATTATCTGAAGAAATAACTTCAGTGGCCAAATTAGTTTTAGGGTTTTCAAGAATAGTATGGTCGGGCATCTCACCAAAAACACCCCAGGATGCCAATAAAAACAAAAGAATTATAAGGAGAATTCCTCCTGAAAAAACCATCCAAAACCATCGAATATACTTCGAAAAATCCAATGTCGTATTTTTCTTTTTGGTTACCTTTTTAGCCATATTTAATTTGTATTTGACTGCTCTATTCTAAATCCAATATCAGTTATACCTTCTAGATTCTCAATACCTTCGACTTTACCATTTTCTCTCATGGCATGCTGAATATTAATTTTGTATGCTCCATTTTCATTAAATAAAAAGGGTGTATTATGTCCTCTGTACCAAAGTTTATTCTCCTTTACATCTGTAAATCCAGTTCCTAAAAGGGTTCCATCAGGAGCAGCCATTACATACTCTAAAGTATCAGTTACAATTTTACCGTTGGGATAATTCATTTCAACAATCAAGAATAAATTATTGTATTTATAATCATTATTGTTTCGAAGATTCACGAACAAATTATACGAGTTTAGTGAATCTGGAGCAGTAACATCAAATGAAATTAATGAATCTTTATGCCATTGATTCGGAACCGATTTATATTCATCAAAGACCTGATTCGAATCGCAAGAACTAAATACAATTCCAATAATAAGAAGAATCCAACTACTTTTTCTTAGCATTCTTTTGTGCATTATTATTTCTTTTATGCTTCCCTCTATTATTTCTACGTTTATTTTTGCCTTTTGGACTATCAAAGCGTGTTAAACTATCTTGACCTACAACGTTTTCAAATTCTACTTTAGTATCCTGAATCAACTCTGCAGCGTATTCTTCAAGACTTGCTACTTTTTGTTTTTTCTTATTTAAAGCTATAATTTCATTTGCTTGAGTAGTCGTTAATATATGCCAATTCATCCATTCGCCTTCATAAGCATACCACATATGGCCTTTAAAAATATCCGTTTTCTGACAAACTGCTGTTCCCTTTTCAGTGTATAGCTTTATATCTGTTTTTGGAAATTCTTTAAGTGCATCCAAGTAAGCATCCAATTCATAATTCAAACAGCATTTGAGTTTTCCACATTGGCCAGCTAACTTTAATGGATTCAAAGATAATTGCTGATAACGCGCTGCAGATGTGCTCACTGATCTAAAATCTGTAAGCCAAGTAGAGCAGCATAATTCTCTTCCGCAAGAACCTATTCCTCCTAATCTTGCGGCTTCTTGCCTAAAACCAACTTGCTTCATTTCAATTCGTGTTCGAAATTCCTTAGCAAACAACTTAATCAATTCTCTAAAATCAACACGTTCTTCTGCGGTATAATAGAATGTCGCTTTACTGGCATCTCCTTGATATTCAATATCTGAGATTTTCATTTGCAATTTTAAGTCGATGGCAAATTGACGTGCCTTAACTTTCATGCTTTCTTCTTTATCACGTGCGGCAGACCAAATATCGATATCTTTTTGATTTGCTTTTCTATAAATTTTAAGCACATCCTCTTCATTTTCAATATTTACTTTTTTCCGTTTCATTTGTACCCTTACGAGTTCACCAGAAAGTGTAACCATACCAATATCGTGTCCAGATTGTGCTTGTGTTGCCACAACATCTCCAATGCTTAATGATAAATTTTCTATGTTTTTGTAGTACTGTTTTCTTCCATTTTTAAAACGGACTTCAATACCTTTAAACGGTTCTTCACCTGCTGGCAAGGACATATTGGCTAACCAATCGAAAACAGTTAATTTATTACAACTGTCTGTACCACAAGTTCCATTGCTTTTACAGCCTTTAGGTTGGCCATCTTTTCCAGTAGAGCAACTTTTACAGCTCATATGACTTTATATATAAATCGTTAACATGAATTAACGAAGGAGATTAATAACTAAATTTTTGATGTGTAAAGATAAGATTATTTATTAAGTATATTTAAATAGTAATAGGTCTTAATATTAAAATCAGAACGGAATTCAATACGCTGATTAATAAATGTTTATGATATTATTTTTGTATCTTGTTGTCTCCCTTTGCATATAATATCGGTTATTTTCTTTATAGTTTCAATATTAAATAATAATGATTCTTAACATTTTAAAGCTATTAATTATGATATCTAAAATTTCGCTTCTGTTCTTTTTTATTCTATTCTATTCAAGTTCAATTCAAGCACAAAATTCTGATTTCACTCCTTTGGGAGGAGAGTTTGTTTATAATGTGAATAAGTATCCTTGTTTAACCAACCTGCAAAGAGCGAATATTAAATCACGTTTACAAAATAACGTTGAGCAACTGAAAGTCCAAAATAAATGGATTGAACCCGAGATTGTATCAAGAGGATCACATGCTTCATTTATTTGGCCTGTTCAAAAAGCTGCTGGCGTTTCCTATAACGATGTCTGGTCAATATCAAATTATGTCGATCATAATACAGCATATCCAAACCAGCTTACCGATTATAATTGTGGAACAAGAACATACGACACTAATTCTGGATATAATCATCAAGGCATAGATATCTTTACTTGGCCTTTTTCTTGGAAACTAATGGATAATGATGAAGCTGAAATTATTGCTGGTGCCTCGGGTCAAATAATTTCCAAAAGTGATGGACAATTTGACAGAAGCTGCGGTTTCAATAATAATCAATGGAACGCAGTCTATATTCAACATAGTGATGGAAGTATAGCTTGGTATGGGCATATGAAAAGTGGGTCCCTGACTACAAAAAACGTAGGTGAATCTGTAACACAAGGCGAATATTTAGGAATTATTGGGAGTTCTGGAAATTCTACGGGGCCACATTTACATTTTGAGATCTATGAAGATAATTCTTTTGCGCAATTGATAGATCCTTATTCTGGAACATGTAATAGTCTAAATGGAGATTCGTGGTGGCAATCTCAAAAACCGTATTCCAATCCTAATATAAATGCGGTGTTAACACATAATGCCCCGCCTGTTTTTCCAACATGCCCAACCACAGAAACCACTAATGAAAGTGATCTTTTTAATTTCTCCGACACTATCTATTTTGGATTGTATTTACGAGATCAAGCCAGTGGGACTAATGTAAATCTTAAAATTATAAGACCAGATAATTCTATATTATATGACTGGAACTTTAATTTAACTGCTGACTATACCGCATCTTGGTGGTATTGGAGTAACACCAATGTGTTTAATGTTGATGGCGAATGGAAATGGCAAGCTACTTATCAAGGTCAAACCGTAACCCATCCCTTTACTGTTGAAGGTAATTTAGGAATTGATGAACTGAATTTTAACGCCACTTCAATATATCCAAATCCTTTTAAAGATGTGATTAACATTTCATCTCAAAGTTTTATTTCAAATGCAACAATTATGGACATTTCAGGAAAGCTTATAAAAACAATACATAGTCCATATGAATCAATAGAATCTTTAAGTCTTAGATCTGTTTCGAATGGAATGTATTTCTTAATTCTCGAAAGTGATTCTAATCAAATGAAAATAATTAAACTAATTAAAAAATAGTGAGAATCTAATTAAACTCAATTTCGTAGTTCAACTTATTAGATAATGATTTGAGGTGTGTTTTAGATTTAAAAACATTTGAGAAAAGTTCTTGACTCCAGTTAATCCGTTTTGAAAACGCATTGAAATGCTCTTCTCTCCAATTGAATCCTTCTTTCCAGAATTTATTTGGCGAAATATAACAAAACGTATAATCAAATATAAAACTTGATTGGTTTTCAGAATTAAGACTACCAATGGTTTCGGGCGCCATTAAAATGATATTATTCGATTTGCATGTCTTCCTAATTGTTTGAATCAAAATTGGGTAATCTGGTTCTAAAGTAGAAATATCAAAATCACTATATTCTGTGTTCCCGATTTTTTGAATTGGACGTATTTGAAGAATGTCAAAACTTTTAGCATCAAAGTGCTTGAAGAAGTCTTTCAATTCGTAAAAATTATCCTTGTTGAACGTGTAGTTTATTCTGACTTTAAAATTGTATTTTGATTTCAATTTAGCAAAAGCTTCAAAAGCGTTTTGAAACTTTTCATAACTCGCTTTCTTCATGAAATTCTCATAACTTTCTTTAGTTACTCCATGCAACGAAATCGTGAATTCATTTAAACCTGCTTTTAAAAGGGCTTCAATTTTTTCTTCATTTAATAGATTAGCATTCGTAGTTAATGAAATGTAAGGCACTTTGTATTGTTTCCCTAGCTCGACAATCTTTACCAAATTCTTGTATAATGTTGGCTCCGTTCCACATCCAATTTGAAGTTTTAAAGCACGACTAAAAATAGCTTTTGCTACTAAGTTTAACTCTTCATCTTTAAACTGACCTTTTAATGTTTTTACATAATCTTCATCTGTAAAGTAACACATCTTACAACGTAAGTTACAAGCCATTACAGGATCTAAATTAACTGCCAAATAACGTTTGTTAAATTTATGTAATAGATAAAGGCCTAGAAATTTTACTCTATGACTTTTGATGCGTCTATTTAATTGTAACAGTTTGTAAACGTTCATTTATTGAATACTAATTTCTTTTAACATTAATGATATTAACAGGACAAGATTTTGCAGCCAATTCACATTCATCATAAATCAATTCGTTGCCTGACCTCATTGTATAAAACCCTTTTTTGTTTACAGCACGTAGCAGCACTGTTTTACCGTCTTTCTTAGACATTTGGAATTGATTTGGCGCCATTTCTACACAGTAATTACAGCCAATACATTTTTGCCGTTGTAATGTAACAATTACCATTATACTTCTACTTTATTTTCAACAATTTTATAAAGCTTATCCTTAGGACGTACTCTAAAATCTAATGGAATAGTCACGGAATCACCTTTAGTGGCTTTATCCAATTTTAAATCATTCACAAACATTTCTGAAACATTCATTTCCTTAGCACCAGTCGTAGTGCCTGTAATTAAAATAGTGTCACCAATTCCTAAATCATAAGCTTCAATTTTAAACTCTCCTATTTTAGCTTTTGGATAATAATGTATGCCTTTTCCAAGATATACTTTTTTTTGTGTAGCGTGAGATCCAGATCCTTTACTCCATTCTCCAAGTTTTTGTCCGAGATAATACCCACTCCAAAACCCACGGTTGTAAACTTTTTCTAGTTCTTGCATCCATGAAATAACTTTTTCTTTGCTATAAGTCCCTTCTGCAATACTATCTATACCATCGCGGTAACATTTTATAACATTTGCAACATATTCAGGAGCCCTTCCACGTCCTTCAATTTTTAAGACTTTTATCCCAGAGTCTACAACTTGATCCAAAAAGTCGATTGTACAAAGATCTTTTGGAGACATGATATATTCATTATCTAACTCCATCTCTATACCTGTTTCTTGATCAATAACCGTATACTTTTTCCTGCAATTTTGTTTACAAGCGCCTCTATTTGCTGAAGAATTATATGCATGAAGACTCATGTAGCATTTACCAGATACAGCCATGCAAAGTGCGCCATGTCCAAAAATTTCTATTTCTACTAGATTTCCAGACGGACCTTTAATTTGTTCTTTGTCTATCTGCTCGGTGATTTTTTTTACTTGGCGTAAGCTAAGTTCACGACTTAAAACCATTGTGTCTGCAAACATCGCATAAAACTTAACCGTCTCGATATTGGTTACATTAATCTGAGTAGAAATATGAACTTCCATCCCAGCTTCTTTAGCAATAGCAATGACCGCTTGATCCATTGCAATAATAGCTGTAATCTTTGCTTCCTTTGCTTTTTTTATTAGTGTTTTAACGATTGATAAATCATGATCGTAGATAATCGTGTTTAAGGTTAGGTAAGTACGAACATTTTTCGATTCGCAACGTCTCGATATTTCAGGCAAATCATCTAAAGTGAAATTTATAGATGCTCTTGCTCTCATATTTAATTGCTCAACGCCAAAATATATCGAATCAGCACCATTATCAATTGCGGCTTGAAGCGACTCAAAATTTCCTGCTGGCGCCATTAATTCTATTGTCTGCATAACTATTTCTTGAAAGTTAAAGAATGTGAGCGTCCTTTTTTGAAAATATCATTACTATTCCCTTGGCCTCTACGTAATGTTTTTTGTTCCTCATAAGATAATTTATTAATTTCCATACAATTTGAAGAGCAACAATTTTCCATTTTTTCTTTACAGGCATTACATTGAATAAATAATAAATGGCAGGCTTCATTCGTGCAATTGGTGTGCAAGTCTGCTGGATTTCCACATTGGTGACAATTTGAAATAACGTCTTCAGAAATACGTTCAGAGCGTCTTTCGTCAAACACAAAGTTTTTTCCCAAAAATTTATTTTCTAAACCTTTTTCATTGATTTGGCGCACATAATTTATGATTCCGCCTTCGAGTTGATACACGTTTTTAAATCCTTTATGTTTATAATAAGCACTTGCCTTTTCACATCGAATACCACCAGTACAATACATTACCAGATTCTTATCCTCTTTATGAGTTTTAAGATCTTCTTCTATTAAATCTAAGGACTCTCTAAATGTATCAACATCTGGAGTTATCGCATTTTTAAAATGTCCTATTTCACTTTCATAATGATTGCGCATATCAACGAGCACTGTGTTTTCATCTTCAATCAATTGATTGAATTGTTCTGCTTCGACATGAACCCCTTTATTGGTCACGTCAAAAGTATCATCGTTTAAACCATCAGCAACAATTTTGTTTCTAACCTTCACTTTTAGTTTTAAGAACGCAAAATTGTCATGCTCAACGGCAATGTTTAATCTTACATTCTCTAAAAATGTGATGGTATCTAAATGCGATTTAAATTGTTGAAAATTATCTGCAGGAACCGATAATTGTGCATTTATGCCTTCTTTGGCGACATAGATTCTTCCAAGTACTTCCAATTCGTCCCAAGCAAGAAACATATGGTTTCTAAAAATATCGGTGTTTCCGATATTTGCATATTTATAGAAAGAGATAGTCAAACGGTCTTTTCCCGCTTTTTCAATTAATTCAGCTCTTTCTTTATTACTTAAGTTATTGTACAGTTGCATGCTATACTAATTTTATAAGATTAAAGAATATTTTGGGCAAAGATAAATAAAATTGCAGATTGTTTTAAATTAAAAAGCGCTTTAGTTATGACTAAAGCGCTTTTTGAGGACTAACTCGTTATTAATATTTTTATTCTTCTAAATAAAAAAAAACGAGTTATCCACCATCGGCTTTACAATTACTGTTAATATTTACAGCAATTGAAACACCTAATGCATTGTTTAAAATGGTTCTTTTAAAGAATTTCATAGCAAGATTTCCCTTAGTTATTTAGTAGATGCAAAAAGTGCAAAAAGGTTGCGTCAGAATATTGAAAAGATTAAAAGATATCGTATTTTAGCTGACCTATCGAATAATTAAATTGACATTGAAATGAGTAGTGAAAAAGACGCAAAATTAAAAGCTTTAAAGCTTACATTAGATAAATTAGATAAGGCTTACGGGAAAGGTACTGTAATGAAAATGAGTGATCAAGCCGTGGTTGATGTAGAGGCCATCTCGTCAGGATCATTAGGCTTAGATATCGCCTTAGGAGTTGGTGGATATCCAAGAGGAAGAGTCGTTGAAATATACGGTCCAGAATCTTCTGGAAAAACAACCTTAACGCTACATGCAATTGCCGAAGCTCAAAAGGCTGGAGGCATAGCAGCATTTATTGATGCCGAACATGCATTTGATAGATTTTATGCTGAAAAATTAGGCGTGGATATTGATAATTTGATTATTTCCCAACCTGATAATGGAGAACAAGCTCTTGAAATTACTGATAACTTAATCCGTTCTGGAGCTATTGATATTGTTGTAATTGACTCTGTAGCTGCTTTAACTCCTAAAAGTGAAATTGAAGGAGAAATGGGTGATTCTAAAATGGGATTACATGCGCGATTAATGTCACAAGCACTTAGAAAACTTACAGGATCAATTAGCAAAACTAATTGTACCGTTATATTTATAAATCAATTACGTGAGAAAATTGGTGTGATGTTTGGAAATCCTGAAACTACTACTGGTGGAAATGCGCTTAAATTTTATGCCTCTGTGAGATTAGACATTAGACGTTCTACTCAAATTAAAGAAACAGATGGAAATGTAGTCGGTAATAAAACACGTGTAAAAGTTGTAAAAAACAAAGTTGCTCCTCCATTTAAACTAGCTGAGTTTGACATTATGTATGGTGAAGGGATATCTAAAGTTGGAGAAATATTAGATATTGGCGTTGAACATGAAATTATTAAAAAAAGTGGTTCATGGTTTAGCTATATGGATACTAAACTGGGTCAAGGGCGAGATGCTGTTAAAGCACTGATAAAAGACAATCCTGAACTCATGGATGAACTAGAAGAAAAGGTAAGAACTTCAGTAAAAGAAAATTCATAATAAAAAAAATCCCTTTCAAAAGGGATTTTTTTTTGTTTTTGACGCAACCTTTGTACGAATTCTGCATCTACACCATGTAAAGGTGTATACCAAACTAAATAATGTATGAAAAAAGTAGTGTTTCTATTGGTTTTATTGGCGTCGTTAATTTCATGTTCTATTAATGATGACAACAATCGGACATTTGAGTATGAGATATTACCCATTGAAAGTGTTGACATGCCAAATGAATTTGTATTAGGTGAAGTCTACACAATTTATGTAACCTATAATAAACCATCTGGATGTCATGTGTTTAGTGATTTTTATTACGTAAGTGAATTAAATCAAAGGACTATTGCTGTAATCTCAACCATTTATACGAATCAAGATTGCGCACAAACATCAATTTCAGAAGAGGTTTCATTTGATTTTATAGTTAACAATAATGGAACCTATGTATTTAGATTTTGGCAAGGAGAAGATGAGAATGGAAATGACTTATATTATATAGTTGAAGTCCCAGTGGTAGAATAATAGTTTGGAATAACATAACACCTTAATAATTTGAGTTTAGAACAACTCATTGAACGTTGTAAAAAAAACGATGCTAAAGCTCAAGGCCAATTATATAAGCTCTTTTCGAGTAAATTATTTTCGCTTTGTCTTAAGTATTCGAAAAATTATGTAGAAGCAGAAGATAATCTGCAAGATGCGTTTGTGACTATTTTCAACAAAATATCACAATATAAAAGTAAAGGTTCTTTAGAGGGTTGGATGAAACGAATTACGATTAACACTGCTTTACAACGTTATAGAAGTGTTGGTGTTTTTGATATTATAAATGAAGATCAAATTGAAGATGTTAGCATAGAAATTGATGATGATACTATAAATGTAGATTTTCTATTAGGAATTATTCAAGAATTGCCAGATCGTTATCGCTTAGTTTTTAATTTATATGTGTTAGATGATTATTCACATAAAGAAATTGCTGAGATGTTACATATCTCAACTGGAACCTCAAAATCAAATCTAGCGAGAGCGCGTTTGATTTTAAAAGATAAAATTGAACAGTACAAAGCGAGCATAAACTCGCAATTATTATAATGAGTGACAAAAAAAACATAGACCGTCTTTTTCAAGAAAACCTCAAGGATTTTGAGGTGACGCCTAATGATGCTGTTTGGGAGAACATCCATAATACATTGCATAAAGATAAGCGCAAACGAAGAATTCTAATTCCGCTTTGGTGGAGAGTCGCCGGAGTTGCTGCGCTAATGGTTCTTATGTTTACAATTGCCAATGCATTATTGAAAGAAACAGATAATAAAACCAATCTTCCTGTCGTAAATTCATCAACTAATGACATTCTTGATAAGAATTCTACAAATGAATTGGAATCTGAGGCTCTAAAAAAAGAGCCTGTTTCAAATACAGATTTTGATGTGTCTGACCAATCAAAATCTAATGATGATCTTGTTCAGAATCCAAATAGAGACAAGAATACTAATCTAACCACTCCAGGAAACAACAATCCAAATATCGTTGCTAGTAATACAACTAAAAATGGTGAAAATTTAAAATCAAATACATCCGATTCCAACGCATCGGCTACTCAAAAACCTAATAATTCAACTGGTAAAAACACTAAATATACAGTTGCCAAAAAATCTTCAAATCTACCTGAACCTAATCCGAATGTAATCCTTAAAAACGAATTGGAGCCATTGGATTTAAATAGTAAAGAAAGCCCAGAAAATGCTATTGCCAAACAAACAGAACAAATTCCATTAAATGAAAATGAATCCATTTCGGAGCAAGATATTTTAGCTGAAACCGATGAAAGTCCATCTATAGAAGATGCAATGGCTTTAGCTGAAAACACAAATGAAAAAGAAAAAGAAGAAGAGAAACTAAACAGGTGGAACATTTCTCCAAGTGTGGCACCTGTTTATTTCAACACTTTAGGAGAAGGTTCTTCCATTCATGAGCAGTTTATTGGTAATACTAAAAATGGAGACCTAAATATGAGTTACGGTCTTGGCGGAAGCTATGCACTTAATGAAAAATTGAAAATTAGAGCCGGTATTCATAAAGTTAATTTGGGTTATAGCACTAATAACGTTATTGTATACAGTGGAATAGGCGCAAGAAATGGAGCAGGCAGTAACATAAAATATAACAACAACTCGAAGGCAACTATCTTTATAAGTGCTGAATCAATAAACCTCACTTCTGCACCTGAAATTCTGAATACAAATATTAAAGGTTCACTAGAACAGCAATTAGGTTTTATTGAAATACCTCTTGAAGTTGAATACTCCCTCATCAATAAAAAGATTGGTTTAAATGTTATCGGTGGATTTAGCACCTTGTTTTTATCTAAAAATGAAATTTATTCAAATTTAGAGGGTGAAAGAACATTAATAGGAGAGGCAACGAATATTAATAGTACAAGTTATAGTGCGAATCTAGGTGTTGGTGTAAACTATAATGTTTCAGAAAAAATTAAAATTAATCTTGAACCGATGTTCAAGTATCAGATAAATACATTCAATAATAGTTCGGGAGATTTTCAACCTTATTTTATTGGTGTATATACAGGACTTAGTTATAAGTTCTAAGTTTTTAGTTAGATTGATTATTGCAAATTTGGCAATGATACTAAAAAGCTGCTCTGTGCCAAGAGTAGCTTTTTAGGTTTAAATCTAGTTATTAAGTTGATCCAATATTACTTGTCTAGATTGTGCATTTAGTTGTTTTGTGTCTGCCGTTTTTAGGTCTTCAGTTGGAATAAATCTATGTATTTTAGATCTCATTTTACCTGGTCCTCCACTAAAAAATATATAAGAAAAGCGTTTTTTATTGTCAGAAAATGTAATTGGAACTATTGGTATTTGATGATTTATAGCCAATCTAAATGCGCCATCCTTAAATTCATCCAAAACAATATGTGCTTCAGGCACACCTCCTTCTGGAAAAATACAGATGCTTATTCCAGATTGTAAACGACGCTGAGCTCTTAAAAAAACAGCTTGTCTACTTTTCGCACTACTTCTATCTACAAGAATACACGTACGCTTATAAAAAAATCCAAATAACGGAATTTTAGCCAGCTCTTTTTTTCCAACAAAAACAAAAGGGTTTTTAAGTGTTACTAGCATCAACATAATATCCACCATTGACGTATGGTTCGCAATAAACATGTAACTTTTGGAACGTTCAGGTGTTTGTTCTCTATTAATTCTATAATTAAATCCCATACCAATTAGTATAAACTTTGCCCAAATCCTCGCAATCTTGAAAAAGAGAGGGTACCATTCTTCTTTAAGGATGGAAATTATGAGTATTGGAAATAAGACTATTATTGGTAATGCTACAAGAATATAGAACCAGATGCGATATAAAACCCAAAATATATATTTGAATACAATCATGAGTCTCAAAACTAGTCAAATTTATCGAACTCATCGTAGACTTTTCTATTTAAGTGGAACATTATACGCTTCATTTTAAATGAAATATTCTTCGGGAATACAACATAAACTTTTGGTTAGTAAATGCTATAATCATGGAATTGGAAGATGATTTTGAACTTAAAAAAATGTTCGATTGAGTTCTACATGTATTATACTAAAAAATTTATCTTTGTGTCTATTGATAAATAATAAAATGGCAAGAATACTTACAGGTATACAAAGTACCGGAACACCACATTTAGGAAATATATTAGGTGCAATCATACCCGCAATTGAAATCTCTAAAAATGAGTCTAATGACTCCTTTTTATTTATTGCTGATATGCATTCTTTAACTCAAATAAAAGATGCTAAAGCACTACGCGAAAACACATATTCTACAGCTGCAACGTGGTTGGCATTTGGCTTAGATATTGAAAAATCGGTATTCTATAGACAAAGTGATATCCCACAAGTAACAGAGTTATCGTGGTATTTAAGCTGTTTCTTTCCTTATCAACGTCTTACTTTAGCGCATAGCTTTAAAGATAAAGCAGATCGTTTAGAAGATGTAAATGCTGGCTTATTTTACTATCCTATGCTTATGGCGGCCGATATCTTGTTATATGACGCTAATATTATTCCAGTAGGAAAAGACCAATTACAACACATTGAAATGACTCGTGATGTCGCCTCTCGCTTTCACGCTAAAATTGGTGAAACTTTTGTCTTACCAGAAGGGAAAATTCAAGAAGATACGATGTTGGTGCCAGGTACTGATGGAGAAAAAATGAGCAAGAGTAAAGGTAATATCATCAATATGTTTTTAGATGATAAGAAATTACGTAAACAAATTATGTCTATCGAAACTGACAGTACGCCACTTGAAGAGCCTAAAGATTGGAGCACTTGCAATTGCTTTGCGTTATTCAATCTATTAGCTTCAGATGCTCAAATTATAAAAATGAAAGCAAATTACGAGCAAGGTGGTTATGGCTATGGTCATGCCAAACAAGCCTTATTTGAATTAATCATTGAAACCTTTGCAACAGAGCGTGAACGTTATCATTATTATATGAATAATCTCAATGAAATTGATAAAGCATTGGCAATAGGCGCGGATAAAGCAAAAGCAATCGCCAATAATGTTTTAAAGCGAGTGAGAGAAAATGTGGGGTATTAAATAACTTCAAACAATTTCCCAGGAAGTGGCCTTACCACGCCTTTCAGTTCCAAGTTTAACAGTAAGCTAGCCGTTTTAAAAACGGGGATGCTACAGTCTAGGGAAATAATATCAAGTAGTTGTTTATCTTTACTTTTTAGATAATTGTAAATAGTGCGTTCATCAGTATTTAGATCAATAAACAACTGTTTCTGTATGCCTTTTTTTTGAGGTCTATCAAAATTCCAATTTAAAAGGTATGGCACATCTAATGGATTTGAAAGCATATGCGCCTTTTGATATTTAATTAAATTATTACAACCAATGCTTTGGCTATCCGTTGTTCTACCGGGAACAGCAAACACTTCTCTATCGTATGAGTTTGCGATGTCAGCAGTGACCAAACTTCCACCTTTTTCAGCCGACTCAATCACGATTGTGGCTTCACTTAAGCCTGCAATAATTCGATTTCGCTTTAAAAAATTATTTCTATCGAACGTATCAGTACTCCAAAAATCAGTTAAGAATCCACCATTATTTTCGACCTCGATCATGTATTTCTTATGACTTCGTGGATAGATCTGATTCAACCCATGAGCCAAACAGCCTATGGTTTGTAGATTGTATTTCAAAGCAGCTTTTTGAGCAATGATATCAGTACCATAAGCAAATCCGGAGACTATAATTGGATTAAAAACAGCTAATTCTTCAACCAATTTTTCGCAAAACGCTATGCCATAAGTCGTAATTCGTCTGGTCCCTACGATACTAATTACTGGTTGTTCTTGAAAACTAATCGATCCACTTTGAAACAACATTATAGGTCCATCGATACATTGCTTTAATCGCTGAGGATATAGATGGTCCTTAAAATACAGACATGCTATGGCATTGTCATTAATAAATTTCAACTCTTCCTCTGCAGCAAGTAAATGTCTCTTGTCAAATAAACTGGCTAATGTGGTTGTTCCAATACCATTTATTAGCAAAAGCTTGTGTCTTTTCTCATTAAGCACTGCTTCTGCCGAACCACAGTGATTAATCAATTTCTTTGCGATGATGTCGCCAATCTTAGGCACGTGTTGAAGTGCCAGGGCGTAAAAAAGGGCATCGTCTTTCATTGTGTAGAATTTTTTCTACACAAAAATACTAGAAACATTATGTTAATAACTCATAATCTCCCTATATTTAACATAATTAAAATATTCTATCTTTGTTTTTATGCAACTAGAAACATACATAAGCGATTTACTTTACAGATATGATTGTGTAACTATTCCGGAATTGGGAGCGTTTTTAACGACTCGCGTTTCGGCCAAGGTTCATGAATCTACCAATTCTTTTTATCCTCCAAAAAAAATAGTTTCATTTAATGAACAATTACAACATAACGATGGATTATTATCGAGTTACATTGCCGAAGTTGAGAAAGTCCCTTATGAAGTTGCAGTACAGAAATTAAGTAAACATGTCAAGTCTGTGAAATCGTATTTAATTCAAGGTGAAACTTTGACTTTTAAAAGTATCGGTGAATTGGTCTTGAATGTTAATGGTAAAATTGAATTTAATCCATCTCAACATATTAATTATCTCACCGATGCATTTGGTCTATCTCAATTTATAGCTCCAAATATTTCTCGTGAAGTCTATAAGGAAGCTGTTGAGAAAATTGAAGAGGCTACACCAATTTCTATTACTCCAGAAAAACGCAAGTCTATTCCTTATTTAAAATATGCTGCCATTGCGGTAATTGCATTAACAATTGGTGGGTTTTCGGCTTCCAATTATTTTTCTAATAAAATAGATGCTCATAATCAGATTGCTCAAGAAGAAGCTAATCAACAACTTGATGCGAAAGTACAGGAGGCAACTTTTGTAATTGACAGTCCATTACCTGCGGCGACATTAAATGTTGAAAAACTACATGGAAGTTATCATATTGTAGCTGGTGCTTTTAGAGTTGAAGCCAATTCAGAAAAAAAAGTACAACAATTAAAAGATCAGGGTTTTAATGCTCGTAAAATTGGAGTTAATAAATATGGGCTTCATGAGGTTGTTTATTCTAGTCATTCAGATAGAATTGAAGCATTAACGACCTTGCGCAAAATCAAACGAGAACATAATTCTGAGGCTTGGCTTTTAGTAAAAACATTAAATTAAATTTTCCTTCTTCAGTTTTTAAAAGCGACTTACCTTTGCCAATCCTAAATATGATGTGATGGAAGTGAAAACACCTTTTCAATCGAAAACCATAATGACAGACTTGGTATTGCCAAGTGAAACCAATCCATTAAATAATTTGTTTGGTGGTGAATTATTAGCCAGAATGGATCGAGCGGCAAGCATTTCTGCAAGACGTCATAGTAGGCGAATTGTGGTAACTGCTTCTGTAAATCATGTTGCTTTTAATAAAACTGTACCCTTAGGAAGTGTTGTTACAATTGAGGCGAAAGTATCTCGGGCGTTCAAAACCTCAATGGAAGTCTTTATAGATGTATGGATTGAAGATAGAGAATCTGGCGAACGCACTAAGGCTAATGAGGCCATATACACCTTCGTTGCTGTTGACGAAACCGGTAACCCTATAAAAGTTCCACAAATCACACCTGAAACAAAAGAAGAAACCGAGCGCTTTCATGCTGCCTTAAGAAGAAAACAACTCAGTCTAGTGCTTGCTGGTAAAATGAAACCTAGCGAGGCCACAGAGCTTAAAGCATTATTCGTTTAAACTTTT
Source organism: Flavobacteriales bacterium 34_180_T64 (assembly GCA_002162765.1). Taxonomy (GTDB): domain Bacteria; phylum Bacteroidota; class Bacteroidia; order Flavobacteriales; family Flavobacteriaceae; genus MAAR01. The sequence goes on along the minus strand of MAAR01000005.1, from coordinate 11,256 downwards.
CTAGTTTAAATAGGTCTTATAGTTATACTTAAATTCAAAGCTATGAAATCTATGCTCCTTTTTTTGTCGTTAATGCTTCTCTTCGGAACATCTTCTTGTGCTACTAGAGTGGTCACCAAACCTGCAACTGTAACTATTGTAAAAACGCCTCCTAGGCATTATAAGATTGTAAAAGTAAAAGGGAAACGCTATTATTTTTGGAATGGGAAACACTACAAAAAAACAAAGAAAGGTTATATTTTCGTGCGTGTTTAGTATTTGCGATTATTTCATTTTGAAAATCCAGTACGCAGGATTTTGTGTTTTTGCATCTTTATAGATCCCAAACCCTAACATCGTTTGTCCAGTACTTTTATTGGTGAAAACTTCACCTATAGCTTGGTTAGTAGTTACCTTATCTCCTTTTTTGACACTGATTTTTGACAGATTTTTGTAAACCGTAATATAATTACCATGTCTTATCATAACCACAGGATTTGCGTTTTTAATAATCATAATTTCTGAAACTACGCCATTAAAAACAGCTCTAACTTTAGCACTTTTTTCAGTAGCAATTTTCACCCCTTGATTATTAACTTTTAAAGATCTATCAATAGGATCTGATTGCAAACCATATTTAACTTTCACAACTCCTTTTTCTACAGGCCAAGGTAATTTTCCTTTATTCGCAGCAAAATTAGCGGCAAGCGCTTTAGCTTCTGGCGTTAAAGCAAAGCCTTTTGACCTTGACGATTTTCCTGCTTTTTTATTTGAAGCCGCAATTGCTGCTCTAATTAAACGGTCAATTTCTTTATCAATTCTATCAGCCTCTTGTTGCTTCTTTTTTATTTGTGACGTATAACTGCTTAAGTTTTTACGAATAGAAGCCATTAGTAATTCGTGTTCTTTTAATTCGCTTTCTAAACGTTTTTTAGCTACTCTATTCTCTTCAACTAACTTTTGTTTGTCTTCTTTCTGCTTTAATAAAGCGGTGTTAAGCTCTTGGAGTTTTGAAGTTTTCTCCTTTATGGCATCGCCTTGCTCCTTTTGATAATCGGTATATTGATTAATGTATTGCAATCGTTTGTATGCTTGTTTAAAATTGTCTGATGATAATAAGAACATGACTCGGCTTTGTTCTGATTTACTTTTATACGATTTAACCACCATCGTAGCATAATCTTCTTTGAGCTGTTTTAATTGATCTCTAAGACTCGAAATCTCCTTTTGATTTGTGTTAATCTCTCGCGTCAATAAATTTGCTTGATCGTTGGTGATTTTTATTAAATTCCTTCTAACACTAACCTTGTAATTTATATCTTCTACCAATGTAATTACAGATTTTTCCCTTTTTTTATCTGAAAAAAGCAATGTATTTATTTGCTGAATTTCCTTTTGAAGTTGTTGGCGTTTTGCTTCTAATTCTTTTTGTTTATCACTCTGTGCACTAACAGAAAAATTGCAAAAAAGCAGGCCGATAATAACTAAAATGTAGGTTGATTTATTTTTCATTTGCTAATACAATTTCTTTAAATCCTGAAGGAATTCTAAAAGGGAAACGCAACTCTTGATTTAATGATACTGATTTAAATTCCATATCAATTAATACTTCATCTGTATTTTCAACTGCAATTATTTTCATGGTTTTCGGTAAAACCTGTTTTTCTATTTCTTGATATGCTGTATAGTCAATTTGTAAAAACCGCTTCTTTAATGGTTGATACAACTGCTGAGAATCCATCTTGAAATGTGCTGGGTTGAATAATAAGAAAAGCTCTAAGAGCACCTTTTGATCTTTAGGCTGTAAAATATAAGATACCTCATTAATTGAAGCTATATAAGTGTCATCCTTCAAATTATAAATAGATTCTCCTAGTAATAAACTTTGTACTTTATCAAAATCTAAATCAATTCCTAATAGATTGCTTAGTAAGGTATAATCTCCATCGAAATATTGATTATTAATTTTATCATAAAACCTTACCTTCTCTGGAGTAATCATGGCTCTCGCCAATCCTAGGGTTGCACTTATCCAGATGGTTTTATCTTTTTCCATTCTTAAATTGACAGTATAATTGTGTGCCTTGTTATCTTGGGTGTATGCTATTTTTACTTTTGTCTGAAGTCTTTTAAATTTCGCGGCTTTTTTAGAATTTTCTCTAATAATTTGTTTCGCAGACAACTTACTATCAAGAGCACTAGAATTAGTAATGCTCTTGGTAGACTTGCATCCAAGAACACCAATTAAAAGTACTAATAAACTATATTTTAATAGTTTCATCTTATCTGATTTCTTAAGAGTTTATTGTTTTAGCGCTTCTGCCTTTTTAGCAAACGCTTTAGATTTAGATATATTATTAGCAATTTCATGAGCCAAACTTAACTGAGTATAAAAATCACCTTCCATTTTGATATCATCTACTAAGTAAACTAAACCCGTTTCTAAACTCTCAATTGCTTTTTTAGAATGTTTCAATTTGTTATTTGCTACGCCATTAATTAAATACAAAATCGGTTGAGCTGGAAATAATTCTAATACTTCAGTACTTTTTGATTCTGCGGCTGCATTCATATTTAAATCTAATTGCAGCAATAATACATCCTTAATTACATTAAAATTGTTTGGTTCTTGTTTTAGTACTTGGTTATAATATGTCAGTGCTTTAACTTTGTCATTCGATTTTAAATAATATTGAGCCAACTCTAATAATGACTTTGAGTTTTCATTAGCATCTACTATTGTAGTCGCTTCTAATAAGTCTGATTCGTGCTCAGGGTGTCTTGAAACAAAACTCACAAAATCATTAAGCACCTTTGCTTTTGCATCTGCATTTATTTGTGCGCTTTTAAGCACAATCTTCATCGATGAAATGGCATTTTGAGTATCATCGCTCTCCAGATAGAATTTATACAAGGCAAGGTGTACCAATTCTGATTCTGGTTTAATTTCTAACAGTTTTTTAGCCGTATTGAATGCTTTTACTTTTTCACCAGATTCGCTATATCTATAAATTAGTGTCAAATAATTCGTTTCATTGTTCGGACTATCGGCAACTCGTTTCTCTAGATTCTCAATTCGATCTTCGTCCTTCCCTGTAATATTATAAATTTGATTGCGCATATAATCGCGATCTTCATTTATACCCAACTTCGAATCTAACGCATCTAAAATTTCTAGGGCATTTTTATATTTTTTTGCTTTAATGTACAAGCCTGCCAAATCTTGCTTATAATCTGGATGGTACTTTACAAGTTGCTTTACCGTTTTTACAGCTTTATCTATATCATTTTGTTGAATATAAACATCATACAGTTCGTCCAGAAACCATTCGTTTTCGGGTTGTTTGGAAAGCGCTTCTTTTAATGAACTTTCAGCAGCTCCAAAATTCTTAAGCTGTTTATAATTCTTTCCAAGTTCAAAGTATAACGCAGCATCAGTATCATCAAGAGACTCACATTTTAACAAGGCATCTATTGCGCGTTGATAATTTTCTATTCCCTTTTGCTTTAAGGCCTCAAAAAAGGCTTCTTGATATGCGTCTTCAACATTACCAAGATCATCATCCGGACGTTTATTAAAATCTACTTGTCCATAGCTATGCTGTTGGAAAAGTAATATTCCAAATACCAAAACAAATATGTGAATTTGATGCTTCATTAGTTATAGATTCTCCTAATTAGCTTTAGGCAATTATTATTCCAAAACGGAGTAATCTCCGATACTTATCGTTTTAAAATTGCCATCAAAGCGCACATGATTACCAATCATAGCGTTGTCTAAATTAGCATTTTTAATTGTGGTGTCGCTTTGTATTAAGCTATTTTTAACGGTTGAATTTTCAATTATACAGTCTTTACCTATGGAAACATTAGGGCCAATAGTAGTGTTAATCAAAACAACATTTTCATCAACGAAACAAGGTTCAATAATATTTGAATTTGTTAACGTCACCGAATTTGCAATCAATTGCTCCTCTCCATCTGCTCTTAAAAATCCTAACATCCTCCTATTGGTGTCAATAGTTATGGCCTTATTACCACAATCCATCCATTCATCTACAGTTCCTGTTTTAAACTTTTTTCCATCAGTCATCATACGTTTAATGCCATCATTAATTTGATATTCACCACCATTCATAATGTTTTCATCAAGTACCTCCTGGAGTTTCATTTTTAAGACGCTAACGTCCTTAAAGTAATAAATACCAATTACTGCTTGATCACTTATAAAAGTTTCAGGTTTTTCAACCAGTTCGATTATTTCTTGATTATCATTTAGTTTCACAACACCATACGCTTCTGGATTGTCGACTTTTTTTGTCCATATAACGCTATCAGCCGATGGATCTAAATCAAATTCAGCTCTGATAAGCGTATCTGCATATGCTATTACAGCAGGTCCTGATAACGACGGTTCTGCGCACATAATTGCATGTCCTGTTCCTAAAGGTTGATCTTGCCGATAAATTGTAGGTTTTGCATCTAAGCCTTCAGCCAATTCAATTAAACTAGCAACTACATCATCTCCGAACCAAGCCGGATCTCCTAAAACAAAAGCAATCTCTTCAATAGGTTGATTCAATACTTTTACAATGTCTTTTACCAATCGATGTACAATTGGTTGCCCGGCAACTGGTATTAATGGTTTAGGAACTGTTAAACTATGTGGACGTAGTCGAGAACCTCTCCCGGCCATTGGTACAATTATTTTCATGTTTATTTTATTTTACTCCGGTGCTTCCAAATCCGCCTTCTCCTCTAGAAGTTTCAGATAATTCTTCTACTTCAACCCATTCGGCACGTTCATGTTTTGCTATAATTAATTGCGCTATGCGCTCGCCATTTTCAATACAAAAATCTTCATTGGAGAGATTGACCAAAATCACACCTATTTCTCCTCTATAATCCGCATCAATGGTTCCAGGAGCGTTTAAAACCGTGATTCCTTTTTTAGCTGCTAAACCACTTCGTGGACGTACTTGAGCTTCTATTCCTATTGGCAATTCAATAAACAAACCTGTTTTAACAATTGTTCTTTCTAAAGGTTTTAGAGTAACTGGATCAATCAAATTTGCCCTTAAATCCATTCCTGCTGAAGCGATCGTTTCATAGTGTGGGAGCATGTGATTAGACTTGTTTATGATCTTGATGTTCATTTTAGCGTTTTAATAGTTGTTTCAATTGTTGTCTTTCGGAAAAATATATGATTGTCAAAAATACAACTAACATTGGTATTCCAACAGCATAATCCTCTCGAAATTTGTAAAACGATAGTACTGAAAATCCAATTGAAATTGATAAATACAGGCCAATTTTTTTTAAGTTATACGGAATAGGATAGTATTTTCTTCCAAAATAATAAGACAGTAGCATCATTATTGAGTATGCTATTAAAGTGGCTATTGCTGATGCTTTATATCCATATTCTTTTATGAAAAGAATGTTAATTACTAATGTTATTATCGCGCCTACAATGGATATATATGCTCCAAATTTTGTTTTATCGGTGATTTTATACCAAACTGACAGATTATGATAAATTCCCAAACAGAAATTTGCCATTAAAATAATTGGAACAATCCACATCGCTTCCCAATACCCTTCACTTCTAACTATATACGGTTTTAATGCGTCGGCAAAAACTACAACAGTTAATAATATAATAGAACCAAATGCTACAAAAAATTCTAAGATTTTTGCATAATTTTTCTGAGGATTCTCACTTTTCGCATGACTGAAAAAGAACGGCTCAATTCCTAATCGATAAGCCGTAACAAATAATGTCATAAAGATGGCTATTTTATAACAGGCAGAATACATTCCTATTTGGGTATCTGCAATATCACTAGGTAGAAGTTTATCAAGTAGGATTCTATCAAATGTCTCATTTATAGAAAACGCAATTCCAGCAACTAAAACAGGAAGCGCATATCGCATCATTGTTTTCCACAATTTTGAATCAAACACATATTTAATCTTAGTGTAAAATGGAAACATTAAAACTAAAGTTATGGCACTTGCAACTAGGTTAGCGATAAAAATATAGCTGATTTCAAAGTTGGGCTTATAGATACTATCAAATATAGATTCGGTTGAAGCTAAATCTTTTAAAGCTAATAAAAAGAACAGATTTAAACCCAAATTAATAGCAACGTTAAGAATTTTAATTATTGCATATCGCATTGGACGAGACGTTGCTCTTAACCAAGCAAATGGAATTATTACTAAAGCATCCAAAAGTAAAATCCAGATCACTAAGTTGATATATTTCACTTCAATATCAATAAACGACGCTATCTGATTTTGAAAAATTAAAGCCAAACTGAAAAATCCAATAGAAGAGACTATTAGTGAAATTGCAGATGTTCCGATGACTTTATCCTTATCCTCATCTTTACTAAAGAATCTAAAGAACGCCGTTTCCATACCATATGCCAATACAACATTAAATAATACAAAATATGAGAAGATAACCGAGACTTTACCGTATTCTGCAACCGAGGAGAGCACGCCTTTAGTTGTATACAATGGCACTAACAGGAAACTCAACATTCTCGGTAAAACCGTAGCTAAACCGTAAATAAATGTTTGTTTAAATAATGTCTTTAATGCGCTCAAATGTGGTTTTTTGTTCTGCTAAAATTACGTTTTTAGCAAACGTAAACCAAAGATAACTTATTGCTTGTTTGGTGGAGCGCTTGGATAGTTTAATGGTGATCTTTCTGCTACATCAGAAATTTTATAGTAGTGTACAGTATTGCCTGTAGTGAACCTTAAAACACATTCATTAGCACCAAGAATAAAAGGGACATTAGATTTTTTTTCTGGAAATTCATTCCCATATTCGTGTTTGGAGTCACCACTCATAATTATATCCTTATTTTGATTAATTTTAGTTTTTAAATCGACAAAATATCCCATTTTCCCAGTTACAATTTTTCCTTTTAGTCCTCTAAAATAAAGACTATCGAATGACACATTGTTTCTATTAGAGACTACCGAAATGTACACGTGTATTCCTGAACCACCTTCTTTTAGGCCAGAAGACCAGCGCTGACAATAAACCTCGCCAAGCTCAAAAGACACGTTTTCCTGAAGAATCAGCGCTTGTTTTTCCTTTGTATGCTTTGATGATGAACATTGTGAAAAACTGGTCATAAAAAGCAGTATAATAGCAAATCGGAATAGGCGTTTCATAATTTTCATAAACTAATTGATAGGTATTTAAAGATACTAAAAACAAATGCTATGCCATAAAAAAAGCCTCACTACAAAAGTGAGGCTCTATATATTTAGAAAAGACCTTTCATCAAGCTTCGCTTGTTACTTTTCAATATAAAATACATTTTATATTTCAGTAATGTTCAAGGTGACAGTTCTTTATAAAATTAATTATTCAAGGCTTCTGCTCCACCAACAATCTCAAGGATTTCATTAGTAATTGATGCTTGACGCGCTTTATTATAAGTTAATTTCAATTGATCTCTTAGTTCAGTAGCGTTATCTGTAGCTTTATGCATTGCAGTCATACGTGCGCCATGTTCGCTTGCAAATGAATCTCTAATCCCCTTGTACAATTGTGTTTTTAAAGACTTTGGAATTAATTGCTCAACGATTTCAACTTTTGAAGGTTCAAAAATATAATCTGTATTTGCATCAGCTTCACCTTCACTAGGTACTATTGGTAAAAATTGTTCTACCATTATATCTTGAGTCGCGGCATTTTTAAACTTGTTATAGACAATTTCAATTTTATCAAATTCTCCTGTCACAAACTTTTCCATCAGCATTTCAGCAATTACAGCAACATTATCAAATGTAAGATCATCAAAAACTTCGCTGTGATTCGAAATTACATTTAACTTTTTGGATAAGGCATCATTTGCTTTTTTACCAATCGCAACAAACGATACATTTTTATCTGAATAGGATTCAGCCAATCGATTTGCTTGTTTAATGATATTTGAATTGAATGCTCCACAAAGGCCTCTATTAGAAGTAATCGCAACCACAAGAATATTTTTCACTTCTCTTTGGCTTGCATATTTACTACCTGTATCTGCATCCATAGTTGCACTTAAACTTTGTAAAAGTTCAGTTAACTTATTCGCATAAGGACGCATTGCTGTAATAGCATCTTGCGCCTTCTTTAACTTTGCAGCAGATACCATTTTCATGGCACTAGTAATCTGCATCGTTGAAGATACCGATGCTATTCTATTACGTATTTCTTTTAAGTTTGCCATATTTTTTAGAATTAAGTACTGAGTATTCAGTAGTGAGAATCTAATATCTCACTACTCAATACTAAAATCTAATTATGCTCTGTATTTTCCTGATAAATCATTAGCTACAGTCGATAATGTATCTGTAACTTCATCAGTAAGTTTCCCGGCTTTTAAAGTTGAAAGCACATCAGCATGCTTCGCATTTAAATATTCAATAAAATCGCGTTCAAACTCTTTTATTTTTTCAACAGGAACATCTCGTAATAAGTTTTTAGATCCTGCATAAATTATAGCAATCTGATCTTCAACTGTATAAGGGTCATTTTGTGCTTGTTTTAAAATTTCAACATTACGTCTCCCTTTTTCAATCACATTTAAAGTAGATGCATCTAAATCTGAACCAAACTTAGCAAAAGCTTCTAATTCACGGAACTGAGCTTGATCTAATTTTAAGGTTCCAGATACTTTTTTCATGGATTTAATCTGAGCATTTCCACCAACACGAGATACAGAAATACCTACATTAATAGCTGGACGTACACCAGAGTTGAACAAATCACCATCTAAGAAAATCTGTCCATCAGTAATCGAAATTACGTTTGTTGGAATATATGCAGATACATCACCAGCTTGAGTTTCGATAATTGGAAGTGCTGTTAATGAACCTCCTCCTTTTACCATTGGCCTCAATGAATCTGGTAAATCATTCATTTCTTTAGCAATCGCATCATTATTAATTATCTTTGCTGAACGCTCAAGTAATCTAGAGTGAAGATAAAATACATCTCCTGGATACGCCTCACGTCCTGGAGGACGACGTAATAATAAAGACACCTCACGATATGCAACCGCTTGTTTCGATAAATCATCAAACACAATTAATGCTGGTCTACCAGTATCTCTAAAATACTCTCCAATTGATGCGCCTGTAAACGGTGCATAAACTTGCATGGCAGCAGGATCAGATGCATTTGCCGCTACAATAGTAGTATAAGCAAGTGCTCCTTTTTCTTCTAACACTTTAGCAATATTTGCTACAGTTGATGCTTTTTGACCAATAGCAACATATATACAATATACAGGTTCACCTGCATCGTAAAATTCTTTTTGATTTAAGATGGTATCTATACAAACTGTAGTTTTACCTGTTTGTCTATCTCCAATAACTAACTCACGTTGACCACGTCCAACAGGAATCATTGCATCAATAGATTTAATACCAGTTTGTAAGGGTTCAGTTACAGGCTCACGGTAAATAACACCAGGAGCTTTACGCTCTAGTGGCATTTGATACGTTTCACCTTGAATAGGTCCTTTACCATCAATAGGGTTTCCTAATGTATCTACAACACGTCCAACAATACCTTCTCCTACATTAATAGAAGCAATACGTTCCGTACGTTTTACTGTAGAACCTTCTTTAATTTCTTTTGAAGTTCCTAACAATACGATACCAACATTATCTTCTTCAAGATTCAATACAATACCTTCTAATCCACCATCGAATTCAACTAACTCACCATATTGAGCGTTAGCCAATCCATAGGCGCGTACAATACCATCACCTGTAGTTAGTACTGTTCCAACTTCGTCTAAAGAAGCACTTGCTTCAAATCCTGAGAGTTGTTGTTTTAAGATTGCTGATACTTCAGCTGGTTTTACTTCTGCCATCTTATTATTTATTTAGATATAAATATCTTAGTTTAATGTAAATTCTCTTTTTAATTTGCTTAGCTTATTAGATATACTTGCGTTGTATTGAATGTCTCCTACACGTAATATAAATCCTCCTATGATAGAATCATCAACGATGTTTTCAATTGACGCATTTTTACCAGTAAGTTCTTTTACTTTAGCTAATACTTTTGTTTTCAATTCGTCAGTTAAAGGAACTGCAGTGGTTACGATTGCAACTTGAATTCCGTTTAATTGATCATATAATTCGGTATACTTTTGAGCGACATGACTTAATAAATGGATACGTTTATTTGTATTTAGCGTATCTATTAAGTTCACACTTAAAGCATTTGTGTTTTTAAATATTTCTAATAGCGCAGACCTTTTAATCGCAGATGTTACAACAGGGCTTTCAAGCATATCGCTTAAATCATTGTTTTCTGCAATTGTACCAGCGATTAGCTTCATATCGCCATTAACAGCTTCTGCAGAATTTTGATCTCCTGCTAAACTTAAAACTGCCTTTGCGTAACGTATTGCTGCTCTTGTTTGTGCCATTATTTTCTTAGTTTAATATTGCTTCACCTAACATGTCTTCGACTAACTTAAGCTGTTTGTCTTTATTAGATAATTCTTCACGTACCACTTTTTCAGCAATTTCCACAGATAAACTAGCCACATGATTTTTAAGCTCTGCCATTGCAGATTTCTTTTCACTTTCAATAGCAGCTTGCGCCTGTTCAATCATTGAATTTGCTTGTGCTTGTGCTTCATCCTTTGCATCAGAAATCATTTTGCTTTTGATGTCTCGAGCATCTTTCAACAATGCCTCACGTTCAACACGAGCTTCTTTTAAAATACGCTCATTATCCGCTTGAAGATTTTCCATCTCTTTACGAGCATTTTCAGCCGATGCCAATGCGTTTTTAATTCCTTCTTCCCTATCGCTTACTGCGCCAAGAATAGGCTTCCAAGCAAATTTTCTTAAAATGAAAAGCAAACATAAAAATGTTACTGCAGTCCAAAATACGAGTCCAAGTCCAGGTGTAATTAAATCCATTTCTTTTTTGTTTTAAATAACTTAAATTTAAAAAATACAGAAGCAACCAACCGTTACTTCTGTATTCTTAGGTTTTTTACCCTTGTAAGAAGGCAACAACAACACCAAATAGTGCTACCGCCTCTACGAAGGCTGCTAAAATTAATGCAGAAGATTGAATCTTTCCGTGCATTTCTGGTTGACGCGCCATAGCTTCCATAGCTGATCCACCAATTTTACCAATACCAACACCAGCTCCAATAGCTGCTAAACCAGCTCCAATAGCTGCAATTCCAGTAATAGTCATAGTTATAAAATTTAAATTAATTAATG
>MAAR01000006.1 GCA_002162765.1 Flavobacteriales bacterium 34_180_T64 | reverse complement strand
TCATTAGTTATTCCTGTGTAAAAGGAATCATCGGAACATAATAGTATGTACACATAGTAAAACTTCATAAAAGTCCAAATAGTATTGTAAAAGTAATTAAAAAACAGCTGTCACCCTGAGCTTGTCTGTGCTGAGCTCGCCGAAGTATCGAAGGGTGAGAATAAACGAAGAAGTAAATAGGGTCTTCGACAGGCCTGTGCTGAGCTTAGTCGAAGTGCTCAGACTGACATATGAGTATTAATTAGTATTTGAAGGAGTTGTCACCCAGAGCCTGTCGAAGGGTGAAGTAAACACAGAGCTATATAATGGTCTTCGACAAGCTCAGACTGACATATGAGTATTAATTAGTATTTGAAGGACTTGTCACCCAGAGCCTGTCGAAGGGTGAAGTAAACACAGAGCTATATAATGGTCTTCGACAGGCCTGTGCTGAGCTTAGTCGAAGTGCTCAGACTGACATATGAGTATTAATTAGTATTTGAAAGGACTTGTCACCCTGAGCTCGCCTGTGCTGAGCTCGCCGAAGTATCGAAGGGTGAGAATAAACGAAGAAGTAAATAGGGTCTTCGACAAGCTCAGACTGACATATGAGTATTAATTAGTATTTGAAAGGGCTTGTCACCCAGAGCTTGTCGAAGGGTGAATTAAACACAGAGCTATATAAAGGTCTTCGACAGGCCTGTGCTGAGCTTAGTCGAAGTGCTCAGACTGACATGGTATTCAATAGCTTGTCAGAGAGTGATTAATCTTCTAGTTTTTCTGAAAGTTCAAACCATCGTGCTTCTTTTGTGGCTATGTCATCAATTACAAGTTGTAATTCTTCAGATAAGGTATTAATTTCATCTTGAGACAATTCAGCGTCGTTGAATTTCGCTTCCAACGTTTTTTTATTTAATTCTAAGGCTCGGATTTTGCTTTCTAAATTTTTAAATTCTTTTTGTTCATTATATGAAAGCTTATTGGCTTCATTTTTTTCTACACTTAAGGGGTCTGTCTTTTCAGATTTTTTAATTTCTTTCGGTTGACTTGATTCATAGGTTCTATAGTCAGAATAATTACCAGGAAAGTCTTGAACTACACCTTCACCTTTAAAAATGAAGAGATGATCTACAATTTTGTCCATGAAATATCTATCATGTGACACTACAAGTAAGCAGCCAGGGAAATCTAATAAGAAGTCCTCAAGGATATTTAAGGTAACGATATCTAGATCGTTTGTTGGCTCATCCAAAATTAAAAAGTTTGGATTTTGAATTAAAACAGTACAGAGATATAAGCGTTTTTGCTCGCCTCCACTTAATTTTTCTACAAAGTCATATTGTTTTTTACCATCGAATAAAAAACGTTCTAAAAGTTGTTTGGCGCTAATTTGACGTCCTTTAGTGAGTGGGATGTATTCGCCAAATTCTTTGATCACATCAATAACTTTTTGCTCTCGCTTTACGGCAATCCCAGATTGTGTATAGTATCCGAATTTCACAGTTTCTCCAATAATTATCTTGCCAGAATCAGACTGCATGGTTTGCGTGAGCATGTTCAAAAATGTAGATTTTCCAGTCCCATTTTTACCAATAATGCCGATACGCTCTCCTTTCTTGAATACATATTCAAAGTTGTCTAGAATTATTTTGTCTTGAAAACGTTTAGATACCTTATGAAACTCAACAATTTTGCTTCCTAAGCGTTCCATATTGATTTCCAATTGGATTTTGTGATCGTTTCTTCGTTGATGCGCTCTTGCTTTTATATCATGAAAATCGTCAATTCTCGATTTGGACTTGGTAGTTCTAGCTTTTGGCTGGCGGCGCATCCAGTCCAACTCTTTTTTAAATAGCTGTTTTGCTTTTCCTGTTTCAATTGCATCTAAGGTAATTCGAGCATCTTTTTGTTCAAGGTAATAGGAGTAATTTCCTTTATAGGTATAGAGTTTACCATGATCTAGTTCTATAATTTCGGTGCATACACGTTCTAAGAAATAGCGATCATGCGTGACCATAAATAATGTAAATTGAGCTTTTGCAAAATACTGCTCTAGCCATTCAATCATTTCTAAATCTAAATGATTGGTGGGCTCATCTAGAATCAGGATATCTGGATTGCTTATCAAGGCTTTTGCAAGCGCGAGTCGTTTTCTTTGTCCGCCAGAAAGTGTACCAACTTTTTGATCTAAATCGTCAAGTTTTAATTGAAAAAGAATTTGTTTAAATTGCAGTTCTACTTCCCATGCATTGTGAATATCCATGAGTTCGAAGGCTTTTTGATAGGCATCAGAGTCTTCAGGATTGAGAAGCGCCTGCTCATAATCGGCAATAATTTTTAAAATGGGCAGGTCCGAATTAAAAATAGTTTGTTCAATAGTTAATTGCTCATCAAATACCGGTGCTTGCGACAAAAATGACAATCGGATCCCGTTCCGAATCACAATTTGACCGGTATCTGGAGTATCCGCACCAGAAAGGATATTTAAAATCGAAGTTTTACCGCTTCCGTTCTTTGCAACAAAAGCAATTTTGTCGTCTTTATGTATGCTAAATGATAAGTTAGAAAACAGTTCCAATTCACCATATGACTTCGATATGTTTTCGACTGTGAGGTAGTTCAAAATATTTTTTTTACAAATAACGTGAATTAACCAAAATAATAGAGAATAGTTTTGATATTCCTAGTGATAAGTTATATTTGTGAAACAACAAGTTGCGGTTTATGAAAAACATTTTTTTGCTTATTGGACTAGCATTCAGCATGATATTAACATCGTGCATTCCACATAAAGATATTTTGTATTTACAGGATAATGGCACATCAACAGACTCATTACAAGTCATGGTGGCACAGCAAAAGTCCTATCGTGTTCAAATAAACGATATATTAAGTGTTCGTGTGAAGGCATTAGATCAAAAAACCGTTTCAATTTTGAATCCATTTGGTGACGAGAATTTAAACGCTAGTAGCGAGGAACGTTCTTATCTCGATGGATTTACTGTAGATGTTCATGGGAATATAAGAGTGCCTACCTTAGGTGAAATTAATGTGTTAGGCTTTACTACTGAAGAAATACAGTCAATCATAGAAAAGAAACTTCTTGATGAACAATTCAAAGAAGCTGCCAATATTTTTGTAACAGTGAAACTGTCGGGATTACGTTATACAGCGAATGGAGAAGTTGGTGCACCCGGAACGAAAATTTTGTATCAAGAACGCGTTAATATTTTTGAAGCAATAGCAAATGTTGGTGAGATACCTATTACAGGTAATCGGAAGGATGTTTTAATAATTCGACAATATCCTCAAGGACAACAAATTCATCATTTAAATTTGACAGATGTGAATGTGATGAAATCGCCTTACTATTATATACAACCAAATGATATTATTTATGTGAAGCCTTTGAAGCAGAAAACATGGGGAACAGGAACAACAGGGTCTCAAACTTTGGCTACAATAATTTCAGCATTGTCATTGGTAACAACAACCATACTTTTAATAAATAGATAAATTGAGATATGGACGAGCATAATATAGAAAATTCAGAAATCTCAGGTGGTGTATCTTTTGATTTTAGAGGATTTTTATTTAAGGCTTTAAACTTATGGAAGTTGGTTTTGCTGTGTATTGGTACAGCATTAATTGTGGCCTATTTCATAAATGTTAGAAAAGAAAACGTTTATAGATTAAGTACTTTAATATCTGTTGAATCTGATCAAAACCCATTTTTTACAGCCAATACAAGTATCTCTTTTAATTGGGGTGGCGTATCAGGTAAAGTAGGTAAAGTAATGACTACTATTCGAACACGAAGTCATAATGAAAGGGTTGTTGATTCTTTAGAGTATTATATGACCTATTTGAGTCAAGGCAAGTATAATAAAATTGATGTTTATACAGCCTCCCCGATTGTAGTAACTCTCGACAAGTCTAAAGGGCAAATGTTAGGACAACCTATTGGGATTCGAGTAATTGATGACAGTAAATTTGAATTATATACAGAATTTTTGACTACAAGTAAGCAGGTCCAACATTATTTAGATAAACGAAAGTTCTTTGTTGATGTTCCACAGGGCGTGTTCACAAAAATATATAATTTTGGTGAACACGTTGAACTTCCTTTTTTCAATGGAGTCATTTCTAAAAGAGAAGGTAGGGTGTTTGCTCCTGAGAAAGAGTATTTTATTCAATTTTCAAGCTTTGATTTTATTGTTCGTCATTATCAAATTGGAGTTGGAATTGTTCCATTCTCAGGGTCTTCTTCTGTTCTGCAAATGTCTTTAAAAGGAACAAATAAAGCAAAGCTGGTTGATTATTTGAATGCCACTGCTGCAATTTTGAGTAAAGCGGAATTAGAACGAAAAAATTTATATGCAACAAATACAATAAAGTTTATTGATAGTAGTCTAAGAGCCGTTAATTCTAATTTAAAAGATGTTAGCGATGAAATGAATGATTTCAGAAAACAAAATAAAGTTTTTGATGTAAATGAAGAAATGACAAAATTGTCTGAAAAACTAAGACAGCTTGATTTTCAAAAAGAAAACGAAAAATCTAAACTCAATTATCTTAATTCACTTGAAAAGTATCTAAATACCAAAACGGATTATACTAAAATAGCTGCTCCTACCTCTGTAGGAATAGATGAAAGTAATATATTGTCTAGTGTTTCTAAAATTACATCTTTGGCAATTGAACGACAAAGTTTAGAGTACACCAATAAGGAAGGATCTCCCGTTTTTAGAGATTTAGATAGGCGCTTAGATGCAGAGAAAAACGTTCTATTAGAGACAATTGACGCAACAAAATCGACTATTAGTGGGCAATTAAATAATTTGAATAGGACTATAGCAAATTTGGAATCTGAATTAGGTGGATTGCCAGAAGATCAGCAGCAGTATTTAAAAATTCAACGTAAGATGGATATCAGCCAAGAGGCTTATGATGTGTATTTGGCAAAACGATCTGAGGCGGCAATAGTAAAAGCGGCAAATGTTTCAGATATTATTATGGTTGATAGAGCTAAAGATATTGGAAACCCTCCAATTGGACCAAATAAGACCTTAAACTATATGATGGCGCTGATGGTTGGTTTTTTTGCACCGATGTTTCTGATTTTTGTTATTTTCCTTTTAGATAATACCATTCATGGTTCAGATGAAATTGAACGTCTTTCTAACATACCGATTCTTGGTTTAGTTGGAAAGTATAATTATAAAAATAATCTGGTTGTTTTTGAAAAACCTAAATCTGCAGTAGCAGAATCTTTTAGAGCCATACGATCAAGTTTGCAATTTATATATAATAGACAAGGTAGAACTGAGGGAAAAACGTTAATGATTACGTCTTCTGTTAGTGGAGAAGGAAAAACGTTTTGTTCAATAAATATTGCTACGGTTTATGCACTTTCGGGAAAGAAAACGATACTCTTAGGGTTGGATTTACGAAAGCCTAAAATATTTGGAGATTTTGATATCAACAATGAAAAGGGGGTTGTGAATTATTTAATTGGCGAAAATACTTTTGAAGATATAAAATATAGCTCACATATTGATAACTTGGATATTGTGCCTTCTGGACCAGTACCACCCAATCCTTCGGAATTATTAATGAGCAACAATCTTAAAGTGCTTATAAAGCAATTACGGGATACGTATGATATTATTATTCTAGATACACCGCCTTTAGGATTAGTGACTGATGCCTTAGAATTAACGCAATATGCTGATGCTACCATATTTATGGTGCGATTAGATTATACCAAGAAGGGAATGCTTTCGCTAATTAATTTGAAACATAAAGTAGGAGAGGTTAAAAATATAAGCTTTGTTCTGAATTTCTATAAACACAAGACGAATCATAACTACGGTTACGGCTACGGTTACGGCTATGGCTACGGTTATGGATATGGTGTCTATGGAAATGCGTATCATGAAGGCAATGGTAAAGGGAATTTATGGCATCGATTTAAGTCATTATTAAAGCGTTTATAAATTGATAACTGCATCGCAATTGATTGTAAAACGAGCTTTTGACCTAATCTTGAGTTTAGTGTTATTGCCATTGCTTCTAATTCCAATTCTTGTTTTGATTGCTATTGCTGCTATAGATACAAAACAAAGGGGATTATTTTCTCAGATCCGCGTTGGTCAGCACGGAAAATTATTTAAGATATTTAAAATCCGTACCTTGAAAAACAAGTTTCATAGGCTAGGTCATTTAGAAAAAAGCGCGACAAAGTTAGGGCAATTTATAAGAAATTCTAAACTGGATGAATTACCTCAAATCTTTAATGTTATTGTCGGACACATGAGTTTTGTGGGACCTAGACCTGATATTATTGGTTTTGCTGATGAGCTTGAAGGTGATGATCGAATTATATTAATTATAAAACCAGGTATTACTGGACCTGCAACTTTAAAATATAAGGATGAAGAAAAAATGTTGGCCCTACAGGATGACCCAGAAACTTACAATAGGACGATTATTTGGGCAGATAAGGTCAAAATAAATAAAAATTACATGGAGAATTGGAGTTTTTATTTAGATTTGAAATATATTATACAATCAATTATTAGTTGATAATGAACAAAATATCTACCATTGCAGTTATAGGTCTGGGTTATGTAGGCCTTCCGTTGGCTGTTGAATTTGCTAAAAAATATCGTGTCATTGGCTTTGATATTAATCAGAAACGAATCGATGAACTCAATGCCGGTGTAGATCGTACGCTGGAAGTGGAGGATATCAATCTTAAAGCTGTACTCATTAATGATTTGTCTGAGGAGAAAGGTCTCTTTGCTAGTAGTACTGCTTCTGACATGGCTGATGCCAGTATCTATATTATTACGGTACCAACGCCAACAGATGAACTTAATAAACCTATTTTCACGCCTTTAATTAAATCTAGCGAAACCGTAGGGCGTATTTTGAAATCTGATGATATCGTAATTTATGAGTCCACTGTGTATCCTGGTGTTACTGAGGATATTTGTGTTCCAATATTAGAACAGCAATCAGGATTGGTATTTAATACCGATTTTTTTGCTGGCTACTCTCCTGAGCGGATTAATCCAGGAGACAAAAAACATACCGTTACGAAAATATTAAAAGTGACCTCAGGATCTACCCCAGAAATAGCAACCATTGTTGATGATTTATACAAAACTGTTATCACTGCAGGGACCCATAAGGCGCCTTCGATTAAGGTAGCTGAAGCTGCTAAGGTGATTGAGAATTCACAACGCGATATTAATATTGCTTTTGTAAATGAATTGTCTAAAATATTTAGAATTTTAGATATCGATACCAAAGCGGTTTTAGAAGCTGCTGGCACCAAATGGAATTTTATCAATTTTACGCCTGGATTGGTTGGAGGACACTGTATAGGTGTAGATCCCTATTATTTGGCTCAAAAAGCTATTGAGAGCGGTTATAATCCAGAAATTATATTAGCAGGACGTAAAATGAATGATAGCATGGGGTCTTATGTTGCGACCGAAACTGTTAAGATGATGATTAAAAGAGGAGCTCGTATCAAAGATGCTCAAGTATTAGTGTTAGGAATTACATTTAAAGAAAATTGTCCTGACATTAGAAATTCTAGAGTTATTGATATCATCAGAGAATTTGAAGCCTATCATGTTAATGTGGACGTATATGACCCATGGGCTTCGAAAGAGGAGGTAAAACAGGAATATGGATTAGACCTGTTGTGCAATGGTTCAGGATTGAAATCCAATTATGAAGCCATAATATTGGCGGTGTCTCATAAAGAATTTTTGGCTCTTAATCTCACGGATTTAAAATCAGAAACCGGAGTTGTGTTTGATGTAAAATCCTTATTTCCGAAACATTTAACAGATGCTCGATTATGATAATTGCTGCTTTGAAATAGTCATCCTGAGCCTGTCGAAGGGTGTTTAACGAGGGGATTGTCACACTGAGCACTGTCATCCTGAGCTTGTCGAAGGGTGAAATAATCGGAGAACTATATAATGGTCTTCGACAAGCTCAGACTGACAAATAGTTGAGTTTTATGTGTGTGTTTATTGTCACACTGAGCTTGTCGAAGTGCTCAGACTAACATTGGATTATGCATGAGAATTAATTAGTGCTTGAATATAGTTGTCATCCTGAGCAAGCCTGTACTGAGTTTATCGAAGTATCGAAGGGTGAAATAATCGGAGAACTATATAATGGTCTTCGACAAGCTCAGACTGACAGATAGTTGAGTTTTATGTGAGTGTTTATTGTCATACTGAGCTTATTGAAAATGTCACACTGAGCACTGTCATCCTGAGCTTGTCGAAGGAGTATCGAAGTGGACCTGACGAAGGGTGTCTAACGAAGAGGTTGTCACACTGAGCTTGTCGAAGTGGGCATACAAAAAGAAAAATAATTATAAAACCGTTCAAAACAGTAAAATGTATAACAAACCGTATCATAGTAAAGATCTTTCTAAGCTTTCTTTTTTAATTACTGGAGGCGCTGGTTTTATTGGTTCCAACATCGTTGAATATTTATTAAAATATAAGGCCAAAAAAGTAAGAGTACTAGATGATTTTTCGAATGGACATCGTAAGAATTTGCTTGAATTTAACGGCAATAGTGCTTTCGAATTGATTGAAGGTGATATTCGTGATTTAGAGACCTGTAAAAATGCCATGATAGACATAGATTATGTGTCTCATCAAGCAGCATTAGGCTCTGTGCCACGTTCCATAAATGATCCAGCAACCACTAATGATGTCAATATCTCTGGCTTTTTAAATATGATGATTGCCTTAAAAGACTCCACTACGGTAAAAAGAATGGTCTATGCGGCATCAAGTTCGACTTATGGAGATAGCAAAACCTTGCCAAAAACAGAAGAACATATTGGTAATCCATTGTCACCATATGCAGTTACTAAATATGTGAATGAATTGTATGCCGATGTGTTTGGTAGAACCTATAATACAGATGTAATTGGATTACGTTATTTTAATGTGTTCGGCCCTAAACAAAGTCCAAATGGCGCTTATGCGGCAGTGATTCCATTATTGATGCAAGCCTTGAAAGATCATGAATCACCTACGATTAATGGGGATGGTGGGCAAACTCGAGATTTTACGTTTGTTGATAATGCGGTG
Source organism: Flavobacteriales bacterium 34_180_T64 (assembly GCA_002162765.1). Lineage (GTDB taxonomy): Bacteria > Bacteroidota > Bacteroidia > Flavobacteriales > Flavobacteriaceae > MAAR01. Next base: position 202,310 of record MAAR01000006.1, on the reverse strand, counting down.
CAGGCTAATGTAAAAGGTTTTTTTGCTTCTAAAGCTGCGGCCAATGAAGTGTTTAATGTGGCTTGTGGTAAACGTATTGATTTAAATAATTTATGGAATACGTTAAAAACGGCTGCAAACTCAAATGTTGAAGCAGTTTATGGTCCAGAAAGACAAGGCGATGTGAGAGATTCGTTGGCTGATATTTCGAAGGCTCAGAATTTGTTGGGTTATCTACCACAGTTTACTGTTCGTGAGGGTTTGGAAATTACATGGGATTTGTTTAAACTTTAAATTTGTTTTTTTACTATTTATAAATTTTGATTGGTGTATTTATATAAAAAATTGCTATCTAGTAGAGTGTTTTGTGCTCTTTCGTAGAATTGATCTATTGGTAATATATTAGTTTTGACCTATTGTTTATGAATTAATTATGGAACGTTTAAAAAAGATAATACGAGAAAAAATAAACGGGGATCAAGGGTATAGATTACTGCATTTCATGAGTAGAAACCGTATAGCTGGTTTTTTAATACAATTATTTATTGGAAGAAATTTGACTAAACTTGCTATTTTAAATAATACAGATAAATTTAAAACAGGAAGACACGAATATACTAAGATATATCAAAACCATTTTAATAACCTCAAGTATAAAAGGTTGAATTTGCTGGAAATTGGAGTAGGTGGATATCAATTTCCTAATCGAGGTGGCTGCTCTTTAAGAATGTGGAAGCGTTATTTTTTAAATGGTAAAATTTATTCTTTGGATATTTATGATAAAGCACCTCAAGAAGAGCGTCGAATTAAAATTTTTAAAGGGAGTCAAGTTGATTATAAATTTCTTGATTCTATATTAGAACAAATTGATTCGGAATTAGATATTATAATAGATGATGGAAGTCATATTAATGAGCATGTCATTGGTACATTTCAATATCTATTTCCAAAATTAAAACCTGGAGGCATATATGTAATTGAAGATACTCAGACGTCTTATCGTCAGGATTATGGAGGAGATGATAAGGATTTAAATAGTGAAAATACAATGATGAATTTATTTAAGAAAATCCCAGATTTTATAAATTATAAAGAATTTAATATAAGGGGATTAGAGAAATATAGCGATTTAAAAAATGTTGAGACCGTTCATTTTTATCATAATTTGGTTTTTATATTTAAAAGTAAAACAAATCACATAAATAAATAGAATCAATTGAGCGGTATCGATTATAGCCTAATAATTATATGAAATAATGAAAGTATTTATTGATCCTTCTTGTGATATACAATACTCCTCTTTTTACATATATGGACTCTATTCTGTTTATGGAAAAAACAATGTAATATTTTCATCAAAATATTTTAAATATTTTAATCATAACAATCATTTTTTTGCTTTTGTAGTAGTTGACCGGGAGATTCTCAAACGTATAGTTTTAGATTATACCGATTCAAAAATAATAGATCAATTGGCATTAGATTGGTGCGATGTTTATGGAAAAATAAACCTCGCACCATCTTCGATAAAATCAGACAAAATCATATCAATTGGTCCAAGTTTTGGGATACAAATTTATAGCAAAATAGAGACTCTTTGGTTTGCCTTGTCAAATCTTTTAAAATCGAGTTCAAGAATAAAGAATAAACGGAAGTTTTTATCAGATTATAAAGCGCAATATAAAAGACCGAAATTGATAGATTATAAGTATAAACCGAATGCTAAAAATTTTGTATTTTTTATAGCTTCACTTTGGAAAAATGAAGAACAGACCAATTTATTTAGAGCTAATTATATTAGAGGTTGTAGGAATAATGCAAAGATAGATTTTAAGGGTGGGTTTGCTCCAAGAACTAAAAATGATATTCAAGACTATGAAGAAGTTACTGTTAATAGTAGAGTAGATATGGATGTTTATTTAAGCAAGATTATTGATTCAGCAATTGTATTTAATACGCCTGCCGTTAAGGGTTGTCATGGTTGGAAGCTCGCAGAGTATTTGTGCTTAGGGAAAGCAATTATATCTACACCTCTTTCACGTCAATTACCTAAAAACTTAATGGATAATGAACATGTGATTTATTCAAATGGTAGTCAAGAAGATATTTCATTAAAACTCGATGAAATTATGAGTAATATAGATTTAAGAAAGCGGTTAGAGTCCAATGCGAAAAACTACTTTGATACGTATTTGTCTCCAGAACAAGTTGTAAAAAGGGTTGTTAATATAAGTTAACCGCATTTTAATTCATATTCTTAAGTGTTAATACACATTTATTTCTTCTCGAATTCTTATATTAGCTCCAACCATAAACGAGTATACTTTGGATACCTTAAAGGAAGATAAATGGTTATATACAATATCTTCAAAACAAAAATTAATTAATTTAAATTTTAAGGAAATATGGCGTTATCGCGATCTGATCGTGCTATTCGTAAAGCGAGATGTTGTTACCGTTTATAAGCAGACTATATTAGGACCTCTATGGTATTTTATACAACCCTTATTTACATCAATAATATTTACGGTAATTTTTAACGATTTGGCTTCGATTCCTACTGGGCTGGCACCTGCATTTTTATTTAATTTAGCAGGTATTACTTCTTGGAATTATTTTAAAGAATGTTTAACTAAAACATCTAGTACATTTACTTCAAATCAAAATATTTTTGGAAAAGTTTATTTTCCAAGAGTAATTATTCCAATTGCTACGGTATTGTCTAACCTTATAAAATTTGGGATTCAACTTCTGGTTTTCATAATATTTTATTTGTATTATTTTTATTTTCAAAATGCTCAAATATCCCCGAATTCATCATTACTGTTGTTTCCAGTTTTAGCAGTAACAATGGCACTATTAGGCCTTGGGTTTGGAATGGTTATTTCATCGTTAACTACTAAATATAGAGATATGACTTTTTTGGTGCAGTTTGGTGTGCAATTACTTATGTATGCTTCAGCTGTAATGTATCCTATTTCATTCTTTAAAGCTAAACTCCCTAGTATGTCTTGGTTAGTCGAATATAATCCATTGACAACAGTCATAGAAGCATTTAGATATATGACTTTAGGTGTTGGAGATTATTCAATTGAAAAACTCATGTATGCTTTTGTTTTTGGAGTAGTCATTTTTATTTTGGGACTAATAGTATTTAACAGAACAGAACGAAGTTTTATTGACACGGTTTAGAATGGAAGTAATATTAAAAATAGAAAATCTTTCTAAGCAATATCGCTTGGGTCTCGTTGGTACTGGTACGTTAAGTGATGATTTTAAGCGATGGTGGTATAAAATTAGAGGTAAGGAAGATCCATTTCTGAAAATTGGTGATAGTAATGATAGAAGCCTTTGTCAAGATTCTGATTATGTATGGGCATTGCAAGAAATAAATTTTGATGTTAGAGAGGGAGAAGTAATAGGAATAATAGGAAAAAATGGCGCCGGAAAATCGACACTTTTAAAAATTTTGTCACGAGTAACTTCACCGACAACAGGTGAAATAAAAACCAAAGGACGCATAGCCTCATTGCTAGAAGTAGGAACTGGTTTTCATCCCGAACTTACTGGGAAAGAAAACATCTACTTAAATGGAGCTATTCTTGGGATGACAAAAGCAGAAATTAAATCTAAAGAAAGTGAAATCGTTAATTTTAGTGGTTGTACACGTTATATAGACACGCCAGTAAAGCGTTATTCTTCGGGTATGAGAGTACGATTGGCTTTTGCGGTTGCGGCGTTTTTAGAGCCTGATATTTTAGTCATAGATGAGGTTTTGGCTGTTGGAGATGCTGATTTTCAGAAGAAAGCAATTGGGAAAATGCAAGATATCTCTAAGGGGGAAGGACGTACGGTTCTATTTGTAAGTCATAATATGGCTGCTGTTAAAAGCTTATGTACTCGAGCAATTGTCTTAGAGCATGGAAAAATAGTGTTTTCTGGGAATACTGATGAGGCCGTTAGCTACTATTTAAAAGGCGATGCTAAAACAAATAACGTTAAGATATTTAATCATAACGAAATTGAAACTCCAATTTTTAGTCTTAGAAAATTAATAGTCAAAAATGAAGGACGAGGAGTAGAAGATCCAATTTCTGAAAATCTGAATATTGATTTGAAGACGTTTATAGATATTAAAAGTGACGCACCAGAGAGATATCATGTTACCTATCATTTGTATAATGAAATTGGAGATGCTTTGTTCTCCTTTTCCAGCGCTCGTGGAGGACTGGAATTAAAACAAGGCGTAAATAGTATCAGTTGTACTTTTCCAAAGGATTTTTTCCAATCAGGAGAATATTATCTTACTTTTTTCCTAATTGAAGATAGAAAACGAGCACATTTTATTGAAAAAGATATTATTAATTTCACCGTCATTGATGCTGAACGAGCACTAGGGGTTTATTTTGGAAGAGAACCGGGTTATATAAGACCAAACTTTAAATGGGAATTGCATGATTAATGTTACTAAGACATTTTTACCGCCTCAGGAAGAATACCAAGACATATTAAAAAAAGCTTGGGATAAAGCCTGGATGACCAACCGTGGAATTCTAGTTAAAGAGTTAGAAGATAAGTTAATGACATATTTAGAAGTCCCAAATATTATTGCCACGACCAACGGTACTTTACCTTTGCAAATAGCAATAAAAGCGCTACAGTTGACAGGGGAGATAATAACAACGCCTTTCAGTTATGTAGCTACAACATCTAGTATTGTTTGGGAAGGTTGCAAACCTGTTTTTGTAGATATTCATTCAGAGTATTTGACTATTGATGAATCTAAAATAGAATCTGCGATAACCGCGAATACTTCAGCTATATTAGCAACACATGTTTATGGAAATTCATGTCATGTGGAAGCAATTGAGACTATTGCGAAAAGGAATAATTTAAAAGTAATTTATGATGCTGCGCATTGCTTTGGAGTAACTTATAAAGGGCAATCAATTTTTAATTATGGAGATGTAAGTACCTGTAGTTTTCATGCAACTAAACTTTTTCATACAGGTGAAGGAGGTGCATTATTTTGCAAGCCTCATCTTTTCCCGTCTCTCTATTCTCACCATAACTTCGGACATAATGGGCCTGAAGCTTTTCATGGTCTTGGGGCTAATGCTAAAATGAGCGAATTACAAGCGGCAATGGGTTTAGCGGTTTTACCTTACATGCAATCAATTATTAAAGAACGAAAAGCAATTGTAGAAATGTATAATTCTGCTTTTGAATCTACTAGTTTACAATTGTTAAAGCTTAGAGAAAATACCAATTGGAATTATAGTTATTATCCCGTTATTTTCGAAACAGAAAATCAAATGCTTAGGGTTAAACAAATTTTAGAAAATAATGCTATTTTTCCAAGACGCTATTTTTATCCAACGTTAAATCACTTGCCATATATAACAAATGAATTTAGTGTTCCAATTTCCGATAAAATTGCGCCATGTGTTTTATGTATGCCTTTATATGTGGGACTTAAAAAAGAAGAGGTTAAATTTATTGTTCAAATTGTTATAGATAATTTATGAATATAGGTCAATTCTTTATTTTGGGAAATCCTAGATCTGGGACAAGTCTATTGCGCTTAATGCTCAATTGTCACTCTAAATTATCAGTCCCACCAGAATGTGGATTTTTACTTTGGCTCGAACCAAAATACCGAGACTGGTCAGAAAAGGACCTGACTTCAAACAGACTAAATGCGTTTATACAAGACCTACAGTCATCAAGAAAATTTGAAATTTGGAAATTGGATAGTGATTTTATTTTAGAAGAGATTAAAAAACAGAATCCAAAAACGTATCAAACACTTGCGCAATCTGTGTATTTAAGTTATGCCGTTCAAAATGAAAAACAACCAGTATTTTTAGGTGATAAAAACAACTATTATATAAACCATTTGGAAGCATTGGATCAGCTATTTAGTCAAAAGTTTATAATTCATATAGTTAGAGATGGAAGAGATGTTGCCGTATCTTATAAAAAATTAAAAAACATTGCAGATACTTATAAGTACAAGCCAAAACTACCAACTTCTATCGAAGATATTGCTAAAGAATGGCAAAGAAACACATTGAATATACATGAACATTATAAAAAATCTCAATTTTATACACGTATTAGATATGAGGATTTATTGCTAAGGCCAATCGAAGTACTTTCTAACGTGCTTATGAAGTTTAACTTACACTTTGAACCAGAAATGTTAGAGTTTTATGCTCAAAAAAGTGATTTTATGAAAGAACCTAAGGAAACTTTGGCCTGGAAGAAAAAAACGTTAGAACCCATAGACATAAATTTAATTGGAAGCTTCAAAACACAATTAACTAACGCTGAGATATCTAGTTTTAATACTAGTGCAGCAGTAGCTTTAAAAACATTTGGATATGCTTCTTAGTATACGTTTAATGTCTTATAATCATGGGAAGTTTATTGATGAAGCTTTAGAAGGAGTCAATAATCAAAACACGAATTTTAAATTTGAAGTTGTGATTGGTGATGATTTTTCAACAGATGACACCTTACATAAAATTCAAGCATTTCAGTTTGCAAATCCAAACTTAACTGTACGTATTTTGGACAGAAAAAAAGGAGATGACTATGACTTTATGAGGCAAAAAACTGGGCGCCTTTATAATTTTTATGATATTATAAATCATTGCCAAGGAAAGTACATTGCACTATTAGATGGAGATGATTATTGGACAGATCCATTAAAGCTTCAAAAACAGGTTGATTTTTTAGAATCAAACTTAGAATACACTTTCTCTTTTACGCGATTTATGGTTAAAGATGATAACAATTTAAATTTAATTAACGATAAAAATGGTCATTATTTTAATGATGAAACGAATATAGAATTTAATTTTGAAAAGTTTGCTGCCGGTTGGTATGGTGGTGTTCCTACTTTAGTATTTAAGGCCACAGTATTTGATACAAATCTTATTTTAAAATATAAGTATTTTCGAGATATTTACCTTTTTACTGAGCTGCTGAAATCTGGAAAAGGCATTTGTCTGAATATGTTTAGTGCAGTTTATAGAATTCATGAAGGAGGAGTTTACTCATCAGCAACTATATTAGAGAGAGCCCAAACTGGAAGTTTATGTTATAATGAACTTTATGAAGCTAATAAGGATATTTTACAGTTGAAACTTAAATATTATAATTTTCATAGATATTATATTAACGAATTAATAAAGCATAAAAAATATGCTAAAACAATATACCAAGTTTTAATGTTTGGTTTTAAAATGAAAGACTTAGGTTTTATGAAAAAGGAATTTAAAAAGTTTGTCAGAGTGTTATTGTCAAAAGTTCGAATTAAAGCTAAAACAAACAATGGAAATGTTGCATTTCCTGGGTCTCAAGCTTATTGGGAGCAACGCTATGCTAATGATTTGAATTCAGGTTCAGGAAGTTATGGGCGCTTGGCTCAATTTAAGGCAGAAGTATTAAATAATTTTGTTCTGAATAACTCGGTACAAACTGTGATTGAATTTGGTTGTGGAGATGGAAATCAGTTGAGCCTTGCAAACTATCCTTCGTATAAAGGCCTTGATGTGTCTTCAAAAGCAATAGAAATATGTAAATCAAGATTTAAGAATGATCTAACAAAAGTTTTTTTTCACTTAAACGACGAGGTTTTAAATTCTGCTAAAGCTGAGCTCGTTCTATCCTTGGATGTTTTATATCATTTAATAGAGGATGAAGTATTTGTGAGCTATATGGATCAGTTATTTAAATCGTCAACTAAATATGTTATTATTTATTCCAGTAATTATAATGAAGTCTTAACTGACCATGTAAAATGTAGAAAGTTTACTGATTGGATAGAAAAGAATATATCACACCAATGGAACTTAATACATCGTTTAAAAAACAAATATACTTTTGATGAAGAGGATCTTGAAAATACGTCAATGGCAGATTTTTATTTCTATGAAAAAGTATGAATATATTTAGTGCTCTTGTAAAAGGAATCATTGTATATGAAATCTAAGAAAATTGCTGTTATTGTAGAAGTTTTTCCTGCTATTTCGCAAACATTTATCGTAAATCAGGTCAATTCACTCATTGATGCTGGTCATCATGTGGAGTTGTTTTCTTATAAAAAAGCGAGCGAACCGGAATTCCATCCAAGTCTAGATAAACATAATTTATTAGAAAATGTAACTTATCTGGAAGTGTTTCCTTTTCCAAAAGTGAAACGAGTTGCAACTTTTTTATCTTGGATATTTTTACATTTTAATCGCATTAATTGGCGCTCGTTATTTGATGTTATAAACGGTTTTAAATATGGAGAAGTAGCATATACATTGAAGCTGTTTTATGAAGCCCAATGGTTTTTGTTAGATGACGAATTTGATATTATTCATGCGCATTTTGGTCATAATTCAAAACGTATAGCAATTTTAAAAGAAACTGGACTTTTATCAAAGTCCATGTTGATTACTACGTTTCATGGGTATGATCTAGTTCCTAATCATGTCGATTTTTACAAAAAAGAGTATCATAATCTTCTAAAGTATAGTGATGCATTTACAGTAAATTCAAAGTATTTAAAAGGGTTATTGGAAGAACTAAAACCAGACAGACCCATTCATATTCTTCCTGTTGGCTTAGATACTTCATATTTCGAAAGAACTGAACAAACACTAGAATCTAAGTATTTTGAGGTGCTATTTTGTGGAAGATTTGTAGCACTAAAAGGACCTGATATTGCTATAAAAATTATAAAAACATTGCATGATAGAGGGTATCATCATGTGCGTCTACATCTTATTGGTGATGGGGAGTTAAAGGGTCAATTAGAAAAGCAAATAAATGATTTTGGTTTTGAAAAGGTAATTAAAATGTGTGGTACGCTAACTCAAGATGTTGTAAAAGAAAGAATGCAAAATTCTGATATTTTTTTATTACCAGGAATTTATGATCCAAATAATGGAACTGCCGAAACACAGGGTTTGGTTATTCAAGAAGCACAAGCCATGGGGCTTCCTGTTGTTGTTTCAGATGTTGGAGGAATGAAATATGGATTAATTGATGGTGAGACAGGATTTGTGGTTGAAGCTAATAATATTAGTGCTTTTGCTGATTCAATTGAAAGTTTAATTTTGGATTATGAATTAAAAACTGCAATGAGTGCTAAGGCAATTAATTATGTTAAGCAACACTTTGATACAAACGTTTTGGTTCTTGAATTGGAAAATATTTATAACGGAATTGCGTAAAATTTGTTATTGAAGATAAGACATTGTACAATTAAGAAATAAATATAAAATCTTTCCGATTTGTTTATATTAGCGAGAACTTTAAAGTGAATCTAATGATGCCTCTAGTTTCAATTATTATTCCTACATATAATCGTGATGGTATCGTACAGCAGGCTATAGATTCGGTAATTGCACAAAGTTATAGTAACTGGGAATGTTTAGTGATTGATGATGGTTCGGATGATCAAACCGTTGTCTCATTAGATGCATATCTTAAAAAGGATAAACGTATTCAATATTTTAATCGTAACCGGCTGCCAAAAGGGGCGCCAACATGCAGAAATATTGGGCTAAAACATGCTATGGGAGATTATATTGTTTTTTTAGATTCGGATGATTATTTATTGCCATTTTGTTTAGAGCAACGCGTTAAAAATATCGACAAGTACCACGATTTTGATTTTTTTGTGTTCCCCATGGGAATTAAAAAAAATAATATTATTTTGAAGCAAGAGATTCCTCAATGTGATGACTATTTAATACCTTTTCTATCGGCTAATTTACTTTGGCAAACTATGTGTCCAATATGGAAAGTTGAATTTATAAAGCAATTGGAAGGATTCACCGAAGGATATCCAAGGTTTAATGACCCTGAATTAATGATTAGAGCTTTTCTTAATGTGAAACCAGGGAATTATCTAGTATGTATGGAAATGGATTATGATTCGGTTCATATTCGTGAAGAAAATCATGAAAAAACTTTTAAGAATAAAGTTTATGAAAGCTTAAAATTGTTTATTCCTGATATATCTAAAGCGTTAAAAGAGAACAATAAGATTGAACATAAAAAACATTTGTCCAATTATTTACATTTATGGTTTAGATATTTCTATATGCCTCTGAGTGATAGAAAGAACCTAGGCCAATCACTTTATTTAATTTTAATATTTTGTAAATATGGGATTCTTTCTTTAAAAAAAACAACTAGTTTAGCTACACGATTTTTATTGTATGTGTTTAGTTATTATTGTCTTAAGCAACCCATTGATAAAATCACATCGAAAGCATTCTATATTAATTAAACTATGAAATATATTATAGCCCTAATTCCTAGTCCTTTAAAAAAAGTTTATGCAAATCATAAAAAAAGGCAATATGCCAAAAGCATAATTGGGAAAAATGTGTATTGTCCAATTTGCAAGTCAGAATTCAAATCTTTTGCGGATTATGGGATTCAAATAAGAGACAATGCATTATGTCATAAATGTAATTCTGTGGAAAGACATAGATTGTTATATCTTTTTCTAGAATCAAAATTTAATTTTTTTAAATCAGATTCTGAACAACATATATTACATTTTGCGCCTGAACGATTTTTTTATAATATTTTTAAGGACATTGATAATGTAAAGTATTTTCCTTGCGATTTATATCCTGAATTGTATACCTATGATGAAGATGTTAAGGTTAAAAAAGCTGACCTCACTAAAATTCCATTTAAGGATTCTACGTTTGACTTCATTATTTGTAATCATGTTTTAGAGCATGTTACTAATGATAAATTAGCAATGAATGAATTATATAGAGTTATGAAACGGGGAGGCGCAGGAATTTTTCAGGTTCCAATTGATTATAGTAGGGAAAAGACATATGAAGATTTTACTATTTCTACTCCCGAAGGTCGCTTGAAGGCATTTGGACAGCATGATCATGTACGCTGGTATGGTCAAGATTATAAAAGTAGGTTGGAACAAGCTGGATTTAATGTCATTGAAAATGATTTTGTAAATAGTTTCACTCCTGCAGATCAATACAAGTATGGATTAATGAATTCGGAATTGATTTATTATTGTGAGAAAACTTATAATTAGAATTTAAAACACTTTGGATTGGAGTATATTGAATGTATTTTCTGTCATTCAGAAACAACTGATGTTGTAATTGAAGAAAACGGTTTTTTTGGAGCTCAATGTAAAACGTGTAGATTAATTTTTATAAATCCACGTCCTAAGTTTGAGGATATTGTAGATTTGTATGGTCATGATAATGCACATGCTACTGCCGAATCTCATATTAAGTTTTCATTTGCTAAAACATTATACACCAAACATACACTTAGAATAATTAAAAAATATACTGATGGTGCATTATTAGAAATTGGAGCTGGAGCAGGTTATTTTTTGAAAGAAGCACAGCGGCAAAATTTTGAAGTATATGCTATTGAGTTTAATAAAATTCAAGCTGATTTTATTCTAGATAAACATAGAATTCCGTGCGAATTTTCTGCATTGAATGAAAATACCTTTGGAACAAAAAAGTTTGATATTATCTATCATTGTGATGTATTAAGCCATTTTTATAATCCAATTGAAGAATTCGCGAAGATCAATAGTAAATTAAACCCTATGGGATATGTGGTTTTTGAAACTGGAAATTTGGGAGATGTAAACAAGTCTTTCTTTAAATATTATTCAAAATTTCAATATCCTGATCATTTGTTCTTTTTTAGTGAAGCTAATATTAGAGCCTTGCTTGATCAAACTGGTTTTGAATTAATTAAAATATATAGATATTCCATTCTTCCTCAGTTATTTTTGAAAAAAGTATTACTTAAGTTAACTGACATAATAAAGCCTAGGAAAATTAATAGTATTGACATTGAAAAGAAATATTTAGTTCAATACGTAATCTATTGTTATTCTAAACTTTTCTTTTCGATTCGAAGTAAATTGAAAAACGTCTATTCATATTTGTTTTACTTAATTAGATATAAGCTAGGTTCAGTAATGCCTAAAAAAGAAAGGCCGCAAACAATGATAATTGTGGCAAGAAAAAAAAACGAACGCTAATGAATTCTTAGGATCAAATGAAACCCATCAAGATTTGTTTTGTTACAAGAGAGTATGCTCATGAACTAATGGGTAAAACAGGAGGTATTGGTGTGTTTTTAAAACAATTTACGGAGCAATTAAGTCAATTTAATTTTGAAATAGTTGTGTTTTCATTTGGAGCAATTCCAACTCGATTTTATGATGAAGACGTTAGAGTTGTTAAAATCAGAGATTTAAGTAATTTTATAGAAAAATTCAGGACGCTATTGAGACGCTATAAAGTTCCTGGTTATTTGCATATAAAACTTGGATTAGAGTATATAAATAGATTTTATATTTCTATGTATTTGTCCATATTTGTGTTGAAAAATAAATTTGATCTTATTGAGTTTCATGATTACGGAGGTGATGCTTGTTATTTCTTTGGGTCTCTTCCGAAAATTGTACGTTGTCATGGATCTGCTGTTACATTACATGAGTTTATGGGTTATTATAAACGAAAACTAGATACGGTTTTTGAGTATAAATTCTTTAAACGCTTTAATAAAAATATAATTGCTGTTTCAAAATTTTCTAGAGAAATGACTATGGAAGCATTTAATCTTAAAACTCGTCCTCAAATCATATACAATGGCGTGTCTATTAAAAAAAGTGAGTATACAAAAAAGTATCTTGCCAAGCCTACAGAAGCTTTATCGATTTATTATTTTGGATCTATACGCGAACGTAAAGGAATTGACATTGCATGTAAAACTTTTAATAAGGTAGTATTGAAGTTTCCCAAAGCAACGTTTCATGTTATGGGTAATAATAATAATGATCATTGGAATAAAGTAGCTGTCAAGTTATTGACAGAAGAAGCATTCGAACAAACGGTATATTATGGAATGATTCTTAATATAGAGGTTGAAAAATATTTAAAGCGAGCACATGTTGTACTATTTCCTTCTTTTGGGGAAAATTTTTCAGTTGCTTTGTTGGAAGTTTTGGCTTTAGGTAAAATAGTTGTTACATCAAATACACCTTCTTTTCGGGAAGTTATTAAGCATAATGAGAATGGTTTTATAGCTGGAGATTTTGCAGATTATTATTATTGGATCGAAGCTATCTTTGAGCAAAAAATCAATTTGGAAAAAATATCAGATAAAGCTGTTGAAACTTTGAAGAATAACTTTGAAATGCAAAAAATCATACAACAGAATATGAACTTTTATAAATCACTATTATAAATTGACTTCGCAATACTCACCACATAAGGATCCTTTAATTTCGGTAATTATGGCAACCTACAATGGTGAGCGATTTATTCGGGAAGCAATAGATAGTATACTCAATCAAACATTTTCGGATTTTGAATTCATTATAGTTGATGACGGTTCTACTGATGATACTGCTCAAATAATTCAATCGTATAGTGATGAAAGAATCATTTATATAAAAAAGGAGCTTAATTCTGGAATTGCGGATAGTTTAAATATTGGACTTGTAGAATCTAAAGGCGTTTATATTGCGCGAATGGATGACGACGATGTTTCAATATCAACTAGATTTATTGAACAGCTTAAAATATTTCAACACAATGAAGAGGTGATTTTTTGTGGTAGCAATGTATCTGATAATAATTCAAAACCTTTAAGGACACCAGAGGTTCATGATGATATATTTCTAGAATTACTTTTTAGAAATCCTGTTTTTCATCCCACAGTGATGATGAAAAAGAAGATTTTAATAGATAATCCTTATAAAATTGATACTGTACCATCCGAAGATTATGATCTTTGGAGTCGACTGATTTTCAAGGGTAAATTTTATCAAATTCAAAAACCACTATTATATTGTCGAGTTCATCAAACAAGTGTGACTGTCACTCGAAGACATGAACAACTACAGCAAAATATTCATATTGCTAAATTCATGTTTGAAAAGCTAGGCTTTAACAATTTAAAAAATCATGAGGAGAATCTCAGGATTTTTGCTTCTAAAGATTATAATATATCTGGTAAAATGTTAAAAAATCTAATATTCTGGTTTAAAGAATTAAAGGTGATAAACCAGTCTAAATTAGTTTTTCCTATTGAAGAATTCAATAAGGTTTGTGACGAACAATTAGAACGTTTTTTAGTTTCGTATTTTACTAATCAAAAATTATATAAAAAAGTTATTCCATATTTTTATTTAAATAGTAATTTCAAATTGCTAATATTAAAGTATTACTTAAAAAAAGGATGAATTTAAGACGTTTAATAGTTACTTTTATTATTTTTAATTGGAATGGAGGGTAAGAGCAAATACATTCATATAATTATAGTTGCTCCTGTTTATAATGATTGGGAGAGTTTTCAGTTTTTAATTGAAGAACTTGTACACTTAAAAAAGGTATCAAATATTGTAATTGAAGAAGTTGTAGCGGTAAACGATGGGTCAACTCAGTCTATAGATCAGGACAAATCATTTTCATTACCTATCACAATAGTTAACTTAAATAATAATATGGGGCATCAACGAGCCATATCTATTGGCTTGTCATATGTTAATGATCATTTAAAAGAGGTTGTAGATCAAATTGTAGTCATGGATTGTGATGGTGAAGATAGACCTGAGGATATTTATAAATTAGTTCAAGCTCAGATAGCTGCTAATAATAAGAGTATAATATTTGCTAAACGAGAAAAGCGTAGTGAGAGCTTTTTGTTTAAACTTTTTTATCTCATTTATAAATATGTTTTTTCATTGCTTACAACCCAGCATATCGATTTTGGGAATTACAGTTCTATTCCGCGATCTTTAGTGGAAAAAACAGTGTCAATTCCTGAGTTATGGAATCATTATTCAGGTGCTATTATTAAATCAAAAATCTCATACCTGTCAATTGGAACAGATCGAGGAAAGCGATATCATGGAAGTTCTAAAATGAACTTTCAAAACCTTGTTCTACATGGTCTGAGTTCGATTTCTATATATCTCGATATAGTTTCTGTTCGTTTGCTTTTCTTGTCATTTTTTAGCTCTATTATAGTTGGTGTTGGTCTTTTAGTTATATTATTTTTAGGGCTATTCACTAATATAATAGTATCGAGTTGGTCATCTGCTATTGGTTTAATTTTAATAAATATTTTAGCCATTGTCATTTTAACCACTTTTTTAATTTTATTATTTCAGTTAAATCAAAAAAGTAGTGTTAAATATCCACCAAAATCGTTCTATAAAACCTTTATTTTATCTATATCGAATTTTAATAATTAATTTAGTTCATAGAAAAAAAAGAGATGATATTATGTGTTTAATTTTTATATCAAACGTTAATAACTAAACAACCATGCTAAAGAACATAGGGTTTGGCGACCATATTAGTAAAGTGTATTTTCTGTTTTTTTTCGGGATTTGTCTGCTTTTGAGCCTTTCTTTTTTATCGGGTGCTGATATTAGAGGCGTTGAGAGTAATGTCATTTTTACAATCCAACAAATTCTTGTTGATAATTCGTTGTTATATCAAAACCCAGCAAAATTGCCTTATGCAATAACTCAATATACACCGTTATATTATATTATATGTGATCTTATTTTGACATTATTTGATGTAAATGAATTTGATGTGTTTAATATAAGGATGATTTCAAAACTTGTATCGTTAGTGTTTTTAGTAGCTTCAGTATTTAATATAAATAGAATATTTAGGGTTCACTTTAAACTTCCAAAGTCTGATGCTTTTTTGTTAGTATCATTATTTATAGTGGTTAGTTTTCCTTGGTTTATAATTTCAAGACCTGATGTTTTAGTGTCTTATTTTATGTTGCTCTGTATTGATTTGTTTTTTTGTTTTCTCTCACTAGCATCTAAGCAAACAGGGATTTTGTTTAGCCTTATTTTTGGTCTTTACCTGTTAATTAATGAGTTATGGAGAGCTGTGTTTTTTCTTGGTTTTGGGTTTATAGTATGTGCTATTTTTTTTAGTCTTTTGATGCTGTCCTTTGGCTATGATTTTACTTTTTTTAAGGAAAATATAATTGACGGTGTTAGTGATTTTAGCTTACTTTATGCTATAAAGGCAACTTACCAGGATTTTGTTTTGTATTATACTTTTTTGATTTTCGGAATAGTTTTTTTTATAAAAGATGGCTTTGTGAAAATGATACATAGTAAAAAAACAATTTCTTTTTTTTTAACTTTCTTAGTACTATTATTATTATTATTGTTTTCTATGGTTTTTGCATTAAAAAAGGGATCTGGAATCAACTATTTCAACGATTTTTTGATCGTATTGCTATTGTTGTTAGGATATAGTATCATAACTAAAAAAGACTATTTAAAATACAAAAAGAAAAATTTTGTAAGTTTCCTTTTTTTAGTTGGAATCCAAGTGAGTATTGTTCATTTCTATTATTATTCCGAAAGAATTGCCAAAGGAATTTATGAAGAACATTTGTCTAATAGCACTTTGAGAAATGATATCAAATATTTTTTGAATAACAATATTGAAGACGCATATTTTTATAGTGATGATAGGAGAATTAATTTGAATAATTTTAAAAATTGCATACTGCCACAAATTGAAATTCATCAAGCCGCCCTAAACAAAGGGGCATATCAGTATAATAATTTAAGAGAGGATTTTTATAATGGAAAAATCAAGTATTTAATTTTATATTCCAATGTGAGACCAATTCTAAATATTGATGTCATAAACTATTATAGTTTTGAAGGTGAAATGGGAGGCTTAAAAATATTTAAATATAAGGAGCTTTAGACTATTTTAGTTTTTGAAACAAATGAAATCTTATAGAATAACTATATTAGTCCTATTCTAACTAATGGACATTAAAACTGATATTATCCCAATAAGGCAGACCTTTGCGAAGACAAAAGGTCCGCATGAATTAAATTTAGAAGCCATATGTGTGTTTGCTGCCATAGGGTTTTTTTTGGATAAGGATACCTATTGGAAAGATAAGGTTGTTTTGCCTCCAGCATCGATTAATACCTTTAATGATAGTGATGAACTTATTGAGTCAATTCCATGGTTTCAATGGCACTATTCTCCAAGAAATATATCATTCAATGACGCTCTAAATGAGTTTACTGACCTATTCGAAACCATTATTAATGAACAAACTAAAAATAGGAAAGTCATCTTGCCGCTATCTGGTGGTCTCGATAGTCGAACTCAAGCTACTGCATTAAATCATATTGATGCTAAAGTGTTTTCTTATAGTTATGATTTTAAAAATGGATTTAAAGAAACGAATATTGCAAGACAAATTGCTAAAACTTGCAGTTTTGAGTTTAGACCTTCAACAATTAAGGAAGGGTATTTATGGGATGTCTTGGATGAATTATCTGAATTGAATATGTGTTATTCAGATTTTACCAGTCCACGTCAAATGAGCGTTTTTAATGAATACAAGTCCAATGGAGATGTATTATCTCTTGGGCATTGGGGAGACGTGTTATTTGACTCTATGAACTTGCCTCATTTATCTAAGGCAAAACAAGTAGAAATTATATCTAAGAAAATTATAAAAAAAGGAGGATTGGATTTGGCAAATAAATTGTGGATTGCTTGGAATTTGGAAGGTGATTTTGAAAATTATTTTAGAACAAGAATCGGACTGCTACTGGATACAATTAACATAAGTGATACTAATGCTAAACTCCGCGCTTTTAAATCAAAATATTGGGCACCTCGATGGACATCTGTAAATTTATCAATCTTTGAGGCTCAGAACCCCATTAGTTTGCCATATTATGATAATCGTATGTGTGAATTTATTTGTGGTATCCCAGAGGAGTTTTTAAAAAACCGAAAACTACAAATAGCATATATTAAGAAGAGAACACCAGAATTAGCATCAATTGTATGGCAAGATCAACGTCCTTTTAATTTAAATAATTTCAACTATAATAAAATACCTTTTAATCTTCCTTATAAAATATTTGATAAAGTTAAGAGGCTGTTTTTTAGCGCTGTAGGTCGAACTAATATTCAACGAAACTGGGAGTTGCAATTTCTAGGGGAAGTTAACGAACAAAAATTTAACGAACAATTAATGGATAGTAATTTAGAGCAGTGGATTCCTAAAGACGTAATAAATCACTATGTTGAAGCATTTTATAATGAAAATTCGTTGCAAAATGCTCACTCGATTAATATGTTATTAACGTTTTCAAAATTTCATCAAAATTCGAATCATGAGTAAGCGCATAAAGATTTTATTTACTATACCCAATTTTGATACAGCTGGTAGCGGTAAAGTTGTATATGATTTGGTAAAAGGTTTAGATAAAACACGTTTTGAACCTGAAATTTGTTGTTTTCACAATAGAGGAGTTTATTTTGATACAATAAAAACTTTAGGCGTTAAAATACACATATTCCAATTTACCGCACCATATAGACCACTCTTGAGTTTACCTTTTAGAGTTATTAAAATTGCGCGATTTTTCAAAAAGCAAAATTTTGATTTAATACATTCTTGGCATTGGAGTTCTGATTTTACCGAGCCATTAGCTGCAAAATTAGTTGGGATTCCTTTTGTTTATACTAAAAAGGCTATGGGTTGGGGCAACAAGGCATGGAGATGGCGGTCTCAGTTGAGCACAAGAATTATTGCTATTAATCGAGATATGCTTGATTATTTTGTAGGCATGGAACATAAAGTTGAAAGCATTCCATTAGGTGTGGATGTAGATTATTTCCAACCTTTAGATAAGTCTTATGAAATACCTTCTGGGCAAAAGTTTAGCACTAAGGATTTTATCATTGTATCCATTGCAAATTTAGTAGCAGTTAAAGGTATAGAAGTGCTTCTAAATGCAGTAAAACAATTAAATGATAAGAACATTAAAGTGCTTATAGTTGGTAGTGATCACGGTAATTATGCAGAAACATTAAAACTACACTATAAAAGTGAAAAACATATAGTATTTTTAGGAAAACAACTTGATATTAAACCATATCTTGCTGTTGCCAATATTTTTGTGATACCTACAAAAGATGAAGGTCGTAAAGAAGGCATGCCTATAGCACCGTTAGAAGCCATGGCATCAAATAGAATTGTGATAGGTTCTAATATATCGGGAATTAAAGATATTTTGGAATCAAAAAAAGAATTGTTGTTCGAACCAAGTAATATTGATGACTTGGCTGAAAAGATTAAATATGTAATGGGTTTAAATCAAAGTGAAGTGACTAAGATGCAACAGGAGTTTAGAAATTTAGCCGTCCAGAAATTTTCAATACTAAGTTTCATTATTAACTATCAATTGTTTTATAAGGAATTGCTTAAAGTAGAGTAGTTAAATGCGATTATTTTTTAAAAAAATTCTGTTTTTTTTTGTGCCAATTTTATTGATGTCTTTGGTGATAGATTATTTAATATCTGTAGGACTTAGAACATCAGATCGATATGCTCAAGGTGAAACATTCATTTGGAATCAGATTTTAGAAGGAGATATTTCAGAAGATCTTTATATTTATGGGTCTTCGAGAGCATGGGTGCATTTTGACCCTACAGTAATTCAAGATAGTTTAAAAATTTCCGCCTATAATTTTGGTATTGATGGGCATTTTTTTTGGTTTCAACATTTAAGACATAAGTTACTTTTAAAAAATAATCCAAAACCAAAAGTTATCCTTTTATCGGTAGATGTGTTTACCCTATCTAAATATGAAGATATTTTTGCCATAAATCCTAATGATGATTTTTATAATTCTAAGCAATTTTCCCCATTCATTCTAAATCAAGAAATTCGTCAATATACTTCTGAATATAAGGGTTTTAGTTGGTTAGATTATAATATGCCTTTATTTAGGTATTATGGAAGAACTGAAGATGTAAAGGAAGCTCTAAGAGATAAAAGTCGCCCGTTTAGTGACTCTAGTTTTAGACGAAAAGGATATAGAGCTGTTGGAAGGACATGGACAGTAGATTTTGAAAAAGCTAAGTCTAAAATGGAGTATTATGAAGTATTTAAGCATCAACCCTATGTAGATTTAATGCATCAATTTTTAAAGGAGTGTACAGAACTTGATATTAAAGTTATAATGATTTATAGTCCAGAATATATAGAAGGGCAAGAATTTGTAAAAAACAGAGATGAATTAATGAATACTTATACTGCCATCTCGAATAAACATCGAATTCCATTTTTAAATTATTCGTCAGATTCATTGTGTTATGATCAAAGTTTGTTTTATAATAGTCAGCATTTAAATGCTAAAGGATCCAAATTGTTTAGTGAAAAACTAGCCAATGATTTAAAAGAATATATTTTAGACAAGGCCAACTAGAGTGTATATTGTATAATTTAATCAATAACGTATGTTATTTAATTCATTAGATTTCGCCATTTTTTTACCAATAGTATTCGTGTTGTATTGGTTTGTGACGCAAAGAAATCTGAAAATTCAGAATATTTTAATTCTAGTTTCGAGTTACGTTTTTTATGGTTGGTGGGATTATCGATTTCTAGCCTTGATTGTATTTAGTACCCTTGTTGATTATTCAATTGGATTACAATTGGCGAAATCTGAAAAAAAGTCTAAGCGAAAACTGTTACTATGGACGAGTATTCTTGTAAATATCGGATTCTTAGGGTTTTTTAAATATTACAATTTTTTCGTTGATAATTTTGTCAATGCGTTTTCGTTTTTTGGAAATGAAATTCAACCCAATACATTAAATATAATTTTACCCGTTGGGATTAGCTTTTATACGTTTCAGACATTAAGTTATACTATTGATATTTATAAGAGAAAATTAAAACCGACTAACGATTTCGTTGCTTTTGGTGCTTTTGTGAGTTTCTTTCCACAATTGGTTGCAGGTCCAATAGAGCGTGCGACTAATTTGCTGCCTCAGTTTTATAAAAAACGTTCTTTTAAATACGACAATGCCGTCGACGGCTTAAGACAGATATTGTGGGGGTTATTTAAAAAAATAGTTATCGCTGATAATTGTGCGTACTTCGTGAATACAATATTCGATAATTATGCTGATTATGGAGCGAGCACTTTGTTTTTAGGAGCTGTCTTTTTTGCCTTTCAAATATATGGAGACTTTTCTGGCTATTCTGATATCGCTATAGGAACTTCACGTTTGTTTGGTTTTAATTTGAAACAAAATTTTGCATTTCCTTATTTTTCAAGAGATATAGCTGAGTTTTGGAGACGCTGGCATATTTCATTATCTACTTGGTTTCGTGATTATGTGTATATCCCATTGGGAGGCTCACGTGGCTCGATATGGAATAAAATTCGAAATGTATTTATTATTTTTTTGGTGAGCGGATTTTGGCATGGTGCGAATTGGACATTTATAGTTTGGGGAGGATTAAATGCTTTATACTTTTTACCATTATTAATTGTTAAAAGAAATAGAGTCAATACCAATGTGGTTGCTGAGTTTAAGATTTTTCCAAATTTAAAGGAGAGTTTTGGAATGCTATTCACATTTATAATAACTGTAATCGCTTGGATTTTCTTTAGAGCTGATTCATTGAATCATGCTACGCAATACATATCGCGATTAGTAGATGTTTCTTTATTCAACATTCCAGAAATTAGACCAACATTTTTATTTGTATTAATTTTCATATTTATTTTGATCGAATGGGCAGGTAGGCGACAATTGTATGCAATCCAGACTTTATGGTTTAGATTTCCACGCATTATTAGATTGTTTATTTATTATTTAATTGCGATGACGATATTTTTATACGGAGGAAAAGAACAAGAATTTATTTATTTTCAATTTTAAATGAAACGTTTTTTAACACATATTGTTTTATTTTTGATACTATTTGGAATTAGTTCGTACTTAATTCTCAGCCAAGCGGATGGTCATACGGATGCTTTTTATACTAAGTTTACTACTAAAAAGCAAAATGC
The DNA here is from genome assembly GCA_002162765.1 of Flavobacteriales bacterium 34_180_T64. Classification (GTDB taxonomy): domain Bacteria; phylum Bacteroidota; class Bacteroidia; order Flavobacteriales; family Flavobacteriaceae; genus MAAR01. The sequence goes on along the minus strand of MAAR01000006.1, from coordinate 180,399 downwards.
ACTTATTATAGGGTCATCAAGAGCTGCTCAAGGAATACAGCCCAAAGTAATTAATAATTTGATTTCGAATTTGTCGATTTATAATTATGCGTTTTCTCGTGTCCATACGCCTTATGGTAAACCATACCTAAGCAGTATTCAAAAAAAATTGGATTCCAATACTTCAAATGGCATATTTCTCGTTGAAGTTAATCCATGGAGTATTTGTAAGCAGAAAGGAGAAGTCTTGGATTTGACTTATTTTAAGGAACAGGATTCTTTTCTAGGTGAGGTCGAGAATCCCAATTCTAATCCTAATCTAACGTATTTGTTAAATTATTATAATGGTAGATATGTTGAAATTTTGACTAAAAAAGGAAAAAATCACCATGGAGAAACATTATTTGTACATAACGATGGATGGTTTGAAGTAAAACTAGAAGATAGTCCTGAAAGAACAATTAGCAGAATTAAAAGTACTGTCAAAAGTTATAAAAATATTAGGAATGAATATGAAGGAAAGTCAAATATAAGAATGGACTTTTTAATGAAAACTATTCAATTTTTGCAGGAGCATGGATCAGTATACTTGGTAAGATTGCCTATAAATGAAGAAATGTTGACTATAGAGAATGGTTTGTTACCGAGGTTTGATTCTGAAATAATGGATATTAGTCGAATGTTAAATGCGCCCTATATTAACCTGATGCCATCACGTAATAACTATAAATATACAGATGGACATCACCTCAATTATGAATCTGGTCAAGAGGTTTCAAAAATTATTGCCGAACTCATTAAAAAAGAAAAGCTTTGAAAGTAGGAATTGTTCTTTCTGTGGCACCGAGTTATTCGGAAACTTTTTTCATATCAAAGATAAAAGGTTTAATGAATAGTGGTTTTGAAGTAATATTGTTTGTGCAAAAAAACAAATCCAAGTTTTCTATTTGTCAAGTTGTTGAAGCTCCTCAAGTTTCAATAAATAATTTCTTATGGCAGTCTGTAAAAGTATGCTATACTTTGACATCCTTTTTAATTTGTTTCCCAAAAAGGTTTTTAAAATTTGTAAAACTTGAACGTAAAATAAACAGACCTTGGATCCAAATAGTAAAAAACCTATATAATAATATTCATCTTTTAAAGTCACACTTAGATTGGGTACATTTTGGATTTGCAACTATAGCTATTCAAAGCGAACATGTTCCTAAGACCATAGGAGCTAAAATGGCAGTAAGCTTTAGAGGATATGATCTAGTACTAAGTCCGAGAGAAGATGAGGATTATTATTTGAACGTTTGGAAAAATGTTGATCAGGTACATTCAATATCTAACTATTTATTGAAATTAGCTTATGATTTAAAGCTACCTCTAAAAACTCCATATAAAATAATTAGGCCGGCTATTGATCACTTCAGGTTTAAAAATGAAGATGTAAAATCTTTTGAAACAATTCAATTTTTAACCATTGGAAGATTACATTGGATAAAGGGACTTAAGGATACCCTCGAAGCTTTACATATAATAAGAAATAAAGGAATTAAATTCAGCTATACTATTATTGGAGATGGGCCAGAGCGAAATGAATTAATAGCTCTAATTAAACAATTAGAGTTAACACGATACGTTAAATTAGTAGGCAGAAAAACACACACTGAAGTTATTAATTATTTCAATAATTCCACTTATTATTTACAATATAGTGAGTCTGAGGGGTTCTGTAATGCTGTTCTCGAAGCACAATCTATGGGGTTATTATGCATAGTATCTGACGGAGGGGCATTACCGGAAAATGTATTGAATGAAAACACGGGTTGGGTTGTTCCAAGTAAACAGCCTTATACATTGGCAAAGACTATTTCAAAAGTTTTAAATTTATCAAATAAGACAAAAGAAGTTATAAGTTTAAATGCTCAAGTAAGAGTTCGTGATGAATTCAATTTGCTGGTTCAGCAAGAACAATTTAAAGATTTTTACCACCAAAATGTTTAAAACTATATATGAATTTAACTAATTTCGAAAATATGTTACCAAAATGTCAAATTATGATCGATTAAATATTATTAAATTCAATCACATCAATATAAATTAAGATTTAACAAAAACAGATATTAAAACTGATACAAATGATTTAATTATTGTTTGGCATATTTTTGAACATATACCATATGATGCCAAAGCAATTAATGAAGTCTATAGATTGCTAAAGCCTATTGGAAATGCTTTGGTAAGCGTCCCAATCTTCCCTAAAATAATACTCAGACCTTCGAAGATGAATTCATAAACTACAAAGATTATGAAAAAACGCATAGAGAATATGATCATTGTCGAAGTTGTAGATTTGATTATTATGAACGTTTTGAGAGCTCTGGTTTTTCAACAGAAACGCTATTTGTAAATAAATTAAACGATACTAACATTGATGAATTCGGGCTTAGGAATGATCATGTAGTTTGGAATTTTAATAAAGAAGACACATGAGAATTATTGATTTTTTAGTTACTTATGATTCAAATTTTATTATATTCCAATCCAATTTTATAATTCGAAAAGAGTAATGACAAAATACGAATTTATGCGCTGGTTTACATTACCTATTATGCCAGTTTTATTGGTTACCGCTCAAAAAGATATTGTAAGATTAGTGAAAAGAACCAAACAAAATAATAATAAATTTTCTATTCTAGATGTGGGTGGCCGAAAGTCTCCTTATACGGTAAATGTCCCTGCTGAAATAACGCTACTTGATGTGCCACAAGAAAATAATGTACAGGAAAAACTAAATCTTGGGTTTACGAGTGAATTACTTGACAAGGTTAAAAATGTGCGAAGCAATATAAATAATATTATTATTGAGGATATGACTAAATCTACCCTATCAGATGCTTCATTTGATGCCGTGGTGTGTGTCGAAGTTATAGAACATGTAGAAGAAGATGATATCTTTATTAAGAATGTTTCAAAAGTTATTAATGAGAATGGATGGGCTTATTTTACAACTCCTAATGGAGACTATATAAAGAACGTTCCACCTAATTTTAATCCCGATCATAAAAGGCACTATACACGACAACAACTTCAAGAGTTACTAGAAAGGCATTTCGATAAGGTTTCAGTTAAATATGCAGTTAAGACTGGTAAACATAGAGTTTGGGGCTTAAAAAGTTTTAAAATAAAAAAACCGTGGAGGTTAGTAAAGTCAATATTTGGTAATATTGTAAATAGATTCGAATCGAAATCAATCGAGGAAACTGAGCATGGAACTGCACATTTAATAGCGATCGCTTATAAATAAATATATGGTTTTTAAATTTTTAAAGTATATTAGACCAATATGGTACTTTAATCTAGAACCAAAAAAAGATTTCTATTACTTTCCTACAATTGATGATATTTGTAATAGAGGATTTAAACTTGAAGAAGATTCTAATTACCTATCTCAAGAATCGAAAACTTACGATTTGGCATGGCGCGCATTTCAAATGGGATATATTAATTCTGAAAATGGAACTGGTGTGTTTGTTTGGAAGCATATTAATCTACCGTTGTCAGATGAATATCATTTTATTAGAAAAAATTTTAATAAGGCCTGGGTGTATTATGTGTTTTTAATTAGAGTACTAACCTTTAAAAATCCAATTAAAGAAATCAAAGCTTTTATAAAAACTAAAAATGCCGTACAAGAGAGTTTTACAAGAAATCATTTTAAATATTCAGATTATGAACGTTTTTCAAGTAGTTTAGTTAACTCTGAGCCAATGGTTTCTGTGATTATTCCAACTCTCAATCGATACCAATATCTAAAAGACGTTCTTGAAAATTTGGAACAGCAGGACTATAGAAATTTTGAAGTAATTGTCGTAGATCAGACAGAAGCATTTAATGAAGATTTTTATAAGGGTTGGGATTTAGATTTACATTTTTGGTTTCAAGAGGAAAAAGCGTTGTGGAAAGCTCGGAACGAAGCTATAAAATCTTCAAAAGGGAATTATATATTACTTTTTGATGACGACTCCTTAATTGATTCTGATTGGATAACAAATCATTTAAAGTGCCTCGATTTTTTTAATGCAGATATATCATCTGGAGTTTCTATTTCTAAAGTTGGTGCTAAAATTCCAGATCATTATTCTTTTTTTAGAGTTAGTGATCAATTGGATACGGGAAATGTATTGATTAAGAAGGAGGTTTTTAAGGCCATTGGATTATTTGACAGACAGTTTGAAAAGCAACGCATGGGTGATAGTGAGTTTGGCTTAAGAGCTTATTTAAATGGGTATTTAAACATTTCAAACCCATATGCCAAGCGTTTACATTTAAAAGTCAGTATTGGAGGACTTCGTGAAATGGGGAGTTGGGACGCTTTTAGAAATAGAAAATGGTTAGATCCAAGGCCAATACCAAGCGTTTTGTATCTTTTTAGAAAATATTTTGGGAATAATAATGCTAAGAGGGCTCTTTTTAAAACAATACCATTTTCGATAATGCCGTATCAATTTAAGAAAAATAAGCTTTTGCAAATTTTAGGTTTGTTTCTTTCGTTTTTTTTAATACCTATAATATTATTTCAAGTCTATAAATCATGGCAATTATCAAGTGTAAAATTAAATCAAGGCGCTTTAATTGATAATTTAAATTGAAAGTAATGAATGGACGCGTACTAGTAGTTACTTCTGAGTTTCCTCCATTACCTGGCGGTATTGGTGATCATGCTTTTAATCTTGCTAAACATTTACAGTCATGTGATTTTCAAGTTAATGTTATTACTGATCAACGCGAGATAAACCCAAGAACAGAAAATATTTTTGATGAAGTTTTAAGCTTTAATGTACATCGTATAAGCATAAATCACATGAGATGGATTATGTATTTAAAACGAATCGAATTACTTTTTAAGAATATAAAAAGCGCAGATGTCATTATTGCTTCTGGAAAGTTTTCCTTATGGATTGTGGCATTTAGTAGTTTATTTTATAAAAAAAAATATGTCGCAGTTCTTCATGGCTCAGAAGTGAATTTTTCTAGTAGAATTTTTAAGTTATTTGTGAATGCATCTTTAAAACGTTTTTCTAATCTTATAGCCGTTTCTAATCATACAAAATCTTTACTTAAAGATCGATTTCTTGAAAACTGTGTTGTGATACCTAATGGCTTTGATCCAGAAAAATTTAACTCAATTTCATCTAAAATCATCGAATTAAAAGGGCATCCAAAATTGATAACCGTTGGTAACGTGACTGAGCGTAAAGGTCAACTAAATGTGATCAAGCAACTACCTGCTTTGATTAATAGTTACCCGAATCTTCATTACCATTGTGTTGGATTGCCAACTATGGCCAAAGAGTTTATTAATGAAGCAAGAGAATTGAAAGTTAATCAACATGTAACATTTCATGGTCGGCTAACTCAGGAAGAGTTACAATTTCATCTGAAATCATGCGATATATTTGTGATGTTAAGTGCTGTTACAAAAGAAGGAGATGTGGAAGGATTTGGAATTGCTATTTTAGAAGCCAATTATTTGAGGATTCCGGCAATAGGATCTACTAATTGCGGAATTGAGGATGCCATTGATAATTATAAGTCTGGAATTTTAATAGATCCTACGAATACGGAAGCCTTTTTAAAAGGAATCGATAAAATATTACGAAATGAAAATAAATATTCATCGGGAGCAAATCATTGGGCTTTGAAACATACTTGGCAAATTATAATCCAGCGCTATATTAATATTATCATGTCATGAAATTAGCGATTATTTCACATACTGAGCATTATAGAGCTCCAGATGGCAATATACTGGGTTGGGGACCGACTATTACAGAGATTAATCATCTGCTAGATATATTTGATGAAATTTATCATGTCGCAATGCTGTATGATAAAGTTGCACCTCCTAGTGCTTTGCCTTATGTGTCTAATAGGATAACATTTGTGCCAATTCCAGCTGTTGGGGGGAAATCTATTTCGAGTAAAATAAACAGTATTAGAAATGCTCCAAAAATTATAAGTATTGTCTCCAATACATTGAAAAAAATTGATGTGTTTCAATTGCGTGCTCCAACCGGAATTGGAGTATTTCTTATTCCGTATCTTACTCTTTTTATTAAAAAGAAAGGTTGGTTTAAATATGCAGGTAACTGGAATCAAAGTCAACCTCCTCTAGGCTATGCGATACAGCGATTTATGCTTAAACAACAATCAAGAAAAGTAACAATAAATGGACAATGGGAAATGCAACCCAAACATTGTATTACGTTTGAAAATCCCTGCTTAACTGAAAAAAATTTAATTGAAGGAGATTTAGCTATAGAACATAAAAGTAAAGAGGATAAATTGATTTTTTGTTTTGTAGGAAGACTGGAACGTCAAAAGGGAGTGGAACGTATAATAAAAGCATTTAATAATTTAGAAGAAAGTGACAAAAATAAAATTAATGAAGTTCATTTTATTGGTGATGGAGAAGAAAAAGAATACTTTATAAAATTAACTAAGAATTCTGGTGTGAAGTTTCATTTTCATGGATTCTTACCAAGGAATCAGGTGTTCGATGTGTATAAAAAAGCAAATGTATTTTTGTTGCCTTCTTCAGCTTCAGAGGGCTTTCCTAAGGTCATTGCAGAAGCAATAAATTTTGGTTGTATACCGTTGGTTTCGAATGTGTCCTCTATTGCTCAATACGTACGACATGGTAAGAATGGAATCGTTTTGGATTCGCTTACAATAAATAATTTAAATAAGGAATTGAAAAAAGTATTGAATTTATCAAGAATAGAATATAACCATTTGTTACGAGCAAGAAAGGAACTTATTCATAAGTTTACATTTGAATATTACAACAATCGAATTAAAAATGACATATTAAAATAATGCTATGAATTTGGCAATTAAATCAAAAATATATTCTACCGACAACTATGTGTTATTTGTACTGTTTCACATTGTTCTCGGTATTCTATTGTATGAATTTGATTTCTTAAATACAGTATATTTTGTTTTTATATTATTTTTTTTTCTATTCAGAATTCTCTTTTCTTCTAAAGAAGATAAAACGATAGAAATACTTATGGCATGCGCCTATTTTACAGGAATTGAGGTTTTGTTTCGAATGACAAAAGGAGGCTTGTCTTATGAAGCTTCCAAATATCTTGTTATAATTTTTACGACAATAGGTATATTTTATAAAGGCATTTCAGGTAAAAGCTATCCTTATTTTGCTTTTTTAATTCTGTTGGTGCCAGCAATTATAGTAGCCTCAGTTACCTTAACTTATGGAGCTCGATTTAGAACTAATGTAGCATTTGTTTTAAGTGGTCCAGTGTGTTTAGGTATAGCAAGTTTGTTTTGTTTTGATCGAAAAATCACTCAGAAACAAGTACTTGATATTTTGCTTTATATTTTACTTCCATGTATAACGACTACAACATATTTATTCTTGTATACACCAAGTCTTAAGGGTCTTTTATCCGGTACAGCGTCGAATAGCGCTACTTCTGGTGGATTTGGCCCAAATCAAGTTGCTACTATTTTGGGCTTAGGTGTTTTTATAATTATTGTGCGATTATTTTTACAGTCAAATTCACTACGCTTTAAAATTTTGAATCTAATCATTTTAGGTGCAATGAGCTTTAGAGCAATTGTTACTTTTAGTAGAGGAGGGGTCGTAGCAGCGGTTATAATAGTAATAATATTTTTAGGTGCGATTTTTTATAGATCTTCCAAAAAACAAGTAAATCAATTAATACAAGTATCCTTCTTACTAGGATTTGCTTTAGTTTTAGTTTGGGGTGTAAGTTCTAACCAAACGGATGGTTTAATTGATATGCGTTATGTAAATAAAGATCATTTAGGCAGGGAAAAGAAAGATATAACTACTGGACGATGGCATTTATTTATGGAAGAAGTTGATGGGTTTTTAGAAAGCCCTTTTTTAGGTATTGGTGCCAGTCGTGTTAAAAACAAACGAGTTGAGGCATATGGACGCCATTTACCATCACATAATGAGATTGGTCGATTATTGTCAGAGCATGGGTTTTTAGGTATTATAATTTTATTGATTCTTGTTTTTACGCCAATTTCATTTCGATCAAGAAATAAAAAGAACATGTTTTTTTATGCGTTTTTAGGATTTTGGTTTGCTACTATAAATCATTCAGGAATGAGAATAGCAGCACCTTCGTTTATTTATGCACTAGCACTATTAAATATTACAAATGAAAAGAATCCTTTACGTAGGAAACAACTTAAAAAGTAAGAACAGTAATGTGTCTTCCATTCAAGTTTTGGGTAGTTTATTAAAACAAGAGGGGTATACACTACATTTTGCTTCTAGTAAAGTAAATAAGGTTTTGCGATTGCTAGATATGATGTTTACTTTTTTTAAATATCAACGTCATGTTGACTATGTGATTATTGACACTTATAGCACTCATAATTTTTATTATGCACTCATTATAAGTCAGTTGTGTCGATTGTTTAAGGTGAACTATATTACGAGTTTAAATGGCGGTAATTTACCTGCACGTCTAAAACGAGACCCCTTTTTATGTGGCTTAATTTTTAACAACTCCTATGTCAATGTTACGCCTTCATTGTATTTGAAAGACGCCTTTGAAAACTATGGTTACCCTAACTTAGTGTATATTCCAAATACAATCGTTATTGATAATTATACAATTGCTCCAAAATCGTTTGATACTATAAAATTGCTTTGGGTACGTTCATTTGCAAAAATATATAATCCTACAATGGCTATAATTGTATTAAAAACGTTAATTGATAAAGGGTATACTGCTGAATTGTGTATGGTTGGACCTGATAGCGATGGTACGCTGCAAGATGTTATTGAATTTGCAAACGAGCTAAAAGTTCCAGTTACAATTACTGGTAAATTGCCTAAGTCTGAATGGATTGCGCTTGCCAAAAATTATAATATATTTATCAATACAACTAATTTTGATAATATGCCGGTTAGCGTCATTGAAGCGATGGCATTAGGTTTGGCTATTGTGTCTACTAATGTCGGAGGGATCCCTTATTTGCTTGCTAATGAGGTTGATGGGCTTCTTGTGCAAAAGAATGACATGGCAGAAATGGTTAACGCAATACTAAATATTGTAACGCATCAAGCTGATACAAAGCGGCGTATTCTTAATGCCAGACATAAAGTAGAATTTTTCGATTGGGAGACCATTAAGCAAAAGTGGAACGCTGTTTTAACATAATTTAACAAGTTTTTATATATTTACATCATTTCAACTAAAAAACATCAATGACAAGAAACAAAGATATTCATTTTGAAATTTCAGAGCGTAAAGTTTTATTACGCATCCTAGATGTTATTTTTGTATTAGTTGGATTGTATGGATTAGAATTATTTCTAGATTTTGATTACCTAATATTAAATATTGAAAATGTTATTGCATTATTAGTTTTCGCTTTTTACATAACTATTTTTGGAACCATATTTGAAATTTATGATTTACAGAAATCAAGCAAGATTGATATTACATTTAGAAACATAATATTAATGGCCTCGACCACGGTATTATTTTATTTGTTCACGCCCTTTGTAACACCATCTTTACCCGAAAATCGATTACAGATCATTTATTTTTTTCTGACAATTATATTTTGCATTTTTATTTGGAGATTGGCTTATATTACGTTTATAACCACACCGCGATTTTATAAAAGAGTACTTTTAGTTGGTGAGATTTCAAATATTGAAAACATTGTCAAACCTCTAAGACAATCAGATCCCAATTATAAAATAGTGGGATTTATAAATTGTGAATCTGCAACTGATGAACCTATTAAATTTAAAGGGCTTGAGGAGTTCGAACCAAATCAATTGATGCAAGTCATCAAAGATGAAAAAGTCTCCGAAATTTTGGTCGCAACTTATGATTCTGAGACCATCACACCCGATATTTATCATGATTTAATCACCTTGTTAGAAAGAGGCTTTACCATAAGAGAATATACTCAAGTATATGAGGAAATAACGTATCGTGTTCCAATTCAATTCGTTGGAAAAGATTTTTATAAATATTTTCCATTTAGCAGAAGTAATCAGAATAAGCTCTATTTAGTTTTTCATCGCACTTTCGATGTTCTATTTTCCATGCTTGGATTGTTATTTGGGTTACTAATTGCACCATTAATTATTATTGGTAATGCAATTGCAAATCAAGGCCCTTTGTTTTATTCACAAGAACGAATTGGTGAAAATGGAAGTGTATTTAATATAATCAAATTAAGGAGCATGGTCATTAACGCTGAGATTGGAGGGATTAAATGGGCTCAAAGAAATGATATAAGAGTAACTACTTTTGGTAAATTTCTACGAAGAACACGTATTGATGAAATTCCACAATTTATAAATGTTCTAAAAGGAGAAATGAGCATAATTGGTCCAAGACCTGAACGGCCTTTTTTTGTAAGCGAATTATCTCGAATCATTCCGTTTTATGAAACTAGACATATCATAAAACCTGGTTTGACTGGTTGGGCTCAGGTAAAAACTAGATACGGTTCTTCGGTTGATGACAGTTTGACCAAATTACAGTATGATTTATATTATATTAAACATCGAAGTTTCTTTTTAGACATGAATATTATTGTAAAAACCTTGAGTACTATTTTGTATTATCGAGGGCAATAACACTTATTATATAGTGCTTTTCTTAAAGAAATAAACAAGAAAAATATATCGTATGCCAAGTGCAATTAACAAAGGGATTAATCCTATTGCATAAATTTGGATCCCTACTAGCCAATGTAGCGTTAACAAACAAAGCATTATAATCAAGAATTTTAGATAGTTTATAACCCAAGATTTTACTTTTTTGCGCGTAAGCTGTACAATGATAAATAGATTAAGTGGACATGCCCAAAGCACATTATAATTTTGTGCTGTAGCACTATGATCGGTTGCAAACCATAACAATAAAATACAAAGCCCTATGAGCCCAGTAATTGAACATAATACAATATCTAACCACCTACTGCGTTTTTGTTTTTTATAATCAGAATAGGTTATGAATAGGATTATAAAAGCGAGTATACTCATTACAATTAATGGACTAAACAAAACATTTAGTTTAGAGGTTGAATTCCCTTTTTGACGATATAATATTTGTGATTTACGAACCAATTTATGAGATGAATCAAAGGTTGCAGTTTTAAAAAATTCATAGATGTATTTTGGTAAATACATTTGCTCATAGGGCGTAGCCTCTTTGTCAATAACAGAGCCAAGTGCTATATCAATTCCAAAACTTCCCCAAGTATTTCTATTGACATGCTCATGAATTAGATTTCTAAATGTTTTTGGCTCGTAGTCCTCTGTTAAAGGGAAGTTGAGTTTGCTTTCTTTTGCCAACTCTAAGACGTCTCTCATTTTAGTAGCACAATTGTCATAAAAGAAATCGTATAGATAGCGTCTATTTTCAGGCTTGTAATTTTCTTGCAAGAAGTTAAATAGATGTTGTTTTTCGCCTTGAGACAAATTCAATATTTGTTCGCTAATAGTTCTGTCTTGATACACATAGTATTTGTAAAACCTGTCATAATTATCTTTGCTCAACAGATAATTAAGCTTTCCTTGAGCAAATTTTAAATAAAAATTGGGAGCATCGAAATCATATTCGCCATAACCATACACCAAATCAATCCCATAAGAGTTATCCTTTACTCTAAAGGCATTGTGTCCGAAAGCATCATTTAATGAAGTTCCTGGGCCTATCGTTAATACACTGATTTGAGTGTCTGGAGAAAGCGTTAGTTGTTGCGAAAAAGCGAAAAATTGAAAACAAAAAAAAGCAAAAAAGAATAATTTTATTTTCATGTTGGATGTATATACTATCTAAAGATACTAAAATCAAGTTTTAATGAAAATACATTTGAATATAAGGCAGCACTTTGATCACCAATATCAGTAAACGCATAATCTATCTGAATGCCATTATATTTAAACCCTAATCCGAAGTTTGGCTGAAAACTTAATTGTTCTGAATTATCAAATTGTGTTTCATTTTGGAAATTACCAACTCCAGCTCTTAGAAAGACAAGATCCGTGTAACCAAATTCAAATCCTAAAGCCGGATTTATACTTGCGAATGACGTTGAGATTACATCATTATTCTGCTCAAATCTAACATTAATATCAAATGCAGCTAACAAAGAATAATCATAATGAAAGATGTATTTTTTTGAAAATCCAATTTGTAATTTAGGAATTGTTATTTCAGTCGTTTCAGGTAAATCTTGATTTTGGCCTTCAACGGCATTCTGAATGTCTTCAAATTTACCTTCGTCTATGGCCCATGCATTGAATGTTGTCGTAATATCTCGTGCCATAATTCCAAACTTCCAATCGTTGGTAGTTTCAAATTGGATTCCTAAGTCCAAACCAAATCCCCAGGACGATGCAAAATCACCTATAATACGTCGAATGACTTTCGCATTAATCCCATAACTCAAACCGGGTACAGGAAGTTTACGCGCGTAAGAAATTGTTAATCCATAATCTGCAGTAGAAAATAACTTAATACGATCATAATTGATGTTTCCTTGAGCGTCAATCAATTTGGTTGTGTCTAAAATGTCATCAACTCCAAATCGAATTAATGAAAGACCTACGGCACTTCTATCATCTAATGGCATCGCAAATGCCGCGTAATTATAATTTGCAATATTTGCAAAATAACTAGAATGCATTAATGCCAATTGATTGTCTTCTAATGTAATTAATCCAGCAGGATTCCAATACCCAGAATTCACATCAGATGTATGCGATACAACGGCATTACTCATACCAAGAGCAGCAGCGTCCACACCAATATTCATAAATTCATTAGAGTATTTTCTAGTGGTTTGAGCGTTGCATACAAATGATATTAAAACAATTGTAATGAGTATGTAATTTTTCAATAGCAAAATTTTTTACAAAGATGCACAATATTTTTAATGTATTAAACTTCAAATACACCTAGTTATTGCCTTGCTCTAGGATATTACCAAAATAGTTTGCTATTTTTACGAAAAACTAATTTATGTCAATAAAAAAGCATATTCCGAATGTCATTACACTTCTAAATTTATTTAGTGGAACTATCGCTGTAATATTTGCAGTAAATAGTGATTTTGTTTCGGCATCTCTATTTGTATTTCTTGGTATTTTCTTCGATTTTTTTGATGGATTTCTAGCAAGGAAGTTAAATGTTCAGAGCCCTTTAGGAGTTCAACTCGATTCGTTAGCAGATATGGTGACCAGTGGTGTTGTTCCTGGGATTGTAATGTATAAGTTAATTGCGATAACCGTAGATGCGCCAGATTTCACATCCTATAGTAATGATTGGAATTCCATGATGCAATGGAATGGGTTTAGCCTCTCAATGCTTCCATTACTCGGATTATTAATAACCTTAGCATCGGCATTTAGATTAGCGAAATTTAATATTGACGAAGATCAGCAATCTTATTTTAAAGGCCTTCCAGTACCAGCAAATACATTATTAATTTTGTCCTTACCATTAATCATGAAATTTCAGAATAGCGATTTAATGAATGCGATTATTTTAAACAAATGGTTCTTAATTGGATTGACATTTCTTAGTTGTTACCTTTTAAATTCTAGCATAAAATTGTTCGCCTTAAAGTTTAAAAATTGGAGTTTTAAATCCAACGCTACACGCTACATTTTTTTAGTGTTGGCTGTTGTTTCAATTCTTATATTTCAATTCGCAGCCATTCCATTAATCATTGGGCTTTATATTGTAATGTCCATTATAGATAATCTTATTTCCAAATAAACGTTTCCCATGGTCGAACATATTTTTACATTGTTGATGCTTATTTTATTGCAAGCTGTTTTAGGCCTAGACAACCTGTTGTATATATCATTAGAAAGTAAAAATGCTCCTAAAGAAAAACAAGCTTTTGTACGTAAAGTTGGCATTTTAATGGCTATTGTTTTACGAATCGGACTGCTTTTTTTATTGATTAAAGTGATTGATTATTTTCAAGAACCAATCGTAAGTTTACCTTTTGAAGGTATTGTTGAAGGGCATTTTAATATACATAGTCTAATTGTTTTAATGGGTGGTATTTTTATTGTGTATATGGCAACTAAAGAAATTTGGCATATGGTTGGAGTTTATAAAGTAGAATCTGATGTTGAAAAGCATGGAAAGGGCTCATTAGCTAGAGTTGTGACAATGATTGTTATAATGAATATTGTATTTTCATTTGACTCTATTTTAAGTGCCATGGCATTAACCGATGTGTTTTGGGTAATGGCAACAGCTATTGTAATAGGAGGATTACTTATGATTTGGTTAGCCGATAAAGTTGCAAATTTTCTTGCTAAAAATAGAATGTACGAAGTATTAGGGCTCTTTATTTTATTTATAGTTGGTATTATGCTAATTACAGAAGGAGGACATCTAGCACATTTAAAACTTGTTGGAAATGAAATTACGCCAATGAGTAAAACCACGTTCTATTTTGTGATTGGTATTTTAGTGATTACAGATATTGTACAAGGACGCTACCAAAAGAAATTAATGGCTAAAAAGAAGTCAGAAAATATAAATAACGACAACGATTAGAACAAAATCTTTTTCTTTCGAAGTTCAAAGTTTTGACCTAAATAGACTTTGCGTACCATTTCATCATTAGCAAGTTCTTCAGGTTCTCCAGCTTTTAAGATACTCCCTTCGAACATTAAATAGGTGCGATCTGTAATGGCTAAAGTTTCCTGAACATTATGATCTGTAATTAAAATTCCAATATTCTTTTTTGTGAGTTGAGCAACTATACGCTGTATGTCTTCAACGGCAACAGGATCAACTCCTGCAAAAGGTTCATCTAATAAAATAAAATTCGGATCTGTAGCAAGTGCTCTTGCGATTTCCGTTCGTCTGCGTTCACCTCCAGATAATAAATCGCCTCTACTTTTACGAATATGACTTAATCCAAACTCATCTATGAGGGATTCCATCTTTAAAAGCTGTTCCTTCTTGCTCAGTTTGGTCATCTGTAACACACTTAATATATTGTCTTCAATACTTAACTTCCTAAAAACTGATGCTTCTTGTGCTAAATAACCGATACCATTTTGAGCACGTTTATACATAGGATATTTTGTAATTTCTGTGTCTTCAAGATGTATGGTACCACCATTAGGCTTAATTAAACCTACAATCATGTAAAAAGAGGTTGTTTTACCAGCACCATTTGGACCTAGTAACCCTACAATTTCTCCTTGGTTAACTTCAAGTGAAACGTCTTTTACAACCTTACGTCCGCTGTAGGACTTCATTAAATGATCAGCTCTTAATTTCATAACAGTATACTAAACGTTAAAAATAATAAATTCATATGTACTCATACGAATATACCTGGTTTTATTAAAAGTTTAACCTTTGCTTTCTAGAGCGTCCCAATATTCGTAAGCACGTCTTAAATGAGGAATAACAATGGTACCGCCAACTAAAGTTGCAATGCCTAAGGCTTCAACAACTTCATTTTTACTCAATCCTTCTTTATGAGAAGATTCTAAATGATATTTAATGCAATCATCACATCTCAGAACAGTTGAAGCAACGAGTCCCAAAAGTTCTTTAGTTTTGACATCAAGTGCGCCTTCTTTGAAGGCATTGGTGTCTAAATTGAAAATTCGTTTGATAATTTTATTATTATCAGCTAATATTCTATCATTCATTTTAGAACGATAGTCATTAAATTCAGAAACTATATCAGACATTTTTCTTTTTCTTTTGTTTTTTAACTACAATTTTCGAAATATAGATACTGACTTGATATAGTAGCAAAATAGGAATAGCTACAATAATTTGACTAACAATATCTGGTGGTGTAATAATTGCCGAAAGTATTAGGACAATTACTAATGCGAACTTGCGGTATTTTTTCAATAATTCAGGCGTAATAAGACCAATTTTAGTCAAGAAATAAATAATTATTGGTAACTCAAATATAAGTCCTGATGCGATGGCTGATGACCTTACTAATGCGATATATGAACTTATGTCGATTTCGTTTGAAATTTCACTACTCACATTATAAGTGCCCAAAAAATTAATAGACAATGGCGTAACCACGTAATATCCGAATAATACACCTATAAAAAATAACAGAGATGAAATGATAATAAATCCTCGAGAATGTTTACGCTCATTAACATGAAGTCCTGGACTTATAAATTTCCAAAATTGGTAAATAACATATGGGAAAGAAATTATAAATCCTGCAAATATTGAGGTCCAAATATGTGCTGAAAATTGTCCGCCCATCGTTCTATTTTGAATTCTAAACGGAAATTCATCTGCACAGAATGTAGTGTCTATACCAACAAAATTTGACATTCGACAAAGCCATTCATACGTTGGAAAATTCATTTTTTTTGGTCCAAATATAATCGTATCAAAAATAAAATCAGAAAATATAAAAGCTGCAGATCCAGCAATTACAATTGCTAAAGTAGCTCGAATTAAATGCCATCGTAAATCTTCCAAATGGTCGAGAAATGACATTTCATGGGTTTGTTTTTGTGCCATTAGATAATACCTTCTTTAATTAGATCATGTAAATGCACAACGCCAGCATAGTTACCGTTATTTTCAACAAGTAATTGAGATATGCCGTTTGTTTCCATCAGTTCCATGGCATCAACAGCCATGGCGTTTTCATCAATTCGCTTCGGATTCTCACTCATGATGTCCTTTGCAGTTAAATGGATGAAAGCATCACTTTTTGTGAGCATCCGCCTTAAATCTCCGTCAGTAATTATACCTACTATTTTTTGATCATTAACAACAGCGGTTACACCTAGCATTTTTTCAGAAATTTCTACAATCACATCCTTAACATTAGTGTTTAAAGCAACCTGTGGTTTTTGATTTACCGATGATAAATCATTAACCCGTAAATAAAGTCGTTTGCCTAAAGCCCCTCCTGGATGATATTTGGCAAAATCGGTACTAGAAAATCCTCGTAATTCCAACAAACAAACCGCTAAGGCATCTCCAATAACTAACTGAGCTGTGGTGCTTGTTGTAGGTGCTAAATTATTAGGACATGCTTCTTGCTCAACAAATGCATTCAAAACAAAATCAGACTGCTGACCTAAAAATGATGTTTTGTTGCCCGTAATTGCGATCATTTTATTTTTTGCGTTCTTAATAAGTGGGACTAAAACTTTAATTTCTGGGGTATTTCCACTTTTAGAAATGCAGATTACAACATCATCCTCCAAAATCAAACCTAGGTCTCCATGAATAGCATCAGCCGCATGCATAAATACAGAAGGTGTCCCTGTAGAATTTAATGTTGCTACAATTTTATTAGCAATAATGGCACTTTTGCCAATTCCAGTAATAATAACTCTCCCTTTAGAACTATAAATAAGTGAAACTGCATCTGCAAAATCATCGGTAAGTAAATGTGTTAAATTGGCAATAGCATCTCGCTCTAAATCTATGGTCTTTTTTGCGGTATTAAGAATAGAAGTTTTTATGTTCAAAATTTATTGATTTTTGGGTTTGATGCATCTAAAGAAATTGTTATCTTTAATCTTATGCAAATGTATATAAAATACTAATAGGGATTAATGAGTACAAAAGAAATTGATTTACATTCAGCACTAAAAAAATACTTTGGTTTTTCAAAATTTAAAGGACTTCAAGAAAAGGTAATTGAGAGTGTAGTGGCGAATAACAATACGTTTGTTATTATGCCAACTGGTGGCGGTAAATCTTTATGTTATCAATTGCCAGCACTTATTAAAGATGGCACTGCAATTATAGTTTCACCTTTAATTGCACTTATGAAGAACCAAGTAGATGCGATTAGAGGTGTTTCTAATGTGGAAGGGGTTGCGCATGTTTTAAATTCTTCACTAAATAAAACGGAAGTAAAAAAAGTCAAGGAAGATATAACTAATGGGGTAACTAAGTTATTATATGTTGCACCAGAGTCATTAACCAAAGAAGAAAATGTTGAGTTTTTAAGATCGGTTACGATTTCATTTATGGCCGTTGATGAAGCACATTGTATTAGTGAATGGGGACATGATTTTAGACCAGAGTACCGAAACTTAAGACATATCATTAAACGTATTGGAGATAATATTCCAATTGTTGGGCTTACTGCTACAGCAACTCCTAAGGTGCAAGAAGATATACTAAAGAGTTTAGATATAACAGATGCTACAACATTTAAAGCGTCGTTTAATAGACCGAATTTGTATTATGAAATTCGCCCGAAAACAAAAAATGTAGATGCAGATATTATTCGCTTTGTAAAACAAAATGACGGTAAGTCGGGAATTGTATACTGTTTAAGTAGAAAACGTGTAGAAGAGTTGGCGCAAGTCCTTCAAGTTAATGGTGTGAAAGCGGTTCCATATCATGCAGGTCTGGATCCAAAAACAAGAGTGAAACATCAAGATATGTTTTTAATGGAGGATACAGATGTTGTTGTTGCAACAATTGCATTCGGAATGGGAATTGATAAACCAGATGTTCGATTTGTAATTCATCATGATATGCCTAAGAGTATTGAAAGCTATTATCAAGAAACGGGTAGAGCAGGACGTGATGGAGGTGAAGGACATTGTTTGGCGTATTATGCGTATAAGGATATTGAAAAATTAGAAAAATTTATGTCTGGTAAGCCTGTTGCTGAACAAGAAATTGGTCAGGCTTTATTGCAGGAAGTAGTTGCATTTGCCGAAAGTTCTATATCGAGACGAAAATTCATACTTCATTATTTTGGAGAAGCATTTGATAATGAAACGGGAGAAGGTGGTGATATGGATGATAATGTTCGAAATCCCAAAAAACAAAATGAAGCTAAAAAAGATGTTGCTAAACTTCTAGAAACTGTAAATAAAACCAATGAAAAATATAAATCGAAAGATTTAGTTCAAGTCATAATTGGTCAGGCGAATGCTTTAATTTCTTCACATAAAACAGATACTCAACCCTTTTTTGGTATAGGTAAAGACAAAGATAATCGCTATTGGATGGCTTTGATTCGACAGGTGTTAGTTGCTGGATATTTGAAAAAAGATATTGAAACCTATGGTGTTTTGAGACTTTCACCTCAGGGAAGGGATTACATTTCAAATCCAAATTCCTTTATGATGACTGAAGATCATGTGTTTGATATAGGCAGTGACGATGGTATTATTACGGCAGCAAAAGGTGGCGGCGGCGTTGCTGATGAGAAGTTAATGCGTATGCTAAAAGATCTAAGAAAACGAAATGCTAAACAACTTGGTGTTCCACCATTTGTTGTGTTTCAAGATCCTTCTTTAGAAGATATGGCGCTGAAATACCCAATAACTTTAGAAGAACTTAGTAATGTACATGGTGTTGGAGAAGGTAAAGCGAAAAAATATGGAAATGATTTTGTAGCGCTAATTTCTAATTATGTTGAAGAAAACGATATTACAAGACCCGATGATTTAGTCGTTAAAAGTACGGGTTCAAATTCAGCTTTAAAATTATATATTATTCAAAATATTGATAGAAAATTAAATTTTGATGAACTTGCAGCTGCCAAAGGTATGACTATGAGCGAATTTATTAAAGAGCTTGAAGCTATTGTGTTTTCTGGCACTAAGCTAAATATTAACTATTGGATTGATGAGGTTTTAGACGAAGATCAGCAAGAAGAAATTCATGACTATTTTATGGATTCTGAAACGGATAAGATTTCTGATGCGATAGATGAATTTGATGGCGATTACGAAGATGAAGACTTACGTCTTTACCGTATAAAATTTATGAGTGAAGTCGCTAATTAGAATGGTTTGTCCATCACTGTAAATTCAAATGTTTCTTTACCAATACTAAAATTGTGTGTTCCTATAGACGTAAATCCATGTCGCTTATAAAAAGAAATAGCTTTTGGATTACCATTATAAACAGAAAGCCATAAATGCGTAGACTTAAGTGTTCTAACCTCGTCGAATATGGCGTCTTGTAATTGCTGCCCTATATGTTGTCCTAAAAAATCATTGAGAATATAAATTTTTTGAAGCTGAGAAATCTGATGGGTCTGATCTAAAAATTCTGTTGTTGAATGTTTTTTGAGTTTTGCATAGCCTACTGGTAATTCATTTAATAGGGCAAGCCAGAATACATTGTTTTTTTTTTGTATGCCATTCTTAATTTTGTCAACAGAAAAAGTATGTTCAAAATAGTCTATCAAATCTTGTTGATTACTGAATAAATAACCAAAGCTTTCTCTAAACGTGACTCTCGCTAGTAAGGCAATAATTTCTGCGTCATTTATGGTAGCCTTTCGTATATCTAGAGCATTCATTTATTTTGATTAGTTACTGAGTTTTTCACTGTTAAATATTTCAAATTCAACGGTCTGCTTTTTAGAATGAAGTACCATTTTTTCTATTCTTTTGGCTTGAATTTTATCTAAATCATCAGGTTCAATTTGAAAATCAATTGCTGAAATATTTCGATTAGGGATACTACTTCGCTCAGATTCTAATTCAACCATATCAGAATCTAATTGAATTTCAAAACCCTTTCCTATAATTGACAATTGAACGCCTTTGACTGTCTTTGTGAAAAATTTTCCAACATTAACCGTTTGAAAAACATGGTAGCCACCTAATTCATTTAAACCAGCATACAATACATTTTGATTAGAAATGGCAAATGGTTCATTGTCGACATCTTTAACTATATCAGAAATAAAGGCTTTGTCAACCGCCTCCGAATTAATTTTAGAGTTTTCTTTAGAAGATTTTAATTTTGAGAAGGAAAATTTCATTTACTAATGTTTTGTGCAAAACTACGTTTTAAAATACAAAACCCAAATCCAAATACTAACTTCTAATATTGTTTAGTATCTTTGCACTTCTAAATTAATAATCAAGACAATGCAAGACGGTTTATACGCAAAATTTAATACAACAAAAGGCGAAATAGTAGTCGCTTTGGAATATCAAAAAACACCAGGAACAGTAGGTAATTTCGTTGCTTTGGCAGAAGGGAATATGGAAAACTCTACGAAGCCTCAAGGAAATCCTTATTATAATGGATTAAAATTTCATAGAGTGATTCCAGATTTTATGATTCAAGGGGGGTGTCCTTTAGGATCAGGATCAGGAAATCCTGGATATAAGTTTGAGGATGAATTTCATCCAGATTTGAAGCATGATGCTCCAGGAGTACTTTCTATGGCGAATGCAGGACCCGGAACCAATGGGAGTCAGTTTTTTATTACACATATCGAAACACCATGGTTGGATAATATGCATACCGTTTTTGGAAAAGTAATTGAAGGACAAGATGTGGTTGATGCTGTGGCTCAAGGTGATGAACTAGAGACTTTAGAAATAATTAGAGTTGGTTCAGAGGCTGAGAATTTCAATGGTATTGAAGCATTTAGAACGTTTGAAGGGGCTCGTGAAAAACGTGTTGCTGCTGATCGTGAGGCCGTAAAAGCTGAATTAGATAAATTAGCAACAGGTTTTGATGAAACTAAAAGTGGTCTAAGATATCAAGTTATTCAAAAAGGAAATGGAACTAAAGCGGAAGCTGGAAAAATGGTTTCAGTTCATTATAAAGGACAATTGGCTGATGGAACTGTCTTTGATTCTTCTTATAAGCGTAATAAACCCTTAGATTTTCAAGTTGGAGTTGGACAAGTAATACCAGGATGGGATGAAGGGATTTGCTTACTAAACGTTGGTGATAAAGCACGTTTGGTGATTCCTAGTGATTTAGGTTATGGATCTGCTGGAGCAGGTGGTGTAATTCCACCAGACGCAACATTAGTTTTTGATGTTGAGTTAATGGATGTTAAATAAGACACATATTTCAACACTATATCAGTAACATTATTCAAAAAAAATCGTCTCATTTATAATGAGACTTTTTTTTTGCTCGTTATATTTTAATCAATCAACCACTGTTAAAATGAAAACTAAAACATCACTTGTTGTACTATTCCTCACCATTTTAATTTCAAGTTGCTCAAAAACTATAGATTATTCGCCGGAGTTCATGGAGCAAACTTCTGGTCGTTACTTGTATAATCAAGAAGAAATAGTCGACGTATATTATGAAAATAAAAAATTATTCATAAAATGGAAAGGTGCAGAGAAGATAGAACCTGTTGTGTTGGATGAGAATGTATTTTTTATTGTTGACATGTATAAGAAACTTCATTTTGTTCAGCATCCAGAAACAAAAAAACGGTATATGTCAGTATTTCCTGAAGATGATGTAACCAAGATCACCTATGATTATTTAAAAGTGGACGATTCGTATAAAACACCAAATATGTATTTAAATGATAAGGAGTATGATAAAGCACTTATTGGTTATTTAGAAATTCAAAAACAAGACTCGACGAGTGTGTTTTTAAATGAAAGTGATTTTAATTCAATAGGATATAGGCATTTACGAAAAAAAGAATATAAAAATGCCATAGATGTATTCGAAATGAATGTTACTTTATTTCCAAAAAGTAATAATGTTTATGATAGTTTGGCTGAGGCGTATTTACTTAGTGGCGATAGTTTACAAGCATATACTAATTATAAACAAGCCTACGAGTATAATACAGGAAATAGTAGAGCCAAAGCATACGTAGATGCTTATAATAAGTAATTATGAAGTCTTCCTTATGCGTTTAAATTGCTTTTTCTTAGACTATTAGTCTTTTTTATAAGTGTATTTTTCTTCGAATAACAATTCATCCATCTAAAATTACAATTCAGTAAGTCTCCTTTTCAATCAAACTTGTTTCGTTAGATATTTGCTTCATAATTAAAAACACATAATCATGAAACATTTTATCATTCTTGCATTAGTTCTAGTGTCTACAATTACTAACGCACAAACAAATTACGAGAAAGGCATGCAAAAAGCATTTGGCCTTTGGGAAGCAAATAATTGGGAAGAAGCAGAAAACATGTTCGAACGCATTTCGAAAGCAGAATCTGAGCAATGGCTACCACATTATTATATTGCTCAAATGAATAGCTTAAAAAGCTGGGGGCAAAAAGATGAAACTATTCTTAGAGCTCAATTAGAAAAGGCACAAAATCACTTAGATCTTGCCATACGTGTCAGTGAGAACAATCCAGAATTATTAATTATGCAAGCACATGTATTTACAAATTGGGTGGCTTTTGATGGTATGACCTATGGTATGAAATATTCCACTAAAATAGCAGAGCTTTATGCTAAAGCAGAAGTTCTGGCACCAGAAAATCCAAGAGTCGTTTATGGAAAAGCAGAATGGGGAATGGGAAGTGCTCGTTTTTTCAAACAGGACACGAAGCCCTTTTGTAAAGATATTGAAAAGGCTTTAGAACTTTTTGCTAACTTTAAACCTGAATCTCCGTTTCATCCAGATTGGGGTAAAGAACGCGCGGAACAAGTATTAGCATCTTGTCAATAAATTAAATAGTATTGAAGCCAATTGAATAGCATTATGAAAAAATTAGTAAAAAATATCATTATTACGTTCGCAATTGGATGTATTGTATTTGTAGTAAGTAACTTACTATCCGATGGATTT
This sequence comes from Flavobacteriales bacterium 34_180_T64, assembly GCA_002162765.1. Lineage (GTDB taxonomy): Bacteria > Bacteroidota > Bacteroidia > Flavobacteriales > Flavobacteriaceae > MAAR01. Next base: position 156,834 of record MAAR01000006.1, on the reverse strand, counting down.
CAATTTAACAACCTTAATGAGTTTTTTATTGTATTTGCATTCTATCAGTTGTATTCGTTTATTTTAGGTTTTTCTAACATATATTTTTTCGATTATATGGCGCGTATAAATTGGAAACCAGGTGATAAAGTAAAACGAATAATTATAGGAATGCTTGGTTCGATAGTAATTACTTTAATTGGGTTATTTGTGCTTAGAGTTGCCACAGCATTGTTTTATAATGGAATAACTTTTGAATCGTTTATTGCCAATGAAACGCTTGAGCCTTATCAGTTTGGTTTATGGATTACGCTAACTATTGTTATCATCTTTCATGTGTTCTATTTTTATAATAGTTACCAAAAGCATAAGATTAAAGAACAAAAGGTAATTGCTGGTACGGCAAGTGCAAAATTCGATGCATTAAAGAATCAATTAGATCCTCATTTCTTGTTCAATAGCTTAAATGTATTAACAAGTTTAATTGAAGAAAACCCTGATAACGCACAAAGGTTTACCACCTCATTGTCAAAGGTTTACAGATATGTGCTTGAACAAAAAAACAAAGATATTGTAACGGTAGACGAGGAGCTAGATTTTGCAAGAACCTATATGTCGCTTTTAAAAATGAGATTTGAAGATAGTATCATTTTTGAAATTCCAGACAAAGCTTCAAATCCAGAAAGTAAAGTCGTGCCTTTATCCTTGCAGTTGCTTCTAGAAAATGCAGTAAAGCACAATATGGTCACAAGTAGTAAACCATTACATATTAAGATCTATGAATCAGGCGACAATTTGATTGTTGAAAACAACTTGCAACCGAAACAAATTGTAAAAAAGAGTAGTGGAGTAGGATTAGAAAACATCAAACAGCGCTATCAATTATTAACAAAAAAAAGAGTACAAATTAATCAAGGAGCAAAACGTTTTGCAGTTGCAATTCCAATGCTCACTAAACAAATATCAATCATGAGAACACAATCACATACATCATCACAAATTGACGAGAGTTACGTAAGAGCGCGCAACCATGTCGAAGAACTTAAAGGCTTTTATTACAGTTTAATCTCTTACGTAGTTGTTATTCCATTTCTAATTTTTATTTGGTATCGCTTTACACCACATACCATTCAATGGTTTTGGTTTCCAATGTTTGGATGGGGACTAGGACTGACTATTCAAGGATTTAGAGTTTTTGTAAACGATGGTGCTTTTGGGCGCAATTGGGAAAAACGTAAGATAGAGAAATTTATGAGAGACGAAGAAGAACAACATTGGAATTAATATCTAGAGTCATGGAGAATTATAAATTAGAATCACATCAAAAAGACGAATCAAAACAACGATTTATTAAAGAAGAAGCGTACATAAGAGCCCGAAAAAAGCTCGATAATTTAAAAGGGTTTTATTGGCATCTTGCATCCTATATCGTAGTAAACATTTTTTTAATTGTTTTGATAGGAGTAAATACAGGCAATTTTTGGCACTTCGGTACGTTCGCTACGGCAATTTTTTGGGGAATTGGTTTGTTATTTCACTTTTTAGGAATCTATGGACCAGATTTTTTCTTCGGAAAAAACTGGGAAGAACGTAAGATTAAAGAAATCATGGACAAAGAAAAACGCCATTGAGAATAAGTTAACTTGAGATTTTATAGTTATGAAACGAGCATGTTAAAAAGCTTATCTCCCAAGGAAAACCAAAGGTTCAACGACTCCTTAAAAACTATAAAAATGGAGTTAATGATTAATAGCGAACAGCATGTGACCATTAAAGAACAATACAAATAAAGACATGAAATTAAACAAAGAGGAAGAAAAACGATTTGTGGATGCAAAGAATAAAGTAAAACGAATAAAAAATTTCTATTTGCATTTGGCATTATATAGTATTGTAGTAGCACTTCTTTTATATAATCTTTACATTATTCAAGGGCCATATACGGATGTTATTACAGGATTAAATATTTCGATTATGGTGTTATGGACTGTAATTATTAGCATTCATGCTTGGAGTGTTTTTAGAGGGAGATTACTATTTAAGAAAAGTTGGGAAGATAAAAAAATAGAGAAGATTCTAAAGGAAAAGGAAAAAGAAAATGTAGAGACCACTTTTTGGGAATAAAGCCTATCATTAAAACAGTGAAATTAGAAGAAAAAATTAAAAGAATGAATGTAATCATAATAGAAGACGAAAAACCATCAGCAAGACGCTTGCAACGCATGCTCGCTCAACTCGATGTTGAAACTAATATCATGCTACATTCTGTTGAAGAGTCAATTGAATGGTTTCAAAATAATGAACATCCAGATCTTATATTTTTAGATATTCAGTTGAGTGATGGCTTGTCATTTGAGATTTTTGAGACTATAGACATTAAATCTGCAGTTATATTCACTACTGCTTATGATGAATATGCGCTACAAGCTTTTAAATTAAACAGTATTGATTACTTGTTAAAGCCTATTGATACTGATGATATGGCAAAAGCCGTTGCTAAATTTAAGGAGCGATTACCTAGTCAGAAGCCAGTGACTTTAGACTTCAATGATATTAAAAAGTTATTGGTCAACCCAATAGATCGTGAATACAAGAAACGATTTTCAGTGAAAGTTGGGCAGCATCTCAAACTTATAAATATTGAAGATATAGAGTGCTTTTATAGTGAAAATAAAGGCACGTATGCCTATACCAAAGAGGGGAGAAACTATTTACTGGATAATTCCTTAGAGCAACTCGAAAATGAATTGGAACCGCATACGTTTTTTAGAATTAGTCGCAAATTCTATGTCAATATAAATGCAATAAAAGATATGATTAGTTATACGAATTCAAGACTTCAGATTAAACTTAATACCTTTAATGATCAAGAAGTTATTGTAGCTAGAGAGCGCGTAAAAGATTTCAAAAAATGGTTAGAATAGTAATTATTTGACATTTTTTTGTGGCTCTTATGACCATTCAAACTAAAAATATAACTACTTAACTTAAAAATTTGACCATAGAGACTTAAAATGGTAGTTTTCATTTCAAATGTATTGTTATGAAACTTAAAATCAACCTAATAATTCTTTTACTTATTATTTCTACATGTTGTTATGCACAAGATTGGAAATCATACCCTTATAGTCCGTCTGGGCAAATTGAATTTCCATTGGACGAAGGAAGACACACATCCGAACCCATTGAATGGTGGTATTCTGCTGGTCATGTTGTAGGTCAAACTTCTGGTAAAAACTATAGTTTTATGTATACCTTTTTTTATTATCCACAATCTGGCTTTGATGGGTTTAGAATTTTAAATATAACAGATGATGATACTGGAACTTTTTTTCAAGATGTAAAACCAGTTAATTATACAACACTATCAACAACGAGTTTTGATATTGAAGCAAATGTATTTTTAGGAGGTGTAGAACATTGGAGAAATAAAGAAGATGTGAGTAATCAACCGATTCCATTTGAATATGAATTGTCTGCAGCTATTGGTACTGGTGGATTAGATTTAGAATTCGTGACTTTAAAACGCCCACTTATTTTAGGCGATGATGGCTATTTAAATCAAGGTATAGCTAATTATACATATTATTTCTCTCAGACAAAGAATGATGTAACAGGAACCTTGACCTTTAATGGGGTTACTGAACCTGTTATAGGTACAGGTTGGATAGACAGACAATATGGTGATTTTAACCCATTAACAGGTGAAAAATATGAATGGTTTAGTATGCAGCTCTCAAACGGGATGGATATCAATCTGTGGAATATATTTACTGCAGACAGGCAAATACCTAACACGCAAGAATATAAAATTCTTTCAGCATATGTAGACGAATCGACGCAGTATACCATAAGTGATTTTGAAATTGAACGCTTAGCATTTAACTGTATGCCAGATGATGCGATGTGTTATTCAAAACAATGGCGATTGACATCTATAACTAATAATTTGGATTTAACGATAACCACACTCCATGATAATACTGAAGTGCAACTCCCTTTTCGGTTTTTTGAAGGTGCAACTAATATAACAGGAACAGTAAATGGGAACCCTGTTACGGGAATTGGGTTCGCTGAGTTGTTGCATGATTATGAAGATCCAGATATTACAATTACAAGTCCAAGTGGTGGGGTTTACGAAACATCGATGCCAATAACCTGGGATTTAAATAATCCGGATGATGGACGTCCTGTGTTTTACGATGTAGAATATAGTATCGATAATCAAGCAAATTTCACTTCAATTGTGCAGGGACTAACGAGCCCGTCATTCTTGTGGACGAATGCTCCTATTTCTAATGGCGATGAAGTCTGGTTCAAAATCATTGCGTATTCTATAGATGGTACCTTAACGAATACTATTATAAGTTCGTCCGCTTCATCAGCAACTTTAGCATTGCATCAAATTGAGAATAATCACTTTAAATTATTTCCTAATCCTGTGGGTGAATTACTTACACTTCAATTAGCACAAAATGCTACAGAAGGATTATATGAAATATTCGATGTTAAAGGACGTTCAGTACTGAAATCAAAGGATTTCGAAGGATCGATTATCGAAATTGATACCGAATATTTGGCTGCAGGAGTATACTATTTGAGAGTAACAACTAATGGTTCTAGGGCGACTCAAAAATTCATTAAAAATTAAAACAATGTTATTCATCTAAGCGGTTATCATCAAATGCTGATGGCAGTAATTTAGGAATAAACTTGATGAAAATTGGCAGAAGTAAAGCGCCACCAGGTAAAAGAAAAATGGCTAAACTAGGAATGGATTTTATAATGTCTATCAGTTGGTCATGAACTTGCTTTTGTTCCTCATCTGATAAATTACGAGTTGTAGATTGAGTCAACAAAATCATGAGCTCTTTGCTTTGTTTTAGCTCCTTGTTTAAGCGTTTACTATTCCGGGATATAAGTTTACTAACAATTTGGCTTGAATTGTCATAAAAGCTTTGAACCAAATTTTTAGAATTTAAAAATGCAATCCCATCTTTATTTGTATGATAAAATGTGTTGATGTCATCAATTGAAGTCGTTATGAGTTCAGTTTCAAAACCTAAATCTTTTTGCATTTGATTTAGAAAATCTAATTCAGTTTTATCAATCGATTTATCACTCCATGATGCCATACAGACAATATCAACAATGTATTGTTTCTCAAGAGGGGATGTAATATGTCCAATAATCTCTTTGTAATTTAACGTGTCATTATTGTGATAGCGTAGAGAAGCTTCAAAAAGTTTAATCAAGCTTTTATCATATTCAGTCTTATCTTGTTTGGTGTCAAAAACTTTGATAACAATCGTCTCAATTGAAGCTTCAATATGCTTAAGGTATTCTTCTGAAATAGAATTAGTTAAGAGGGATTTTTGATAAGCCAATACATCAACAAATAGAAGTGCATTTATAATGAAATAATTAAAATTCTTGGTAATTATATTATCATCAATATGTATGCGCTTACTGATTATTTTTTCTAATAAAGCCGAAGATTTTTTCTCACCTAATAAACCTTCGAGAAATGATATTTTGTATTCTTCTATTGCTTTGTAGAAATTAATAACGCTATCTACAAAATCAGAATTGCAGTGTTGATTATGATGCACATATTTAAAGGTGAGCATTAAGTTGACTTTACACAGTTCTTCACTGCTTAAATCGCCTTTATTGACACTATTATAAATCACATCTACATTGCTTCCATAAATAAAACCACAGCGTTTAAGTGCTCTGTAAAAATCAGAAATAGGTGCTTGCAAGTAGGTTTCATTAGAAGAAACTTCCTTTAGTAATTTTTCTATCCAACCATGTGACGATGGATTCATGAGAATTTATTTAAAAGTATAAAATTAAAAAAGCTACTTTAATAAGTAGCTTTTAATACCTTGTTTTTTGATTTACTATTCAATAATTCCACCACAACTCACTCGACCTCCAGCATTCCCAGTCGGTTGGGACGTTAAATCATCGGCACCTTGATGCACAATAATTGCTTTACCCATAATATCTCTTTCAGGGTCGCCACATCCTAAACACCATTGTGCGGTATAAAAAGTTTTAGTAGCATTACCATTGGCATCTGCTTCTAAATTTCCTATGTCGCCTTTGTGGTGCCCTTTTTCATCTCCCCATGCACCATGTGGTTGCGCTGTGGGATTCCAATGCCCTCCTGATGATTTTCCGTCAGGTGAAGAACAATCGGCTTTCTCATGTAGGTGAATGGCATGTGTACCTTCTGTTAAACCGCCCAAAACGGTTATCATAGTAACAACACCTTTGTCTTCTGTAAAAAGCACATTTCCGGTAACATTACTATTACTTTTTGATTCGAGCGAAACTTTTAATTTTTTAATTTCTCCAGGATGTGTGTCTGTTGGAGTCACAGATTTTTTACTTTCAGAGGCTTCAATTGTTGCGTTTTCAGTTGTTTCTTCTGTTTTTACTTCAGTTTCTTTTTTATCTTTTTTACAAGAAATGTTAAGGCTGAACGCTAAAACAAATATAATAAGGAGTACTCTTTTCATGTTGATTATAGTGTTTTTTATTTAGTTGAAAGTTACTTAATATTTAGATAATAACAAACTTCTTTACATGACATATGTCATATTTTTAGAGGGTCCGATGCTTTACTTTTGACACAAATTAAATAGGTATGAGTAATTCTTTAGTGAACAAATATAATGTTGCTGGTCCAAGGTATACAAGTTACCCAACCGTACCGTATTGGGATACGCAAACATTTTCGCTTAGAGAATGGAAATCTTCCTTAATAAAGTCATTTAATGAAAGCAATTCTAGTGAAGGCTTAAGTTTATATATTCATTTACCGTTTTGTGAAAGCTTATGTACTTTTTGTGGTTGTAATAAACGTATTACAAAAAGACATGAAGTTGAATCGCCATATATTGAGGCGGTTATAAAAGAATGGCATTTGTATTGTGATTTATTTAACGCAAAACCAAAAATAAAAGAGTTACATTTAGGTGGTGGTACACCAACGTTTTTTACTCCAGAAAACCTGAAAAAACTTATCGATAGTATACTTAAAAGAGCGGTACGTGCTGAGGGTTATGAGTTTAGTTTTGAAGGGCATCCAAATAATACAACAAAAGAACATTTAAAAACACTGTATGATCTTGGATTTAAACGGGTAAGTTTTGGAGTTCAAGACTATAATGAAATTGTTCAAAAAGCAATTCATAGAATCCAACCATTTGAAAATGTAAAACGTGTAACAGAAGCCGCGAGAGAGATTGGATATACATCAATAAGTCATGATTTAATATTTGGCTTACCGTTTCAAACGGAAGCGCATGTAAAAGAAACAATCGCTAAAACCAAAAGTTTAATGCCAGATCGTATTGCGTTTTATAGTTATGCACATGTACCGTGGATTAAAGGTAATGGGCAACGCGGATTTAGTGAAAGCAACTTGCCTTCTGGGGAAAGCAAAAGAATGCAATATGAAACTGGTAAATCGCTTTTGGCAGAATCAGGTTATCATGAAATTGGAATGGATCATTTTGCTCTTGAAACGGACACTTTATATTCGGCGATGAAAGACGGTTCACTACATAGAAATTTCATGGGATATTCATCTTCAAAAACACAAGCTATGATTGGTCTAGGTGTATCTTCAATAAGTGATAGTTGGTATGGGTTTGCTCAAAATGTAAAAGGGATAGAAGACTATTATCATTTAATAGATGAACATACAATTCCGGTATATCGCGGTCATATATTGAACGATGAAGATCTGATAATTAGAAAACATATACTCAACCTAATGTGTCAATTTGAAACATCTTGGGATGGTGAAAATTTATATTTTAAGGAAGTGTCTGACGTTCTAATCAGATTAAAAGAAATGGAGAATGATGGCTTAATTGTGCTTAGTTCAAATCAAATTATTGTAACAGAAAAAGGAAAGCCTTTTGTTAGAAATATATGCATGGCATTTGACGTGTTATTGCAAAGGAATCAACCTAAAACACAGTTGTTTTCAATGACTGTTTAACTTAAAATTAGAATCATGAAAAAAATTATTGTACCAATAGACTTCTCGCAACATTCAGAATATGCAATGGAAGCAGCAGCTATCTTGGCTAAAAAACACGGCTCAGAAATATTAGCATTACACATGCTAGAAATGTCTGACATCCTATTAAATAAAACGGATAACGAGCAACACGCAAAAACGGTGTTCTTTTATAAATTAGCGGAACAAAAATTTGAAGAGTTTTTATCAAAAGATTACCTTGATGGTGTAAAAGTTACGCCAATAGTTAAACACTTTAAAGTATTTAGTGAAATAAGTGGCGTGGCTAAAGAACAAGGAGCAGATTTAATTGTAATGGGTTCTCATGGTTCTAGCGGTGTTAAGGAAATATTTATAGGTTCTAATACTGAAAAAGTTGTAAGAAATTCTGGTATTCCAGTTTTGGTTCTTAAAAACGACCCAATTCTTATGGATTTTGAAAATGTTGTTTTTGCATGTGATTTTTCTGAAGAATCCGTAAGATCATATAAAAATGCCAGCAAACTATTTGAAAAACTAAATTCAAAAATACATCTCGTATATGTCAACCTACCAAGTGAAAATTTTAAAAGCTCGGTAGAGATGGAAAAACGAGTGGCGGCGTTTTTGAAATTGGCTGATGGTAGTTTAGATAAAATGAATTCGGTTAATTATGTATCGGATTATACGATTGAAAAAGGTATTTTAAATTTCTCTAATGTTATAGGTGCTGATTTAATAGCCGTAGCTACACATGGTAGAACTGGGATTGCACACTTTTTTGAAGGAAGTATTTCTGAAAATGTAGCGAATCATTCATTACTACCAGTAATGACATTTAAGATATAATTAAAGACCCTTTTAATGATTTAGTTTAGTAATTATTTTAAGAAAAAAAGAGACCAATTTTCATTGGTCTCTTTTTTTGATTTATAAAGGATGTTTTTATCTTAAATATGATTTTTATCATATTATATAAAGGCACATGGTTATATTTTTGTGGTATAAATTAAATGATATGAAAACAACACTAAAATTAATGACTGTTTTATTTACAATCCTGCTAATGAGTTGTGGTGGTAAAGAAGAAAAAAAGAAAGAAGGATTTTCTTATGATAAGAAAGCAACTACTGAACAAAAGGAAACTCCGAAAGCAGAAAAAACGCCTGCTTCTAAAAGAGTAGATCTTACCAATAAAGGTGTAGGTCCAATAACATCTGTTGATCTAGGTAATGAAATTGATCAAAACATGGCAACGCATGGTGCAGATGTGTTTAAAAAAATGTGTACAGCATGTCATAGAGCAAATAAGAAATTTATAGGTCCATCTCCAACAGGAATTTTAGATCGTCGTTCTCCTGAATGGGTAATGAATATGATTCTAAATCCAGATGAAATGGTTCAAAAAGATGCTTTAGCTAAGGACTTATTAATTGAATTTAACGGTTCTCCGATGGCAAATCAAAACTTATCAGAAGATGATGCTAGAGCTGTTTTAGAATATTTTAGAACACTTAAATAATATCATATGAAAACAATTAAACAATTAATTCTTGTAGCGGTTCTTGCCTTAGCTTTCGTGGCTTGCAAGAATGACACTAAAGATGCCTCAACGAGCTCAACAGATACAAAAGTTGAAAAAAAATCGACTGAAAGATCTGGACAAGCATTTATTAAAGATGATGAGAGTACACCAACAGTTTTAAGTATTGCTATTGGTTCAAAAGATCATACAACTTTAGTAGCTGCGGTACAAGCTGCGGAGCTAGAAAACGTATTAGTTAATGCAGGACCTTTAATGGTTTTCGCACCAACTAATGAAGCATTTGCTGCTTTACCAGAAGGAACTGTTGAAAATTTGCTTAAGCCGGAGAATAAAGCCGCATTAGCAAATATTTTGAAATACCATGTAACTCCTGGAAACTATTCAAAAGACTTTTTGAAGAAATTTAAAAAATTGGGACAAGCCAATAATGGTTATGTACAAGTTGAAGTAGTAGATGGAGAACCTATGATTGGTGGCGCTAAAATCTTAGCTTCAATAAAAGCCGGTAACGGAATTGTTCACGTAATAGATAAAGTATTATTACCACCAAGTGAAGACTAAACAAACACTAATCTAATTTTTATAACAATGAAGACTATAATTAAATCAACTATTGCACTTTTAACTGTTTTAATAGCATTTACAAGTTGCAATAACACAACAAAATCAGATCGTGAATCTGGTGCCCTTGCAAGTAATGTTGCAGAAAAAGTATATGTCGCACCAGGAGAGCATGATGAATTTTACGCCTTTATTTCTGGAGGTTATAGCGGTAACTTAACTGTTTATGGATTGCCATCAGGAAGAATGTTTAAAGAGATTCCTGTATTCTCACAGTTTCCTACTTCTGGATATGGTTATTCTGAGGAGACCAAACCAATGCTTAATACCTCTCACGGATTTATTCCTTGGGGAGATTCTCACCATCCAGACATATCTCAAACAAATGGAGAAATTGATGGGCGTTTCATTTTTATCAATGAAAATAATACACCTAGAATTGCGAAAATTGATTTAAAGACATTTGAAACAACCGAGATTATCGAAGTACCAAATAGTGCTGGTAACCACAGTTCGTCATTTGTAACAGAAAATACAGAGTATGTAGTTGCAGGTACGCGTTTTTCTGTGCCAATTCCGCAACGCGATATGCCAATTAAAGATTATAAAGGTAATTTTCAAGGCGCTTTATCATTTATTAGTGTAGCACCAGAAACGGGTAATATGGATATAAAATTCCAAGTACTAATGCCTGGTTTTAACTACGATTTATCACATCCTGGACGTGGAAAATCTCACGGATGGTTCTTCTTTACCACTTATAATACTGAAGAAGCAAGTACTTTATTAGAGGTTAACGCATCTCAAAACGATAAAGATTTTATTGCAGCGGTAAACTGGAAAAAAATTGAAGAATATGTAAATAATGGTGGTGGAACTATGATGCCAGCTGACTATGCTCATAATGTATACGATGAGCACACGCATACTGCAACGTCTACTATGATAAAAGAAGTGCGTGTAGTTAACCCAATTGATGTTCCTGGAGCTGTATATTTCTTGCCAACGCCAAAATCGCCTCATGGTTGTGATGTTGATCCTTCTGGAGAATATATTGTTGGTAATGGTAAACTTTCAGCTAATTTAACAGTGCATTCATTTACTAAAATGTTAGACGCTATTGAAAATGAGAAATTTGCTGGAGAAGCATATGGAATTCCAATCTTAAACTTCGAAGATGTTTTAGCTGGTGTTGTTGAACAACCAGGATTAGGACCTTTACATACAGAGTTTGATGGAAAAGGAAATGCATATACAACCTTCTTTATTTCTTCTGAAGTTGTAAAATGGAAATTAGGAACTTGGGAAGTTGTTGATAGACAACCTACGTTTTACTCTGTTGGTCACTTAACCATTCCAGGAGGAAACTCAGGAAAACCTCAAGGTAAATATATGTTTGCGATGAACAAAATCACAAAAGACCGTTATTTACCAACAGGTCCAGAGTTAGAGCATAGTGCTCAATTATATGATATTTCTGGTGATAAAATGGAATTGCTTTTAGATTTTCCAACACATGGAGAGCCTCATTATGCAGCAGCAATGCGAGCAGATCTTATTAAAGAGCGTTCTCAAAAAATATACAATTTAGAAGACAATAAGCATCCTTATGCTGCTTTTACTGATGATGATACTAAAGTGGTAAGAAAAGGTAACGAAGTACATATTTATATGACGACTATAAGAAGTCACTTCTCACCAGATAATATTGAAGGTGTTAAAGTTGGAGATAAAGTATATTTCCATGTTACTAATTTGGAACAAGATTTTGATGTACCTCATGGATTTGCAGTGTTAGGTCAAAATACGTCAGAGTTATTAATTATGCCAGGACAAACTAAATCTTCTGTATGGGAACCAACAAAAGTAGGAGTATGGCCATTTTATTGTACAGATTTCTGTTCTGCATTGCACCAAGAAATGCAAGGTTATATTAGAGTATCTCCAGCAGATAGTAACACTCCAATAAAGTGGTCACTTGGTGAAGATATTGAATAAAATAAAATAGGGAAATTTTGTTTTAGTGTTTATTTTCCTAACAAGGCGAGAGATGATTCGTCACTCTCGCCTTTCTTTTTAAAATCACTAAGTATTGCAAACTGGATTTATTTCAATAATAGTTAAGTAAAAAATCATGAAAAAGTCAAATATCATAATGCTTTTAGCTGCATTATTACCGCTAGCACTTTTTATTTTTCCTTTGTGGAACATTACACTTGAAGCACCACAATATCCCATTCCTTTAGGGATGAATATTCATATTAATGATTTTGCTGATGCGAATCCACATGACATTAAAAATATTAACTTAATGAATCATTATGTGGGGATGAAATATATTCCTGATGCCATTCCAGAATTTAAAATTTTCCCAGCAGGAATTCTTATTACTACCGTTATTGGACTGTTAATTGCCTTTAGAGGGAATTATAAATGGTTCATGTTTTGGTTCATATTAATGATAATTTTATGTAGTGCGGGACTGTATGATTTTTACTTATGGGAACATGATTATGGACATGATTTGGATCCTAAGGCTATTATGAAATTTACGAATCCGGATGGAACTGCAATGGGCTTTCAGCCGCCATTATTTGGAAGTAAAGATATCTTAAACTTTAAAGCACATTCTTATCCCAGATTAGGAGCTTACTTTTTAGGACTGGGTATTGCAGCTTCTTTGATAGCTTATCTAGTTGGAAAGAAAAATCATAAAAAACCGTTGACTATGTAGAGCGAGTCAAAACACTAAAACACTAAAATTATGAAAACACTAAAACACTATTTACTCATGGCAGCGATTATGCTGCTCTACAGTTGTTCTGTATCACCTAAAGCCATAGATTATGGTAATGATGGTTGTTACTTTTGCCAGATGACAATTGTGGACAAACTTCACGCTGCGGAAGTAGTAACTAAAAAGGGAAAAGTTTATAAATTTGATGCAACAGAATGCATGGTAAACTTTTTGAGTGAATTTGATACATCTAATATCAAACACTATCTATCTAATAACTATAACGTCCCTGGAACTCTTATAGATGCAACACAAGCAACTTTTTTGATATCAGAAAACATTCCGAGTCCAATGGGAGCCTATCTTTCGGCATTTGATAGCAAGGAAGAAGCTAGCAAAGTTAAATCAGATAAAGACGGAAAATTGTATAGTTGGAACGAACTGCTTTCACATTTAAACTAATTTTAATAAATTAAACTATAGAGATTATAATATCTTGTGTTTTTAAATTTTAGTACTTAAATGGAACGATTGTTTAAATATAGTGTCTTATACTTCGTAGTATTTTTTACGAATACTATCTATTCTCAAACTATTGAAGTCTGCGAAAACTGTACGATGTCATCTCTTAAGGATGCTATTAGCTACGCCAAAGATTTTGATACTATTCTGGTTAAAAAAGGAACTTATAAGGAGCATAATATAAAAGTTGACAAGCCATTAACAATTATTGGCGAAAATTACCCAATTATTGATGGTGAATTAAAAGGAGAGATTATAACAATTGTTTCTGATGATGTAACGGTAGATGGTTTGTTCCTAATAAATGTAGGTACAAGTTATACGGAAGATTATGCGGCAATAAGAGTGAGAAGAAGCAAAAATTTTACCATTCAAAATTTAGTATTAGAGAAATTATTCTTTGGAATTTATATTGAAAAATCAAGAGACGGTAAAGTGTTCCATAACAAAATAATCGGTGATGCCGTTGAGGAATATAATTCGGGAAATGGTATTCAACTTTGGTACAGCAAAAACATTCAAATAGAGCATAATTTTGTGCAACACGTTCGGGATGGAATATATTTGGAGTTCTCTAACGATTGCTTGATCAAAAATAATGTAAGTGCCAACAATCTACGATATGGATTGCATTTTATGTTTTCTAACGATGACATTTATCAGGACAATACATTTGAAAATAATGGCGCTGGTGTGGCAGTTATGTTTTCTAAAAGAATCAAAATGCTAAATAATGTTTTTAAAGAAAACTGGGGTACAGCATCCTACGGAATGTTGCTTAAGGAAATCAATGATGCAGAAATATTAGGAAATACATTTGAAGAAAACACAATTGGAATAAACGTTGAAGGCTCAAATAGAATAACCTATAAAAACAATAACTTTATTAGCAATGGTTGGGCCATAAAAGTTAGAGGAGCCTGTTATAATAATAGTTTTATAGAAAATAATTTTCTATATAATTCCTTTGACATATCTTACAATAGCAAGATAAACGATAATGTATTTGATAGAAACTATTGGAGTAATTATACAGGATATGATTTGGACAAAGATGGTATTGGTGATGTACCATATAGACCTGTAAAGTTGTTTTCATATATTGTAAATCGTACCCCTGAAACAATCATCTTGTTACGAAGTCTATTCATAGATATTATAGATTTTTCTGAAAAAGTGTCACCTGTTTTTACACCAGATAATTTATTAGATACTAACCCTTTAATAAAAAAAATAGAATGGTAAGCATTCAAAATTTACATAAAAAATTCAATAAGAATGTCGTTTTAAGTGGTGTAGATCTTAATATTTCTGATGGTGGAATTTTCGCAGTGCTTGGACCAAATGGTTCAGGAAAAACTACGCTTATAAAATCAATTTTGGGCATGGTGATTCCTAATGAAGGTGAGATTACTGTACTTGGAGAAAATATTAAAAAGAACTCTGATTACAGACGTCAAATTGACTATTTACCTCAAATCGCAAATTTTCCAAGTAATTTGAAAGTAAAAGAATTGATCAGAATGATTAAGGATTTGAGAGGAAACACCGATGAAGACCAATATTTAATTGAACTGTTTAAATTAGAACCATTTTTAGATAAAAAATTGGGTAACCTTTCTGGAGGAACTAAGCAAAAAGTGAACATCGTTTTAACCTTCATGTTTAACAGCCCATTAATTATTTTAGATGAGCCAACTACTGGTTTAGATCCTATTTCATTGATCCGATTAAAAGAATTGATACAAAAGGAGAAAGCTAAAGGTAAAACGATATTAATCACATCACATATTATGAGTTTTGTTGAAGAAATGTCTGATGAAATTGTGTTTCTTTTAGAAGGAAAAATTTACTTTAAAGGTACAATTAGCGCACTCAAAACGAAAACGAATCAACCTGACTTTGAACATGCAATAGCATCAATACTTATAGATAATCATGCTTAAAATATTAAAATACAGTTTTTACGATTTAATGCGAAGCCGATGGAGCTACGTGTATTTCGCGTTCTATTTATTGCTTGGAGTTGTGTTATTGTTTTTGAATAACGACCTGTCTAAAGCGGTCATCACTTTAATGAATGTAATTATTGTGCTGGTTCCACTTATTGGAACCATATTCGGTGTGATGTATTACTATAATTCAAAAGAGTTTACCGAATTATTATTGGCGCAACCTTTAAAGCGATCGTCTATATTTTTAGGCCAGTATCTTGGTGTTGCCTTGTCACTTTCAATGAGTTTGATTTTAGGACTAGGTTTACCATTTGTGTTTTATGGATTGTTTGAGTCTTCGGCAATTTGGGACTTTTCTTTGTTGCTCATAACCGGAACATTTCTAACGTTTATATTTACGGCATTAGCCTTTAATATTGCGCTATCGAATGAAAATAAAATTAAAGGATTTGGATATGCCATATTATTATGGCTATTCTTAGCCATTATCTATGATGGAATATTCTTAATGACATTAATTATGTTTGAAGATTATCCATTAGATAAATTATCATTAGTAGGTACGATGCTAAATCCAATTGATTTATCTAGAACACTAATTTTATTAAAACTAGATATATCAGCATTGCTAGGTTATACAGGCGCTGTTTTTAAACAGTTTTTTGGAACAAACATTGGTTTGATAGTTTCATTAATTATGCTAAGTGTTTGGGTCGTTATACCCGTGCTAAGAATTATGTTTAAATCAAAAAAGAAAGACTTTTAAAACAACAAAATATGCATACATTTCATATCCCTGTTATGGGAATTGGATTTACAATCGATACGCCGTTAAAAGTTTCCCATTTAGGGATGGATTCGGTAATTTCTCTATTGGATGATATCCTGCTAGAAAAATTAAGAAAAATGTACAGTAGTAAATACCGTGTTCCATATGCCGAGATTACAGACAAAATAGACGATTTCAGAGCGAAACGCATTACCGCGTATTTAAACTTAATTAGTGAATTGGTTGAAGAAAAATTTGACGATCTTAAAAATGTGACTTTAGAAAAAAACAATGATCTTAAGAACTATTTTAATATGTTACCTGACAGTTCTTCAAAAAAGCAAGAGTTTAAAAAACTAACGGCAGATCGGTTTAATATAAGTGAAGTAAAGAAGTGGTTAGACGATAATCTTTCTTTAGGAAATATCGATGTCAATATAATGACGAAGGTTGATAAGGATAATTATATTAAAAATGAAAAATTGCCGACTATTTATAATGATGCTCATGCTGCCCTTAGGGGATATGCGAGTAGTAATTTATCATCTTCAATGGTGTTTTCAGCAGGAATGAATCCTAGATTATATAGTTATTTAGAGCAGTTTGATGATTTTTATCCTAATGAAAATGGTGTGATAAAAAAGAAAATTATTCTAAAAGTAAGTGATTATAGATCTGCATTAATACAAGGTAAGTTTTTGGCAAAAAAAGGGCTTTGGGTATCAGAATACAGAATAGAATCTGGACTTAACTGTGGCGGCCATGCCTTTGCAACCGATGGCCATTTAATTGGACCAATATTAGGAGAATTTAAAAACAATAAACAAGAATTGATTACTACGGTTAATGCGCTTTTAATAAATGCATTAACAGCTAAAAACCGAAAGGTTCCAAAAACTTTTTTAGATTTAAAAATAAGCGCTCAAGGCGGTGTAGGTGATTCTGAAGAACATGAGTTTTTGTTAAATCATTACGAGGTTGATTCTGTAGGATGGGGATCTCCATTTCTTCTAGTGCCAGAATCCACTACAGTAGATGATGAGACTTTGAGTAAGCTCATGAAAGCTGAAGAAAAGGATCTGTACTTAAGTCATATTTCTCCTTTAGGGGTTCCTTTTAATAACCTTCGAGGGAACACTAAGGATGATGAAAAGACACAATTAATAGATAAAGGACGACCTGGGAGTTCTTGCCCTAAAAAGTTCGTGGCTCTTAATAACGAATTTACCGAAAAAGCAATTTGTACAGCCTCTAGACAATACCAGAATCTAAAATTAAAAGAGCTAGATTCACAGGAATTGGAATCGGATATGTATAATTCTAAATACAATAAAATTGTAGAAAAATCATGCATCTGTGTTGGATTAGGGACTTCTGCGTTACTAACCCATAATATTAGTACAAAAACTGAAGGCGACGGGGTTGCAGTTTGCCCAGGGCCAAATTTGGCCTACTTCTCAAAAATAATGAGTTTAAAAGATATAACCGATCATATCTATGGACGTTCTAATATGATTTCGAGAACAGATAGACCCAATATGTTTATCAAAGAGCTTAATATCTATATAGATTATCTTAAAACACAAATCGAAGAAACTAAAATAGTAGTCACTAAAAAACAAGAAAGGTATCTGAAGACATTTGCTAAAAATTTACAGGAAGGAATTAATTATTATCACGATTTGTTTATTAATCTCAATGACCAATTTAAGGATACGAAATCTACAATTCTCAATGATTTAAATTTTAGTAGAGCACGCATGCAGGTTTTAGAAGTTGAAATTAATAGTTTAAGTCAGATTGAGACTTTTAAAAAAATAATATAGTTATGTCTAATCAAATGAAAATCATAGTATTACTCGTTGTTTTAAGTAGCGTTTTTAGTTGTGTGAATGAACCAAAAAAAGCGGTGACTAACACCGAAGAATCTGTAGAAATCACACTTTTAGATACGCTGCAATTAAAATTTGATCGTGGTGAAAAATGGCAAGTAAATGATGAGACTCATGTTGGATTATTAAAAATGGATTCGATAATTAGAAAATTCAAAACTGATTCACAAAAGGATTATGTCGACCTGGGAGAATTACTGTCGAAACAAACGAGTTTTGTAATTAAAAATTGTTCCATGAAAGGGGAATCTCATGATCAACTACATGTTGTTCTTGTTCCTATGTTAGATGAGATTTCTATGTTGAAAGAGTCAACAACTACCTCAGAATCGGTAAATGCTTTGTCAAATCTTGAATCACTTATACATAATTATTTCAGGCATTTTAAATTATAGGAGTTTGTGATTTTTGTCATGTTTTAAGTCTTGGAATAGCTCTAAGTTTGTACTATGATTTCAGCAATTGCTCATAAAATAATGGCCTTTATTCTAGTATTTATATTATTTGCACATAATATAAACACACTAGTCATTATAGGAGATTTTATTGTTAATCAGGATTTTATTGCAAAAACATTATGCATTCAAAAAGAGAAACAACAAGGTTGTAATGGTAAATGTCAATTGCGTAAAGAATTAAAAGGAACCAATTCAAATTCGGGTTCTGATCTACCATTTCAAGAAAGTAAACGATTGTCCCTTGATGTGTTTTGTATTACTACTATTGATGCCTTAGAATTTCCATCTATATGTTTTGGATTATCCCAAAAGGAAACATTATATACAACTCATAGGGTTTCCAAATTGTATCTCGAAATAGATACACCTCCACCAAATTTCAGCTAGTTTTTTCGATATTAAAATCGTAACGATTTTGCTCTATTCTTGCTTATTTACTTAGGCGAGCAGGAGGTTTTAAAACTAATCTGAAATACAAATACAAAAAAAATGAAACTAAAATATATACTACCAATTCTATTTATTGCCTTAATGTCAACATCATGTTCAACAGATGAGAGTAATGATGATCCTCAAATTGTCAATGAAGTCGATGGACTTATAAGAATACATGACATTATTAACGACACACATACCATTGAGTTATACAGTAAAACTGGAAATTTTAGTACGGGTTACAACGCAATCAGTATGAGATTAATGGATAATACCACCAACTTATATGTAGAAGATGCTTCAATTACATGGTTGCCAATGATGCAAATGCCTACCATGCAACACTCAAGCCCAAGATCATCTATCGCCAAGTCATTGGGAAAAGATACAGTTTATGAAGGTTATATAGTGTATCAAATGACAGGAATGGATGGTTCTGGATGGTCTTTAACTATAGATTATAGTATTGCTGATATGGTATATACGGCAACTGAATCAATAACTGTTACACAAGCCGAAAACCAAAATGTGACAAGCTTTATGGCTGATGATGGCAGTAATTATGTTATTGCAATGATTGAGCCAAGTGCTCCAAAAATCGCAATCAATAACCTTAAAGTAGGACTCTTTAGAATGGAAAGCATGATGTCATTTCCTATTGTAGAAGATTATACGATTGCATTGGATCCTCGTATGCCTGGAATGGACAATCATACATCTTCTAATAATACGGATTTAAGTTATAGTGCAGCTGATACTATGTATCATGCAGATTTGTCGCTTACAATGACCGGTTATTGGGTGCTTAATTTAAAGCTGCTTAATACAATGGATGAAGTTTTAAAAGGTGAAGATGTTACTGATGATAACAATCAAAGTTCACTATATTTAGAGCTTGAGTTTTAACAAAAGAACAGCAGTTAACAGCATACACATTGAATAAACGAAACTATCTCAATGTGTATGCTATAAAAAATTAAACATGAAACATTTCATTATATGCTGTTTTGGCTTGTTGCTTAGTGGCTTAATGTGTGCTCAACAACAGAAGAGCGATACCCTAAACAGTATTAAAAAAGATACGACTAAGCTAGATGAGATTACAGTTGTCGGACGAAGAAAATTAAGTAATTATCGACAAGAAAAAACGTTATCAAGTGTTGATGATTTCTTAGAAAAAGCGAATAAAATCACAATGATAAAACGTGGGAATTATGCTTGGGAACCGTCTATAAATAATATGAATAGTCAGCGTTTAACTGTGACCATTGATGGCATGCAAATTTTTGGTGCATGTACAGATAAAATGGACCCCATAACATCCTATGTAGATGTTTCTAATTTAGAAAAAGTAAGCGTCGGATCTGGTCAATCAGGGACTGAAAATGGGCATTGTGTAGGAGGCGGTTTAGATTTAAAGCTTCCGGAAACTAAATTTTACGAATCAGGATTAAAAACCAGTATTGATTTAGGGTATGAAACTAATGGTAATTATAGAACTGCAGGGTTAGAATTGGAATATTCAGGAAATAAATTTTACATTAAAACTGATGGTATTTTCCGTAAGTCAGATAATTATGATTCTGGAAGAAACCAAGACGTATTATACTCTCAGTTTGAGAAATACAATAGCTCAACACAAGTAGGATATAAACTCACAGAGAATCATAAGCTAGAAGCTAATGTGATATATGATAAAGCTACAGATATTGGTTATCCGGCATTACCAATGGATGTCTCTCTTGCTGAAGCCATAATTACTTCAGTCACCCATAATTACAGTAACGATTCTACTTTTTTTAAATCTTTAGAGTCTAAATTATATTTTAATACAATAACGCATGTTATGGACGATTCTAAACGTCCAGTTGTTGCTATTCGAATGGATATGCCAGGTTGGAGCAACACGTATGGTTTTTATAGCAAAGCAGCTATAGCTTTTAAAAATCACGAATTGTCTTTTAATTTGAATGGCTTTTATAATCGATCGTTGGCCGAAATGACTATGTATCCTAATGATTCTAATCAACCGGAAATGTTTATGTATACCTGGCCGGATATTAGAACATTATATTCAGGATTCTATGTAAAAGATAGGTATTCTATAAATGAAAAGGAATCGCTTACAGCTTCATTACGATTGGGATATCACCACAATAGAATCGCCAAAGACGTTGGATTAGAAAGTCTTCAAATATTCTATCCAGAAATTGAAGATTCTAAAAATAGATTTCTAACAAGTATGGCCGCAGATTACTCATTTAAACAAAAAGCATACGATGTTTCTTTCGGCTTAGGCTATGGAGAAAGAGCACCTTCAGTGAGTGAAGGCTATGGATTTTTCCTTTTTAATAGTTTTGATAATTTTGATTACATAGGTAATCCTACATTGAATAATGAAAAAGCTATAGAGGCAAATATAAAAGCCAATTATCATTTCAATAAATTTCATATTGGTTTGGAGTCCTCTTACTTTCATATTATGGATTATATTATTGGCAATATCGATCCATCTTTAAATGCAATGACTATTGGAGCTAATGGCGTCAAAGTTTATAATGCGTTGTCGCATGCTACCATTTTTGATGTGTATTTAAATTCATCTTATAGGTTTTCAAAATCCTTATCTATAAATGGAACGGTAGGATATAATTATGGAAAAGGGAGTAACGATGAAAATTTACCACTTATTAAGCCGTTTTCATATTTAGCCGAAGTTGGTTATAACATATCCCGTTTTAATGCAGCTATTCAACTAGAAGGAAATGGAAATCAAAGTAATTATAATAGTTTCTATGGAGAAGATGAAACACCACAGTTTGCTGTTTTAAATCTGAATTTAGGGAATACGTTTTATACAAAAGAGAATAAAATAATCCTTAAATATGGTGTGGATAATATGTTGGATACAAATTATTCAACCTATGCAGATTGGAATAATATACCAAGACAAGGACGTAATTTTTATTTGAATTTATCTTACGTGATACGTTAATTAATTATTGACAGTCAATAGTTCCAGTTGCAATTTCTGTAACTGGAGTAGGAGATAGGTATGGAATTCCTAATCCTAGGCCACGTACAATAAAAAGCAATCCAATAATTACAATAAATACAGGGATTGCTTTTTGAATACGCTGTTTTATGTTCGTATTTAAAAATTTACCAATATAAATCGCTGTGGTCATTAATGGAATAGTTCCTAATCCAAATACCGCCATATATAAACTACCTTGTGTTAAATTGGCTGTTGCAATAGCACCGAAAACGGCCATATAAACCAAGCCACACGGTAAGAATCCGTTTAAAAAACCAATGGTTAGAAATGTATCTGCAGTTTTTTTCTTTAAGGCGGTTCCTAAAGCGCTCTTTACTTTTGAAATGACTTGGTAAATTGGTTTGGAGAAATTGAAAGAATTAAAAGTTTTCGTAGGAATCATTACTACAATAATCATTAAAATTCCAATAGCAATGGATAAGTGTTGCTGGATGCCAAATATGTATAAACTCTGACCTACCAATCCAAAAAATAAGCCTATTAAACTATAAGCCAATAAGCGCCCTAAGTGGTAAGTTAAAATTTGAATTATTTTTTTCGTTGAATTTGTGCGATCAACAGGTAGCATAAAGGCAATAGGACCACACATTCCAACACAGTGAAAACTGCCTAATAAACCTAATATGAATGCCGACGCTAACATTTAGTACACGATCTCCTTTTTGTATAAATACGAAATTCCTTTATATTGCCAATCTACTTTAATGTTCCAACGACCACCCAATAAACGATTGTCAGGTATGAGCAAATTGTGGTTAGACAGCGAAATCGTAGTTTCAAAGTCTAACTGTTTATTAGATGGTCTATATAGGAACACTTTTCCTGTGATTTCTTTTGAATTTAAATTTTCAGGAAATTGAATAAGCAATCCGTCATCCGTATTTTTCCAACTTATATTTTGATCAAGATTTTTGGTATTCTGTTCTTTATCAATCTCCTTCTGGTAACCCAGTTCTTCTTTATAATATTCTTCAGTAACCAAATCATTGTTAATGTCTTTGCTAGTACTCATAGTAATTACGAAATACAATATGAAAGCAATAAAGCCAATAAAAGCAATCACAATTCCCGTTCCCCAATTAATTTTCATAATCATTTTTTTTATGGCATTCCTTCGCTGTACTCAGGCCAGGCTTTCCGTTATATCTTTTTAAAACATTTATGTTATTACGAGGCGTGAAACGATGTGGTAATCTATTTTTAATATCAACAGCTTGCTTCACTACGTTCGCAATGACGTTCTCTCATGTTTTAAAAAGGATGTCACTTCAATCCTTAATGCACTAATCATTAATTTTAGCGTCATTGCGAAGCAATTTTATTTGCTGTGGCAATCTTTCAAATTGAAGTCGACACTTCGACTACGCTCCGTGTAAACGAAGAAGCTCGTCTTAATGACAACTATCTATAACTCCTTGGTCCTAAAAAGTTCACAGTGGTTGTTTCAATTAATTCATCACCACTATAAACTTCAATAGTTAGTTTGTTTTTATCGCCATTCAAATGTGCCTGATTGATTTCAATAAACAAAGTTCCTTCTGCAATCCCTTGTTTCGGAACACTAAAACCTTCATTATGAGACACCAATTTAATAGTACCCTTGTAGGTTTTTAATTTTAGTGAAATGTCATCTATAGAGTTACTAGTTTTATTAACGAGTTTATAAGTAAATACATTACTGATAATCTTATTGTCTTTGTGCTCATACAGTTGACCTGGTAGTCTTAAAACTCTAGCTTCAACATCATTTCTTAAAAACAACATACTCATCAAAACTCCAGTTAATATAGTTAATACTATAATGTAACCTTTCAACCTGGTAGTCAGCTTAAACGTTTCTTTATTAGCAATTTCGGCTTCGCTAGCATATCGAATCAGTCCAGTAGGTAAGCCTACTTTTTCCATGATTTCATCACATTCATCAATACATGCCGTGCAATTAACACATTCTAATTGCGTACCGTTTCTAATATCAATTCCTGTTGGGCATACGTGAACACATTGAAAACAATCAATACAATCCCCATGACCTAAGGCATCTCTATCCTCATTTTTACGCCATTTTTTTCGACCATTTTCGCCTTCTCCGCGCTTATGATCATAAGCCACAACAATCGATTTAGTATCTAAGAGGACACCTTGTAAGCGTCCATAAGGACATGCGATTATACATACTTGTTCTCTAAACCAAGCAAATACGAAATAAAATACGCCTGTAAAAATCAGCAATGATATTAGCGTACTTACGTGCTCGATTGGTCCATCGATAACGTAACCTAGTAGTTTGTCGCTACCTATTAAATAAGCTAAAAAAACATTCGCGATAATAAAAGATATTATCAAAAACAGGCTCCATTTTAAAAGCCGTTTTTTTATTTTATCAGCATTCCATTTTTGTTTATCCAAGCGCATTTGCTTCCCACGATCACCATCTATCCAATATTCAATGCGTCTGAATACCATTTCTAAAAAAATAGTTTGAGGACAAATCCATCCACAAAATATTCGTCCAAAGGCAACTGTAAATAGGGTTACAAATAGGACGCCTATTATCATTGAAATAACGAAGAGGTGAAAATCTTGTGGCCAAAACGGAAATCCGAATATATTAAAACGACGTTCTAATATATTGAACATCAAAAATTGATTGCCATTTATGTTTATAAATGGTGCAGCAACAAGAATTAGCAACAAAGCATAGCTTACAATTTTACGCTTTTCATAAAAGGGACCCTTAGGTTTTTTTGGAAATACCCACGCACGTTTACCCTCTTCGGTTATAGTGCTAATTGAATCTCTAAATATTTCGTTCTCAGGGGTTTCCAAAACTGGTTCTGTTTACTCTTGTGATTCTGCTTCCCATACATCTCCTTCTGGAGCTTTTGGTTTTGCAGGTGTTGTACCTTCTAATGTTAACAAATAGCTTGAAACTTGGGCGATTTCAGCTGGTTTCAATGTTTGTTTCCATGAAATCATACCTTTACCATCTCTACCCCCTTCGCTCACAGTTTTAAATACATTTTTGATGCCACCTCCTAATATCCAATTATGGTCGGTTAAATTCGGGCCAATTCCACCGCCACCATCTGCCATATGACAAGCAACACAATTGGTTTCAAAAATGTTTTTACCACGACTTAAATCTGATGCTTCAGTTAATAATTCGACAGTATTAAAGTCGACCAAGTCTTTAGCCGTTTTCTTATATTCTTCCAAATCTATTTTTGCCTGTGCCAATTCAGTTTCAAACTCATCAATTTGAGTGTCACCATTAAACACATGATATTTAAAAAGATAAAATACCGCAAAAAAGATAGACGCATAGAATCCCCATACCCACCATGGTGGAAGGTTATTATCCAATTCTTTGATCCCATCATAATTATGGTCTAAAATAAGTTCACCTTCTTCTTCCATAGGACGAGAGCCTAAAAGTTTGATGTAGGTCTCATGCAGCCATGTAAATTTTGGTCCTTCCTTAGATGCAACAAACCTTGCTTTTGCTTCGTCATCTAGACTTTGGTACATCACATTTTCTAAAGCACCAACGATAGCTTCAACAGCAATTATAATAAGTAATACTAATAGCAAGAAGAGCATTATGACAGGATATTCTAGAAAGGCAGGTTGATCTCCCGAGTCTACAAAATATTCTATTAATCCGAAAATAGTGAAGAACACTAACGGAATTCTTACGTATGGTGGAACTAAATGTCTCATGATATAATGTCGTTTTGATTGTTTTCTAATGGAAGGTTACTTACCGTTTTTATATATGCTTTTTTAGCAGTGAAAACCCACCAAAAAAGAATTACAAAAAAGCTGAAAAAGATAAGCAGAGAGATGATAGGATAAATCTCAATCCCGATGATACTCTCCATATGGTTTTTTATATATTTTAGCATAATGACTTAATTTGAAGGTTATTATTCTTGTAAATCTTTAACTTTAATATCTGTCCCTAATCGCTGTAAATAAGCAATGATTGCAACGATTTCTCGATGTCTCATTTCTACAAATTCTTCTCCGTTTTCCTTAGCGAATTGCTTGTCTGCTTCATAATTTTCAACAAAATCAGGATCGTTATAAAGATTCTTTTCTATTTGAGTACCTTGATCTAACATTTGTTGTTGTGCATCTGCAATATCATCTTCCGTATATGGCACGCCTAGAGTCGCCATAACTTCCATTTTAGTTTCTGTTTGAGATTTATCAAGTTCATCTCTAATTAACCATTTGTAACCTGGCATGATAGATCCACTAGATGTACTTTGCGGATCATACATATGATTTAAATGCCAATTATCGGAATATTTCCCTCCAATTCTATGTAAATCAGGTCCTGTTCGTTTAGATCCCCAAAGGAAGGGATGGTCGTATACATATTCGCCGGCTTTTGAATATTCTCCATAACGCTCAACTTCATGTCTAAACGGACGTATCATTTGAGAGTGACAGCCAACACAGCCTTCACGAATATAAATATCTCTTCCCTCTAATTCTAAAGGTGTATACGGTTGAACACTTGAAATTGTAGGAATGTTAGATTTAACCATAATAGTTGGTACAATTTGAAGAATACCACCAATTAAAATAGCGACAGTTGCTAAAATTGTCAATTGAATTGGTTTACGTTCTAACCAGGTATGCCATCCTTCGCCAGCAATTCGTTTTTTAGAAACACGTTGTAATGCTGGAGCTTCTGCTAATTCATCGGTTACTTTACTACCAGATTTGATTGTTGCATATACGTTATACACTAAAATTAGCATTCCAGCAATATATAGCGTGCCTCCAATAGCACGCATCCAGTACATTGGTATGATCTCAGAAACGGTTTCTAAGAAATTACCGTAAACTAATGTACCATCTGGATTAAATTGTTGCCACATTGAATATTGTGTAAACCCTGCGACATACATTGGTAAGGCATAGATTATGATACCCAATGTTCCTAACCAGAAATGTAAATTAGCTAATCCTAGAGAGTGTAATTTAGTTTTAAATAGTCTTGGTATTAAATAATAAATAATTCCAAAGGCCATGAAGCCATTCCAAGCGAGAGCACCTACATGTACGTGTGCAATAATCCAATCGGTATAATGTGCGACTGCATTTACACTTTTTAAAGATAGCAAGGGCCCTTCAAATGTAGCCATACCATAACCTGTAATAGCAACAACCATAAATTTTAAAACAGGGTCCGTACGCACTTTGTCCCATGCACCTCTAAGTGTTAAAAGACCATTTATCATACCTCCCCAAGATGGCATTAATAACATTATTGAAAACGCTACACCTAGATTCTGTGCCCAGTCTGGTAAAGCAGTGTATAATAAATGATGCGGTCCTGCCCAGATATAAATAAAAATTAAGGACCAGAAGTGAACTATGGATAATCTGTATGAGTATACAGGTCTGTTAGCCGCTTTTGGTACAAAATAATACATTAAACCAAGGAATGGAGTCGTTAAAAAGAACGCTACGGCATTATGACCGTACCACCATTGTACTAAGGCATCTTGTACGCCTGCGTAAACGGAATAACTTTTCATAGCACTTACAGGCAATTCTAAACTATTAAATATATGAAGTACTGCTACAGTTACAAATGTGGCAATGTAAAACCAAATAGCAACGTATAAATGACGTTGTCTTCTTTTTAAAATGGTCCAAATCATATTAACGCCAAAAACAACCCAAATTAAGGCAATAGCGATATCGATTGGCCATTCTAATTCAGCATATTCTTTTGAAGTAGAATACCCCAAAGGAAGAGAAATTGCAGCAGCAACAATAATAAGTTGCCAACCCCAGAAGTTAATATTACTTAATAGGTCACTCGCCATACGTGCTTTTAACAAACGCTGTAGTGAGTAATAAATACCTGCAAACATCGCATTCCCTACAAAGGCAAAAATAACGGCGTTTGTATGTAATGGTCTTAAACGTCCAAAACTTAGCCATGAAATACCATCGGTTAGATTTGGGAATAGAAACATAAATGCGAGTATTAAACCCACTAGCATTCCTACCACTCCAAAAATTATTGTGGCATAAAGGAATTTAGTAACGATTTTGTTATCGTAATGAAACTGTTGCATTTCCATAATTGTTGTTAGTCTTTTTTGGTTTGTATTGATTGTTCTGTTTTTTCTTTAACGAGTTCATCTTCAAATAACATTCTAACTGAAGGCGTATAACTGTCGTCGTATTGTCCGTTTTTTACGGCAAAAATAAACGCCATAAAGAATATTATAGCAACTATAATGCTGATTGTGAGTAAAATATATATAACGCTCATACCTACTAGAAGTTATGTTTCAAAATTACTGTCATGCCCCGTTTTATTATATGATAATTGTCATGTTTCATTATTTGTAATCATTCTAATTTTCTGGTTAAAACATTCGTAGCAATAGTTGTAAAAACAACAATGCTAATTGAGCTTAAGGGCATCAATATGGCGGCTATTACTGGAGCTAATTGTCCTGTTACAGCAAAATAAAGCCCAATTATATTATAGATAAACGAAAATACAAAACTCCATTTAATTATACGAATTGCTGTTTTGGATGCTTTAATATAACTAAACAATTGATTGAATTTTTTAGCGTCTAAAATAGCATCACATGCAGGTGAAAAAATATTGACATTTTCTGAAATTGCAATGCCAACATTACTCTGGGCCAAAGCACCAGAATCATTTAATCCATCACCAATCATCAACACCTTTGCGCCTTCGGTTTGATGATATTTAATATATTCTAATTTATCTTTAGGGTTTTGATTGAATAGTAGTTTTGTTTTTGAAGGTAATAGTTTTTTTAGATTATCATGTTCACCTTCATTGTCTCCCGACAATATTACGAGATCATATTGTTTTTTTAACTGATTAAAAAGTTTTGACAATCCTTTTCTATAGTTGTTGTAAAACGTAAATTTCCCTTTATAGGTGTCACTTGAACTAACATGCACTGTCGTATTTAAAACTTGTGTTTCGTTGGTGAAACCAACAAACTTAGCCGAACCTAATTTAATGCTTGTGGCTTTATGTGATGCCTGAATACCCTGTCCTAAATATTCTTCAAATGAATCTAGTGTAATAATCTGATTATCTTTTAGCATCTCATAAAGTGATCTGCTTAGTGGATGATTTGAACCTCTAACGGTGTTTTTTAAAACCAGCTCTTCCGTTGTTGAAAGCGACGCTCCTTCATAGGTTGCTGTACTTTTTAAATTGGAAGTAATTGTACCTGTTTTATCAAAAATAATAGTATTAATAGACGCTAGTTGCTCAATCACAGAAGCGTTTTTTACATAAAATTTCAGCTTGCCAAAAATCCGCAACATATTACCAAAAGTAAATGGTGCCGATAAAGCAATAGCACAAGGACAAGCAATAATTAAAACTGCTGTAAAGACATTCATTGCTTTTGAAGCATCTACAAATAACCAATATGCTGTGGAAACTAAGGCAATTGCCAAAATAGTAATAGTGAATTTTTTACTAATAGTATTGGTCAGATTTGTAAATCCATCTTCTTTATTTTTGTTGAAAATATCATTACTCCATAGTTGAGTTAGATAACTTTGCTCCACCGATTTAATGGCTTCCATTTCAATAACACCATGAGTTTGCTTTCCTCCAGCAAAAAGTTTGTCGCCAGAATTTTTTCTAACGGTTTCAGATTCACCAGTTACAAAACTGTAATCAATTTTTGCTTTCCCATTAATCAAAATACCATCGACTGGAATAAGCTCCTCATTTCTAATGAGTAATCGATCTCCTTTTTTAATGTCGTAAACTTGAACAGGCTGTTCTTTATTATCACGAGTTAATTTTGTAACCGCAATTGGAAAATAGGATTTGTAATCGCGTTCAAAAGATAAAAATGTATATGTTTTTTGTTGGAAGAATTTTCCTAGTAATAAGAAAAAGACGAGTCCAGTGAGACTATCGAAAAAACCAGAACCAAGATCAAAACTAATTTCAACAGTACTACGTATAAAAAGGACTGCAATTCCGAGTGCTATTGGAACATCAATATTTAAAAGCCTAGATCGTAATCCTTTATATGCAGCTTTAAAATAATCCCGTCCAGCATAAAAAACAACAGGCAGCGAAAATGCAAACATGAGCCATCTAAACAAATGCTTGTATTTTTCAAGCCAGAATTCACCAACTTCAAAATATTCTGGAAATGATAAAAACATGACATTTCCAAAGGCAAAGCCAGCTATTCCAAGTTTGTAAATTAAGCTACGATTTACCTTTTCATTTCCAGTCTTAAAATCGTCAAGTGAGATATAAGGTTCATAACCAATGCTACTCAGTAATAAAACAGTTTCCTTCAAAGAATAGGTGTTTGGATTGTAACTGACGCGAACAGTTTTCTTTCCAAAATTAACTTGTGAAGATGATATTTGGGGATGAAGTTGATGCAGGTTCTCTAGTATCCAAATACAGGAACTGCAATGAATATGAGGAATGTATAGTGTTGCAATTTGTGTGTTTCCATCATTAAATTCGCACAATTTTTCAATGATACTAGTTTGAGATAGAAAATCGTATTTGCCTTGTATTTCTTTTGGAATAGCTCCTGGCGAACTTTGTAAATCGTAATAACAGGTCAAATCATGGCTCTCGAAAATCTCGTAAACCGTTTTACAGCCATTACAGCAGAATGATTTTTCTTGAAATTGAATTATGTTACTATCGCAACGATCTCCACAGTGGAAACATTGTTTATGCTCCATATTTTTGCTCATTTACCTGACGGCAAATGTAACAAGATTATGGCGTTTATTATATGATTATTGTCATGTTTTCATTAATTTTGCATGTTACAAAATGGGTTATGAGTAAATGTGAACAATGTATTATAAGGCAATTTAATTCTTTAAAAGCTTTAACGAAAGACGAACTAGTAAGGATTTCTGGGTGTAAAACTTCGAAATTCATCAAAAAAGGCGAAGTCATTTTTGAGGAAGGGGAAACACTAAATGGCGTTTTTTGTGTTAAGGACGGCTTATGTAAACTCACAAAACTAAGCGCAAATGGTAGAGATCAAATTGTGAAATTGGTAATGAAAGGTGATTTGTTGGGGCAACGTTCATTAATAAGTGATGAGTCTTCTAATTTGAGCGCCATTGCTTTAAATGATATGGAGGTATGTTTTATACCTAAAAGTGAAATCATAGGTGATTTGCAGCAGAACTCTAGTTTTTCGATGAATGTGCTGCAAGACATGGCTAACGATTTAAAAGAAGCGGATAATATTATTGTTAATATGGCGCAGAAATCTGTAAAGAAACGATTGGCTGAAGCCTTACTTTATATATTAGATAATTTCGGAAACGATGATAAGGGATATTTAAACGTTATACTTTCGAGAGAAGACTATGCAAGCATTGTTGGAACTGCAACAGAATCTGCAATTAGAGTGTTGTCACAACTTAAAAAAGAAGGCTTGATTACAACATCAGGTAAACAGATAAAGATAGAATACATTTCAGGTTTAGAACGCGTTGAATAATAAGAAATTATTTATAATAAAAGACCTTATAGTAATTACTGTAAGGTCTTTTTTTTTCATAAATTGACTCTTAATCCAATTTAAAAGATTTAACCTCTTTAAATGGACTGGCCTCTAATTGCTTCATTTTTGTTTGATACGCTGTCCATTCATTTTTAAAGAATGCATTGGTTTTGTTTAGAGCGCTATTAATGGCATCTTTAGCATGATTTATAAGCGTCGTTTCAGTACTCGTTAATCCACTAGGTCTAGAATTTGCATAGAATGCCGCAGCATTAATACGATCATTTACCGTCACTATAGAACTGCTTGTAATCCCTTGTCTTTTATCTTCTTTTCCTAAATAAATATCAATGAGTTCGTCAATTTTTTCAATAATGGTTTTAGAGTCCTCAATTGGATCTTTGAAAGCGTCTTTGTCTAATTTTTTCAAATCAGATTGAAAATTTTGAGCAATCGTTTTACTTTCAACTAATTGTTTTACTGCATCGGCCGTAACTTTATTCAACGCTTCTATTTGCTTGGTTGCATCATATGAGTTTTTAAGATATGAAGTTGTAGTTTCTATTCGAGGATCGTATTTTACAGTAACAAAAGTTTCAGAACTCTGATCAGCATAACTTAAGATTGCTTTGTATTCTCCGGGTAGAACATAGGATCCACTAGGTTCCCTCGTTTGTTTTTGAATTGTTCTTGAAGGGCCACTAACACCAGCTTCATCCATATTCCATGTCCATTTATGAATGCCACTTTCTTTAGGCGCTTTTTGTTTTAAAGTTCTTATTAAACGCTCACCATCAAATATTTTTAAAGTTAACGAATCCCATTTTACCTCATTTTCATCTTTATCATTGGTAACATCATCCTTTTTGTCTTCGCTTTTTTGATTATTTATTTTTGCATAGTAAGATAAGATAGCCCCACTGCCTCTATTAGTGCCACTGTATAAAGCATCTCCTCCGAAACGACTACCTGTTGCTTCTTGATATGCCGCAATATACGCAGTTGGAGCATTAAATAATTTTATTGATTCGTCTAAGATGGATGCATTTTTAGCAATTGCTCGAAGTGGTCGAATATCGTCTAATACCCAAGCAGCTCTACCAAAAGTTCCTATTACTAGATCATGCTCACGTGGATGAATTACTAAATCTTTTACCGATACTGTAGGGAACCCTTCGGTCCATTTGGTCCACGATTGACCTGCATTTATTGACACATATAAACCGTCGTCTGTTCCTAGGAACATTAAGTTTGGTTCAACTAAATCTTCAACAATTGATAAGGTGTAGCTCTCAACATCGTTCGCGTCAACTATACCTTCCCAAGTTTGACCGTAATCTTTAGTCCTGTAGGCATAAGGCGTATAATTGAATCGTCTATAATCATTTGCTATCAGCAAAGCTTCTCCTTTATTCTTGTTGGAAGCTTTAATTTGAGGAATCCAACTTCCAGCAGGTAAGCCTTTTATGTTTTTAGTAACATCTGTCCATGATGTACCACCATTTGTTGTGTAATGTACACGTCCATCATCAGTACTAGCCCAAAGCATATCTTTTTCCAAAACTGAAGGTTCAATTACTAAGATCGTACAATGGTTTTCAGCTCCAGTAGCATCCATTGTCAATCCACCACTTTCGTCCTGTTTTAATTTTTCAGGATCGTTAGTCGTAAGATCATCAGAAATTATAGTCCAAGTTAATCCTTTGTCTGTCGATTTATGTACAAACTGACTGCCGAAGTAAATCGTGCTATTGTCGAAAGGATCAATATTTATAGCTGAATTCCAATTGAAACGAAGCTTGACATCAGGATTAGGATGTGTTGGTCGCACATAGTAGTTATTGCCTGTTTTCCAATCGTAACGACTCACATAACCTTGCTGACTCATCGACCATCCATAACGAGAATCCTCTTTATCTGGGACCACATCAAAACCATCGCCAAAACTTATTTCTTGCCAATAACTATTACGAATACCTTGCACACGCCATGTATAAGCCGGTCCTCTCCAAGATCCATTATCTTGCATGCCTCCATACACATTGTATGGGGTTTCATTATCTACATTGATATGATAAAATTGTGCCACTGGAAGGTTTCCAATAAAGCGCCATGATTTCCCACCATCTTTTGTGATGTTCATACCACCATCATTTCCATCAATCATGAAGTCGCCATTTGTTGGATGAATCCACCAAGCATGATGATCTGGATGTACACCATTACTAACGTTATAAGCAGGCATCAATTGATTAAAACTTTTTCCACCATCTTCACTTACGTTAACATAAGTATAAATAGAATACACACGATTTTCATTTTGTGGATCGACATATATTTCTGAATAATAAAAGGGTCTATTACCAATTCCACCGGAACCTCTTCCACTAGATTTATCATTCACCTTTTGCCATTTAAATCCACCATCGTTACTACGATACAAAGCGTTTTTTTCGGCTTCAACCAATGCGTAAACGACATTGGGTTTATTTGAAGCAATTGCAACGCCAATTCGACCGAGGTTTCCGGATGGAAATCCTTCATCTTCGGTTATTTTTTTCCAAGTTTCACCACCATCATGTGTAATATGAAGTCCAGAACCTACGCCTCCAGAATTAAAAAACCATGGATCACGTTTATGTTCCCATAAAGTTGCTATTAATTTGTTCGGATTAGTAGGGTCCATGATCAGATCAGCGGCTCCTGTTTTATTATTGGCAAATAAAATTTTAGACCAGGTTTTTCCACCATCTATAGTTTTAAAAACGCCACGTTCTGGATGTTCTCCCCAAGGAGATCCAATGGCAGCTACATATACAACATCTGGATTCGTAGGGTCAACGATTACACGATGAATGTGTCTCGTGTTCTCAAGTCCCATTAAGGCCCAATTTTTTCCACCATCAAGTGAGCGATAAACACCGTAACCTCCATTTAAACTATTTCGTGGATTACCTTCTCCAGTACCTACCCAAATAACACTTGGATTCGATTGTTGAATGGCGACAGCACCAATTGAAGCAGTGGCTTCTTTTTCAAATATAGGTTCCCAAGTCACGCCTCCTGAAGTTGATTTCCATAGTCCACCTGAAGCAGTACCAACATACATAATGTCTGGATTTGTATGCACAACATCAATGGCGGTAACACGGCCAGACATGCCTCCAGGACCAATATTCCTTGGGTTCATGTTTTTTAATAAGTCTATTGATAAGTCTTGGGCAGAAAGAATTGTAATGCAGAATAACATTACAATAGAAACTATTTTTTTCATTGAGTTGAATTTAGTTAAGGCTTTAAAATTAATCAAAATATTTGTGATATTATTTTTATAGATTTTGTGTTCTATGCTTTTAATTTTTTTAATTGTTTTGGTTTCTTCCATAGCCAAAAGCCACTAAAAGAAAGCAGCATGAGTCCAAGAGATGTGAGTGTTGAATACACTAATTTTATTGGTTTGGATTCATTTTTAAATAGAAAATCTAAAATGGAACCGTCATGAATCATTTCGATGATAGTATCACTACGGTTTTCAATAGCGACTATATCTCCAGTAAAACAATTTATTTGCAACTCGGTAAAGTGTGATTCGAATCTTACCTTTGCAATTCCTTTGGATGGCCTATAATCAATACGGTTGATTACAGAAGACAAATCTAAATTTTCGGCATACGCAATGGCATTCTCTCTAATTTTGTCTAAAGAAATTAAGGTTAGGTTAGTGGTATTTATTGAGGCGATTTGTGGTTTAAATTGAAGCTGATTTTTCCAAGTTAATAGAAGGCCGGAGAGCCCTAGAATAAACATAAATAAAACCAATGGAACCGCAATAAATCGGTGTAGTTTTCTATACCAACGTGATTTTTTAGCTAAATGTTTCCGTTTATGTTTCAAAAAAAATGAGGCTTAAAATGAGCTGGTAAAAATAAATAATTAATTTGAATATTATCTTAAACTGATGTTAACGCGTATCACGAGTTTTGATATTATTTTCACAGTATTCAATAATCTTTTCTATTCTATCCTTTCTTGTATTTTCACGCTTTGCTTGATTCAACCAATACAGATATCCTTTGCGGTAAGATGGTGAGAATTTTTGATAGTTTTTATAAGCAATCTTATTTGCAGAAAACGCAGCTTTTAATTCTTTGGGAATCACTTCGTTTTCAACATCATCTAAAGCGATCCAAGATCCATTTAGTTTGGCAATTTCGACACGCTCAATACCGCTTTTATGCATCAGATTATTTTTCGTAAGTTCAATGATATACCTTTTATTTAAAGCGCTCCAAACACTTTTGGTATTTCGTGGGGTAAAGTACTGTCTGCGTTTTCCGTCTCCTAAACCCTTAACAGTCGAGTCAATCCATCCAAAACAAAGTGCTACTTTTACTGCTTCTTCCCAACGCATTGTAGGAATTTTTGTTTCGAGTTTGTAGAAAATTAAATAGATTCCTGAAATTGAGCCATGATTTTCAGATAGCCAATGCCGCCATTCTGTATCAGTCTTAAAATATAATTCTGGAATTTCTGACATGTCATTTTTTGTAGTTGAATTTAACTGTCTTTACAGAACCATCGTCATTATGCATATCTACATAAACATTCATTTCATTGTTTCCAATTTTTTCGAAAGTCATCCCTTCAAATACGACTTTGTTTCTGGTGATTTCTTTTAAAGGAAAATCGACAGTATCATCTTTAGATTCCCATCCCTTCAATTCACTATCAAAATGTTTAAGTTGAAGAATTAAGGAGTTTTCAACCTCACGAATGATTTCTATTTCATAAAAGGAAATCTTCCCATCACTAATCAATTTAAATGCCGCCATCATTGAACCTCCAGAAGGTGCGCTCCAATTTTCTTCAGTTTGACCACCAAAAGCTTCCCCTTTCCATTGCCCGGAAATCCAAGCTACATTTTCTATTTTAGGTTCTAACTTCTCATTTGGATCTAGCTCCGTCTTTTCAATAAGTTCCCCAACAATGGCTAATTTATTGCCATCCGGACTAATGGTCACCCTCGTAATTTTTGTGATTCCATAGGCTTTGAGATTAGAAACTTTAATCCAATCGGCATCCTTATCTGGAGTATATGTATACAAAGTGTCATCAACACCCATAAGGATGGTACCATTATTCATCCAACACATATCTTCGGCTTCACCAATAGTTGTAACAATAGATTTCGTGTCTCCGTTTTTGGGATTTAAAGATGTGATTTCCCAGGGTTCTGAAATTTTTGAGATAAAGCTTACACGATTTGTATTTGGTATTTTATGTAAGGAGCGACCAATATTTTGTTGAAATTTGTGATTTTTCATTTCGTTGAGGTGCGTTGCATATAATGATAAGTAATTTTCTTCTAAGACAGAAGACACCAAGATTTGCTCATCGAACCATACATGATAACCGATAATAATATCTTCAATGATAAGTTCAGATTCACCATTGCTTAAACTATATTTTCTCAAAGCTTGTTTACCGTCTTTATCCAATCGAATAGCAGAAACGGCGTCTTGACCTGGAATTTTTAATGGGGAATACTCACTGCCTTCAGAATGATTCATATATAGTATTGAATCGTATTTTATATTGTATTTGACGATATCAGTTTGATCATTTCGAGTACCAGCATATAATATAGTGTTGTCATCTACAAAGGATGGTTGATTGTCATAACCCTTATTATTGGAAATATTTTTGAAATTAGACAAGGTGAAATTCCCATTTTTAGTATTTAAATCGAATAAGAAAACTTCGGTGTTTTGTTGAGAGAATAGATGTGTAGGAAGAATTAATAAGACTGTAAAAAGTAGTTTTTTCATGAGCATATAAATTGAGTCCATAAAGATAGTCAAATAAAAAAAACCGTCTTCAATTTGAAAACGGTTCTCACTATTTGTTTTTGAATTAGCCTTATTTAAAAACAATATTTATTTTCTGCTTTTACTTTTTCTGCAATTTCAATTCTTAAATCTACAATATCAGGATAGTTAGCATACTTAGTAAATCGTTTTAAGCCCATTAGCATCATACGTTGTTCATCTCCTTCAGCAAAAGAAATAATACTTTCTTTTCCGTTTTTCTCAACAATTTCAACAGCGTGATATAAGTATAATTTAGCCATGGCAATTTGAACTGATTGTGATTCAGCGCCAAAACGTTTGGCATTCTTTTCTGTTCTTAAAATTGCGGATTCCGCCATATAGATTTCTATTAAGATATCGGAAGCTGCGATTAACAATTGTTGATGCTCTTCAAGATCTGGACCATATTTTTGAACAGCTCCACCTGCGACCATTAAGAATGTTTTCTTCAATTTTGCAATCATCGCTTTTTCTTCTGAAAATAATTCTGAATAATCAGGTGTTTCAAAAGAAGGAATTCCCATTAGTTCTTCTTGAACGGCCTGTGCTGGGCCTAAAAGATCAACATGTCCTTTCATTGCTTTTTTAACCAACATTCCTACGGAAAGCATTCTGTTTATTTCATTTGTACCTTCATAGATACGAGTAATTCTAGCATCTCTCCAAGCTGATTCCATTGGTGTTTCTTCCGAGAATCCCATTCCGCCGAAAATCTGAATGCCTTCATCAGCGCAATTTTGCACATCTTCAGAAACCGCTACTTTTAAAATTGAACATTCTATGGCATATTCTTCAACACCTTTTAGTTCTGCCTTTTGGTGTGTGTTTCCAGCCGCTTCACGCATTGCAATACGATCTTCAATATTTTTAGAAGCTCTATAAGTCGCAGATTCTCCAGCATAAGTGGTTGTCGCCATTTCTGCTATTTTTACTTTAATAGCTCCAAAATCGGAGATCGGTGTTTTAAATTGTTTACGTTCATTGGCATACTGAACACTAAGTGTAGTGATACGTCTT
Organism: Flavobacteriales bacterium 34_180_T64; assembly: GCA_002162765.1. Lineage (GTDB taxonomy): Bacteria > Bacteroidota > Bacteroidia > Flavobacteriales > Flavobacteriaceae > MAAR01. The sequence goes on along the minus strand of MAAR01000006.1, from coordinate 118,470 downwards.
TGAGAATCTAAACAGGCGGCAGCCAATTTAATTCGACCCACATTTAATGCGTTCATTGCTATTTTGAATCCATTACCCCGTTCAGACAGCATGTTTTCAACCGGTACTACTGTATCATTAAAGAATACTTGGCGTGTTGAAGAGGCACGAATACCTAATTTGTGTTCTTCTTCTCCTAAAGTTATTCCATTTTCTGGATCGTTTTCAAGTATAAACCCAGTAATGTTTTTATCATTTTCTATACGCGCAAAAACGATGAATAATTTACAGAAACCTGCATTCGTAATCCACATTTTTTGTCCGTTGATTTTATAAGACTTTCCATCTTCAGAAAGAACCGCAGTCGTTTTACCTGAATTTGCATCACTACCAGCACCAGGTTCAGTTAAGCAATACGCTCCAAACCACTCTCCAGTTGCCAATTTTGGCACGTATTTTTGTTTTTGCTCTTCCGTTCCGTAAAGTGTAATTGGCATGGTTCCAATTCCAGTGTGAGCACCAAAGGCTGTACTGAATGATCCAGTTCCACTAGATATATAGTCACAGGTAAGTACTGTTGATACGAAGCCCATTCCTAATCCGCCATAGGCTTCAGGAACTGCAACACCAAGAAAACCTAAATCGCCAGCCTTACGCATACATTCTTCAGTAAGTGCATAATCTTTTGCTTCAAATCTTGCTTTATGAGGTATTATTTCGCGATCGTTAAATTCTATAACCGCTTCTTTCATCATCTTTTGTTCTTCTGAAAAATCTTCAGGAGTAAATACATCTTCACAGTTGGTTTCTTTTACAAGAAATTGACCACCTCTAAGTATATCTTTTTCGGTTGCTTCCATTTTTTTTAGTTTTATAGATTTAAGAGTCAAGAATCTAGACTTATAATTTTAGTCCAGATTTAAAACTTGAAACCATTTTTTGTATTTGTTTAATTTTTTGTTCTAATTCTTTAAATGTATCTTCAGATAAATAATTTTCATTAAATGCAATAATGAGTTGTGTTTCCCATTCGAACGCAGATCCTAAACTATCTTCTAAATATTTACTAAAATGCTTATCTGTACTTTTACTAGAACCTTCAGCAATGTTTGAAGGAATTGAAACAGCACTCCTATTCATTTGACTTATTAATCCGTAAGTTTCAAACTTCGGAAATGTTTGAGTTATTTTATATGATTTAGAAACAAGCTCCATGCTGTCATGCCAAATTTTTAATTTTTTAAAATTATGCATAGTCTTTATTAAGTGTTGAATCTTGATTCTTTTAGTCTAGATTCTAATTGAGAAATTCAAAGATGCCACAAGCGCCTTGTCCAGTACCGACACACATTGTTACTGCTCCATATTTTCCTTTCATATCACGCTTTCGCATTTCATCAAATAATTGAACTGATAATTTAGCACCAGTACAACCTAAAGGATGACCAAGTGCGATGGCACCACCATTGACATTAATGATATCAGGATTTAAATTTAACTCTCTAATCACAGCCAAAGACTGAGATGCAAATGCTTCATTTAACTCTATAAGTTCAAGATCTGATTGTTGTAATCCTGCTTGTTTTAAAGCTTTTGGAATTGCTTTTACAGGACCAATTCCCATAATTCGCGGTTCAACACCAGCAGCGGCATAATTAACTAGGCGTGCTATGGGCTCTAGATTTAACTCTTTAACCATGTCTTCACTCATAACCATCACAAAAGCTGCTCCATCACTCATTTGAGATGAATTTCCAGCAGTCACACTTCCGCCTTGTGCGAATACAGCTCTTAATTTTGCAAGCGCTTCTTTGCTAGTTCCAGCACGGGGACCTTCATCTTTAGTTACTGTATATGTTTTAGTCGCTCTTTTTCCAGAGGCATCAATAAAAGTTTGTTCTACTTCAATAGGCACGATTTGATCTTGAAAACGATTCTCAGCTTGTGCTTTTAAAGCTTTCATGTGAGAGTTATATGCAAATTCATCTTGATCTTCACGTGAGACTTTAAATTGATTGGCAACAGCTTCGGCGGTATTTCCCATGCCCCAATAATAATCTTCATGACCAGCTTTTACGATGTCATAATTTAATTCGGGTTTGAAACCAGTCATTGGAACTGCACTCATACTCTCGGCTCCACCTGCAATAATGCAATCTGCCATTCCGGATTGAATTTTCGCCGTAGCGATGCCAATAGTCTCAATACCAGATGAGCAAAAACGATTTACGGTAACACCTGGAACATCTACGGATTCTAATCCCATTAATGATATTAAACGTGCCATGTTTAATCCTTGAGAACCTTCTGGCATTGCATTTCCAACAATCACGTCATCAATACGCTTTTTATCAAGATTAGGCAATTCCTTCATCATATGCTGAATAGTTTCAGCAGCTAATTCATCGGTTCTTTTAAAACGGAATACACCTTTTGGTGCTTTTCCAACAGCTGTTCTATATGCTTTTACTATATATGCTTGTTTCATTTTTTTTCTTTAAGATTTATAGAATCAAGAATCAAGAGCCAAGACAAGTATCTTGAATCTTTTAGTCTTGGTTCTTGGTTCTAATTTCTAAGCGGTTTTCCTTTGGTTAACATATGTTGAATTCGCTCAAGAGTTTTTCGCTCTGTACACAGACTTAAAAATGCCTCTCGTTCTAGGTCGAGTAAGTAATGTTCGCTTACTAGAGTAGGTTCTGATAAATCACCACCAGCCATTACGTAGGCTAATTTATTTGCGATTTTATGATCATGCGCACTAATATAATTGGCAGCTTCCATAGAATCTGTCCCTACTAAAAACATTCCTAAGGCTTGCTTACCGAGTACCTTGACATCTTTCCTATGTACAGGTTGTGTATAACCAGATTCTGCCATTAATTTTGCATGTGCTTTCGCTGTTGCTATTTGCCGGTCTTTATTAACGACAACTACATCTTTTCCTTTTTGTAGAACGCCCATATCGAATGCTTCATAAGCTGAGGTTGCCACTTTTGCCATACCAATAGTTAGGAAATATTCTTGAAGCGTATTTAATTCTACATCTCCTTTTCTAAATGTATCCGAAGCACGTAAGGCCATTTCTTTAGACCCTCCACCACCAGGAATCACACCTACACCAAATTCTACGAGTCCAATATAAGTTTCTGCAGCTGCAACAACTTTATCGGCATGCATTGATAATTCACAACCACCTCCGAGTGCCATTCCATGTGGAGCGGCTACGGTTGGAATTGAAGAATAGCGCATACGCATCATGGTATCTTGGAAATATTTAATCGCCATATTTAGCTCATCATATTCTTGCTCGGCAGCCATCATGAAAATCATTCCAATATTTGCACCAACCGAGAAATTTGCCGCTTGGTTTCCAATAACTAAACCTTGGAAGTCTTTTTCTGCTAAGTCCACAGCTTTATTAAGTCCCGCTAAAACATCGCCACCAATAGTATTCATTTTAGATTGGAATTCGCAGTTTAGAATGCCATCACCTAAATCTTCGATAACAACACCAGAGTTTTTAAAGACTTCAGATGTTTTTCTAATATTATCTAGAATGATGAAACTATCTTGTCCAGGAATTTTTGCTTTTGTTTTCTTTGGGAAATCATATACATACGTAGCTCCATCTTTTATACTATAGAATGATGTGTTTCCTGATGCTAACATCTCATTAACCCATGACGCTGGTTCTAAGCCTTCAGCCTTCATCATTTCAATTCCTTTTTCGACGCCAATAGCATCCCAAATTTGAAAAGGTCCATGTTCCCAGCCAAATCCGGCTTTCATGGCATCATCAATTTTGTATAACTCGTCAGTGATTTCTGGAATCCTATTGGTTACATAGGCAAATAAGGCTGCGAAACTCTTTCTGTAGAATTCTCCGGCTTTATCTTTTCCAGATACTAGTATTTTAAAACGGTCAACTACTTTGTCAACAGTTTTTGTTAGTTCTAGTGTTGCAAATCTTGCTTTTTGAGCTGAACGATATTCAAGCGTGTTCAGGTCTAAGGACAATATTTCTTTTTTACCATCTGCTGAAACGTTTTTTTTATAGAATCCTTGCCTAGTTTTACTCCCTAACCATTTATTCTCCATCATTGTATCAATGAAATCTGGGAGTTTAAATATATCATGACGTTCATCATTTGGACAGTTTTCATAAATACCGTTTGCGACATGGACTAGAGTATCTAAACCTACCACATCCACAGTTCTGAATGTAGCCGATTTTGGACGACCAATTACAGGTCCAGATAATTTGTCCACTTCTTCTATGGTAAGATTCATGTCTTTTACAGCATTAAACAAACTCATAATGCTAAAGATTCCGATTCTATTTCCAATGAATGCAGGCGTGTCTTTTGCAACTACAGACGTTTTACCTAGAAATTGTTCCCCATACCCATTTAAAAATTCTAATACCCTTGCATCCGTTTTAGGGCCTGGTATTATTTCAAATAATTTTAAGTAACGTGCCGGATTGAAAAAATGGGTTCCACAGAAATGTTTCTGAAAATCTTCAGATCGTCCTTCACTCATAAAGTGAATCGGAATACCTGAAGTATTTGAAGTGATTAAAGTTCCAGGGGTTCTATGTTTTTCAAGTTTTTCAAAGACTTGTTGTTTAATATCTAGTCGTTCAACGACAACTTCCATAATCCAATCGACATCAGCAACTTTCGATATATCATCTTCCAGGTTTCCCGTGGTAATCCTTTTAGCAAATGACTGTCGGTAAATAGGAGCGGGTTTCGATTTTAATGAAGTCGCTAGCGCTTCATTTACCAAGCGATTTCGCACAATTTTGTCTTCCAAAGTTAAGCCTTTAGCCTTTTCTTTATCATTAAGTTCTCTTGGAACAATGTCTAGTAATAAAACATCCACACCTATATTGGCGAAATGACAAGCAATACCACTTCCCATAATTCCGGAGCCGATGATTGCCACTTTTTTGATTCTACGTTTACTCATTTTATTTTACTTGGTTTTCTGCTTGATTATAAATCCTTTTGTTTGAGATCATATTATTTATGAGTTCTGCAACTTCATAGAAATTCTCAAGTTTTTCATTTGATATGTTATTACGAATGGCAGTATTAAAAGTTAATACACGTTCTCGTGAGTATTCTCTTTTTTCACGACCAAATTCTGTCAAATAAATTAAAACACCTCTCCCGTCCTCTGGATTAGGTTTACGCACAATAAGCCCTTTTTCTTCCATGGTTTTTAAAGTTCTAGAAAGGCTAGTAGCTTCCATTCCCATTTTTGGTCCTAGTGATGTTGAAGGCGTACCATCTTCAGGATCTATACTCAGTAGTGCAAATCCTGTAGCCATGGTGGTATCAAATTGAGCTGCTTCTTCGTTGTACATTTTATTGACTGCTAACCATGTGGTTCGCAATACATAATCAATAGTTTTGTCTTTCATATTGAAATATTGAATTCCAAATATACAAAAATTTATTATGCACGCATAGTAAATTCAAGAATTTAACATTTTGTGAATCAAAAAACTCTCAAGAAGAAATTAGGAGTTTAATTGTTTATGGTCTGTAAATACTTTCGATTAGAACAGTGTACTTTTCTTTTATCACTTTACGCTTCATTTTCATCGTAGGAGTGAGGTGACCCTCGGAAATGGTCCATATATCAGGAGTAATTTTAAACATTTTTATTTGTTCCCATTTTCCAAACTTAGAATTGGCAAAATCAATCTCTTCTTGTATACGATCTATTAATTTCGAGTTTGATATAATTTCACTTTTAGAATTGAAATTCATGTCATGACGTTTCGCCCATTCTTCAACAAATTCAAAATTAAGCTGAATTAATGCTGCTGGCATTTTTTCGCCTTCACCAATTACCATAATCTGTTCGATAAACCTGGATTGTTTAAATTGATTTTCAATAAGTGCAGGTGCCACGTATTTACCACCAGAAGTTTTGAACATTTCCTTTTTACGATCTGTAATTTTCAAAAACCCTTCAGCACAGAGCTCTCCAATATCTCCAGTATGAAAATAATCTCCGGTCATCACTTCAGCTGTTTTGTCTGCATCTTTAAAATAGCCTAGCATCACATTTGGTCCCTTCACGAGTATTTCGCCATCTTCTGCAATTTTCACTTCAACATTATCAATAACTCGACCTACAGTCCCAATTCTAAACCCTCCATCGCGTTGACAATTAACAGAGATTACTGGAGAGGTTTCAGTTAAACCATAACCTTCCATAATAGGCATTCCAGCAGCAGCAAAAACTCTAGTTAATCTGGCTTGTAATGCTGCACTTCCAGAAACCATTAATTCTAAATTCCCACCTAATCCTTCTTGCCATTTACTAAATATGAGTTTACGAGCTAATTTTAATTGTAGTTCATACCACCAACCATTTTGCCCGTATGGTTCATATCTAAGACCTAAATCAATTGCCCAAAAGAAGAGCATTTTTTTAATTCCAGAAAGATCACTTCCTTTAGCAACAATTTTGTCATAAACTTTCTCATATAATCGAGGTACAGCCGTCATGACATTTGGTTTAATCTCCTTGAGATTATCTCCCATTTTTTCTATGGATTCCGCAAAATAAATTTCGACACCACAATATTGATATAGATACAAAATCATGCGTTCAAAAACATGACACACCGGAAGAAAACTTAAGGCTTTTGAATTTCCATAATTTAGAGGGACACGTTTTTCACTATCTAAAACATTTGAAACCAAATTACTATGAGATAACATCACACCTTTAGGCTTACCTGTAGTTCCCGAAGTGTAAATTAGAGTTGCCAAATCATTTGGTTTTACAGCATTTTTTCGAGATTCTACTTCAGATTGATTTGAATCATTGCTTCCTAATTTTTTTACTTCTTTCCAGCTACTTTCATTAGAAATATCATCAAAAGTATAAATGTTTTTAAGTTTCGTATTTCCTTTTATAGCATTCAACTTTTCTAAAACTTCATTATCTGACACAAAGCAGTAACTAGCATCGGAATGATTTAAAATATATTCATAATCTTCTTTAGCAATGGTAGGGTAGATTGGCACATTTTGCGCTCCAGTTTGTAAAATTCCGATATCTACAATATTCCATTCAGTTCGGTTTGTTGAAGAGATAACTGCAATTTTATCATTTGGTTGTACTCCTAATCTAAGTAATCCTCTACTTATTGCATTTGCTTGGTTTATATATTCTTGGGTTGAAATAGACTCCCATTGGCCGTTATATTTAGAGGTGAATGCACGCTCTAAATTATAAGTGTTTAATTGGTATTGTGGGAAATCAAAAAGTCTAGTTATTTCTGCCATTAGTTTCTGCGACGTTTGTAGTCATGCAAAGTATGAAATAAAAAGCGATTTTCAAATGTGAAAAAAGGAACAGTTTTTCAACTGTTCCTTTTATTAATAATTGATTAACTAATTAAGAAGCTAGCTGCTGTTCTAATACACTACTTAGCATGTATACTCGAGCAACTTTAATAAAGCCGTCTTCTATGTCATAGGTCACACAAAGTGGAACATTAACATCTTTATGAGTTGCCGGTATTCCAGCAAATTCACCAATGTGTTTTCCTTTAAAATTTGCTTCGAGTACGGCCTTATCATCACAAATGATGGTATTGGTGATTTCTGCATGAGCTTCAAATGCAACATGATACATGTAATTTAGCATATTGCCTACAGCTTCACGACCTATGGTTAACTCGTTGGTATTCATGTTGATGAATACGGTGTCTTCTGATAAATATTTCGTGTCATGTGTTTCAAAATACTTCAGAACGGTTTGTTTATTCTCCAGAGTCTTCATCTTTCTTTTTTAAAAATTTAAATCGCAATAGTACTTCATGACTTCCTTGGCTATAATCTTTGACATCTGAAGTTGTCATTTCATATGCATAACCGAAGTGAATCCATTCTGCAATTTCGATCAGTGCCAAGACACTAAATGACTCATCCAAGCGATACGATAGTCCAAAATCTAGTAAATTTTGAAAATGCGTTGTGGCTGTAAGGTCAATTGATGCTGGTGCGCCAGTTACAAAACGGCTCAAAATAGAAGGTGTCAATCCTATTCTATCGTTAATGTCAAAAGTATAACCTGCTCCCAGATAACTATGTAACTCATCCGTAGCATTCGTTACTTTTACACCATCTTTCTCATACCTTTTGCTCTTTAGTAAACTAGGAGCAGAAAGTGTCACATAGTATTTAGGTCCTTTTAAATGGAATCCAATACCAATGTTCGGATTAAATTTGCTAACGTTCTCTGAAAAAACAGGATCATCCATTATATCTAATGAGGTGAGGTCAATATCAATAAATGAGCCTCCCGCTTTGAGTCCGAAATACAATTTTGCATTTTCAGAAACCTGTAATTTATAAGAAAAATCAATAAAAACATCGGTTTGTTTAAGAACAAATACCTTGTCATTAACGATGGATAATCCAAGCCCAACCTTGTCATTAAAAGGTTTGCTTACAGACAAGCTTTGCGTTGAAGGACTACCGTCTAAATTTACCCACTGACTTCTGTAATTAAGATTAATCTCTGTGAGATCTTGAATTCCAGCATAGGCAGGATTTATGATATTCATATTATATTGATATAAAGTATAAGATGGATCCTGTTGCGCATATAGCATGTTTACTACAAGTAAGACTAACACTACGAGACTTTTATTTATTATATGTTTCATCTTTTTTGTATTAATAGTTAATATACATCCATCCTTGTACCGGTGAAGTGCCAGCTTCATTCAACTCAATAATGTATAAATAAGGACCTACAGGCAATCGATTAGAGCCACCGCCTTCTGTGGATTTACCATCCCAGTTGTTTTGGTAGTTATGTGCTTCGAAGACCTTGTTTCCCCAGCGATTAAACACCATGACTTTGTTATTTGGAAAACGTGAGATGTTTTCGATGACCCAAGTGTCATTTTTGTTATCACCATTTGGTGAAAATCCTCTTGGGACAACAATCTCATCACATACATCTCCAATCCCGTCATTATCTGAATCGAGTTGATCCGGATTAGGCGTGTCAATACAGTTGTCGATATCATCCAGTACTCCATCATCATCGGTATCTCCAATACTAAGATCACTACCATCACAATCCTGATCGATACCATCATTTGGAATTTCTTCAGCGCCAGGATATGCATTGGCATCTGTATCATTACAATCGGTGTTATCTAAAATATAACCTTCAGGTGATTCACAGGTATAAACAGACTCTAGATCATTTCCGTAACCATCACCATCGGCATCTTCATACCAGGTTGTAGCATCATCCAACGAGTCATCTTCATCATCAATCAAGCCATCACAATCGTTGTCGATACCATCGCAGACCTCAGTATTTCCAGGGTAGTTATTCGCTTCGGTATCATCACAATCTGTATCATCGTCAACATAGCCTTCAGGAGCAGCACAAGCAAGAATACTCATATCTGGATTTCCAAAACCATCACCATCAGCATCTTCATAAAATGTACTTTCAACTCCTTCATCGACTGTGCCATCACAATTATTGTCGAGTCCGTCACAGACTTCAGGGTTTCCAGGGAACACACTAGCTTCAGTATCGTCACAATCGGTATTGTCTGCAACGTAATCAGAAGGCTGAGTGTTGGCTTGCTGACTTATATCTGGATTACCAAATCCATCGCCATCAGCATCTTCATACCAAGTCTTGAGATCGAAACCATCACAGTTTTCATCAATGTCATTATCTACAATTTCACTTGCTTCTGGATTGATATTTGCATCAGTATCATCACAATCTGTATTGTCTAAGATGTATCCAATAGGTTGTGTGTTAGCTTGCAAACTCACGTTAGGATTACCATAGGTGTCGTTATCGGCATCTTCATACCAAGTTTTTAGATCGAAACCATCACAATCTTCATCAATGTCATTATCAGGTGTTTCTGTTGCACCTGGATACGCGTTAACATTGGTGTCATCACAATCGGTATTGTCTGCAACGTAACCTGTAGGTTGGGTATTGGCTTGCTGACTAATAGCAGGATTACCAAATCCATCACCATCGGCATCTTCATACCAGGTCTTGAGATCGAAACCGTCACAATCTTCATCAATATCATTATCTGCAATTTCAGTTGCTCCAGGATTGATAGCAGCATCAGTATCATCACAATCTGTATTGTCTAAGATGTATCCTGTAGGTTGTGTGTTAGATTGCTGACTCATATTAGGATTACCATAAGTATCTGCATCGGCATCTTCGTACCATGTCTTCAAATCAAAACCATCACAATCTTCATCAATATCATTATCTGTTACTTCAGGAGCGCCTGGATACACATTAGCATCTGTGTCATCACAATCGGTATTATCGGAAACATAGCCAGCTGGCTGATCGTTTGAAGTTTGACTTACGTTCGGATTACCGAAGCCATCTCCATCGGCATCTTCATACCATACAGCATTATCAGAACCATCGCAATCTTCATCAATGCCATTATCAGGAATTTCTGTTGCTCCTGGATTGATATTGGCATTTGTGTCATCGCAATCGGTGTTTTCAGTAATGTATCCTGTTGGCTGTGTATTAGAGATCAAGCTTACGTCTGGATTTCCAAAACCGTCGCCATCGGCATCTTCGTACCAAGTTATTGCGTCAAATCCATCGCAATCATCATCAATGCCATTATCTGGAGTTTCAATTTCACCAGGATTAATGTTGGCATTCGTATCATCACAATCGGTATTATCGGAAACATAGCCAGATGGCTGATCGTTTGAAGTTTGACTTACGTTAGGATTACCGAAGCCATCTCCATCAGCATCTTCATACCATACAGCATTATCAGAACCGTCACAATCTTCATCGATGCCATTCTCAGGAATCTCAGTGGCTCCTGGATTAATACCTACATTGGTATCATCACAATCGGTATTGTCTAACACATAACCAACAGGCTGTGTATTAGATTCTTGAGACGCATCGGGATTTCCATAAGTGTCTCCATCGGCATCTTCATACCAAGTTTTAAGATCAAATCCGTCGCAATCATCATCAATGTCATTATCTGGAATTTCGGTTGCTCCTGGATACACATTGGCATTCGTGTCATCGCAATCGGTATCATCAGATACAAAACCGGATGGTTGAGAATTGGCTTCCTGAGTAACATTAACATTGCCAAATGTGTCTCCATCGGCGTCTGCATACCATGTAAGTAGATCTAATCCGTCACAATCTTCATCGATGCCATTATCAGGAATTTCTAAAGCTCCTGGATTGATATTGGCATTTGTATCATCGCAATCGGTATTATCGGCAACGTATCCTAATGGTTCTAAATTAGCTTCTTGTGATACACTTGCATTACCAAAAGTATCTCCATCGGCATCTTCGTACCAAGTTTTAAGATCAAATCCATCACAATCTTCGTCGATGTCATTATCTACAATTTCGGGTGCTCCGGGATAGATGTCTGCATTGGTATCATCACAATCGGTATTATCTGCAACATAACCAGTTGGTTCAGAATTAGCTTCTTGGGATACATTAAGATTTCCGAAGGTATCAGAATCGGCATCTTCATGCCAAGTTTTCAGGTCGAATCCATCGCAATCTTCATCAATATCATTATCCGTAATCTCTGTTGCTCCAGGATTGATATTAGCATTTGTGTCATCACAATCGGTATTATCGGCAACATAACCAGATGGTTCTATGTTAGCTTCTTGAGATACGCTTGCATTACCATAGGTATCTCCATCTGCATCTTCAAACCAAGTTTTAAGATCAAATCCATCGCAATCTTCATCAACGTCATTGTCTACAATTTCGGGTGCTCCAGGATAGATGTCGGCATTGGTGTCGTCACAATCTGTATTGTCTAAAACATAGCCTGTAGGAGCAGTATTTGCAGTTTGAGAAACTGCAAGATTTCCAAAGGTGTCTGAATCGCTATCTTCATACCAAGTCTTCAAATCGAAACCATCACAATCTTCATCAATATCATTATCTAGAATTTCAGTAGCATTTGGATTAATACTTGCATTTGAATCATCACAATCACAGCCATCAGCAAAATTATCGTTGTCAACATCTATGGCATCGTCAAATCCTGGACATACATCACAAATGTCTCCTACATTATCACCATCGTCATCAGCCTGATCAGTATTGTCATCATCAGGACAATTATCGCATACATCGCCAACAGTATCCATATCTATATCTTCTTGACCTGCATTTGCCGTAGTAGGACAATTGTCGTCATCGTCTAATATGCCATCTCCATCACTGTCAGGTGGACCAATTGTGAAGTCCTTTCCATCATATAATGACCATGTACCATCAGCGTTAAGAACACGCACATAAAGCTTATAATCAGCTTCGGGCATTCCAGTAGTAGGGATATTAAAATCCTGGTCAACCATACTTCCGGAAATGAAACCTGTTAAAGGGTCTCCAGTACCAACACCGAGATCGGTATCGATAAAATATTCTGCGGCTGTGATTTCAGCTGTATTGGTTTGATTTGGATTTATATAGAGCACATTTTTGTCGTATAGACTCCAGGTACCATCCTCGTTAATAAGACGTACGTAGAGTTTATGAATACCAGGAGAGAGCCCAGTTGTAGAGATATTAAAATCCTGGTCGATCGTACTTCCTTGTATGAAACCCATTAAAGGATCTCCAGTACCAACACCGAGATCGGTATCAAAGAAATACTCGGCCCCAGCGATTTCAGCTGTGTTGGATTGGTTTGGATTGATATAAACCACATTTTTGTCGTATAGGCTCCAAGTACCATCCTCGTTTATGACACGTACGTAGAGTTTATGAATACCAGGAGAGAGCCCAGTTGTAGAGATATTAAAATCCTGGTCGATTGTACTTCCTTGCATGAAACCCATTAAAGGATCTCCAGTACCAACACCGAGATCGGTGTCAAAGAAATACTCGGCCCCAGCGATTTCAGCTGTATTGGATTGGTTTGGATTGATATAAACCACATTTTTGTCATATATGCTCCAAGTACCATCCTCGTTTATGACACGTACGTAGAGTTTATGAATACCAGGAGAGAGCCCAGTTGTAGAGATATTAAAATCCTGGTCGATCGTACTTCCTTGCATGAAACCCATTAAAGGATCTCCAGTGCCAACACCGAGATCGGTGTCAAAGAAATACTCGGCTTCAGCGATTTCGGCTGTATTGGATTGAGTAGGATTAATATAAAACACATTTTTGTCGTATATGCTCCAATCACCATCAGCATCTTGTACCCTTATATATAGTTTGTGAATACCAGGAGAGAGCCCTGTTGTAGAGATGCTGAAATTTTGATCAATTGTACTTCCAGATACGAAACCTATTAAAGGATCTCCAGTACCAACACCAAGATCGATGTCAAAGAAATACTCGGCATTCATAATTTGTGAAAACCCACATATAAACGACAACTGGCATAATAAAATTATACTTAATCGTTTCATTGTATTAAACTTTAAAGGTTAGTTGTTATTCGCGTCAGCTTTTATATTTATGTTCAAGTCGGTACCTTCACTTAATATATTGTTGAATATCACAAAGTCGGTTAAATATGGAAGCTCTGTTGGGTAGCCACGTAAACTGAAAGGGAAAACCCCATTCATAACGCCTAGATTATTACCATCGCTTCCCATATTTTCGTGTGGTGCACCGCCTTGTATGTTGTAGTCGTGAGTGGTGTTATTCAATGAATTATTTGGATCGAAGGATACAAATTGAGGGTCGACATCATCAAAATTACTGCCGCCTAAAGCATCAAAAGCAGTGACTACACTATAAGTAAGGTTATTGTTAAAAGTTAAGGATAAATTAGCACCTATATTCATATTTGCCACACTATTCCCAGTAAAAATAATGATGTTATTGGAGATCTGTGTTCCATTACACGTTGCAAAAATTTCAACTTGTTGATTTGTATCCCCAATTTGTCGTGATAAAATGATGTTGTTATTAAATATTGTGGTATTATTTAAATCAGTAACTAAATTCCATGACCAATTTGTTCCTGACCTTTGCATGAGGTTATTTGATATAATCCAGTTCTGACCAAGGTTATTATCTATAAAATTAGTGCTACCATGTTCAAAGTAATTTCCTGAAATCACTATATTATTCGTTTGACTCGTGTTTGATCTTCCGGTTATTGTTCCATTGAAGCGATTATTTGTAATTACCACATCATGATTCGTATTATTGGTATTTAGGTTTAAAGTGGTAATAAATAATCCGGATATTTTAGTTCCTGAAGCGGCTCCAGAGAATGTTATCGTATGAATATATGCATATTGTCCCGCATTTAATTCAGGATTATGCCCTATACCATAAATATTTATAGGCTTATTAATATTTACATTAGGATAGGTGTTGGGTGACGGTTGTACATAAATAGTATCCATAGGTTGTGAGGCTTGAATCGCAGCATCAATAGTAGTAAAGCCTGTAGCGGCGCCTTGGTTATTATCTACGATTCGAACAGTTTGTGCTTGTATTGTAAAACTAGACCCAACCAGTAATACAATGAAAAAGAGAAATTTTTTCATGATTATAAAGATTAGTTAATAATGAGTACTAAAATTTAAAGAAATACCAGATAAAATGAATCGGGGAAAACCTATAAATTGATAAATAGGGGTTTTCCCTAGTTTTTATAAATGATTCCTATAAGTAAAGTTTAGAGTAAAGTATGTGCTTTTTAAGCCAATTGCTATTATTTTATTAATCCTTTTTCTAAGGCAGTGCGCATGAGGCCAGCCGTATTACGAACTTCAAGTTTTTGAATTAAGTGCATGCGATGACATTCTATTGTTTTAGGTGAAACAAATAGTTTTTCTGCAATTTCATTGGTGGTATGTTCTTCAGCAATTAAGTTTAGTACTTCGCCTTCACGCCGTGTCAATTTTGGAATAAATGTTTTACGTGTTACAACACCAATGGATTCATTGAGTAACTGTTTCTGAATAGTTTTTTGTAAATACTGCTTTCCTTTATAGACCTGCTTAATGGCTAACTCAAGTTCTTCTCTGTTAACATTTTTTAAGAGGTATCCGTCGGCTCCATTTTTGATCATGTTTTTTACGAATGAAGATTCTCTAAAATTGGTAAGTGCTATAATATGGAGTTTTGGATATTTTTTATGGAGTATTTTGCATAGTTCTATGCCGCTTATGTCAGGTAGATTAATATCTAGTAGTAATACATCCGGATTTATAATTGGTATTTTTGTTAAGGTCTCTTCTCCATTATGACAGCAAGAAACAAAACAAATATCCTTGCAGGAATTTAGCATGGCTTCTAATCCTTTAAGCACCATTAAATGATCATCTGTAGCAACAACATGTATCATAATTGTGATATGTTGAGAAGGTCAATATTTACAGTAATTGAAGGGGTTATGTTTTAAGGTAATTAACGAATACTAAAAACTATAAAGTAAAATAGTTTAGATACGCTATATCACATTTAAATTTTAAAAGGGGAGAATATTATAAAATGCTATTTATTAGAACTTTAAATATAGTTAATTTTGACGACATATGAAAATGGACTGTAGGGCATTTCCTAAGTGTTATATGTAAAAACGGTCAACGAATTGCAATGAATTAAGACAACATATTAATCCTAATGATTCTTTATAAAATGATTGTTTTTAATCCATTTATGAGCATTTACAAACGCTTCTAGCCAAGGTGAGACTTCATCATTTCTATGTGCTGGATAATGTGCCCAATTCCATTGGAACGTAGAGCGCTCAATATGCGGCATGGTTACTAAATGTCTTCCAGTGTTATCACACATCATAGCTGTATTAAAGTCTGATCCATTTGGATTATGCGGATATTCAGCATACCCATATTTAGCTACAATATTGTATTTGTCTTCTGCATATGGCAGGTTGTATTTGCCTTCTCCATGTGAAATCCATACCCCTAATGTTGAGCCTGATAGCGAAGATAACATGACAGAATTATTATTCTGAATTTTTACAGAGGTAAACGAACTTTCATGTTTATGAGAATCGTTATACGTTAGTTTGCCATGGACATCATGCTCTGGATTTATGAGGTCTAATTCCATCCATAACTGTGCACCATTACAAATTCCGATAGATA
The DNA here is from genome assembly GCA_002162765.1 of Flavobacteriales bacterium 34_180_T64. Lineage (GTDB taxonomy): Bacteria > Bacteroidota > Bacteroidia > Flavobacteriales > Flavobacteriaceae > MAAR01. The sequence goes on along the minus strand of MAAR01000006.1, from coordinate 102,328 downwards.
GGGTGTCTTCTCTTTCGAAAAAGTTTTTAAGCGCAGTATTTGCTTTTTCGTTATATTTAAAAGCACCAGCCCATCCTTTGGCAGATCCTAAAACATCTGAGTTTGAAAAGCCTCCGACAGCGCCAATAAATTGAATGTCTTCTAATGTTTCTCGACCTGATATTAAATCGGTCATATGAACATCTTTAACATCGAATCCTGCTAAATACATTGCATTGGCCATTTCACGTTCAGAATTACTTCCTTTTTCTCTTAAAATGGCTGCTTTTGGACGTGGACTTGCATTATTTATATTCGGTAGTTTCCCATTAAAATGACTAGGAAATGTATAATTTAAAGGTTGCTTCTTATAATTGTTGAATCGTGCGTTAGCTAAATTGTTAGCCGTTTGTTTTTGATCTAGAAGATATGAGGTTTTGTACCACATGTCGCGTAAACGAGATACAGTCATGGTAAATACTTCAGCGCCATTGATAATACTTAACACATCGTCATCGATTACTTTTCCAATATTATGAAATTCAATATTTGAGGCTGAAAGAGTTGCTTCTAATGATTTGTCTTTAGCTTGAATAATAATTCCTGAATTCTCAGAGAATAGAATTTTAAAAGAATCGCTTTCATTTAAGCCAGAAAGGTCTAATTCCGCTCCTAATTGATTGTCGGCAAAACAAAGTTCAAGTAAGCTGGTAATTAATCCTCCAGACGCTACATCATGACCTGCAACGATTTTCTCGTCTCTAATTAGATCTTGTATAACATTAAACACAGTTTTGACATAGGCAGCATCTTTTACATCAGGAGTTTCGTTTCCAATGGTATTCACTATTTGCGCAAAAGAACTTCCACCAAGTTTAAAGTTATCTTGAGTAAGATTTATATAATAGATGTCTCCTGCATTTTTTTGAAAAACAGGTTCAACTACTTTAGAGATATCATTGCAATTCGCCGCGGCTGAAATTATAACTGTTCCTGGAGATATTACATCCTCATTAGGATACTTTTGTTTCATTGATAATGAATCCTTTCCTGTAGGAACATTAATGCCTAAATCAATAGCAAACTCTGAAACTGCTTTTACTGCTTCATAAAGTCTGGCATCTTCTCCTTCATTTTTGCAAGGCCACATCCAATTTGCAGATAGTGATATGCTATTTAGTCCTTCCTTTAAAGGCGCCCAAATTATGTTGGTTAGTGATTCGGTAATTGCATTTCTGCTACCGGCTGCTGGATTTATCAATCCGGAAATAGGAGCGTGCCCAATTGACGTTGCAATACCTTCTTTTCCTTTGTAATCAAGCGCCATAACGCCAACATTATTAAGAGGTAATTGCAATGGACCAGCACATTGTTGTTTAGCGACTTTACCGCCAACACATCGATCTACTTTATTTGTTAGCCAATCTTTACAAGCTACTGCCTCTAATTGTAACAATTGATCTAAATAATCGTAAAATTTATTTTTATCATAAGAAATTTCGTCATAATTTCTTATGATAGTTTTGTCAGTCATGATTGTTTTTGGAGAACTCCCAAACATATCAATCATGTCTAAATCCATAGGTTTGTCGCCATTTGTTTTCGATTCGAAAGTGAATCGGGGATTTCCTGTTACATCACCAACAGTATACATAGGAGAACGTTCGCGATCGGCAATTTTTTGCAGTGTTTCAATATGCTTTTCTGAAATAACAAGTCCCATACGTTCTTGAGATTCATTACCTATTATTTCTTTAGCAGATAAGGTCGGGTCGCCAACAGGTAACTTATCTAAATTAATATGACCGCCTGTGTCCTCAACTAATTCACTTAAACAATTTAGGTGACCACCTGCACCATGATCATGAATTGAAACGATATAATTTTCGTCACTTTCTACCATACCACGTACAGCATTAGCGGCACGTTTTTGCATTTCAGGATTAGATCGTTGTACAGCGTTTAGTTCTATTCCAGATGAAAACTCACCTGTATCCGCTGAAGAAACAGCCGCTCCTCCCATACCAATGCGATAGTTTTCACCACCAAGAATAACGATTTTGTCGCCTTCTTGAGGTGTATCTTTAATAGCTTGTTCAGCTTTTCCATATCCAATACCTCCAGCTTGCATTATAACTTTGTCGAAACCTAGTTTTCTAGCATCTTCTTCATGTTCAAAGGTGAGCACTGATCCGCAAATTAGAGGTTGACCAAATTTATTTCCAAAGTCAGACGCACCATTTGATGCTTTAATTAAAATGTCCATTGGAGTTTGATACAACCATGGTCGTTCTTCCATTTTTTGTTCCCAAGGTCTTTCTGATTCGAGACGCGAATAGGAAGTCATATAAACCGCAGTACCAGCTAAAGGTAATGAGCCTTTTCCTCCAGCAAGTCGATCTCTAATTTCGCCTCCCGATCCTGTGGCAGCACCATTAAAAGGTTCTACTGTAGTTGGGAAGTTATGAGTTTCAGCTTTTATTGAGATTACAGAATCAAACATTTGAGTTTGATAATAATCTGGTTTATCAGCAGTTTTTGGAGCAAATTGTTCAACATTCGGACCTTTAATAAATGCTACATTATCTTTGTATGCCGAAACAATATCGTTAGGATGTTGTTTTGAAGTTTCTTTAATTAATTTGAATAATGATGTTGGTTTTTCTTCACCATCAATAATGAAAGTCCCATTAAAAATTTTATGACGACAATGTTCAGAATTAACTTGTGAAAACCCAAATACTTCCGAGTCGGTTAATTTTCTACCGATTTTTTCCGCAATGCCTTCGAGATATTCAATTTCTTCATCATTAAGAGCTAAACCTTCTTTTTGATTGTAAGCCGAAATATCATTAATCTCAATAATTGATTCCGGCTCAATGTGAATTGAAAATGAGTCTTGATTAAGACCCTTATATTTTTCAGATATCATAGGATCGAACTCGGAAAAATTTTCAGGGATAGCCTTAAATTCTTCTATTCGGATAATATCGGTAACACCCATATTTTGGGTGATTTCAACGGCATTAGTACTCCAAGGCGTAATCATAGCTGCACGTGGGCCAACAAAAAAAGCATCGAGAGATGCTAGTTCAATTTTTGGCTGGTTGCCAAATAACCATGTCAATTTTGAGATGGTCTCAGTTGATAATTCTTTTGTTGTTTGAACAGCAAGAATTTTACTGTTTGTGTTTCCAAAGAAATGAATCATTATGTCTTAGTTTGTGTTGTGTTTTACAAAGTGCAAATTTAATTTTTTTAGTTGTATTTTCTATTGAAATAGTGGACTTAATTTATGAGTTATTCACGCTTTATTAACCATAAAAAAAAGCGACTGATTAAAGTCGCTTTTCAATTTATGCTTCAAAAGGATTAGTTTTTAATCAATTTTCTTGTAATCGAAGAATTTCCTTGAGTTATTTTAATGATATACATCCCTTGATTTAGGTGTTCTAAATTTAAAATTGAATCACCATGTATCGTTTTTGAAACGATACGTTTACCTAGAATAGTATAGATGATTACTGTAGTTTCAATTGTAGAATTAAGATTTAAATGTAAATTAGAATCTACTGGATTAGGATGCATTTTAACTGATCCTAATTCAAAATCATCAATACTTAAAGCTGAATAACAGGTCCATGATAAATCATCAAATCTAACTCTGTTCGACCCTGAACTATTAGAATCAAAAACGATATCGACATTATCTTCAACATTAATATTGTTGATAGTTGTGGTTTGCACAGTAGTATCATAAGGAATTGTCCCAACAGAAACACCGTTAACTTTTAGGTCAAAAGTACCTGCTGAACCTGAAAAGACCAATTGCGTAGTCACTGTCAAATCACCAATTCCACCAACTGTAGTAGGAGCTGTTAACGCGCCATTTCTTACGGTTATTGATCTGCTATTTAGGGTTTGATCTGTTCTAGCATCTGTAGCACTCCACATTAATCCATTATCACCAGTCCACTCTCTTAAATCATATGAACCTGAATTGGCAGGAATGTTTTCAAAAGTTTCCGTTGTACATATCGATCCAGAACCATTATCAGTTGTCGTTTCACAATCTTGATTGCTAAACTCAGATTCATTTCCAGCGGCATCTTTCGCTTTAACTGTAAAACAGTAATTAGTATCAGGATCTAATCCAACAACAGTAAATGACGATGCTGAAACATTAAAATCATTTGAGCCATCGACATATATATCATATGAGCTTACTCCTATATTGTCTGTAGAAGCTGTCCATGTTAAGTCTATAGAATTATCGGTTGGATTAGATGCTACTAAATTTGTAGGATCAGTTGGAGCTTCAGTATCTGGTGTTGGATTCCAAATTAAATTAGCATATTCTGGATGGTCTACAAATGGATTTGCATTATTTTGAAATATATACGCTGCATTATTTCTGTCACGTTCTCTTTGATCAACAGGGTCAACATTATAATGCCAATCTAATAGCATGTCTAAAGCCCAAGTTTCGAAAACCTGATTTTCAGTTCCATTAAACATATCCCAACTATAGGTGTCTACATTATTTTGGTATCTCACAGCAAAATAAAGAAGTGCTCTCGCAACATCTCCTTTAAATTCATCAATAGGTTCAAATACAGAACCTGAATAGCCAGGAACTACACTAGATCCTCTTTTAGAACCATTATCAGACGTGTAGTTAGCTGAACCAACGATTCCAAATGGGAGATTTCCACGTTGACCATTAACGTAACCATCACTAGGAACGACATGGTGTATATCAGATTGCATAGGTAATGAACTGCCAAAGGTCGATTGTGGTACAATATGCTCTCTGTTATAGCAATCTGCTTCACTGTCGTAATTACCACAATTCATGGAACCATGATTATAGCTATATGAATCTATCAATGTAGGTTTTTCAGTATAGTATAACAAAACCGATCCGTCATTATCATACTGAGATCCAGAAGAGGTCGCTACATCACTGTGAGTGCTTACATAACCAGTAAGCAAGTCACCATAAGATTGTTGGTCATAATTGGCTGTAATAATATCTCTTAATTCCGTTTTAAGGGTAAAACCAGTAAGGCCATCTGCGGTATCCCAATAATTAGAAGGTATTTGTGCAAAAGTTGTAGTAGTAGTAACTATAATTAGAAGTAATGTGTAAATTTTTTTCATATACATTATTTATTTTTCTTTTCAATTAATGCCATATAAAATCCGTCGTAACCAGATTTAGATGGTAACACTTTTTTGTCTTTTACAAGCGTAAACTCTTTATTTGAGTCTAAGAATTTTTTAACCTGATCCTGGTTTTCAGAAGGTAATATTGAACACGTAGCGTAGACTAATTTTCCTCCAGGTTTAACCATTCTAGAATAGGTGTTCAAAATTTCAGCTTGTGTTTTCTTAATGTTTTCAATAAACTCGGGTTTCAATTTCCATTTAGCATCAGGATTCCGACGTAATACGCCAAGACCTGAACAAGGCGCGTCAATTAAAACACGGTCTGCTTTATCATATAATTTTTTGATTACTTTCGTAGATTCAATAGGTCGCGTCTCGATATTAAAAGCGCCATCACGTTTAGCTCTTCGCTTCAGTTCGTTGAGTTTATTGGCGTAAATATCTAATGCAATAATCTGTCCTTTATTTTCCATTAAAGATGCCAAATGCAATGTTTTGCCACCAGCTCCTGCACATGTGTCAACAACTTTCATTCCGGGTTTAACATCTAGAAATTCTGCTACTAATTGCGAAGATGCATCCTGAACTTCAAACTTTCCATTTTTAAAGGCTTCAGTTGTAAAAACATTTGCGCGCTCTTTTAATTTTAAAGCATCTGGATAGCCGTCCAATTCTTCAGTATCAAAATCTAGATCGAATAACTCAGATTTTAATTCCTCCTTGTTACCTTTCAGTGTATTTACACGTAAAACTACTTCTGCTTGCTTATTGAGTGCAGCAATTTCTTTAGTCCAAACGTCACTCCCTAATTCTTTTTCGCCAAGTTCATCCATCCAATCAGGAATAGATTCGCGATATTTTCTAATTTGAGAGAATTCGTCAAATCGGCCTTTTATTTTTCGGGTAGGTGTATTTTCGAAATATTTCCAATCTGGAAGTTTTATGCCTTTAAGGGTAGCCCAAACAGCAAACATTCTCCAAATTTCATCTCTATTGAAGGGTTCTTTTACATTTGCAATTTCGGCATACAAACGCTTCCATCGGACCATATCGTATGTGGTTTCGGCCACAAAACCACGATCTCGGCTTCCCCAACGTTTATCACGTTTTAGTAATTGTTGAACAACTTTATCAGCATACATGTCTTCATTAAAAATCTGAAGCAATCCATCAACTGTGGCAAAACATAAATTTCTGTGTAATCGCATTCTAAAAAAATTTAGCATGCAAAGGTAGGTAAAAGCCATCAAATGACGGCTATTTTTTATAATGTTGGCAAATGCACGGTTTTTAGCTTGAAAAGTATTCTACTCTGGTAGAAATAAAAAAGAGAAGCATTTGCTTATCTTCGTATTTATGGTTTCCCTTTTCTAAACTGATCTTTTCGTTTTTTCATCTCCTCTAACATCCGTCTATTAAACGCATCTTCAGTTGCTTTTAGTAGAATCACCTTTTTAGCAGGAAGTACTTTTAAGATATCGTTAATTTGTTTGGTATGTAATTCATGCCTTTTCAATTCCATAGCCAGCATGCTGTCAATTAATTCTTTCGCTTCATCATCTGTCATAGATGCCATGTCTAAGTTTTTTCTGAATTTTCGCCCTTCTTTTCTGAGGTTATTTTTTTTAGTTTCAAAAGCATTATATACAGGCCAAAACTGTTGTGCTTCATCTGCCGTTAATTCTAAACGCTCAGTAATAAATGCAATTTTTAAGGCTTTAATTCGTTCTGCGCGTTCTTTTCTTTGCGAAAAGCTACTCAATGTAAGAACCAAAAAAAGTAGTGTTATAAAAGTTTTTTTCATTATTCAATAATTAAGTCTTCAATTGAAGCATTTTCTAATAAATAATCTTCGATCGAAGATTCTGAAATGCTTGTTTCCGTAAAGCTGTTAGAATTTAATTCATCATCGGTTAAGAGTGATGCCAATTCATAGCTTGTAAATTCGCCTTCATCTAGGAATATTTCTAATGAAGCAGTTTCAATTGTTTCAAATGACAAATCATATGAAGCCTTAAAAACCAAGCTAAATATCAGTATCAAACTTGCAGCAACGGCTATCGTATATGCTAATTTGTTCCAGGATATAAACTGAACAACTTTTGGTTCATTTATAGGAGAAATTTTAGAAAGCAATTTTTTATCAAAAGATTCTAAATACTGTTCAGGGATTTTATGGCCACTTGTTTCAATATTTGATAGCTGTTGATTTGCATTAAAAGTATCCAATAAACGCTCATCAAAAGATTCAAAATAGTTGTCTGGTGCTTTAAAACCTGTCTTCTTTATAGTATGTAATCTCTTGTTTGTCATTTGTTTCTTTGACTAAAATTAGGTCAAAAGGTTTAATTAGTTGTTAAATAGGCTTCTATTTTTTTTACGGCAATATGATATGATGCTTTTAAAGCCCCTTCGCTAGTGTCTAAAATTTCAGACATTGCTGTGTATTTTAAATTATCAAAATATTTCATATTAAATACTAATTGCTGCTTCTGTGGCAATATAGCAATTGCCTTTTGTAATTTAAGTTGAATCTCGTCACCATCAAAATAAACATCTGATTGTAGGTTGTTAAGTGATTGTTGTTGGAGCTCTTCGTTAGTGATATTTAAACGCTTCGCATTTTTATTTAAGTGCGTAATGGATTCATTGGTTGCAATACGATACATCCAAGAAAATAGTTTGCTTTCACCCTTAAACTTATGAATATTGTTATACACTTTTATAAATGTATTTTGTAATACATCATCAGTATCATCATGGGAAATGACTATTTTTCGAATATGCCAATACAAGCGCTCCTTATAGAGATTTAATAGCTCTCTAAAGGCTTGTTCCTTGGTTGTATCTGATTTTAATCGATGTAGTAAGTCTAAATCACTATCCACAAAATGTTTTCTATTAAGACTGTTGAATTTAGTAAAAGTTTAATGAAAATTCCAAAATATATTAAAATAGGGTATAGAGCTAGTAGTCAGATAATTAGTATTATATAATTTCGATGAAATACAAAAAATATCGGTGAAATGCATTTTTTGCTAGGTTTGTATGCTTTTTTGTTTTATGTTTACACCAGTTTAACCTACTAAATATTACCAGTGTCCCCAAATCTGGTAATAGAACGAAAAGGATGTGACGAAAGTTGTGTCCTTTTCTTTTTTATAAAACTTTAGAAATTTTGATTTTAATCGAAGCTTTGCATGCCTACAAGCTTACTATAGACACCAGCCTTAGATAAAAGTTCATTATGAGTTCCTTGCTCAACTATTTGTCCCTTTTGCATGACTATGATTTCATCAGCATTTTGAATGGTAGATAGTCTATGAGCAATTACAATTGAAGTTCTATTTTTCATCATATTCTCAAGAGCAATTTGGACTAGGCGTTCGCTTTCTGTATCCAAAGCTGAGGTGGCTTCATCGAGAATCATAATTGGTGGATTTTTCAATACGGCACGAGCGATACTTAAACGTTGCTTTTGTCCACCAGACAATTTATTTCCGGAATCTCCAATATTTGTTTCAATACCTTTAGACAAGTCTTTTACAAACTCCCAAGCATTTGCGATTTTCAGTGCTTCGATAATTTCTGCATCTGATGCATCTTCTTTTCCAATCCTTAAGTTATTTGCAATGGTTTCATTAAACAGAATAGAATCTTGAGTAACCAAACCTAATAAACTTCTTAATGAATGTTTGGTGAGCTCCCGAATATCTTGTCCATCGATAGTAATTGTCCCATGAGTAACATCATAAAAACGAGTTACTAAATTGGCGATCGTACTTTTACCGCTTCCAGATTGGCCTACCAATGCTATGCTCTTACCTTTAGGGACTTTGATTGTGAAATCTTTCAAAACGTAGTCGTCGTCATATTTGAAAGATACATTATTAAGAATGATGGCTTCATTGAAGTCGGTCTTTTCAATTGCGTCAGGTTTATCATCTAATGGCGACTTCGTATTCAGAATTTCTAAAACACGATCTGCAGCAGCATTTCCAGCCTTTACTTTATAACTTGCTTTACTTATAGCTTTTGCTGGAGTAAGAATTTGCCATGCTAAACCTATATAAACAATAAAAGCACCACCGGATAGAGTTTTATCTATCAAAACCATGCTTCCTCCATACCAAAGTAATACTGCAATAGTAATAATACCTAAAACCTCACTCATAGGCGAAGCTAAGTTTTGGCGGTTCATTAAGACATTTGAAAAATTATAAAAACGATTTGTAGATTTTTGAAAGGTATCATTAAATTGTTTTTCTGCATTAAAGCCTTTAATAACTTTCAGTCCGCTTAGTGTTTCTTCTAATGTAGATAAAAACACACCTTGTTCTGCTTGAACTCTGCTCGATTTTTTCTTTAAACTCTTACCTATTCTAGAGATTATAAATCCTGAAATTGGTATAAATAGAAACACAAAAATGGTCAGTTTTACAGATGTAGCAAACATAGCGATGATTGCAAATAATATGGTTAAAGGTTCTTTTACAATAAGCTCTAGTATAGCTAGCAATGAGTTCTTAACTTCATTTACATCTCCTGAAATTCTTGCAATAATATCTCCTTTTTTCTTTTCAGAATAATAAGAAATAGGTAATCGGGTTACCTTGTTGTAAATCTCATTTCGTAAATCTTTTAAAACACCATTTCGTAAAAAAGTAATGAAATATAAGCCTAAGTAATTAAAAAAGTTTTTGAGTAAAAATAAGATGACAATTAAAATAATCATATACAGCAACGAACGCTGTGGTCCATGCAATTCTGAGGTTGTTGTAATAATGTAATTTATATAATCTTCGGAGAAATCTTTAATACTAGAAATACCAGAATATATCGGTTTATGAGTTATTCTTTCACCTTCACCAAATAATACATTAATCATTGGCATCAGAGAAATCATAGCGAGTGTGCTAAACAATGCATAAAAAACATTAGCTATGATATTTAAAATACCATAACGTTTATAAGGAATAATAAAACGGGAAAGTTTCTTTATGTAATCCATTTAGTTGAGATTCATACCTTTTAAAATGGCATCAATTCTGTTTTCCAAAAATTGCTCCACTTTATTAAAATCTGACATACTGTCTAGATTTGTGTTTACGCTAATATAAAACTTAATTTTTGGTTCGGTTCCACTTGGTCGTAATGCAATCATACTGCCATCTTCAGTATAGTATATCAATACATTAGATTTTGGAACATCAATAGTATGCTCTTCTCCCGTAATTATGTTTTTAGCTACTGAAGAATCGTAGTCTTCTATCCGAATTACACGAGATGCATTGACCTCAATTAGTGGATTATTTCGAGCATCAATCATCATTTGTTTAATCTCTTCTGCACCTTCAATTCCTTTTTTAGTCATTGAAATTAGGCGTTCTTTGTATAGCCCATATTCAACATAAAGTTGAATTAATTCTTCATATACTGATATCCCGTTGGCTTTTGCTTGAGCAGCAATTTCACAGGCAAGTAAAGAAGCTGTGATAGCGTCTTTATCTCTAACGAAATCACCAACCATAAACCCAAAACTTTCCTCGCCACCACCGATAAAATTAAGCTCTGGGAAGTCTTTTATCATTTTGGCAATCCATTTGAAACCAGTCAAGCCAATTTTGCATTCCACATCGTAACCTTTTGCTAATTCAGTCATCATAGGTGTAGAGACTATGGTTGACCCAATAAATTCTTTGCCCTGAATCCGATGTTGTGCTTTCCATTGTTTTAAAAGAAAGTTGGTCATTAATACCATCGCTTGATTTCCGTTTAACAGAATCATTTTATTATCTAGGCCTCTGACGGCAACACCAATACGATCACTATCTGGATCAGTACCAATAACAATATCTCCATTTACTTTTTCGGCCAAATCTAATGCCATTTTAAGTGCTTCAGGTTCTTCTGGGTTAGGAGATTTTACCGTTGGGAAATTACCATTGGGTTCACGTTGTTCTTCAACAATGTGTACGTTGTTATATCCAGCACGCTTTAAGGTCTCAGGAATGGTGGTGATCGATGTGCCATGCAAGGAAGTAAACACAATGTTGAGTTTGTCTTTAGCTTCCGAAGGCGTATTAAAACTGCCATTTTTTATGGATGCATTTATAAATACGTCATCAATGTCTTTTCCTATATATTGAATTAAATTTTGGTTCGCTTCAAACTTGATTTCTGAATAGTTCAAGCGATTTATTTCAGCAATTATCTCTGCATCATGAGGAGGAACTAATTGTCCGCCATCTTGCCAATATACTTTGTAGCCATTATACTCGGGTGGATTATGAGATGCCGTTAGAACAATACCACAATGACAATTTAAATGTTTTAATGTAAAGGATAGCTCTGGCGTAGGACGTAAATCTTCAAAGAGATATACTTGAATATCATTTGCCGAAAACACATCGGCGACTACTTTTGCTAACGTTTTACTATTATGTCTACAATCAAAAGCTATAGCAACCTTAAGCGTTTCATTAGGAAACGATTGTTTTAAATAGTTGCTTAAGCCTTGGGTGTTTTTTCCAAGTGTAAACTTGTTTATTCTGTTGGTGCCAATTCCCATCACGCCTCGCATTCCACCAGTCCCAAATTCTAAATCTTTATAAAAACTTTCTTCGAGTTCTTTAGGATTTATTGCAATTAAATTTCTAATATACTCTTGAGTTTCTTGGTCGAATGTAGGTGTCAGCCACGTATTTATTCTTTCTAAAAGTTGAGGTTCAATATAAATCATATGATATAAATGTGTGCTGTAAAAGTAAGGGTTTAGATAACTGTTAATTGGTAAAATAGCGTTATTTCGATTGTGAGTTTCACATGTTTAACCTGTCTTTTATTAAATAGCGTTTTTTGTCTCGCTTCGTTCTAAGAATGATTTCGCCTAAAAAGCCTGCAATAAAAAATTGTGTTCCAATTATCATGGTTGCAAGCGCAATATAAAACTGTGGTCGTTGTGTAATTAAGCGTCCATAAGGATTTAAAAAGAGTTTATCTATTCCCAAGTAGAGTGTAAAACCGAAACCAATTGCAAACATGATGACACCTAATGCACCAAATAAATGCATTGGTCGTTTACCAAATCTAGATAAAAACCATATCGTAATTAAATCTAAAAATCCATGTACAAATCGATCTATGCCAAATTTTGTTTCGCCATATTTTCTGGCTTTATGCTGTACTACTTTTTCTCCAATCTTTGTGAATCCGGCATTTTTAGCTAACACTGGAATATAGCGATGCATTTCACCATTAACATCTATATTTTTAACGACCTCATTTTTATAGGCTTTCAATCCGCAATTAAAATCATTCAATGTAACACCAGAAGTTTTACGAGCAGCCCAATTAAATAACTTTGAAGGTATGTTTTTTGCAATAACAGAATCGTATCGTTTCTTTTTCCAGCCAGATACAAGATCATAGTTTTGATCAATAATCATATTATACAGTCCTGGGATCTCATCTGGATTATCTTGAAGGTCGGCATCCATCGTAATAATAACGTCACCGGAAGCTAATTCAAAACCAGCATGAAGGGCCTGTGACTTACCGAAATTTTTTAAGAAACGGATACCTTTAATAGTGTTGTAATTACTAGATAATTCAGAAATGACGTTCCACGAGTCGTCTGAACTACCATCGTCAATAAAAATGACTTCATAAGAAAAATGATTGGATTGCATAACTTTTGCAATCCAATCATGTAATTCTGTTAATGATTCCTGTTCGTTGAGTAGTGGTATAACTACTGATATATTCATGTAAATATGTTCTAAATTCTATGTTTCAAAAATAAAGAAATTATTTCAGCATGCCTATTATTCTTTTTTCATAACCAATCCAGCTATAAGCGAGTAGATTAAGCCAAATATCATACTAGCAGCAATCCAGAACGCAGAACCTACTAATGGGTTCATGAACATTTCAACAAACTTCATTTGCTGATCCACCATTTCTTCAGTTATATCAGGATTTTCAAGCATTTTGTCTCTAACAACATCCATCATTTGAGTCATAAAATCCGGATCTATAATATAATTGAATATGAGTCCATAAATAATATAAACAATTGCACTTATAGCTGCGATAACAACACCTATTTTAATAGCTTCACCTAAACTCAATACATTAGCGTTGTGTTTTTTATACTGACTTATAGCATATATAATTACTATTGGGAAAATAATATAGTATAGATATTGCGGCCATTGTACTCCATCTAGAGTCATTCCAGTAACGTATGTCACGACTGCAATTAAAATCATTATTACACCTAGAATAAGGCCGTAATTCATTGCGAATTTGCCAGTTGAAAGTTTTTGAGTTTCCATAAAAATATTGTTTTGGTTGTTTATATGTTGGTTAGTATTAATTCCATTAATTTTGTTACATTAAAAGTAAAGAATAAAAAAAGAAATAAATTATTGGTAATTTATAAAAATTACTTAAATTTGCAGCTCGAAAAACGAAACGATATTAAAGCATTTAGTAATGAGAAAAGGTATACATCCAGAAAATTATAGACTTGTAGCGTTTAAAGATATGTCTAATGAAGATGTATTTTTAACAAAGTCAACAGCAGATACAAACGAAACTTTAGAAGTTGAAGGTGTTGAGTATCCATTAATAAAATTAGAGATTTCTAGAACATCACATCCATTTTATACAGGTAAGTCTAAATTGGTTGATACTGCTGGACGTATTGATAAATTCAAAAACAAATACGCTAAATTTAAAAAATAAGTTTAGAATAAAATATATTTATGAAAAGCCTTTCTACTGTAGAAAGGCTTTTTTATTTTTACAAAAAGCAATCAAATGAATTATATACTATTTGACGGTCCTTCACGTAATAATTTATTGCCCTTTACTTACACACGTCCTGTTGCCGATATTAGAGTAGGAATATTAACTATTAGAGAAAAATGGGAAATTCAATTAGGTAATACTACAACTACAATTACTGAAGAATACTTGGCCGAAAAGTATCCAATGGTAGAGTATGATGAGAATGTAATGATAAATGGGTCGTATTTACCAAATGCACAATTGGTGAAAATGATAAAAAACTTAAATGTAAATCAAGCTATATTTAAGGATGAATATGTGTTGGCATTTTTTACAAAAGATACACAGGAAGATATTGACTTTGATACCTATGAGGCCATTGAGTATAATGACTCTATTTTGAAGATTGAGCACACTTGGGATATTTTTTCTAAAAATGGAGACGCACTAAAAGCGGATTTTGAATTATTGACACATGGCAGAACGTCGGAGCCAATTTCGAATACAAATCAAATCATTGGTCAGGATCAAATTTTTATAGAGGAAGGTGCGAAACTTGAATTTGCAACACTTAACGCTAGTACTGGACCTATATATATTGGCAAGAATGCTGAAATTATGGAAGGAAGTATAATTAGAGGACCTTTCGCTTTGTGCAATAATGCTATTGTGAAATTAGGGGCAAAAATTTACGGGCCAACTACCGTAGGACCCTATAGTAAAGTAGGAGGAGAGGTGAATAATTCTGTATTGTTTGGGTATTCAAATAAAGGACACGATGGTTTTTTAGGCAATTCTGTTTTGGGAGAATGGTGTAATCTTGGTGCCGATACTAATAATTCAAACTTGAAAAATAATTATGCTGAGGTCAGACTCTGGGATTATCAAACGGAAGGCTTCGCTAAAACTGGTTTGCAATTCTGTGGACTTATGATGGGTGACCATAGCAAATGTGGCATAAATACAATGTTTAACACAGGGACAGTTGTAGGTGTAAGTGCTAATATTTTTGGTTCTGGATTTCCAAGAAATTTTGTGCCAAGTTTTTCTTGGGGAGGATATTCTGGATTTACGACCTATCTTACTAAAAAGGCATTTGAAGTGGCCAATGTGGTGATGTCAAGGCGAAATATTGAATTTAGTTCAAAAGACGCTGAAATTTTAGAGCATGTTTTTGAAGAGACAAAGCGATTTAGAAGAGAATAAACGGATAAAGACAAATGTATGTTAAGTATTATTTTGATCGTACTTTTAGGACGTTATTTCTATAGACTAGCGGAAGAATTTAATCAACACAGATGGCTCTTTGCCGTTTTAGGCGTAATATCTTATTATGCAGGTTCTGCTGTTGGTGGACTAGTTATTGGGTTCGCCGATATGATTTTTGATTTGGGCATTGATTTTGACGATACTTCAACATTAATATTTATTGCGGTACCGTTCGGACTTGGTGCAGCCATTATGTTTTACCATATATTAAATAAAAAATGGAAAAAAGAAGTTGTCGTTGAGAAAGATGAGATCCAAGATATTGGTCGAAATTTGGAAGACAGTTAGTTCTTTTTAACGCGTTTTAGATCCAAAAGGTTAATTGGATTAATCCCAAGATGGTTTACATTTTTTCTAGTGAATCTTACGACTTCATCATAAAATAAGGGTACTACAGGAGCCGCTTGCATTATTAACGAGTCCATTTTAGAATAGAGCAATTCACGTTTTTCAGTGCTCGTTTCAGAAAAGGCGAGTTCATACCAGTCGTCAAATTTATCATTTTTAAAGTGCGTATAATTTGGACCGTTTGGAGCAAAATTTTTACTATAGTATAAGGATAAATAATTTTCAGCATCAGGATAATCTGCAACCCAACTTGCTCTAAAAACATCTAATTTTCCATTGGCCTTTGCATCTTTTAAAGTTGCTGCAGGTATGACGTCGATATTCACGATTAACCCAGTTTTTTGTAATTCTCGTTGTATATATTCACAAAAACTTAAATAATTACTTGTAGTTGTTATGGTTATTTCTGGTGATACTATATTAGTTTCTTCTTTAAACTGCTCAATCAATTTTTTTGCTTCTTGAGGACGATATGTAAAACCAGCATTTTCATTATAACCAGGAAGCCCTTTAGGAATAAATCCACCATGAGCTGGAATACCAATACCATTTCGTAAATAGGTCATCATTTTTTGTCTATCGAATCCAATATTTACAGCTTTTCTAATCAATTTTGATTGGATTTCAGTAACTTCAGTATCCATATAAAACGCGAGGTATTCAGTATTCAAATATGGGCCTCTGATCATGTTTACATCTTTTGAATATTTAGTTCTGAGCTGGCCATCTGCTGTAAGGATTTCATCTTTATAAGATGCATCTAACCCAGAAACATAATCTATATTACCTTGCGTAAACTGTAAAAACTCACTTTGCTTATCTGGTAAAAACGTAATGGCAATAGCCTCTAAATAAGGTAATTTATGGCCGTTTGAATCGTGTTCAAAATAATGGTTGTTTTTTCTAAAAACGAGTTTGATATTTTCTTCCCAACGTTTAAACTTAAAAGGTCCGGTTCCTATGGGATGAGATCTAAAATCATTACCATATAAATCTAATACTTCCTTTGGGACCACAGAACAATATTTCATTGTTAATAATCCCAAAAATGCAGGAAAAGTTTGTTTTAGTTTAATTTGAAAAAGGGTATCGTTAACGGCTTTAAAATGTTCAACTTTATTCAATACCCAACGTCCTGGCGAAGCCACATCATTATCAATAAGTCGATTAAAACTAAAAGTGAAGTCATTAGCGGAGACATGACGTGTCGAATCCTTTCCAAATACAAAATGCTTATGGAATTTTACGTCATGCCGTAAACTAAATGAATACGTAAGACCATCATCCGAAATGCTCCAATGTTTAGCAATTGCAGGTTTTACATTTAGATTTTCATCCATTTGAACCAATCCATTAAAGAGTTGGTTTACCGCCCAGATATCGGCATTGTCCTTTGCGAATGCAGGATCAAGAGAACCAATATTTTTATGCTCATTATATCTAAAAACATTTAATGAGTCTTCAGATTTAGATGAACAGCCTACAATAAAGAATAGAAAAATGTACTTAAATTTCATTTAGGAAGTTGAAAGTTATATATTTAATCACTAGTAAACCAAGACGTTAAAATTATGAAAAAAAATTACATTCTATTTTTATTAATTACATTAGTTTTCTATACCGCTAATAGCCAGACAGTTTTGTTTGATCAGCCTAGAAATGGAGATAATGGTATTATTTCTGATAATACAAGTGATGGTACCGCAAGTGTGTATTCTGCCGATGATTTTAGTTTAACAGCAACAAGTAATATAGATATTATTACGGCGTATGGATTTCAATCAGCTGGAGACTTTGAAACCTTTGTTACGGGGATAGATGTCTTTATATATGCTGATGCTGCTGGAGTACCTGATTCAAATCCCACACTACCTGGAACTGGATTATTAGAACTTGTTAATATTGATCCTGCAGGTGGAGCTATTACAATTGTGCCAAGTCCAGACCCTATGGATCCATCATATGATATTGTTATCGATGTTACTGCCGCTTTAGGTTCAACATTATCTTTAGGTGCAGGAACATATTGGTTAGTGATTGCACCTTATGTAGATAATCTTAGTGCTGGAGCCAGATGGAATTGGTTTCAAGCTACAGATGGTACGTTATCTGAGACTCATTTAATTGATCCAGGTGATCTTTTTGGAGCTGGTGCAACCTCATGGACAACATTAACAACGTTAGGACTATCCTTTAATTCAACAGCATTTAAGATTGAAGAGAATATCTTATCCGTAGATGAATTTGCTTTATCTAGCGTGTCTATCCGTTCTAATCCAATTAAGGATATTATTAATATAGAATTGCACAGTTCAATTACTGAATTTAATTCGGAATTGTTTTCTATTACAGGTCAATTAGTAATGAAAAATTCTAATATGACCCAATTTGATATTTCTAACTTGAATTCAGGGTTGTATATGTTACGTATTTCAACAGATAACGGAACAGTTACTAAAAGAATTGTTAAAGAATAAATTAGGACTTAAAACGTTCAATACAATTATAATAGAAGTGTGCTTTATAAGTTAAAGCGCACTTTTTTTATTAAATTTGCAGGCTCGAATAGAATAAACAAATGAATACTAAAAAAAAGGTAGCCTTTTATACCCTTGGATGTAAACTCAATTTTTCTGAAACGTCAACAATCGCAAGAAGTTTTGAAGGAGAAGGCTTCGATCGTGTAGATTTTAGTGAAGTGGCTGATATTTATGTTATTAATACATGCTCTGTAACTGAAAATGCAGATAAACGTTTTAAATCAATAGTAAAGCAAGCACAAAAAGCAAATTCTGAAGCATTTGTTGCAGCTGTTGGTTGCTATGCACAATTGAAACCTCAGGATTTAGCTGATATTGATGGAGTAGACTTAGTTTTAGGAGCAACTGAAAAATTTAAAATTACAGACTATTTAAATGATTTGTCAAAAAACGATTTTGGTGAAGTTCATTCTTGCGAAATTGAAGATGCCGATTTCTATGTTGGTAGTTATTCAATTGGAGATAGAACGCGAGCATTTTTAAAAGTTCAAGACGGTTGTGACTATAAATGTACCTATTGTACAATTCCATTAGCACGAGGGATATCGCGTAGTGATACTATGGAGAACGTTATTGATAATGCTATTGAAATTTCAAAACAAGATATTAAGGAAATAGTTTTAACAGGAGTTAATATTGGCGATTATGGCAAAGGAGAATTTGGAAATAAACGCCATGAACATACATTTTTAGATTTGGTGTCTCAACTAGATAAAGTTGAAGGGATTGAGCGATTAAGAATATCTTCGATTGAGCCAAATTTATTAAAAAACGAAACTATTGATTTGGTTTCTAAGTCTAGAGCATTTGTGCCACATTTTCATATTCCTTTACAGAGTGGAAGCAATGAGATATTAAAAAAAATGAAACGGCGTTATAGCAATGAATTGTATGTCGATCGTGTTTCAAAAATTAAAGAGGTCATGCCACATGCCTGTATTGGAGTAGATGTTATAGTTGGATTTCCTGGTGAAACAGATGCGCATTTCCTGGAGACTTATAATTTTTTAAACACATTGGATATTTCTTATTTGCACGTATTCACATATTCTGAAAGAGATAATACTGAAGCGGCTCAAATGGAAGATGTTGTAGCTAAAAATGTGAGATCTAAACGTAGTAAAATGCTGCGAGGCTTATCTGTAAAAAAACGACGTGCGTTTTATGAAAGCCAAATTAGCACTTCACGATCTGTTTTATTCGAAAGTGAAAACAAAGAAGGTTATATACATGGATTTACCGAAAACTATGTTAAAGTGAAAGCGCCTTGGAATCCAGGATTGGTAAATACCATTCATCAAATTACTTTGAGTTCGATTGATGATGACGGTCTCGTTCGATTTGAATTTGTAAAAGAACTTATCTCATAAAAAAACCGAAGTTTTAACTTCGGTTTTCATTTTATATTCTAATACCTACAGGAAGCATTTTTTTGTATTTTCTATGACGTCTTATAAACTTTGCAATTTCTGGACTTGTAGGTACAACGCTAATATTTCGCTCTTGAATGTTTTCAAATACCATTTTTAAAAAATCCTCTTCGAAATCATCAGAATTTATTTGCTCTGGAATAATGAGCTTTGTTAAGAATATTTTTCGATCTTGAAGGGAGTATTCAATTTTTGCAAGTTCATCTTCAACCTTTAATTCAAATTGGCGTAAAAAGTCATTGTCTATCAATTCTGCTGCATCGATCATAATATATTGTTTTAAATTCAATGGTTGGTAAGGTAAAAACTACAAATTTGTATAGCTTTGCGGTGCAAAATTACAAAAAATATCAGACATATTAAAGAGTGTGATTGCATAAATGCTTATAAAATAAATCATTACTGATAATTCTGATCTATTTTTTGAACATTTTAGAGTATTTTAGAAGCCCTTTAAAAGCCATCAAAAGTTAGAGATGAACAAAGATATTATACATGTATATATGATGCCTGGAATGGCTGCTAACCCTATTATATTTGAACATATAAAATTGCCTGAAGACCAATTTGAAGTACATTGGTTAACCTGGTTGATCCCAAACAAAAATGAACCTCTTAAAGCGTATGCTAAACGAATGATCGCAAAAATTGAACATGACAATATTGTTTTATTAGGTGTGTCATTTGGAGGAATTCTAGTTCAGGAGATGAGTAAATTTATGAACTTAAGAAAACTCATAGTAGTATCTAGTATAAAATCTAAACACGAACTTCCGAAACGTATGAAGCTCGCCAAATATACTAAGGCCTATAAATTATTGCCCACAAGTTTGGTTCAAAACGTTGATCTTTTAGCAAAGTACGCTTTCGGTGAAAAAGTGACCAAACGTATGGCGCTTTATAAAAAATATCTATCAGTAACAAATAAGCATTATTTAGATTGGGCAATCGAACAGGTTATAATTTGGGATCAAGAAAAGCCAATTGCAAACACAATTTATATTCATGGAAGTAATGATAGCGTGTTTACGCATTCTTGTGATGGAGACTGTATTATAGTTAAAGGCGGTTCACATATAATGATAATTAATAAGTATAAATGGTTCAATGAAAATTTGCCTAAACTAATTCTCAACTAAGTTTGAAAGAATTACTTAAATTCAATACTTTTATAAAAAAGGAAAATTATGAAGACAATAAAAAATATTTTGGCAGCCATCGGGCTTTTGTGCCTTTCTGGATTGTTTATTTTTGCTGTACAGAAAGCGCCTTCAGACGAAACATTAGACGACATTCCGAAATTAATTAATGATTATAATGTGTATGCATTGTCAGTTCCTGCAGATTTGGATTTTGCAGGCGAACAATTACCGCTTAATAATCCAGATATTTTAGAACGTATGGATAGAGAATTGTTAGTTAATACCTATTGGCAATCTAATGGTTTGCTTATGTTTAAACGTTCAAAAAAATACTTTTCTATCATAGAGCCTATACTTAAGAAATATGGAGTTCCAGATGATTTTAAATATCTGGCAGTCATTGAAAGTGGATTAACAAATGCTGTATCTCCTGCAGGTGCTAGAGGAGTATGGCAAATTATGAAAGTAACTGGACGAGAAAATGGACTAGAAATTAACGCAAATGTTGATGAACGCTATCATCTGGAAAAAGCAACGGAAGTGGCTTGTAAATACTTATTGCATGCCAAGGAGAACTTAGGTTCCTGGACTTTAGCAGCCGCAGCATATAATGGAGGAAATGCTGGGATATCAAGACGTTTAAAAGCACAAAATGTAAATGATTATTACGATTTGTTATTAGGCGAGGAAACAGGTCGTTATTTATTTAGAATCGTAGCTTTAAAAGAAATTTTAAATCACCCCAAAAAGTACGGATTCAATTTTACTGACAATGATTTGTATAGTGATATTCCAACTTTTAAAGTTGAAGTTGATTCTGCAGTAGCTGACTTCACTCAGTTTGCGAAACAATTCGGAATTAATTATAAAATATTAAAGATTCACAATCCTTGGTTAAGAGAACCTCATTTGAATAACAAATCAAGAAAAATATATCAAATTGAAATTCCTAAAGACGGCTTTTATAAAAGTAAGTCTTAGTAAAAAAAAACGCTGAATAGCAGTGTTTTTTTTAAGCGTAAGTTAGTGTTAACGTCTTCTGCCTTGTCTTCCTCCAAAGTGTTGATTTGGCATTTGCGCTTTTTTCATTTGCTGTTTCATCATTTTTATTTGATCCGTTAGCATATTACGCTTATCTAATTTTTGAGCCTCACTCATTAAAAGCTTAGCTTCTTGAGGTCTTTTTTTGCTAAAAGCAATTCCCGCTAGATTTAATTTAGCCATTGCTAAATCATGATCCATGGATAATCCAAGACTGATGGCTTTTTTAAAATATTTTTCAGCTTCATTCATATTCGACTGTGAAACCATAATACCATTAAGATAATTGTAATAACCTTCTTGTTTCTTTACTAGAGCTGAAGACGGCTTTTTAATTTTATCCAACCATTTTTTGGCACCTTCAAAATCTTGCTTACGTAATCTTAAAAAAGCGAGTAAAATTATTTCATTTTTAAAATAAAGAAAAACAAAAATTAACGATAATAGAATGAGCATAATACCGTTTCCAATATATCCTTCGGTAAATAGATAGATTGCGTATCCTATAATAAGAGCGGTTATAACAAGTTTTATATTTTTATTGTACATGTTTAGATGAAATTTTGAGTTTGCAAAGTTAGTAAAAACTATTGAAAATATTTTTATGTTTAGGTTTGTCAAAGTGAAAACTCTTTGTATATTTGCACGCAGTTTTGAGATAGCTCTCAACTATTAAAAAGATTATTCAGATTATAAAAATATAAGACAATGCCAAAAAGAACGTTTCAACCGTCAAAAAGAAAGAGAAGAAACAAACACGGTTTTAGAGAAAGAATGGCTTCTGTAAATGGAAGAAAAGTCCTTGCACGTAGAAGAGCTAAAGGAAGAAAAAAATTGTCTGTATCAACTGAAACAAGACATAAAAAATAATGATTAACAGTTGTTAATATTTTAAAGGTGTTACTTAGGTGTAGCACCTTTTTTTGTACCCAATTGATTTCTATTTTTGAAGACTTAAAAAAAGTAAAATGCCTAAAAATAAAAACATAAATTCTGTATTAATTATTGGGTCTGGCCCAATTGTTATCGGACAAGCCTGTGAATTCGATTACTCTGGTACTCAAGCCTTACGTTCTCTAAGGGAAGATGGGATAGAAGCGGTTTTAATAAACTCAAATCCGGCTACTATAATGACAGATCCAACAATGGCGGATCATATATATCTTTTACCACTAACAACAAAATCCATTGTTCAAATATTAAAGGAGCATCCGCAAATTGATGCGGTATTACCAACTATGGGTGGACAAACGGCCTTAAATTTATGCATAGAGGCTGATGAAAAAGGAATTTGGAAAGATTTTGATATAGACTTAATAGGTGTTGATATTGATGCGATAAATATTACTGAGGATAGAGAACAATTTAGAGAGTTAATGCTTAAAATTGGAATTCCAATGGCTCCACAGGCTACGGCTAATTCATATCTTAAAGGTAAAGAAATAGCACAAGAGTTTGGGTTCCCATTAGTAATTAGAGCATCTTATACGCTTGGTGGTGCAGGAGCATCATTTGTACATACTGCCGAAGATTTTGATGAATTACTAACACGTGGTCTTGAGATTTCTCCTATTCATGAGGTGATGATTGATAAGGCTTTGATAGGTTGGAAAGAGTATGAACTTGAATTATTGCGAGATAAAAATGATAATGTTGTTATAATTTGTACCATAGAAAATATGGATCCTATGGGAATTCATACTGGAGATTCTATAACAGTTGCTCCAGCAATGACCTTATCCGATACAACATTTCAACGTATGCGAGATATGGCCATTCATATGATGCGAAGTATTGGAGATTTTGCTGGTGGTTGTAATGTGCAATTTGCAGTAAGCCCAGATGAAAACGAAGAAATTATCGCAATTGAAATTAATCCACGTGTATCTCGTTCTTCTGCATTAGCGAGTAAAGCAACAGGATATCCAATCGCCAAAATAGCCTCTAAATTGGCTATCGGCTATAATCTGGATGAGCTTAATAACCAAATTACTAAATCTACTTCAGCTTTATTTGAACCTACCTTAGATTATGTTGTGGTTAAAATTCCACGTTGGAATTTTGATAAATTTGAAGGCTCTGATCGAACATTGGGACTTCAGATGAAATCTGTTGGAGAAGTGATGGCTATTGGACGTTCGTTTCAAGAAGCACTTCATAAAGCCACGCAATCATTAGAAATTAAACGTAATGGTTTAGGTGCAGATGGAAAAGGTTATAAAAATTATGACCAAATCATAGATAAATTAACGCATGCCAGTTGGGATAGAGTTTTTGTTATTTATGATGCTATTCAAATGGGAATTCCGTTGAGTAGAATCCATGAAATCACAAAAATTGATATGTGGTTTTTGAAACAGTATGAAGAATTACATCAGCTTCAAAAAGAAATTTCGACTTTTAATATTGATACTATCGAACGCGATTTATTATTAGAATCGAAGCAGAAAGGGTATGGAGATAGACAGATAGCACATATGTTAGGTTGCTTGGAAAGTCAAGTCTATAATAAAAGGGTTGAATTAAATATTAATCGTGTTTACAAATTAGTAGATACTTGTGCGGCCGAATTTAAAGCACAGACACCTTATTATTATTCAACATTCGAGAATGACGTTGAAACTGCGAGTGGAAAGCATTATGCAGATAATGAAAGTGTTGTAACCGCTAAAAAGAAAATTGTAGTATTAGGTTCTGGTCCAAATAGAATTGGTCAAGGGATTGAGTTTGATTATTGTTGTGTTCATGGGGTTTTAGCCGCAGCTGAATGTGGATATGAAACTATCATGATTAATTGTAATCCAGAAACAGTTTCAACCGACTTTGATGTATCAGATAAGTTGTATTTCGAACCTGTATTTTGGGAGCATATTTATGATATTATTCGTCATGAAAAACCTGAAGGCGTAATTGTACAATTAGGAGGTCAAACAGCCTTGAAACTAGCAGAAAAACTAGACCGTTATGGTATTAAAATACTAGGAACTACCTATCAATCATTGGATTTAGCTGAAGATAGAGGCTTGTTTTCTAACCTTTTAAAAGAGAACAATATTCCATATCCTGAATTTGATATCGCTGAAACTGCTGATGAAGCTTCTGCAATTGCTGATGTTTTGGATTTTCCAATTTTAGTAAGACCTTCATATGTATTAGGTGGTCAAGGCATGAAAATTGTCATTAATAAACAAGAGTTAGAGGAGCATGTCGTAGATCTCTTAAGAAAAATGCCAGGCAATCAGCTACTGTTGGATCATTATTTGGATGGCGCTATTGAAGCCGAAGCCGATGCTATTTGTGATGGTGAAAATGTGTATATCATAGGTATCATGGAACATATCGAACCTTGTGGGATTCATTCTGGAGATAGTAATGCTACATTACCACCTTTTAACTTAGGAGAGTTTGTAATGCAGCAAATTAAAGATCATACGAAGAAAATTGCTTTAGCACTTAATACTGTTGGATTAATCAATATTCAGTTTGCAATAAAAAACGATATCGTTTATATAATTGAAGCTAATCCAAGAGCGTCTCGTACAGTACCATTTATTGCAAAGGCTTATGGAGAGCCTTATGTTAACTACGCCACTAAAGTGATGTTAGGAGAGAAGAAAGTAACTGATTTTGACTTTAATCCTAAACTCGAAGGTTATGCTATAAAACAACCAGTTTTTTCATTTAATAAATTCCATAATGTAAATAAAAAATTGGGGCCAGAGATGAAGAGTACTGGAGAAAGTATCCTATTTATTGACAGTCTTAAAGATGACGCATTTTATAATTTATATTCAAGACGGAAAATGTATTTGAGCAAATAATAGACTTTTTTCGATAAACCGTGATTATGGTATCACGAAAATTATTATTTTAGCTAGTTATAAACCTATGTTATGAAACGCGTATGTTAGAATTTTTATCTTTCAAAGGAAGGGTCAATAGGAACAGCATGCCGCCAATAGAAAGCAATAAAATAAACACATGAAAACAAAATTACTTATTTTTTCTTTTTTATTAGCATCAATTGCCGTGATGTCCCAAGTCGTGCCTAATCAGGTAGATGACTTTCAAGATGGTACCGAACAAAACTGGATTATTGGTAACCCTGGATCTGCAGTTTTTCCACCTGTTAATGTAGCAGATGCTGGGCCAACTGGTGCTGGTGACAATATGTTAGAGTATACGTCGGTTGTTCCACCTAGTCCTCCAAATGCTGGAGCAAAAATGCTTATATTTAATGCTTCACAATGGTCTGGTAGTTATACTGCTGCTGGTATTTTGTCTATTAATATGGATGTAAGTGTTTTGACCGCTGATTTAAATCTTAGAATTGCTTTTCAAGGACCTGCAGGAACCAAAATATGTACTACTAATGCAATGCCAGTTGTTGCTGGTGCAGGATGGACTAATATTTCTTTTAATATTCAAGCTTCTGATTTTACAATTGTTGAAGTAGGTGGTGGCTCTACTATAGAAGCTGTATTAGCGAGTGTATCTACAATGCGAATTTTAAGTAGTGTAACACCTACTTGGATACCTGAAGAGATAGACGCAACGTTACGATTAGATAATATAACAGCGTCTACTACATTGAGTGTTGATACAGTTGAAAACCAACAAGAATTTTCAATATCCCCAAATCCTGCAACTTCTAAGTTAAATGTTTTTTTACCTAACGCATCTGAGAATGCAATAATTACCGTTTTTGATGTATTAGGAAAACGAGTTTATAATAATGAATTAAATACGTTAAGCTCAACAATTGATGTTTCAAATTGGAATTCTGGAGTTTATCTAGTTAGAGTATCTACGGATACTGCAACACATACTAAGCGATTCTTGAAGCAGTAATTTAGTTATTATATATAAGAAAAGCCTTTAGTGAAAACTAAAGGCTTTTTAAGTTTTGATAAGGTTGAATTCGAAATTAATAGTTATAATATCTGATACTTTTTTTCTTACTATTTTAGGAATTTCTATGCTATAGTCCGATGTTTTGACTTCTAATGATCCAATCATATGTAAACCGTTAGTATCTAAATTGGTTATTCTAATAAGACAGCTTTCGATCTGTTTTACTTTTCCATGAAATTCAAGAGTCCCATTGATTTCATAATCAGATTTAATATGATCAAAATTTTCAAGTGAAAAACCTTCAATTGTGCCTTTAAATTTAGCCTTAGGATATAAATCAGATGCTACATAATTCTCATTAAAATGCGCTTCCATTAATGCATTTTTAAAACGAAAACCTTTGACTAAGGCTAAAACCGCAAATTTTCCCGTATCGGCATCGAAAATTGCTGTTACCGAATTGTTAGTAGCTGCTATTTCTTCAAAAGAGGGTACAGATGCTTCAAAAGTAATAACTCCAGTTTTAGTAAGATGCTTGTTTTGGGCGTTTACAGTAAAACTCATCAGTACGAATAGGTATAGTAGTGTTTTCATATCAATTCTCAATCGAGTGCACCTTTTAATTCTATCTTTATTAGTTATCTAATGCTCCTAATTCTATCCAAGCAGCAATCTTTTCTAATTCAAAGTTTGATAACGGACCACCAATTTGAGGCATTATTCCACCAAAAACGCCATCATCATTTATTTTATGCCAAAGTACTGAGTTTTCTAAATCAAAAGGCGCAATTCTTAGATTTGGAGAATAATTTGTTGAAGATGTATTAACCAATAAATTATAGCTAAATCCTTCTTGTAAGTTAAGCCCAGTGTAATGTGATTCATTATGGCAAGTAATACAATTAGCAGTAAAAATAGGTTGAATATCAGTTGAAAAGCTAATCTCTTCTATTTCAATGTCAGTAAATACAGGGCCTTCTTCAGCGGCACAGCCACAGACCATTAAAAAAAGTGCTAGTAGTGATCCTATTGATATTTTTTTAATTATTTCCATTCCAAAACGTTCTTCTAATATTAAAACCAATTAATAATTTACCATCTGTATAATCGAGTGTTCTTGACGAGTATACAGATTGTTCTATAATTTGATTAGTAGTTGCTATAATAATTTGAAATGCATGACCCGAAGTCGCAATTTCATAACCCAATGAAATAGGATTTTTAAAATTATCTTTCCTATTATTGAATTTGGCTGCATACTCAAATAGAATGGATGATGTGATTCCAGTTCTAAACCTACAACCAATCGAAGTCGCAAGAGTTAAATTTTTGTATCCTGGAGGAACTAGATTTTGATAAATAAAAGTTGGATTTAGTTCGAATGATAATGTTTCTCCAATTTTTTTTGACAGCAATAACTGGCTGTTGTATGAAAAACGATGAGAATTTTTATATTCAAAGGGCGTTTCGAAATCAGCGAAAAACTCGTTTGGACCTACTTCAGGAAAGTCTATTGTAGAAATGGCAGTATTAAAATATAAAGTTACCGATATTGGCGCGCCAACTTCTTTTTGTCTCATTACTCGGTATTTTCCTTCTAAATCGATCATCTTATTTATCTTGGTTCTACCAATCCCTAATTGGAGTTTGTGACTTGGCGCATATACGAAGCCAAATCTAATATTGGCAGAACCATCAAACCCTAAAAATTCTTGAACAACAGAGTTTCCAAAATCATTAAGGTCTAACTCACCAAAACGATGTTGAATACGTAATTCAAATGTTCCTTTTGGTGTAATCTCTGTAGTCTGGCTATTAATTAACATGCCATAATTAAAAATATTGGTGATTAATTCGTCTTGTTCTTCTAGATTCTCTTGTGCGTTCATTGGGTGAATAGTGATAATTAACACTAATACTATAATCACCTTTTTCATAGAATTACAAAATATTATTTTCATAGCTTCCATTAGTTCTTTTTGAGAGATCGCATAAATTCTATAACCTGCCAACGTTGTGTTTTGGACAACAATGAATTATAAGAAGGCATATCACCACGTCCGTTAGTTATCTTCCAGTACAGTGCACCATCACTTTGTGATTGCACTTTTTCACTCGTATGATCTGCGGGTTTTATCGTGAAGGCAGTTCCGCCTGGACCATTACCAATTCCGGTCCTGCCATGGCAAGTTGCACATATTTGATAATAGATTTTTTTTCCTTTAGCTAATGCTTTTCCATCATCCTTTAAAGGGTTATCAAATTTATTGCTTTCGGCTGGAGCCAACCATTCATTAGATTGGAAAGTAAATGAATAAAAAACTAGCAAAATCACCACTAATGACATTGTCTTGATCAGTTTATTTATAGAACTTTTCATTTTCCTTGATTTTATTGCTTTACAAAACGTTTAGTTTCAGAATTGTTACCATTTGCTATTTTGACTAAATAAAGTCCGGCATCTAAACTTGAAACTTGAATCTTAGAAATTTTCTCCGGTTTTAAAGTTTGATTAAGCACTAGCTTTCCAAGAACATTATAAACCTCGAGTGTTACGTTTCTTATTCCATTTTTAAGCTTGATATTTAAGATGTCATTCGATGGGTTTGGATACATACCAAAGCTAGACCTATTCTCAAAATCTTCGATTCCAAGTAAGGTGTCCCAAAAAGCTATCCCATTTTGTGAACCGTTACCGGTATATTCAAAAGGAGGTGCCGCAGTAATAGTTGTGCCTGCAGTCCATATGCCTTTTGCAACAGCAACAGCTTCTCTTTCATGTCCAGCAGTTCCCCATTGCATATAATCTTCCATTGCTGTACTCGAACCAAAACTACTTGTATTGTAAATTCCTAGTTCACCATCTACGACATCAAATGGAATACTGCTGGTGAATGTTACTTCAGAACCAACCGCAAGGTTAAATGATCCGCTTATTATTGTCATACCACCAAATTGTTCATATGTGGGATACTTACATAACCAATAGTTAGAAATGTTTTCTGGATTACTGCTACTTCCGAAATTCCGAATGGTAATTCTATTTGTACTAGGGTCTACTTCCACGATTCTAATTTGTGCATTACTTTTTAGGAATGGGAAAACTAAAAGCATAAGGATAATAAGCGATTTTAATGTGTAATCTTTTTTCATAATAGTTACATTTTTTTTATTAGTTAATAATTGTGCATTGATCTAATTTGATTTGGTCTATAATGTCATCATAACCAATAAATCGACCTTTAATATTGATTTGGGTATCTTTTATAATTTGCTTGTCAATAGTAAATGTAAATTGACAAAACACGCTTTCATTTAACGTTATTGAGTTTGTATTTAAACATGATATATTACCATGAACTTCAATAACTTTATTTAGGTATTTTCGTTCTGAAGTCTCAATATCAATTGAAAATTCATTTAGAATTGATATAGAAGAACGTACAAATTCAGTGTCTTCTTTCGCAATATCTCTATGATCTTGATATATGTAATTGTAAAGCAGTATGCCTATAATCAAGACTATCACTATTACAATCCATTTCCGCATATTGTGTTTTTAAAGAAACTGCTTCAGAACTATAACTGAAGCAGCTCAGTCAATTACTCAATTTTGTTTTGGGGCAATAAAGGTGTTCTAGACTAACTAATTTTCTCTTTCAATCGTTTTTAGTTTCTTTCAAATACAAGCGTATCAGTACCTCCATTTCCACCACTTATATCAATGAGGCTAATCATAGTGTCGTTATAGGTTACCATATCCCAATCATCATTTAAATCTTCAAAATCGTCAGTATCTGGAACTGGAAAATTGATATTAAAATCGATATCGTCACTAGAGTTACTATCATCATTACTATTGCTATCCGTAACAGACCAGGTGCCGATTTTAGTGCTTGCATTGTTGTTTGCAGTAAGTGTACCATCCGTTGAAAATGTGAAATTATATCCGTTAAAATCATTAGTTTCGTCATCTCCAGAATCTATATAGCTAGTAATAATCCAAGTGCCTGTTGATGCTGTGTTTTCTATTTCTGCAATTTGCTGATTGTTATTATTTGGACTGCCACCATCATCATCATCTGATGAACAGGTAGAGGACATTAATGAGAAACTCATCATAAATAACATGCTGTAAAAAAGACCTTTTTTCATAATTGTTTGAGATTTATTTATTCGTATTAATTTATTTTAGTTACAATTTTCATTTTCATAACGTAGACGATCTTCATTACCAACTCTTAGATCGATTTTGGTTTCGCTTGATCCAAGATCAATTTCATGTAGTTGCCAGTCATTATTACAGTATTGAAGACTTGGGATACTTATGGTCACTATAATATTATTTCCCGAACCATCTGCAGACCACGTTCCATAAACTGTTGTAGTATTCCAATAAACGGAAAGCGTACCATCGTTAAAGAAGTTAAATAAATATCCAGCATATAAATCGTCAAAATCAGTGTTATTGTTTTCTAATTTATCAACTTCCCAATCTGCACATCCAATGAGTAATGCAATAAGCTCACCAGGAGAACAGTCATCGCAGTCATCGTCATTATAGTCGTAGTCATCATCTTCATCACAATCGTCTTCGGCATTTTCAATGACTGTTGCGAGTTCTGTTAGATTCATAATACTAATTTGTGAACCATCTGATAAAATCACGATAATTGGAAAATTGATAGTAATAATATCATTTATATCAATAGATTCTATGAAATCATAAAGGTCATTATCAGTGTTTATAGTAATGGTTTCAATTATTTCATCGTCCGAATTAAAAACTGAAGCCGTTATTGGATATTGAAAATCGATGCACTCTATATCGTCATCGTTTTCATTTTCACCATTACAATTATTGGAAATTGCATAAAATTCAGTGTAATTGTTAAGTATGACTTCACTGAAATCAGTAAGAATAATTGTTATAGGAAATACAATTTCTAGATCGTCAATATCGTCTTCGTCTTCATCAAACACATCTTCAATAGCTTCAAAATCGTCTTCCGAATACACAATAAATTCTAAACCATTAACTATAACTGTAATGGGTAATTGAATATTAAAACAATTGGAGTTGTCAATTATATTATCGTTAGAACCGTCGTTGGTTGCAGTACGAAGCATTAAGTCTGCTACTAATGAATTTGCTTCTATAGTTTCATCGGTAGGTGGCAGGATAGATTCTGTTTCTTCAGTTCTACAAGATGTGAATACTAATGTTGATAGGATTATTAGAACAGCGGTTGATTTAATAAAAGTTTTCATAGTGTACTATTTAAAATTTTTGAGGCGTTTAATACTATAACAACTCACTTTTAATAACTCCTGAAAATTTCTAAAAAAAGAATTCTATACCTTTGAGAAAATATTAAACACTTGCCAATAGATTTAACTAATAATATTTGTGAAGAGTCCGCTTTTGAATATGTATATAATACCTATTCAAAAGATTTACATGATTTCTTGTATTACAAATATGGTGCACAATTTAATCCTAGTGATAAAGCCCAAGAAGCGTTCATGAAACTTTGGGATAATTGCAAAAATGTAACACCTAGCAAAGCCAAATCTTTTTTGTTTACCGTTGCTAATAATATGGTTTTGAATGATATAAAGCATCAAAAAGTTGTTTTGAATTTCCAGAAAACGAAGCCCAAACATTACACTAATGAAACTCCAGAATTCATATTAGAGGAATCTGAGTTTTTTGAAGCGTATCAAAAAGTATTATCTAAATTAACTGAAGAGCAGCGTGTTGCTTTTCTATTAAATAAAGTTGAAGGCAAAAAGCATAGTGAAATTGCAGAGTTTTTGGGTGTGACTAAAAAGGTTGTGGAATACAGAATTTATAGCGCATTTACAATTTTGAAGAAAGAATTGGTAGGATTTAAAATTAAATAATAAGGAAAAATGTTTATTAAGTTGTTATATATATAAGAATGTAAAGTATGGAAAAAGAATACTTGGTAGAAAAATGGCTTAATGATGATTTGACACCAGCTGAAATGGAAGCATTTGAGGCATTAGATGATTATCAAATGCATGTTGATATACTTGAAAAGGCAAAACATTTTAAAGCTTCAAATTATTCGAGCGCGAGCGATTTTCAAACATTCAATAAGAACTATCAATCCCAGAATACAATACGAAAATCGTCATGGTTAAATCCAATGTTACGCATCGCTAGTGTCTTAGTGGTTGCTGTAGCTGTATATTTCTCTTTTTTTAATGATGATCTTGTTCAGATCCAAACGCTAGCTGGTCATAAAACGACTGTAGAATTACCAGATCTGTCTCAAGTAACTTTAAACGCAGGTTCCTTTATTGCCTACCATAAAAAAGACTGGAAAGAAAATAGAACATTGGAATTAAACGGAGAAGCTTATTTTAAAGTCGCTAAAGGAAAGACGTTCGACGTAGTTACGACTAATGGAATAGTGACAGTTGTTGGAACTCAATTTAATGTAAAACAACGTTTGAATTATTTTGAAGTTAAGTGCTTTGAAGGCCTAGTAAAAGTAAGTTCAGATACAATTATTAGACAATTGTATGCCGGAGATACATATCGTATCATTGATGGCATCTTTCTTGAAAACACGACGGTTGATGTTGCACCAAAATGGACTACAAACAGAAGCAGTTTTAGTGCCGTTCCATTTTCAGAGGTGTTGTCAGAATTGGAACGCCAATATGATATTCAAGTTGTTTTTGAAAATAATACTAAAATGAGATTGTTTACTGGAGGATTTACTCATGATAATATTAATAACGCTCTTAATGCTATCTTACAGCCTATGAATATGACTTATGAAATGAATTCGTCTAATCAAGTCGTCATTCATGAAATTAAAAAATAGGCAACTATTAATGTTGACACTCATCTTTGTTTTTTCTCTGAGTTTTTATGCTCAAGAAAACAACAAACTACAACCTCTTGAATCTATTTTCGTTACGATTCAAAATCAATTTAATATTCAGTTTAATTATGCCGAAGATACTATAAAAGGAATCCATATTATCCCTCCATCTAAAGATTTGTCATTCGCGGATGTGCTCTTATACCTTGAAAAAGAAACACAGCTTTCTTTTGTGTTGAAGGCTACTTTTGTGCTAGTGACAACTAAGAGTGAACCTCCTTTTATTGAGCGACAAAAATTAGATCAAATAGTAATTTCAAGCTATTTAGTTAAAGGGATTAATAAATTGAATGATGGCGCTCTTGAAATCGATTTTACGAATTTCGATATTCTACCAGGTCTCATAAACACCGATGTTTTACAGACGGTACAGGCGCTTCCTGGGATTCAAAGTATTAACGAAACCGTTTCTAATATTAATATTAGAGGTGGGACTCATGATCAAAATTTAATTCTTTGGGATAATATAAAAATGTATCAATCTGGACATTTTTTTGGATTAATTTCGATGTATAATCCACAAATCACCAATACCGTAAACCTTATAAAAAATGGTTCTGATGCGACTTATACCGATGGTGTCTCTGGGATCATTTCAATGCAAACGGAGAATTCAATAACTACAGAATTTGAAGGTAGTATAGGTGCAAATTTTATTGATGCAAATGGTTTTGCAGATGTCCCAATTAACGAAAAATCTTCATTTCAAATAGCCGCTAGAAAGTCAATAAGTGATTTTGTTGAAACACCTACATACACTAATTTTTTTGATAGAATATCTCAAGATACGGAAGTTGAATTAAATTCAAATAGCATTATCAATTCAGACAAGCAATTTGATTTTTATGATGTTGCCTTGCGTTGGTTGTATAAAATTAGTGATAAAGACGAACTTCGTATTAATTTTATAAATGTCAGTAATGAGCTCATATTTAATGAAAATGCAATCCTAAATAATGTTGAAGAAACGCGTCAAAGTAGTTTAACACAGAATAGTATTGCTGGAGCTGTTTATTATAAAAGAAATTGGAATGAATTCTGGCAGTCCTCTTTTGAAGTTTTTGAAACGGATTATAAGCTAAAAGCAATAAATGCAAATGTATTGGATGCACAACGGTTTTTACAAGAAAATGTAGTTTCAGAAACCAGTGTTAAGCTGAAAACAAGCTATAAAATTAATGATAAATTTCAACTCCTTAGTGGCTATCATTTTGTGGAAACTGAAATCACAAATTTAGATGATGTTGATATACCAGTATTCAGATTGTTGGTGTCTGAAGTCGTTAGAACTCATGGTCTTTTTTCGCAAGTGGCCTATAAAAATAATGATAAAACAATCTTTTTAAAACTCGGGTTAAGATTCAATTATATAGACAAATTTAAAAAACAAATATGGGAGCCTAGACTTAGTTTTAGTAAAAAAGTTGATGCGTTTACGCTTGAGATTCAAGGCGAAATGAAACATCAAAACACCTCTCAAATTATAAATTTTCAAAATGATTTTCTTGGTATAGAAAAACGAAGATGGCAATTATCAAACAACAAAGATATTCCTGTAATTAAAAGTAAACAGGGGTCTGTGGGTTTGACGTATAGTAAAAAAGGTTGGTTAATTAATGCAGAGTCTTACATTAAACGAGTTGACGGTATTACAACACAGAGTCAAGGGTTTCAAAATGAATATGAATTTGTGAAGACTAATGGAAGTTATGACGTTACGGGTTTGGATGTATTGATTAGAAAACGGATTCGAAATTTTAATGCTTGGTTGAGTTATTCATTTATGAATAATGATTATAAGTTTAAGGAACTCCCTGAACAAAGGTTCTCAAGCAATTATGATATTACACATGCCATAACACTTGGCACAACGTATACCAAAGATAGATTTAAATTATCGGCTGGAATAAATTGGCATTCTGGTAAACCAACGACACTTCCTTTAATGAATAATGAAATTATAGACGATGCCGTTAATTTTGATGCCACAAATTCTAGTCGGCTTAAAGATTATATAAGAATAGATATGTCTGCACTATATGATTTTAAATTAAGTCAAAAAGTTAAAGCCGAATTGGGTGTTTCCATTTGGAATGTCCTTGATGAAAATAATGAAATTGATAAATTCTATCGTATTAAAAATGGTGCAATTAATGAAACGCTTCAAAGTTCTCTTGGATGGACTCCAAATGCAGTGTTACGAGTTCATTTTTAAAATGCTAAGGAATAAAGTAATCCAATGGCAATGGCAATACCAAAACTAATTAAGGTGCCAATAAGGATGTATTCGGTGAGTTTTCTATGTTTGGATTCTTTTAAATCACCGAAACGAAATACCGATTTTGCCGTAATTAAAAATCCAACAGCTTCCCAATGATCAACAACAATAAATACAAACACTAAAACACGTTCAAGTATACCAATATATTTGCCAGCATCTTGAAGCGATTCATTATTTTCTGTAAGCTTTGAGATGTCCCATTTTAAAAAAATGGTCTTCATGATAATTGAAACGGGGATTGTTAAAAACAATAAGCAACTAACTAACAATAGATTGTATTCTGTAAATAAGCGATCTATGTAGAAGGTGTTATCAGTAAATAAGTAATACGCAACAAAAATAATACTAATATGAGCGAGTTGATCTATAAAAAACAGTAGTCTTTTTGTAGATTCTTTTTGAATCAAAAGTTTCAAGGCATCAATAATAAAATGAGAAACTCCTATAGCAATAATAACGGTCCATTGATTCGGATCCCAAAGTAGAATTATTAATAGCGTGACATGAATGGCAACATGCAGGTACAGTTTTGGAGATTTTAGTTTTTTAACTTCTTTTTCTTCAACCCACTTTTGTGGTTGCAGGAAGAAATCTCCAATAATATGAGCGAGGAGTAGTTTTATTAGGAGGATCATAATTGACTTAGTTTGTGTCTATACATAAGATCTAATTCTAAAATACCATCTAAATTCGCACGTTTTTGGCGTCCACTCACAGCGTTTTGATTGATGTTTATAAGTTGTCCAAGTTCGCTTTGCAATTTATCTGGATATTCTATGCTTAATTTAACTATTTCTGCCGAATTAGCCGTCCAATTATCCATACTTATTAAAGCGAGTTTAAAGTATAAATTTAACTCTTCATTAATCATGTGATTATTGGTCTTTATTCGGAGATTTTGTTTTACTTTTTTCAATGATTCAAAAGTTTCACCTGAATATATAAATGCTTCGCCATTTGATTCTGTAATGTTTTCACCTTGATAGATTTTATTACCAATGCCTATAGCTAGTCTAACATCAAGATTTTTGATGGTTTTAAGACATGCTTTTATATATATTGCCGCAATGAAACTTTGAGAAATATCCTTTATTTCAATTTGAAAACTGTCACCTCGATATATTTCCCAACATTTTTTGTCATTTGTTAGATGAGATAATGCCAATTTTAATGAGTTCATCCATAGTTCTGGATTAACGTGATGTCTTGATTTAACGATATCTCCTGTTAAAACACTTGTCATATCATATTTTTAAATGATAAATTAAAATATCACAATATTAGATGATTAATTAAAATATCATGTTATTGAGTGATAATCAAATATATTCCTTTTTTATGGAATAAACAAGTATATTCCATAATTACGGAATAATATCACAATATGATTTCAATTAATCTTCGAGCTCTTCTGCACGCTTGATGATAGCTTCTGGTAATGCTTTTTTTGCTTTAGCTCCCATTTTCTTTAGCTTTTCAACACTCGTGATGAGGTTTCCTTTGCCTTCTACTAACTTGTTCATTGCAGATGAATAATCGCTTTTTGCCGCATCTATCTTTTTACCAACTCCGGTTAAATCTTTAACCAAACCTTCAAATTTATCGTATAAAGCACCCGCTTGGCGCGCAATTTCAATAGCATTTCGTTGTTGTTTTTCGTTATTCCACATGGTGTCAATTGTACGAAGTGTTGCCAATAACGTGGAAGGTGTAACAATAACTATGTTTTTTTCAAAAGCTTTGTTATATAGCGAGTTATCATCGTTAATGGCAACCGCAAAAGCAGGTTCGATTGGGATAAACATGAGCACGAAATCGGGTGATTCTATATCATATAAATCTTGATAATTCTTTTCAGAAAGTTGCTCAACATGCTTTTTAATAGAATTAACATGTGCCTTTAAAAATAGAGGCTTATCATCGTCTTCAGCATTTACAAGACGTTCATAATCTGTTAATGATACTTTACTATCAATAATCATCTTCTTGCTATCAGGTAAATGTAAAACAACATCGGGAAGCACACGAGAACCATCGTCTAACGTAAAACTTTGCTGAACGTAGTATTCTCTATCCTTTTCTAGACCAGATTTTTCCAAAACACGTTCCAATACGAGTTCTCCCCAATTTCCTTGCATTTTACTATCGCCTTTTAATGCTCTAGTAAGGTTAGTGGCTTCTTTGGTCATTTGTTGATTGAGATCTTTTAAACCTAATAATTGTTCTTTCAGTGCTGAGTGCATTGAAATACTTTCCTTTTGGGTGTCCTCAACTTTTTTCTCGAAAACTTGAATTTTTTCTTGAAGTGGGTTTAAAATTTGCTTTATATTTTCTTTATTCTGAAGTGTGAATTTTTCAGACTTTTCATCTAAAATTTTAGTAGCCAGCAATTCGAAATCTTTGCGAAGTTGTTCCTGACGTTCTTCTAATTCTTCATCTCGTTTCAGATTGAGTTGCTGTAGATTTTCGTATTCTGTATTCTTTCGTGTAAGTTCAGCATTCAGAAACTCTTTTTCACGTCTAATGGTTTCACGTTCGCCTTCAATTTTACTTAGGTTTAGTTTTAATTCCTCAATGGTTGAACCCATTTGATTTTGGCGCTCTACGAGTGTGCTTTTTTCGCTTTTACTTTTTAGTTTTGTAAACAGTATGCCCAAATAAGCTCCAATAGCAGCGGAAATAAGTATGGCAAGAATAAGAATTAGGTCGTCGTTCATTCAATATTGAAGTTTAACCAAAGATAATTTTTTTAGTTGAAAGTTGTAGCGTGAAATTGAAAGTTATAAGTCAGTTTTTTAAAATATTAATATCAACAATTATTTGCTTAATATCATCATCATTTGTGCCATCATAAATCCCGCGAATTTGCTTCTGCTTATCAATTAATATGAAATTTGGCGTATGAATAAAATCTTGTAGACCACCATCACCTTGTTCTACAACGGCAAAATAGCTTTTACGAGCGAGTTCGTAAATATGTTTTTTATTTCCAGTAGTAATATGCCATTTTGAGTCAAGAACACCTTTGTTATTAGCATATTCACGAAGAATAGGAATACTATCAATTTCTGGTGTCACTGATAGTGATAACAACATGACATCATCATCATATAAAAAAGCTTCTTGAATTTTTGCCATATTACTGGTCATAATTGGACAAATAGTTCCACAGCGTGTAAAAAAGAAATCTGCAATATAAATTTTGTCTTTGTAATTGTCTTGCGTAATAATTTCGCCATTTTGATTTATGAGTTCAAAATCTTTTACAATATGATTTTGGTTGACATCATGAAGGCTTTTATCCACCAAATCTGGATTAAAATTAACGGGATTATAAATAGGGAGCGGTGTATCTTGTCTCTGTTTACAAGATATTATTAACACTAATGCTAGTAGATAAAATAATCTTAATAACATTTTTTAAAGGGATTGTTGTTCTGTAACAAATGCTTTCGCCTCTACTAATTCTAAGCGATTACTATTACTGTTTTTTGTGAGTTCAATAAGCTGATTAAAATAACCAGTGGCTTTTTGGTTATCACCTGTTTGCTTTGCAGCAATTGCAGCTCCATATATTCCATTAAATCTATTGGGATGTCCTTTTAAATTTATTTCATAGGCTTCTAATGCTTCTTTAGGTTTATCTAAAGCGAATAACATATCCCCCAAAAGTTCATCGGCAGGCAAAACTTCTCCAGGAGTAACTGGATGTTTAGAGGTTTCGCTTTCAAGCTTAGCAGCAAGTTTCATTAACTCTACAGCTTTGTCATTGTTTCCTTTAGCTAGATTAATCCAAGCGTCTGTTGTTTTGATTTCAATTTGTACTTGACCAGCTTTATATGTGGCTTCAGCAGAATTCAATTTAAGTAATTCTTCGTGGAAAGCTTGAATGATTTTAAGTTCATTTTCAGCTGAGATGATATCTCCTGAACGTGCCGAACCTAATGCCCTGGCAAAATGAAGTATTGATTTTTCCCAAGGGAACTTATCCCAATTTAATTCTATAGTTGGTGATTCTAATTTAGCTGCTTTTTCCCACTGTCTGTTTTCTAAAGCAATTCTTGCAGGAATTGCATTTGCTGTATAGGCTACAGCAAAGTGGTTTGAGGGAGATATTTTTTTCATTGATTTTAAATACGCATTTTGCGCATCTACCTCATTGCTATTTCCTTGCTGTAAATAAGCATATACAAGATAATCCATAGCATGAATCTCTTGTGCCCAATTAGTACCTGGATAAGCACTTTCTGCATAACAAACGGCAGATGACGCTGAGTTTATATTAGTGTCAATAGATTCTTGCCAAAGACCTAATCGTGTAAAAATATGAGAAGGCATGTGTTGAGCATGAGCAGAAGCAGGTGCAATTTCTGCATAACGTCTAGCCGTACTTAATGCTGTTTCAGCAATTTCAGGATAATCATATGTGTGAATTACATAATGTGCAATTCCTGGATGGTTAGGTTGTTCCTTAAAGAGTTTTTGTAAAATAGCACCTGCTTTTTTCTGATTAGAATATGTTTTGTCATTTGGATCTGCAGCTGAGGTTATAGCTAGAGCATAAAATATTGCGGCTTCAGTATCCTCTTTTTGGCTCCTATAGATTTGTTCCATTTTCTTTTCATATAACAATTCTCTTGTATTATGATCTTTGGTATTCCAATCATCATAGAATATTTTTATAGCATCTAAGTAAAGTTCTGCACGTTCTGATTTTTGCAAAGATTCGGCTATTTCAAGTAGCACTAATCCTTTTTTTAATTCTTTTGGTCCAGGTGGCGCCCATAATTCATGATAAATACTCATTGCAACGCCCCAATATGCCATTGCACATTCTGGATCAGCATCAATTACGTTTACAAAAGCTTTTTCCGCTTCTGCGTATTCGAAAGAATGAAGAAGTGAAATCGCTAAATCGAAAGTTTCTCGAATGTCATATTTGCAATCTAAAGCAAAACTGACATTTCCAAATTCAGGATTGCCACAAAGCAAAATATCTCCACGAAGTAAATCTATTGAAGCTAACGCTGGATTTGGCTTTGGAGCGCTTTTTTCACAGCCAATTATAGCGACTAAAAGTATGAGATAAATAAATTTGAAGGTGGTTTTAAATGATTTCATTAGAATTACTTTAGGATTAATAAAGTTAATAGCTTCTAACAAGGTGAGGATATTTTAAAAGCCTGATATTGAATTATTAAATATAGTGATTTAATAATTAAGCTTTTAGGTTGACTCATAAGAAATAATTATAGTTAAATGGTTTATTTCTTTACTCTGAAACTCTTTGTGTTTTTGTCAAAAGCTATAAGATCATTGGGGAATAATACTTCAAAAGTACCATTTGAAATTAAGTTATTAGGCGTATCTGACACAATATGTTCCTTGGTCATTACGATCATTGTATCACACAATTGAATCGCTAAATCAATTTCATGAGATGAAAAGAGAATCGTTTTTTGAGTTTCTTTAACTAAGCGTTGCAGCAATTTAAGAATATAGGCCTTATGATACATATCTAAGTGAGTCGTTGGTTCGTCTAAAATAATTAAATCAGTATCCTGAGCTAATGCTCTTGCAATCATCACTTTTTGTAATTGACCATCACTGAGCTCAAAGCAATTTTTAGATTTTAATTCTACAATATTAGTTTGTTCTAAAGCTCGATTTATAATAGCTACATCGGTAGCTGTTAAATTCCCAACCCAATTGGTGTAAGGCTGTCTTCCTAAAGCTACCAATTCAAAAACCGATAAGTTTTTCGAAGCGATGGGTTCAGTAAGTACTAAACTCATTGTTTTGGCCAATTCATTTGAGCTAAAGTCCGATAAATTTTTATTGTGGATTTGGATTTCGCCACTAATCGTATTTTGCACATTAGTTAGCGTTCTTAGAAATGTAGATTTTCCAATACCATTGGCTCCAACTAAACCAATAAGTTCTCCCTTATTTAATTCCAAATTTATGTGAGAAGCAACAATCGTTTTTGTTTTTTTCGATTGATAACCAATAGAAAGATCTTCTGTTTTTAAAATGATATGTTGGTCTTTGTGTGTCATCTAAAATATCATTTTTCGTTGTCTCACCAATAACCAAATTACAACAGGAGCACCTATCAATGACGTTATGGCATTTATTGGTAAGGTGTAATCGCTAGTTGGTAATTGGGCAATACTATCGCAGATTAACATCACAATGGCTCCAAATAAGAATACGGCAGGAAGTAAGATTTTGTGATTTGAAGTATTAAAAATTTGCCGGGTCATATGAGGTATTGCCAATCCAATAAATGCAATTGGTCCTGCAAATGCAGTTATGGTACCAGCTAATAAACTAGTTGCAATAATTATTATAAATCGACTTTGTTTAATATTTAAGCCTAGGCTTTTTGCGTAATTTTCACCAAGTAAAAACGTGTTTAATGCTTTAATGGAAGTGATAGTCATTAAAATTCCGAAGCAGTAAATGACGAAAAATATTAGAAGTTCATTCCAAGAGAGGTTACCGAGACTCCCAAAGCCCCAAAATATATATTGTTGTAATTGTTCGGCAGAACTAAAATAAGACAATACACTAACTACAGCGGCTGTTATGCTCCCAAACATCAAGCCAATAATTAGAATAGCCATGGTGTCTCTAACTCTAGAGGAGACAATCATGACAGCCAATAAGACCAAGAAACTTCCTACACTAGCCGCAATAACAACAGTCCATTTTGAAATTAAAACAGACGCTAAAACGCCACCAAATAGACCAGAACCCAAAATAACTAAAGCAACACCTAAACTGGCACCAGAACTTATTCCAAGTACAAATGGTCCAGCCAATGGATTTCTAAATAAAGTCTGCATTAAAAGTCCAGAAATGCCTAATCCAGATCCAACTAAAATAGCGGTAAATGCCTTTGGTAGCCTGTAATTCTGAATTATATACTGCCAAGACTCATGATCCGAATTACCGATTAAACTATTAAAAACATCTTGAAATGGAATTTGGACAGAACCTAAACTGATGTTCCCAAAGAAGCAAATAATCAAAACTATGATTAGTGCTATAAATGGGCGACTATATGTTCTTGATGGTGTCAATTATTCTAAAGGTTTAAAAAAGAAAGGTTGGTAATTTTCTAATAATTTAGGATGACACACTTTAATAATGTCTTTGAGAACTAAATCTGGTCTTGCCATGCCTAATTCATAATATAAGACACCTCCAGATGCTCCTGTAGTATTGGAAAATGTGTACACCATTTTATTTTGAAAAGCGTCAAATTTTAAATAGTGTTGATTGGCTTTTTCTAAATCATCATAGCTGGAATAATAGGAAGGACTTAACCAAATCTCGGCCTGCTTAGCCTTTTCATATACGGTCTCAAAACTCAAGGCTAAACTACCACTTGCAGTAGTATCACTCCATAA
Source organism: Flavobacteriales bacterium 34_180_T64 (assembly GCA_002162765.1). Taxonomy (GTDB): domain Bacteria; phylum Bacteroidota; class Bacteroidia; order Flavobacteriales; family Flavobacteriaceae; genus MAAR01. The sequence goes on along the minus strand of MAAR01000006.1, from coordinate 59,135 downwards.
GTAATTAACATTAGCGTCTTTTAAAATTTGAGCTTCCGGGCTAGTTCCAGATGGTAAATACCAAATGTCTTTATGCATTGCGCCACTCAAAACTGTTGGTCTATTCTCGATATGCAATGCTAATTTTTTTGCATTAATATAATCTGTTTCTATGTGTCTGAAAATTGAATCTGCTCGTTTTTCTTTTCCATACAATACACCAAAAAACTTTATCCATTCTGCTTTTGCTAATGGCGAAGTTTCGACCCAATCACCATTATAAATTACTGGAATGCCTGAGGTTTTAATTGTATTTAATGATTTAGATGTACCATCAACACCAAAACCAACAACAACATCAGGTTGTAATTCAAGAAGTACTTCCGTGTTTATACCTTCATTTTTACCGAGTTCTCTAACGAGTCCCTTTTCTATTCTATGTCGCGTCTTTTCAGAAGAAATATAATCCGAACCTGGAAAGCCCACTAAAGTTTGCTCAACTCCTAATAGTTCTAAGGCAGGAATATGCGTTGTAGATGTCACAACTATTTTTTCAACAGGTGTAATAATGATACCGTCAAACTCACCTTTTTTCAGCTCTGTACTTGCCGCTTGCTCTTTAGTTAATAATAGAAATTGATAGGAGCGTTCGGCATTTGGCCACGGATTCTTAATTTTTAAAATGGTATTGAATTCATGATTGAATATTTTAAATCCTTTGGCATAGGTGTTAACATGTTGTTTTACAATTGCAGGAGGAAGCTGACTTTTGAGTTGCTTGTCTTCAATACAACTAAAAAATAAAGTCGTGCTGCAAAGTAAAGCGAAAACAGATCTGATATGTAACATATGTAACTTTATAAGTGTATCAATTCAACTAAATTTATTAAAAATTCAGACGATGCGTAACGGTTCAAATTTAACAATATATATAGTAGCTGGAATCATAATACTTCATTTTTTAGTTGGTTTCATATTTCTTATTTATAAACTCAATCAGAAAAAATAAAATTCTTTAGTTCTAAACTAAAAAAGAATCTACATTTGCAGCGAATTTTGGTTCCATTCAATTATATAGAATGGATTAAAAGGGAATCAAGTGAAAAGATTGGTGATTGTAGATTGATGATATGTGAATTAAGAGTTCAAAAAATCAAAAATCAAAAATCGTTAATCTTCATTCTTGAGCTGTTCCCGCAACTGTAAGCTATTATGCTTCGTGTTAAACTTCAAGTCACTGGTATTTACTGGGAAGACCAACACGGAGACGCAAGTCAGGAGACCTGCCATATTCAAAACAAATAAGTCAAACTTTCGGGATAAAAGTTGATGTTAGTCATCAATTAAATTCGCTGTAAAGAAAATTTGAAATTTTTTATTTAGACAAAAAAGAAAAGTCTAGCATAGCTTTAGCTACGATATATTTTTATGTTAAAGTATAAATGAAAAAGATTGGTTTTATTAAGGTTAATTTAATTTATGAATAACATAGGTATGATAGTCCATACGATTCTCGAGTAATTAAATTAAAATGAAAACAAAAACACAAGTTTTTGGTATGCTATGCTTTAGTATATCTTTTTTTGGATTTGCGCAACAGTCAATCGATTCAACTGCAGTTGAACAGTTAGATGAAGTTGTTATTACAGATTCGAAATTTAAATTGAAACGTGAAAATTCAGGTAAGGTTATTACCAAAATCACACAAAAGGAATTACAGCATTTGCAAGGTAAATCAATTGCCGATATCATTAACAGAACTGCTGGTATTGAAATTAACGGAACTAAAAGTAATGCTGGTCAAAACTTAAGTTATTTTATTAGAGGTGGCCGTAACCGACAGGTTTTAGTATTGATTGATGGTATTGCCGTTAGCGATGCATCTCAGATTGCAAACGATTATGATTTGAGATTGTTAAATGCTGACCAAGTAGAATCTATCGAAATATTAAAAGGCGCTGCAAGTACATTATACGGTTCAGGAGCTGCAACGGCTGTAATTAATATAATTCTAAAAAAGGCACAAAAAGATAAAGTTGCAGCTAATTTCAGGAGTGTATTGGGTACAAATCAAACACAAAATGATAGTAAGTATTCAATTAAAAATTTCAATAATGCGGTTTCATTAAATGGAACGTTAAATCAATTTAATTATTTAGCAAGTTTTGGGCATCAATATACTAATGGGTTTTCCGCTGTATCCAATGGTACAGAATCTGATGCTTTCAATAGTATTAATGGAAACCTGAAAATAGGATATAGAGCTTCAAATGCTTTTAAAGTTAATGCGTATGCAAGCTTTGATAAGCTTAAAGCAGATTTTGACGATGGCTTTATGTTTGCTGATGCCGATAATGTATCAAAGTCAGATCAATATGGTATTGGGCTTGCTTCAGAGTATACATACAATAATGGAAGCCTTTCTTTAAATGCGTCTTATAATTCTATTGAACGCGATATTCAATCGAGTTTTCCTTCTCAATTTAATGCAGATAGTTATACCATTGATATTTTTAATCGCTATAATTTTAATGATACATTCTACACAGTTTTAGGGGTGAATGTAAAAGAAGATGACATGGAAAGTTTTACAATTCCATTTGGGAGTTCAAATCTTGAACAAAGTATACATCCGGAAACTGCAAATTTATCAATTGTAGATCCTTATGCGAATGTAGTTTACGCGTCAAACTTTGGATTACATATCAATGCTGGAATGCGATTAAATAATCATTCGGAATATGGATCTCATGTGGTATACAGTATAAATCCTTCATTTAAAAAAGACCTGGATTTTGGTTATATAAAAGGGATTACAAGTTTCAGTACAGCCTATATAACACCATCTCTATATCAACTGTTTGAACCCACTTACGGAAATGCTGATTTACAGCCTGAAGAAAATGAGACTATAGAAGTAGGAGTGGAAGTTAATATTAAAGACAGCGCTACTTTTAGTGTGGTGTACTTTAATAGAAATGAAACCAATTTTATCGATTTTGTAGATTTAGGAGGATTCGTATTCCAGTATGATAATGTTAATGAATCCTTTACGGCAAGTGGAATAGAGTTTACAGCAGATTATAAACTGTCCAAGGATCTTAATTTGAATGCAAATTTGACCTATACTAAAGTGGAAGAGGATTTGAAATTGAGAATCCCTGAATTAAAAGCCAATTTAAGATTGGATTATCAAGCCTGTGAGAACACATTTCTTAGTTTGAATTATCAGTTTAATGACGAACGTACAGATGCTGTTTTTAATAGTACAACGTTTACTAATGATGAGATTGTTTTAGACAGTTATAGTCTGATAGATTTTTATATAAGTCATAAAATAGTAAAGCAAAAAATGACAATCTTTGCTTCGCTTTCTAATGTATTAAATGAAGAGTATCAAGAACTTTTTGGATATAATACAAAAGGCCGAAATATAAACATTGGATTTAATCTGAACTTATAAATAAAAAAAAGCCGCTCATTGAGCGGCTTTTTTTATTTAATCAAAATGCTGTTTTCTAAATTCTCGAGGTGCCGAATCTTCATCGATATACATTCGATTTTTAAACTTATGCGTTCTAGTTTCATTTTTAAATGGAACCAATTCAGTTGGTGGAGCCATTCTGCCAATGCCTTGTATGTCTGCAATAGCCGCAGCTAGATAAGGTTCGCTTACATCTCCAAACAGACCTAGGTTATACACGGATTCTGTTAATGCTATATCCGGAATAAGTCCATTAGAGTCTACCGAATTGCCGTTTTTATTTTGAGTGATTGCAATTAAAGGTTGAAGTGCATACGTGTGATTTGGATTAGCACCTGTTTTACCAAAATCTGATGAATCATAAATGGTACCAGAAGCTTGAGACTTTCCCTCTGTAATACTACCAATTTGAACAACTTCAATATAAGGCCGTAAACTATTTATGATCATCTCGCTAGCAGAAGCTGAACTTCCTGTAGTCAGTACGTATACCTTTTCTAGACTTAAGCTATTGATAGTAGATCCATCAAAACTATTGGTAAAATTATAATCAGTATTCGAATTTTGTAATTCGCTGTTATAAACTAATCTCGCAAATAATTCTCCATTGTGTTGACCCGTAACCATACTCCCTAATAAGGTAGCAGTATTAATTTTTCCACCTGGATTGTATCTTAAATCGATAACCAAATGTTGTATGTTGTTACTTTGAAATAAGCCAAAAGCATTATTTAATTGCGTGTTATAACTTGCATTAAAGAAGTTATAATTTAAATAGCCTAGGTTTTCACCATCTAGATCAATAATGGAAGCGCCATGAACTGGATTTTCATTATATGTCGCTTTAGTTATTGAAACGGTAGTTCCATTAGAAACAAAAGAGTCATCGGTTGTTTCCGGTGTTCCATTGTCCATATGATCAACTTCATGCAATGTATAGGTATCGGAACTTAATAAACCAGATATATTATCAGCTGTAAGGGTGACTCCATCAATTTGATTGTAAAATTGTCCACGCTGTAAATTAAGGTCATCTCCTGGGCTACTAGGGATTACTTGTCTAATAACGAGTAAACGTTCTGAGGAGTTTTGCGGATTAGCAAAAGAGTAATAGCGTAAACCATTTCCTTTACTAAATCCTTCTAAAAGTAATTCAAATGCAATATAATCATCAAGAATAATACTATAACGGTCTACTGTTTCTCTGGCATATATGACACTTTCAAATAAATCTTCGGGAGCAGAGAAACTATTTAAATAGCTACCATATTCGCTATTTGATGAAAACCGATCATTAGCTAAATCGGGAACATTGTCTTTGTAAACATAAAAGACATTCATGCCTTTCCAGACAAAATCGCTGATATCACTTGCCAGTATGCCATTGTCATCTCTATCTTCAAAGCAACTTATTGTACTAAGAAGTACAATAGCTAGAAGACTATATTTTAAAATTTTCATAGGATTTAATTTTTCTTTTTTGTGGTTAGCCCAATATATAATTGGTCTATTAAACTATAAATTTACTTACAATATTGTAAATTAAAAATTAATTGTAACAAAAATAGAAGAGTATCGTCGTAATGATAGAAACAGGATAACCAAACTGTTTTTATACTAACAACCAAATAATGACACAGACTGATTTTGTAAAATTAGTAATGCCTTTTAAGGATAAAGTCTTTAGGCTAGCAAAAAGACTCTTAGTTTCTAAGGAAGAAGCTGAAGATGCTACACAAGAGATTTTAATGAAACTGTGGAATAACAAGCAGAAAATTGCTGAATACAAAAATGTAGAAGCGTTTTCAATGACAATGACGAAGAATTTTTGTTTGGATCGATTAAAATCAAAACAGGCACAGAATTTAAAAATTGTTCACAGTAATTATCAAGACAATAATACGTCTTTACAGAAACAAGTTGAAGCGAATGACAGTGTAGATTGGGTTTCAAAAATAATTGAGGAATTGCCAGAACAACAAAAAATAATATTACAGCTTAGAGATATAGAAGAATACGATTTTGAAGAGATTGCGAAAATGTTAGATATGAACGAAACAGCAATTAGAGTATCATTATCAAGAGCTAGAAAAACAATAAGAGAAAAATTAACTAATACACATAGTTATGGTATTAAATAGCATAGAAAAATTACTAGAAAAGTATGACAATTGCGAGACATCGCTAAAAGAGGAGCAAAAGCTTAAAGCTTATTTTGCACAAGAAGAAGTAGCTCCGCATTTAGAATCTTACAGAGTCATGTTTCAATATTTTAACAATACAAAACAAGAACTATATACTAAGGACGTTCCATTAAAACCTAGACGTAACTATATATATCAGTGGATTTCTGTCGCAGCAGTAGCAGTTCTAATGTTTTCAGTGTTTACTCAAATTAATAAGCCAGTTGAGCCGACACAAGAACAATTATTGGCTTATAATCAAACCATGGAGGCTTTAAATTTAGTGTCTTCAAAGTTTAACCAAGGAACTCAGCAAATGGGAGCTTTCAATTTAGTGTCTTCGAATTTAAATAAAGGGACTGAAAGCATGGCTTACGTTGGTGAATTCGGAAAAACAACAAATAAAATTTTTAAAAACAAGTAAAAGTAAAAACAAGAAATCATGAAAAAATTAATATTAATATTAGCAATTGTTATCACTCCAATGTTGTCTTATAGTCAGAGTATATTTGATAAATACGAAGACCTTGATGATGTAACTTCGGTCATCGTAAATCAAAAAATGTTTAATATGCTCGCTACAATGGGTATCGACATAGATGATCCTGATGCAAAGGAGTTTGTGAACATGGCAAAGAATATAACAGGTCTTAAAGTCTTTACAACAGGTGATGCTAAGGTGTCTGCAGATATGAAGGCTACAGTGTCTAATTATTTGAAAAGCTCGAAATTGGAAGAACTAATGCGAATTAAAGATGGAGCGCAAACCGTTAAGTTTTATGTCAAAGAAGGAAAGGATGATAACCATGTTAAAGAACTATTGATGTTTGTTAGTGGTATTAAAGAATTGACTAAGGGACAGGACATTACTATAAATGGAAAGAAAAGAGAAATTGAAACTGTATTATTGTCACTTACAGGAGATATTGACCTAAGACAAATCTCTAAGCTTACGAATCAAATGAATATGCCTGGAGGAGATCATTTAAAGAAGGCAGGAAAAGATAAAAACTAATAATTATTATGCATACATCAATCATAAAATTAATCATGATGTTGGTTTTGGTTGTAGCTTTACAAAGTTGCAACCAAGGTCCAACGTTGCAAACGTACTATGTCGATAATGAGTTAAAACCTGGTTTTACTCAGTTAGATATTCCAACAAGTTTTCTGAATATTGAAAAAACAAATCTTACTGAAGAACAAAAGGAAGCCTATGAATCTGTCGATAAATTAAACATGCTAGCCTTTGTACTTGACGAGACTAATAAAGATCAGTATGATTTAGAATTGGCAAAAGTTAAAACCATTCTTAAAAATCCTAAGTATGACGAATTAATGCGAGGTGGAAATACTACAGATGGGAAATTCATTATTAAGTTTATCGGAGAAGAAGATAATATTGATGAACTAATTCTATTTGGAAGCGCAAATGAAAAAGGATTTGCTTTAGTTCGAATTCTAGGCGATAACATGAGTGCTAATAAAATAATGACCTTATCTACCGTCTTGCAGGATGGAGAAATGTTGGATTCTCAAATTAGTCAATTCTCAGATTTTTTTAAATAACTGATACGTATTTAAATGTTAATTGAAAATCACTTGTGAATTTAATCCAAGTGATTTTTTTGTTCTATATCCCTTATAATTTGAAGAATTAGAAAAAATAGAAATAGTATAAAACCAATAAACAAAAGGGCTTGAACAATAAAATAATCTAGCACATCAAAAATTCCAGCGAGTAAAAAGCACAACGCAATAATTCCTGTGTAAGTAAGTGCTAATGTATCTTTAGACATAAAGCTGATAATTTAATCTAAATACCCGTATAATTGCTAGGTGTAATAGCTTTAAGTTCAGTTTTTATTTCATTCGTAACTTCTAAGGTATCAATAAAATTTGAAATCGAGTTTTGATTTATCTTTTCGTTCGTTCTCGTTAAACCTTTAAGCGCTTCATATGGATTTGGATATGCTTCTCGACGCAATATAGTTTGTATTGCTTCCGCTACAACGGCCCAGTTGTTTTCTAAATCTTGAGCAAATTTAGGTGCATTCAACAGTAATTTATTCAAGCCTTTTAATGTAGATTTAAATCCTATTAGTGTATGTCCAAAAGGCACACCCACATTTCTTAGCACAGTACTGTCTGTCAAATCACGCTGTAAACGCGAAATAGGGAGCTTGGCTGATAAATGTTCAAAAATGGCATTTGCGATTCCTAAATTCCCTTCGCTATTTTCGAAATCGATAGGATTTACTTTATGAGGCATTGCGCTAGATCCAACTTCTCCAGCTTTAATTTTTTGCTTAAAATAATCCATAGATACATAGGTCCAAATATCACGATCTAAATCAATAATAATTGTATTTATGCGTTTCAAGCAATCAAACAAAGCAGCCAAATGATCATAATGCTCAATCTGCGTCGTCGGAAACGAATGCTGTAATCCTAATTTTTCTTGAACAAATTGGCTTCCAAATGCTTTCCAATCAATATTTGGATACGCCACTTTATGAGCATTGAAATTTCCGGTAGCTCCGCCAAATTTCGAAGCACTAGGAATATCATTTAATAAATTAAACTGTTCCTCAAGTCGTACAACAAACACTTCAATCTCTTTACCTAAACGTGTAGGAGATGCAGGCTGCCCGTGAGTTCTAGCAAGCATCGGAATATTCGCCCAGTCTTTAGATAAGGTTTTTAAACGCTCAAGAATCACAAAATATTCTGGAACATATATGTCATTCATCGCATCCTTAATACTCAACGGAACCGCAGTGTTATTAATGTCTTGAGACGTCAGTCCGAAGTGTGTAAACTCTTTGTATTTATTGAGGTTTAGCCTGTCAAATTGTTCTTTTATAAAATATTCAACGGCTTTTACATCATGATTGGTGACGCTCTCAATGTCCTTAATTTTTAAAGCATCTTCAGTCGAAAAGTCTTTATAAATTGCTCTTAATTCTTCAAATAGTGATGAATCAAAATCAGAAAGTTGAGGTAATGGAATTTCACATAAGGCAATGAAATATTCAATCTCTACTAAAACACGATATTTAATTAGAGCTTCTTCTGAAAAATAGGGTGCTAAATTTTCGACTTTAGATCTGTAGCGACCATCAATAGGTGAGATGGCATTAAGTGATGAAATTGACATGTGTTGCTTTGTTTTTTAAAGATGCAAAGATAGTTATTTCGGAGTTTAAATCTCAACTTAAAATTAGTTATCTTAGAGCTTAACTATTTTTGAAATGAAGCGTCTTTACCTTGTAATAGCATTGTTATTTTCACAAATCATTATGTCGCAATCCTATAAAAAATCAGAACCGTTTACACATACTTATTCTATTGTAGCTCGAGATTCGGTTACAGGCAATATGGGTGTTGCCGTGCAGTCACATTGGTTTAGTGTAGGCAGTATTGTTACCTATGGAAAAGCTGTAGTAGGAGTAGTAGCAACACAATCATTGGTAAACCCAAGCTATGGTCCAAAAGGATTGATCTTAATGGAGCAAGGATTGACACCGAAACAAGCCTTAACAGTATTGTTGGCAAATGATTCTGGAGAAATGTATAGACAAGTCGCATTTTTAAATTCCAAAGGTGAAATGGCCACGCATACAGGGAGTTCTTGTATTGCTGAAGCTGGTCATAGGCAAGGAAATAATTTTTCTGTACAAGCAAATATGATGCTTAAAAATACGGTTTGGGACGCCATGGCAAGGGCTTTTGAAATAACCAATGGAACTTTAAGCGAACGTATGCTTGCTGCAATGAAAGCTGCTGAAAACGAAAAAGGAGACATTCGTGGACGCCAGTCAGCTGCTATTTTAATAGTAAAAGGAGTAGGCACTGGCAATTCTTGGGAAGATACTTTAATGGATTTAAGAGTGGAAGATCATGCACATCCACTCGAAGAGCTAGAGCGATTAATGAAAATTCATAAGGCTTATGATTTTATGAATCAAGGAGATTTAGCTATGGAGGCAGGCGATTCTAAGAACGCTGAACACTTGTATTTAAGGGCTCAAAACTTATTCCCGGAGAATTTAGAAATGCAATATTGGTACGCTATAAATTTGTTGAATAATAAAGAGTTTGACAAAGCCAAACCTATTTTGAGTGCTATCTTTACAAAGAATGAGAATTGGAGAGCATTGATTCCAAGACTCGTAACTAGCAAACTCTTGAAAATATCAGAAAGCGAATTAGAGGCCGTTATGAAGTTTTAATCTTTTTCAAAATGTGACGGGCTCTTGCTTTAAAGCCTGAACTTTGCATTTGATAATCTCGCTCTAAAATTAAAACCAATTCTGGATGAATCCAATCATAATCTTTTCCCAGTAGAAATAAGGTGTTCATGGCATAGGCCTTTGGTGCTATTTTTTCATCATTTATCATATAATCAAAACACGATTCAATAATACGTTCCCGATGTTTAGGAAGCAATTCACTTTGTATTCGGTTTTTCGTTTTTGAATAGTAGGCTTTAATTAAATACTCACAAATCTTAGCCACAGGTCGTACTGCAGAATCAAAATGAACCTTATGCATGTGTTCTGTAAATGTATCTAAATAAGGAATGGAGGCTTCAAGATGTTCACCACACATAAATTCAAAAACCCAAGCAGCTCTACACGACACTTTATCATCTACCATGAATAGGATGTTTAAAAGTTTAGGAATTAAACCGGGATTGTCAATGACTATATTCGCATAATATAATCGTTTTGCTCGTGAATGATTTACATAATTTAATTCTTGATAGAGTTGGTCTGTAGTCAAAAGGATTTTATTATTTTTAAGTTCTAAAATTAATCAAAATGAAATTCATAAAAAAGATAGGCTTAGTTTTACTCGTAGTATTTATTGTTGCACAATTTTTCGGACCCGAAAAGAATCAAGGAGATCTAGCGTCTATTGAAGCTTTTTTAACGGAAACAAATCCTCCAGAAAATGTGAAATTGATTTTAAAGGAAAGTTGTTTTGATTGTCATAGTAATGTTACACGTTATCCTTGGTATAATACTATTACGCCCATAAATTACTGGATGGCAGATCATATAAAACATGGTTCTAAACATTTTAATGTTTCTAAATGGGAAGGGGCTACCGTTAAAAAGAAGGATCATAAATTCGACGAATTAATTGAAATGGTCGAAGCTAAAGAAATGCCTTTGCCATCCTATACTTGGACCCATTCGGAAGCTAAACTTACTGATGCTCAAATTAAATTAATTATTGATTGGGCAAAAGGAGTTCGATCTAATTACGGTTCAATTTTAACCTACGAATAACTTATGACGCGCGTATTAATTATCGGTTTTGTTTGGCCAGAGCCAAAAAGTTCTGCAGCAGGAAGCCGTATGTTACAATTAATACACCTATTTAAATCCAAAAAATTCCACATAACCTTTGCTAGTCCTTGTGCAAAAAGTGACAATGCCTTTGATTTGAGTTCGATCGCTGTCGAGACTGTTACTATTGAATTAAATAATTCAAGCTTTGATGAGTTTGTAAAAGGGCTACAACCAGATATAGTTTTGTTTGATCGTTTTATGATGGAGGAACAGTTTGGCTGGCGCGTGGCTGAGCAATGTCCTAAAGCATTACGAATTTTAGATACCGAAGATTTACACTGCTTAAGAAAAGGGAGAGCCCAAGCTTTAAAAGATCAAAAATTATTTGACAAATCGTATTTATTTAACGATACATCTAAACGTGAGATAGCCAGTATATACAGATGTGATTTAAGTTTGATTATTTCCGAAGTTGAGCAGAATATTTTAATTCATCAGTTTAATGTGAGCGAACAATTATTGTATTATTTGCCTTTTATGACCAAGGGAATAGTATCAGAAACCAAGAAAGAATTGCCTAAGTACAAGGACAGAATGCACTTTGTTACGATTGGAAATTTTCTACATGCTCCTAATTATGATGCTGTTTTATTTTTAAAAGAGCATATTTGGCCACTGATTCGTAAAAAACTACCAAATGCCGAAATGCATATTTATGGTGCCTATGCTTCACAAAAAGTGAATCAATTGAATAGTCCTAAAACGAAGTTTCACATAAAAGGATTTGCAAATGATGTTGAAATCGTAATGCAGAATGCAAAAGTCTGTCTAGTGGCTTTGCGTTATGGAGCAGGTTTAAAAGGAAAATTGATTGATGCTATGCTTAATGGAACGCCATGTGTAATGACGTCAATTGCAGCTGAAGGCATGTATGGTGATTTTGAGCCCAATGGATTTATTGAAGATGATCCGGAGACATTTGCAAATAAAGCTGTTGAATTATATACCAATAAAATATTTTGGAATGGTATGCAGAAAAATGGTTTTAATGTTATTAATGCGCGTTTTGATAAGCAATTATATGTTTCAGATTTGATGTTAAATATCGAAGCTTTGTTAGCTAATTTAGAGGCGCATCGCATTCAGAATTTTACAGGTCAAATGCTTTTACATCATGCACTTCAAAGTACGAAGTATATGAGTAAGTGGATTGAAGAAAAAAACAAATCCTAAAAAAATTTGCAAAATTCTAAAATGTAAAGTATATTTGTCATAATGGAAAACTAATTTTCCTTAATAGAAAATATATTTGTCAAATTTAGAATTATGGATACAAAAAAAATAATAGATTGTGAACGAAAGCGTTTTGATAAGATTATCAAATTTAGGTTGCCACATAAATTTATGACCGTTGGTATTGCAGTTGCCGCTCTATCTATAGCAATGATGTTTGTAAGGGCATTTGTTATGGAAGGGGAAACAGAATGGTTAAAACATTTATTACAAAAATCACTATTAGTGGGAATGCTAATTATGTCGATATCTAGAGACAAACACGAAGACGAAATGACTATGGCACTTAGAGCACAATCGTATGCTATTGCATTTGTTGTTGGCGTTATATATGCTTTAGTAATGCCTTATGTTGAATTTGGCGTTTCTAATGTAGTACATTCCGGTGGCGAAGAATTTAAAGATCTAGGAGACTTCCAAGTACTACTTTTTATGCTTATGATTCAATTGATGTTTTACCATAATTTAAAACGCTATAGATAATGGAAAACACCATAAAAGTAGAACGTGCCATTTTAAGTTTAACTCAAGATGAGTTGGCACAAAAAATTGGGGTGTCTAGACAAACCATTAATTCTATTGAGGCGAATAGATATACGCCTTCAACCGTTTTAGCTTTGAAGTTATCCGAAATATTCGCTAAACCTGTCAATGAATTCTTTAAATTAAGTACAAATGATTAAAATCGCAACATATATTATCTGGTTAATAGTATCATTTATAATACCATTTCTTTGAATGTAAGAATTCCTTCTGTAGCCGTTTTTGAAATAACGATTAAATTCTGATGGCTTTCAATTGCAGGTTTTGGATCGATATAAAATAGTTTAGTTTCAGAAGGAACATAATCCATTAAACTCGCTGCAGGATAGACCTGCATTGATGTGCCAATAATCAGTAAAATATCCGCACGTTTACAAATAGAAATCGCCCTTGGAATCATAGGGACTTCTTCTCCAAACCAAACAATATGAGGTCTTAGTTGATAGCCTTGTTCGCAATGATCGCCTAATACTAAATCTGTCCTCCATTCTAAAATGTCAGATGCATTGTAAGTGCTTCTAGCTTTAAGTAATTCACCATGTAGATGAAGTATATTAGTACTACCTGCGCGCTCATGTAAATCGTCTACATTTTGAGTCACAATACTGACATCAAATTGTTTTTCTAATTCTGCCAATGCCAAATGTGCAGTATTTGGTACAACTTCAAATAATTGTTTACGTCTCTGATTGTAAAAGTCTAATACAAGTTCTGGATTCTCAGAAAACCCTTCAGGTGTTGCAACTTGCATCACATCATGACCTTCCCATAAACCATCGGCATCTCTAAAGGTTTTAATGCCACTTTCGGCACTCATTCCAGCGCCTGTTAATACGACTAAATGTTTTTTCATCTTATAAAAATATAAAATATATCGCCATTGCGAATTACATATGATGTGATGTGGCAATCTGTTTGTTAAGAATATCTTTTATAAAGATTACCATGTCACGTTGTTCCTCGTAATGACATTTAGTATTTTTGAGATATGATCGATATTAAACTTTTAGAGCATTTAGAATCCTATTTATCAGAGAATAGAAAACACCGATTTGAAACAGTTTTATCTGAGCGAACGATGCACTTTACAGTAGCAACAGAAGATGTGTATCAACTTCATAATACCAGTGCGGTTATGAGAAGTTGCGATGTGTTTGGTATTCAAGAATTAAATATTGTAGAAGAACAGAACTCAAAACGAATTGATCGAGAAATAGCTATGGGTGCACAAAAGTGGGTCGATTTAAATCGATACAACTCTATTAAAAATGCTTTAGAAGCTATTAAAGGAAAAGGCTATCAAATTGTTGCGACAACGCCACATACAAATGATTGTTTACTACATGAATTCGATGTTACCAAAAAATCATGTTTCTTTTTTGGTAGAGAAACTGAAGGCTTATCTCAGGAAGTAATTGATGCAGCAGATTGTTTTTTAAAAATACCAATGGTTGGATTTACGGAGAGCTTAAATATTTCAGTTTCTGCAGCAATAATATTGCAACATGTGACAACAAAATTAAAACAGTGCGATATAGATTGGCGACTTTCCAATGATGAAATAATTGAAAAACGACTAGACTGGTGCAAAAAAACCATTAAGAGCTTCGATGAGATTGCAGATCGTTTTTATGGTAGACAATAATTTCGTAATTTATATGACAAACTAAAAAGGAAATTATGAAATGTGATGTTTACTTAACTTTTGATGGAAATTGTGAAGAAGCAATGCTACATTATCAAGATGTCTTTGATGGTGAAATAGATATAATGATGCGCTATTCTGAAGGACCACCTGAATATAATAGTCCGGGGATTGAAAATAAAATCATGCATACGACCATGCGCTTTGGAACTAATTGTGAATTAAAAGCGTCCGATAGAATGGATATAACTATTGAAAAAGGGAATGGATATCATGTTAGCGTTTTAGCTGATGATGAAGACCAAGGGCAATCATTTTTTAGTGGATTGGCAGAAGGAGGACACGTTACAATGCCTTTCGATACTGTGTTTTGGGGTGGTAAATTTGGAAGTGTAATTGATAGGTTTGGAGTACAATGGATGGTAAGTACAGCGCATGGTGAAAATGCTTAATTTTTAATACGAACTAAACTATATTAATATGATGATCGTAATTTACATTCTAATCGGGATTTTAGCATTAGTAATTCTTTTAGCTTTAATCGCTCCAAAAAATTATGAAGTTAATCGAAGTATTGTAATCGCTAAACGGCTTCCTGAAGTGTTTCAATATTTAAAATTCATTAGAAATCAAGACGATTGGTCTCCTTGGAAGAAGAAAGATCCTAACATGAAACAAGAGTCAGTTGGTACGGATGGAGAAGTGGGATTCATCGCAAAATGGGAAGGCAATAAAGATGTTGGTACGGGAGAACAAGAAATTCTTCATATAGAACACAACGAACATATTAAATCTCAACTACGTTTTTTAAAACCTTGGAAATCTATTTCTGATGCGTATATAAAAGTAACTGAAATAGATGCTAATCAAACCAATGTGACCTGGGGTTTTACCGGAAAGAATCCGATACCATTTAATATTTTCATGCTGTTTTTTAATTTCGAAAAGACCGTAGGTAAAGATTTTGAAGAGGGCCTAGAAAGCCTAAAATCAATTTTAGAAAACTAAATACATTTAAGATGGAACATAATATGGTAGGTTGGTTTGAAATTCCAGTAACAGACATGGACCGAGCAAAATTATTTTATAATAAAGTCTTTAATATTGAAATCCAAGTTCAAGATTTAGCGGGTACTTTAATGGGCTGGTTTCCGTTTGATGAAGGTGAAACTGGAGCGTCAGGCTCGTTGATGCAACAATCCGCTTATATCCCGAGTCATGATAAAGGGGTGCTCATTTATTTTTCTTCTGAAGATGTCAATACTGAATTAAATAGAGTAGAAGCTTCTGGTGGGACAATCGTTCAAGCCAAAACTCAAATATCGCCGGATGTTGGTTTTATGGCTGTGTTTTTGGATTCTGAAGGGAATCGAATTGCACTGCATTCGAGATTGTAATGTTTTTTATCAATTTTTTGACCCATTTACATAGTTTTTCTTGCAGATTCATATTATTATGATAGTTTAGCTCTAGCTATTAGCATGAAAATATTCACACATTTATTAAAGCAATTGAAAACTAATTTGCCAATTATTACTGTTGCTACACTGGTCTCTTTCCTTGTATTGGGATCCGTTTATGTATACCACCAACTCAATGGAATTCCTTTAAAAACACTGACTAGTGATGTAACTGCAGCTGCTGATGTGCCATTGTATTATGGGATTCAATCACAAATTGGAATTTTCTTTTGGGCTGCTGCTGCTGCCATTTGTTTCCTTTGTGGGAGTACTATAAAATCACCAGAGTGGTCATTTTTTATGGTGTCAGGTTTTCTGTCCTTGTTTTTAGGATTAGATGATATATTCCTGTTTCATGAAGTTGTTTTTCCATCTTTAGGAATTCATCAGAAGGTAGTATATCTCAGTTATGTAGTAATATTTGGAGTTTATGTATTGAAATTTTACAAGCTTATCTTACAAACGGAATTTATTCTTCTTGCAATGGCATTTGGGTGTTTCGGATTATCCCTTTTAATAGATAGCTTTTTTCATAATGCCGCACCTCTCTATACGCAATTGATTGAAGATGGCGCTAAATTTGTGGGCATCGTGTATTGGACCATCTATTTCTACAGCACTGCTACGAAAACTCTTAAATTTCAGAAAATTGATTAGTTGTTAGAATCGACTTGGACGATTTCTATTTAAAACCTTATACTCTTCATAACACTCACTAATAGCATCGAGAATTTGTAGATCATTTGCAGACATTATAAAATCCTTAGAGTAATTACACTGACTTACAATTTCATCCAAATCGTAGCGATCTACTTGAAGCAAAACCGTAAGCATTTCTCTATCAAAACGAGAGGCTAATAGGTTTCTAATCTCGTCGTCTTTCTTCATTTGTTTTAGCTTTCGTAATTCATTGGGTTTCTTGCCAAACATATTATGTAAGAAATCTGCAGGATTAAAAATAGCACCTAATACTTTGCTCACTGCATTCGGAGATTTATTTCCAGCTTCATAGCCTTTATTTGTTAAACCCGAAATGCTATATCTGTAATTGGTTTTAATAGGTACTTGTTTGATATCAACTTCTAAATATCCCGTTAGTTTCAACTGATTTACCACAACCTCTTCCAAAGCCAGCGCTAATTCGGTCATTTCAATTTGAGTCTCTCCAAACTTTAACCAGTCATTAGTAACTCTTACTTTGATAGATTTATAGCCTAAATATGAAAAGTGTAGCGTGTCATTAGCTTTCGCTTTAATTTGAAAAGCCCCTTTGTCATCTGTTGAAGTTCCAATTACCTGATTCAGGTTTACAATATTCACACTTTCTAAAGGTGTATCTGAAGTTGTGCTAATTACAATTCCTTTTACAAAAGTGTCTTCTTGTGAAAAGCCTATTTGACTAACAAAACATAACGAAACAAGTAGGAGTATGTATTTCATGAAATTTGATTATGATATAAAAGTAATAAACAAAACGTAAATAATGGATAAACCATATAAATTTGACTAAATATTAACAAGATAGTTTAATCAAAAAACCTCAAAGGATTACTTTGAGGTTTGATATTAAAAAGTTGGACTAGCGTCTTGAGCGTTTCGGCCTAGAATGTGTGGTTTTAAATTCCGACTTATCTCTGCCACGTCTTGAATCTGATTGTCCTTCTGAACTCCTACGTTCTGATCTATTTCCTGAGCTGCGTCTATCACTTCTATTTCCAGAGTCACTTCTAGATTCAGAACGTCTATCACCTCTTGGTTTAAAATCGCCAGAACGTCTCTCACCTCCAGAACGTCTATCGCCGCCAGAGCGTCTATCATCTCCAGAACGTCTATCGCTTCTGCCACCACCATCGCGTCTTTTGTTTCTGCTAGTACCTCGACCTCGGTCTTCACTAACTTCAACATTGACAAAACGACCGTTGTGTTTGAAATCGTTAAAGAAGGCCAATATTTTTTCTTGTAATTCTTTTTCAGTATTAAAGAAAGAGAAACTCTCTTTTACATCTACTTTAAAGACATCATCTCTTCCTAATTCCAGAACTTCTTTTAAGAAATCTTTCAATTTCATCCAATCAAATCCATCCTTTCTTCCAACATTAATAAAGTATCGTGAATCGTTAGAATTTGCACTATAATCTCTTCCTCCGTCACGATCTGATCCAGATTCTGAGACATTAAGATTTTTAGTTCTCTGATAATAGTTGAAGAAACGGGTAAATTCTACCGAGAAGAATTTTTTAATCAATTCATCTTTCGATGTGTCTTCAAATAATTCATTGATAGTAGTCAAATATTTATCAATTTCGTGATTGACTTCCGTATTATGAATTTTATTCGCTAACGACATTAATTGCACCTGACAAATTTCCATTCCATCTGGAATTTCCTTTTTCTCAAATTGCTTTTTAATGATACGCTCAATACTCTTTATTTTACGAACTTCACTTTTAGAAACAATAACCATAGAGATTCCTGTTTTTCCAGCACGACCAGTTCGACCAGATCTATGTGTATAAATTTCAGGTTCGTCAGGCAATTGATAATTGATAACATGTGTAATATCATCAACATCAATACCACGTGCGGCAACATCTGTTGCTACTAACATTTGAATTTGTTTGTTTCTAAACGACTTCATCACAATGTCACGTTGATTTTGACTTAAATCACCATGTAAAGCGCCAGCACTGTAACCGTCTTCAATTAAATTTTCGGCTACTTTTTGAGTATCACGTTTTGTTCTACAAAAGATTACAGAAAAAATATCTGGATTGGCATCAGACAAACGTTTTAAGGCTTGATAGCGATCTCTAGAATTTACTAAGTAATATTCATGAGATACCTGATTTGTACTTTCGTTTTTATTTCCAACGGTAATTTCAATAGGATTATCCATGAATCTTTTCGCAATATTCGATACCTCTTTAGGCATCGTTGCAGAAAATAACCAGGTGTTTTTGTCATCTGGTGTATGCGAAAGAATATCAGTAATATCTTCCTTAAAGCCCATGTTTAACATTTCATCAGCTTCATCTAAAACGCTGTATTCAATTTTTGATATATCAACCATTCTACGGCTAATCATATCTTTCATTCTACCAGGAGTCGCGACAATAATTTGAGCACCTCGTTTTACTTCTCTAGCTTGATCAGAAATACTAGCGCCTCCATAAATAGCAACGACATTAAGACCTTTGCAATATTTACCATATTGCTTCATCTCATTGGTGATCTGTAAACAAAGTTCGCGTGTTGGCGATAATATTAAACCTTGAGTCGTTCTACTATCGACATTAATTTTTTGTAACATTGGAAATCCAAAGGCAGCCGTTTTCCCAGTTCCCGTTTGCGCCAAAGCCACTAAATCTGTGTCTTGGTCTAATAAAATTGGAATCGCCTTGTCTTGGACATCACTTGGTTTTTCAAAACCTAAATCAGTAATTGCATGTAAAAGGTCTTCATTAAGACCTAAATCTTGGAATGTGTTCATTCGAGTAATAAGTATTCGATTATGTTATGTGGTGTTACATAAAGAAGCGAATCGACATACTTAAACCTAAACTTCTAGTAACACATCCTCACTCTGAGGAATTTACAACTCAACCTTTTGAGTTTCAAGCGGCAAAGATACGCTTTTATTTGGATTTGCAATATTTGGGCGTTTTAACACGCTTTTCGCTGTATCTTTTTAAAAGTGTCATTGCGAAGGCCAAACGACTGTGGCAATCGGATCATTTTTAGTTCTAAATTAAATTTGTACACTTTATTATTAAAAAGGATGTCGCTGCAATCGTTAACGCGGGCAGTTTGTGTGGTCATCTTGAGCGTTGTCGAAAAGTGTCAGACAACTCAAAAAAGACTCCAACAATAGTTCCAGTATTTAGGCAGATTTTAGAGCTGGTTCAATAAGGCTACTAACTTACGAACAGCTTTTCCACGATGTCCAATTGTGTTTTTATCTTCAAGCGACATTTCTGCAAAGGTTGTTTCAAACCCATTAGGTTTAAAAATTGGATCATAACCAAAACCTTGGTCACCATGTTTGGTTTTAGTAATTTCACCTTTGCAAATTCCTGTAAATGTTTGTAATTCTCTATTCGAATGAAGGGCAATAACGGTTTTAAACTGTGCTGACCGATTAGAATGCGCTTCCAAAGACTTTAACAACAAATTCATATTGTCATCTGCATCGCGTTGTTCACCAGCATAGCGTGCCGAATACACACCTGGAGCACCATTTATCGCCTCAACTTCCAATCCTGTATCGTCAGCAAAGCAATCGTAACCATAGCGTGTTTTTATATATTCAGCTTTCTGTATGGCATTACCTTCAATCGTATCTTGTGTTTCAGGAACATCTTCAAAACAACCAATGTCCTTAAGGCTTAATAATTGTATAGAAGACGGGATTAGAGCTTGTACTTCCTTTAATTTATTCAGGTTATTAGTAGCAAAAACGAGTTTCATTTATTCGTGTCATAGGTGTTGTCAAATGTAATATTATATTGTAACAATTAAAAAAGCATGAAATTCATTTCCAAGATAAGCCTCTGGCATTAAATTTGTTTTTTATATTGTAACTATAAATATGATATCATGATTAAAAACCTGTTCTTCTTTTTATTTTGTTTGTCGAACGGCATCCTACTAGCTCAGACGATTGTAAGTACTGCTGACAGTTTGGTAGTAAATGATGGACCATATATTTTCATTGAAGATGACAATTTAGTGGAGAAACGAATTGTAGAGGGTGAAGTGCTATCAAAAGATATAGCATTTAATACCTATGATACCAAGTTTAAGCCAGAAGCCTCAACGTATGAGGATGTGGATAAAATTGTTGCACTAAGTGATATTCATGGTCAGTTTGATTTGGCAATTGAAATATTAAAAAACAATAAGGTTATAGATGCACACAATAATTGGTCTTTTGGGAATGGTCATTTTGTTATTGTAGGCGATATATTTGATAGAGGTCCTAAAGTCACTGAAACATTATGGTTTGTTTATAATCTAGAAAAACAAGCCGAAAAGAGTGGAGGTAAAGTGCATTTTCTTCTTGGAAATCATGAATATATGATACTTCATAAAGACCTTCGTTACCTTCATGAAAAGTATGTTAAAACCTCAGAATTGTTACATACATCTTATGATGAACTTTATGGTGAAGCCACAGTTTTAGGCCGTTGGTTGCGTTCAAAAGCAACATTAATTAAAATCAATGATAATATATTTGTGCATGGTGGTGTCTCCCCAGATTTTATAATGGATGGATTCAAATTAAAAAAAATAAATCGTTTCATGCGTAAGTCTATTGACCGAGATAAGGCTGAAATGAAAGCTGGACCTTTTTACACTAAGTATTATGGCGATACAGGGCCAATTTGGTATCGCGGTTATTTCTATGATAACCTAAATGAAACCGTAATTGATAGTCTATTAACTGAAGTTCGCGCAAAACATTTTGTAGTCGGCCATTGTTCACAAGAAAAAGTACTACAATTATATAATAATAAGATTTTTGCGGTGGATTCAAGTATTAAAAATGGCGAATACGGCGAAGTCTTATTTATTGATGTCAATTCGTATGCTCGAGGAACCATGGAAGGCGAGATTATTAAATTCTAATAAAATTTAAACATGCTAACCAAACTAGGCGAACGATTTACACATGTGTTTTTAAAATTTATGCCAGACGCGTTTGTATTCGCGATTTTGCTTACGTTAATCACTGGTGTTGGTGCGTTTATTTGGTTAGGATCATCTCCACTTGAGATAATTACAGCCTGGTATGATGGGTTTTTCATGCTGCTGTCTTTTGGAATGCAAATAGTACTTATAATTATTACGGGATTTAGTATTGCTTTATCACCTATAATAAATCGGTGGATTGATACATTGGCTCATGCCATAAAAACACCAAAACAAGTTTATTTTTTTGTTGTTATAATTGGTGTGCTTTTATCTTTAATCAGTTTTGGTTGGGTGGTTATTACTTGCGTATTGTCTAGAGCGCTAGCCCTTCGTGTAAAAGGCATAAACTATCCGTTTTTAATTGCTTGTGTTTACTTTTCAAACGGAAGTTGGGTGACAGGTCTTTCTAGTTCAATTCCATTATTATTAAACACCGAAGACAATTATTTAATAAAAGCAGACGTGCTATCCGGAGTGATACCTACTATTAACACACTCGGTTCAAATTTAAATTTGGCGATGATATTCTTATTTGTCGTGATTGCTCCAATAATTGTCATATTGTTAACTCCTCAAGCGAGTGAGGACAAAGAATTAAAGACGCTTTTAAAATCTAACAATCAACCGAAAGAAGAATCTATAAAGAGTGAAACATTGAGTCTAAAACTTCCATTTAAAGCGGTTTCTGATACACTTAATAACAGTAAACTGTTACAAGCTATTATTGTCTTAATGGGAGGAACCTATATCATTTATCATTTTTATGCCAAAGGTTTAGATTTGAATTTCAATATTATGATTTTCATATTCTTAATTGTTGGTATGTTATTGCATCAAACACCGATGCGCTATGGAATTGCGATGAAACGTGCAAGTAGTAATATCTCTGGAATTTTGTTTCAATATCCATTTTATGCTGGTATCATGGGAATCATGTTAAATACAGGCTTAGGCGAGGAGCTTGGTCAAATACTGGCTTCAGTGGCAACTATAGATACCTATCCGTTCTATGCCTATTTAACTGGAGGTGTCATCAATTTTGCCATTCCTTCAGCAGGCGGTGAATTTGCGGTTGTTGGTCCGAGTTTAATTAATGCTGTCACTCAAATTGGAGCAGGTTTACCAGAAGCGGAAGTAACGGCTATGATATCTAGAGCATCCATGTCTGTTGCTTATGGAGAAAGTCTTACCAATCTCTTACAACCTTTTTTTTTATTACTGGTATTTCCTGTGATGGGAGCTGGAGTGAAGTTGCAAGCACGAGATGTTATGGGATATCTAGTATTGCCTTTTCTCATCTTTTTTGCTATTCAAGTAATGATGGTACTTTGGATTCCACTTTAAAGATTATTTTTTATCTTTAAAAGATTTCAACCAAACATTATGGAAATACGATTTAAGTCGCCACTCGAGGCATTCTTTTATAGGGAAACTCATACTCCAAATCAAATTTTTTAAAAGAATGTAGATTAAACTTAAAAAAAAACATATTATGAAAACCATATTTTATTCACTTTTAATCTTGGCAATATTGGTTTCTTGCAATAAGAAGGAACCTAATAAAGAACAATTAGGAGTTGTAAAATTCAATGTTTATGGCAACAAAGATGCGCAGTTGAATTTTAAAAAGGGGCTTCTATTATTGCATAGTTTTGAATATGAAGATGCCCGAGAAGAATTTAAAAAAGCACAATTCAATGATCCAGAAATGGGAATGGCATATTGGGGAGAGGCAATGACGTATAATCATAGTCTTTGGGGAAATCAAGACTACGATGAAGGATATACAGCGCTACAAAATTTTAAAGCAGCGGGCGATTTAAACAGCTTAACTGATTTAGAGCAAGATTTTTTAGATGCTGCAGAAATATTATATGAACCACAAACATCGAAAAACGATCGTGACATTGCTTATAAAAACTTCATGGAAGGGTTGCATAAAACTTATCCAGACAATCAGGAAGTAGCTGCGTTTTATTCAATATCATTATTAGGATCCGTTCCTGAAGGTAGAAATGATTCTATTTATGGACTTGGTGCAAAGGTTGCCCAAAAGGTCCTGTTAAAAAATCCAGAGCATCCTGGAGCACTTCATTATTTAATTCATTCGTATGACGATCCAGTGCATGCGAAATTAGCAATTAATGCGGCGAATTCATATGCAAAAGTGGCACCTGATGCAAGTCATGCACTACATATGCCTTCACATATTTATGTGGCTTTAGGAATGTGGGATGAGGTCGTAATCTCAAATATCAATTCTTATCAAGCAAGTATAAATCGAATGAATCGTAAAGGTTTGGATAATAATGCAAGAGGATATCATGCTTATCATTGGCTAGAGTATGGGTATTTACAACAGAATAAAATTGAAGACGCTCGACAAATGGTTTTAGATATGGGAAAATATACACTTGAAACCCCATCAAATCGTTCTCGAGCTCATTTGGTTTTTCTAAAGGGAACGTTTCTTGTAGAATCAAATGATTGGGATTCTACAATTGCCGATATTCCAGTAGATATTTCAAATTTAAATATAACAGTTCAGTCTAAATATAGATATTTAGAAGCCTATAAAGCTTTTAAAAATAATGATGAAAAGGCTTTAGTTTCAATAATTGATGAATGCACCGAAGATATCAAGGCTAAATCATTATTAGTTAGTAATATTAGTGATGGATTTACATTTTGTGCATCATTGTCTCGCGATACACCGACCCAAACGAATATTGATGAATCTTTGGTTATGCTGATTCAAATGCAAGCGCTTCAGGCTTGGATGAATAATAATATAATCGCGACCGAACGTTGGCTTAAAGATGCTGTGGCTGCTGAGAAAAAATTAAGTTATAGCTACGGACCACCTGTAATTCAAAAACCAACATATGAATTATATGCAGATTGGTTGATGTCTCAAAACAGATTTGAAGAGGCTAATACTTTCTATGAGAAGACTCTTAAAATGGCGACTAAAAGAAGACTCGCTACTGAAGGTAAAAAAGAAGCATTAATTAGGATGGATGAGCAAGTTGTTCAGCTTTAATTTATTGGATTTGGAATGTTATATTTGCTACAACTTTTTAAATTTCTTATATGAAAACTAGACTTTATTCACTTTTATTGATTTCAATGATAATGAGCTGTTCTAATGAAACTAAACCCATAATGATAGAGATGTCAGCAGATAATCCCTTTAACGTTGAACTTAATAAACCTATAGATTATGTAAATGTCACGGGAAAAGATATAGAATCATATGTCGACATTGTTATAGATAATGCAGATAAAGAAGTAGAGTTTATAAAATCACTAGAGGTCCTAACTTTTGAAAACACTTTTGGCTCGTACGATAGAGTTTCGAATGATCTTGCGAAAGCTAGTAATAATGCATTTATGCTGTATTGGGTATCAACAGATTCAATTACAAGAGCTAAAGGACTAGAAGGCTATCAAAAATTGGAATCATTTTTTACAGATCTTGGATCAGATAATGAATTGTATAATAAATTTGAATTATTCGCTAATTCAGAAGAAAGTAAAGCCATAGAAGGCCATACGAAACGATTTGTTGAATTAGTAATTGATGGATTCAAACAGTCTGGTGTAAATCTAAATGAAGAAGATTTAGTAACTTATAAATCGCTTGTTGCCGAAATTAGTGACTTAACTTCTCAGTATTCAACAAACATGAATACAGCAAATGATGTTCTCAAAATAGATGATAAGGGAGCAGAAGGACTACCAGATAATTTTAAAGATAAATATAGAACAGAAGAAGGAAACTTTGAAATTCCAATTATAAGTGCTACTAATGGGACTGTTATGAGTAATGCTAAATCAAGCGAAACTAGGAAAATCTTTACTACTAAATATTCAAACCGTGGGGCAGACAAGAACTTAGATATTTTAAATGATCTAGTTTCTAAACGGGATCAGCTTGGAAAACTAATGGGTTATGACTCTTATGCTGGTTATAATTTAAAACTTAAAATGGTAAAAACTCCTGAACGTGTTTGGGAATTTATTGATGGTCTTGTGGCTGAATCAAAAGAGAAAGCACTTCAAGATATTGAAGTTTTAAAAGCTATTAGGAATAAGGAAATGAATACACCGGATAGTGATGATTCCCTAAACCCTTGGGATGTTGGTTATTATAAAAATCAAATATTAAAGACTCAATTTCAGGTTGATAATGAAAAAATGAGAGCGTATTTACCGATGAAAGAATGTTTGGTTGGCATGTTTGAATTGTATCAACAAGTATTAGGACTCGAGTTTAGAAAGGTAGAAGATGCATCAGTTTGGCATGAAGAGATTGAAATGTATGAAGTCTTTGAAAATAACTCTTTAAAAGGACGTTTTTACTTAGACTTATTTCCAAGACCGAATAAAGAGTCTTGGTTTTATGGCGTACCATTAACTTTTGGTAGTGCTACAGATAATGGATATGAGGTACCTGTTGCCATGTTATTAGGAAATTTTACAAGACCAACCGAAAAGTTACCATCGTTATTAAGCTTTAGAGAATTGAATACGCTTTTTCATGAATTCGGACACATAGTTGATAGTATGTCTTATGAAGGAGAGTTTAGTTCGTTGGCCTATTCAAAAGCAGATTTCTCGGAAGCCATGTCTCAAATTTTTGAGAATTGGATTGGTGATTATGATATTTTAAGTTCGTTTGCTAAACATTATGAAACAGGAGAGGTGTTTCCAAGAGAATTATTTGACAACAAACAAAATGCAAAAAATGTATCTTCAGGATTAGGTGCGCAAGGTTCTTTGCGTAGATGTATTTATGATATGAATCTATATGACAAATACAATCCTGAAGCACCATTTGATACCGATCAATTGTGGAGAGATATTGATAATCAAATGGGTGTAATGTCTAATTATATCGAAGGAACACATCCTCAAGCGAGTTGGATACATATTAATACGCATCCAACGTATATGTATGGTTATTTGTGGTCGGAAGTTTTTGCACAGGATATGTTCACAGTATTTGAAGAGAATGGTCTTAGAGATCAAATTACTGGCATGCGATATAGAAAATTGATTTTGGCCAATGGTGGTCAAAGAGATATTTTGGAGGCTGTTGAAGAGTTTATCGGACGACCTTCAAATAATAAAGCCTATATAAAAAGCTTGGGTCTTGAATAAGATATGATTGAAAATAAAACAATATCAATTCATGATTTAGAATTTGATTGCCGAATTTCAGGTAATGAAAATCATGAGTTGGTATTATTTTTACATGGATTTCCAGAAACATCATATATGTGGATACCATTAATGGATTCAATTTCAAAATTAGGATTTTATTGTGTTGCTCCGAATATGAGAGGCTATAGTAAATCAGCTTGTCCAAAAGGTAAAAAACACTATACAATAGATAAATTAACCGATGATGCTATAAATATTGCATCTACATTTAGTAAAGAGTCATTTCATCTAGTAGCACATGATTGGGGTGCAGCAATAGGCTGGAATTTAGTATATCAAAACCCAAAACGAATTATAAGTTATACAGCTTTGTCCGTACCACATATAAAAGCATTTAGTCAAGCCATAGTTTTAGATAAAGATCAAAAGAAAAAAAGCCAATACATTAAAAACTTTCAAATTCCATTTTTGCCTGAAATAAATATTAGGAAAAATAATTTTGCAGTATTTAGAAGACTCTGGAAGCATAGTAGTAATGATGAGATTGAAGATTATTTGTCTGTGTTTAAATCAAAGAGATGTTTAACTGCTTCGATAAATTATTATCGAGCCAATTATAAAATTTTCAGGAACAACAGTATTGGCGACATAAAAAAACCAACCTTGTTTATTTGGGGTGAACATGATTTAGCTATCGGAAATTATGGAGTTGAAAACAACCATAAATACATGAAGGATTATTATAAGTTTGTGCAATTGGAAACAGGACATTGGTTAATTCAAACGGCTTTTAAACAGGTGAATAATGAAATTGTAGAGCATCTTCTGAAATTTA
Source organism: Flavobacteriales bacterium 34_180_T64 (assembly GCA_002162765.1). Classification (GTDB taxonomy): domain Bacteria; phylum Bacteroidota; class Bacteroidia; order Flavobacteriales; family Flavobacteriaceae; genus MAAR01. The sequence continues at coordinate 31,547 of MAAR01000006.1, read as the reverse complement.
AAGTAACATCCAATCTTAGTAATAATCATTAGTATAAAGTGTTTCTAAGGATGATATTTAGTGTTCATCAATGAATTAATTTATAAATTATTGTTAAAAAATTTGGTTTACTAGACGAACGGTCATATTTTTGTTCCTTTAATCAGAATGATGTTAAAAACACTTAAACATGATGCCAAAGCAGATTTTCTTCTCGAGAAGGGAATGGAAATTCTGTGGAGTAAAGGGTATAATGGTACCAGTGTAAGTGATATTGTAAAAGCTGCTGAGGTTCCAAAAGGATCGTTCTATTTTTATTTTGAATCTAAAGAAGATTTCGTTGTAAGAGCCATCGAAAAATATTTTGAAATGATGTTTACGCCTGCAAAAGAAGTGCTTCAAAATAAAGAAGTATCTCCATTGCAACGATTGTTGAATTTCCATGATTTTAGAATAGGAGTTCTAAAAGATGAAATGGAGTGCAAAAGAGGATGTATGGCCTGTAACATTGGAAGTGAAATGGCTGAACATAATGAACAAATCAGGAATACGATCTTGGTTAAAGAGCAATTAGTTTTAAAATTAATCACAGAGGTTATACAGGAAGCAAAGGATTTAGGTGAAATAAAGAACCCTATGAAAGCGGAAGACATGGCTGCTTTTATTGAAGATGCAGGTAAGGGAGCAATGGTGAGTATGAAGGAGAGGAAAAGTTCGTATCCAATCGATAATGTTTTGTATGTCATTAAGAACATTTTATTAAAATAATTTTTTTTTGACTGATTAATAGACGACTGGTCAATTATTAAATAATTCAGAATCAAATAACTAAACATAAATCAAAAAGCGATCAGTAAAGATGACTGGTCAACTAATAAATCAAACACATGAATGCACTAAAGAAAGTTAGAAATGCCTCAAACGAATTTGCCAAAAATTGGGCGAAATTCGTCATAAAGAATAAATGGTTGGTTCTTATTGGAACCTTCGTATTAGCTCTAGGTTTAGCCTCACAGGGGAAAATGGAATTTGACGGTGATTACCACGTCTTTTTTAGTAAATCAAATCCTGAGTTAGAAGCCTTTGATGCGCTTCAAGATAAATACACAAAAGATGATAATGTTATTTTGGTGCTCTCTCCGTCTAATGGAAATATATTTACTAAAGAAAATTTAACGGCTATTGAAGAATTAACAGCTGAATCATGGAACGCTCCATATTCTTCGCGAGTTGATGCTATAACTAATTTTCAGCATACTAGTGCTGTAGGAGATGATCTTTATGTCGACGATTTGTCCTATGAGTCTTCTTTAAAAACAAATGAAGAGATAGAACAAATCCGTAAAAAAGCATTAAAAGAACCGCTACTTGTTAATAGAATTCTCAACGAAAAAGGAAGCGTAACCGCAATAAACATTACAGTTCGATTGCCTGGAGTTGATAGCGCTAGAGAAATTCCTGAAGTAACCATGTTTGTAAGAAATATGGTAAAGGATTTTAAAGAGAAACACCCTAATTTCGAGGTGCATTCTTCAGGCTTAGTACCATTAAATACTGCGTTTTTTGAATCTTCTATGGCAGATATGGCTTTGACTTTAATCATGCTAATTATCGTAATAATCACAACCTTTATACTTACACGAAACATTTATAGTACTGTGGCAACGCTCGTAGTAGTTTTGTTTTCAATTTTGAGTGCAATAGGATTCGTTGGACTAATGGGAATAAAATTGACTCCACCTTCAGCCGTTTTTCCAACCATGATATTAACCTTAGCCGTAGCTGATAGTATTCATATTCTTATTACGATGCTGCAAAAAATGCGGAATGAAGGATTGGGCAAAATTGAAGCACTAACTGAATCCATGCGACTTAATTTTATGCCGGTTTTTATCACGAGTTTAACAACAATCATCGGATTTCTTACGATGAATTTTGGTGATGTGCCACCATTTTGGGATTTAGGTAATATTACCGCTTTTGGTATGTTGATGGCCTTTTTATTTTCTACAACTGCGTTACCAGCATTAATGGCTATTTTCCCTGTTAAGACAAAAACAATAGAGGTCAAAAATAGAACTTCTAAAAATTGGTATACCCACTTAGGAGGCATTGTTGTGAAACATCCTATAAGACTAACTGTTATTTCAGTAGTTATAATTGGAAGTTTGGCATTTTTGGGTACTAAAAATTCATTTAATGATGAGTTTATTAATTATTTTGATGAAAGTGTGACGTTTAGAACTGATACAGATTATATCAGTGAAAATCTAACGGGAATCTATAATGTTGAATTTTCTATTGGAAGTGGAGAAAGTGGAGGAATCAATAATCCACAGTATTTACAAAAGCTGAATGAATTTGAAGATTGGTTAAATGAACAGCCAGAAGTAGTTCATGTGAATGCTTTTAGTGAAGTCGCCAGACGTGTAAATCGTTCGATGCATGGTGATGATGAAAGCTTTTATAAAGTGCCTAGCAATCGGGAAGAAGCAGCTCAATATTTATTATTATATGAACTTTCGCTCCCTTTCGGATTAGATCTTAATAATCAAATTAATGTTGACAAATCTGAAACAAGAGTTACGGTTACGTTAAAGAATATTGACAGTCCTCAAATGATTGAATTTTCCGAACGTGGAGAACAATGGTTACAAAATAATACGCCAAAGGAGATGCATGCTATTGCGGTAAGTCCGATGCTTATGTTTTCAAAATTAGGGTTTAGACAAGCTGATAGTATGTTAAAAGGAAATATAATAGCGCTTATATTAATTTCTTTAGTGCTTATGTTAGCGTTGAGAAACTTCAAACTCGGTTTGCTCAGTATCATTCCTAATGTAACACCTGTACTTGTAGGATTTGGAATATGGGCGTTATACAAAGCACAAATAAATACAGGAATGGTAATTGTTTTTGGAATGACTTTAGGGATTATTGTAGATGATACAGTTCATTTTATGAGTAAATTCTTAAGAGCAAGGCGTGAGTTAGGATATGATGCCAAACAAGCCGTTGTATATGCCTTTGAAACTGTAGGAAAAGCCTTGGTAACTACTACACTTGTGCTGATAGCAGGATTTACGGTGCTCTCAACATCTTCATTCGCTTTAAATAGTTATATGGCTAGAATTACAGTAATCATAATTATTGCTGCTTTAATTATAGATTTCATTTTACTTCCATCTTTATTAATTCTTACCAGTAGAAAAGAAAAATCTATTGTTACAGAGACGATAGAACCACAAATTACAGAGACGAAAGAACCACAAATAGTATTAGATAAATAATTTAAATAAAAACAAACAACATGAAAAAATTAGCATTCATCTTTATCGCACTAATTTCATTTGGAGTTTACGCACAAACACCAGAAGAACACGGATTGGAAATTGCAAAAGCTGCTGAACAAGCCGATTTAGGATTTGGAAGTTCTATTGTGAATTTAAAAATGACCTTAAAAAATAAAAACGGTCAAACAAGTGAGCGTTCGCTTACAACAAGAACATTAGAGTTAAACGATGATGGAGATAAATCCCTTATTGTTTTTAATAGTCCCAAGGACGTTAAAGGAACTTCTACTTTAACTTTTACTCATAAAATAGGACCTGATGACCAATGGCTGTTTTTGCCTTCTATAAAACGTGTGAAACGAATTTCATCAAATAACAAATCCGGACCTTTTGTAGGTAGTGAATTTGCATATGAAGATTTATCATCTCAAGAAGTTGAAAAATACACTTATAAATTTCTAGAAGAAAAAGGAGATATACTTGTTGTGGAACAAGATCCGGTAGATCTAAAATCGGGATACACTCGGCGCGTAGTTAACTATAATAAAGCGAAGGGCTATAGAATTGAAAAAGTAGATTTTTACGATCGAAAAAATTCGCTTTTAAAAACACTAACATATTCTGGGTATACATTATATAAGACTAAATTTTGGAGAGCAGCAACCTTCCACATGATAAATCATCAAAGTAAAAAAGAAACAGTATTGAATTTTTCTGATTACAATTTTGATGCTGAATTAACCGATGAAGATTTTACGCAGAATGCTTTAAAAAGAGCTGGAAAATAGATACGTTACTTTATGTATAATAACTTGATTAAGATTTTTTTACGGGTTGGATTGGCGCTTGGTTTTTTATCAGCGACTGCCGATAGATTTGGATTTTGGAATACAGAAAATTCAGCATGGGGAAACTGGGATATTTTTTTGGAGTATACGCAGTTCTTAAACCCATTGTTGCCGGAAAGTATGATTCCTGTAGTAGCAATTATTGCAACTGTAGCCGAAATTGTTTTTGGTATCGGATTGCTTATTGGGTTCAAGACAGCGTTTTTCGCGAAATTAAGTGGATTCTTACTCTTGTTTTTTGCTTTAGCTATGGCTTTTACTTCTGGAATTAAAGGTGTATTTGACTATTCTGTTTTAACAGCTTCGGCGGCAGCATTTTCATTAAGTCTTATCAAAGAGAAATATATGGAGTTGGATTTAGTATTAGATAGAATTAAATAAAGATTAGTAGTTGAGTGTTTTTAGAAATCGGAAGCGATCTCATGACGTTTCCGGTTTCTTTTTAAATCAAAAATATGTTTAGAAAAATCATATATTATGCAATAACCTTGCTATTTACCTTAACCGGATTTGGACAGGAAGAAAAGGAGGATTCAAAAGTAATTCATGACTTCGAATTGGAGTTAGAAGCGGAGTATAGACTCTTTTATGAAGCGCCATCTTTTGCACAACAAAAAGATCATTTCCCATCCTTAGCAATTAGACCGAAATACACTTTAGAATGGAACGATGGTTATGAGAGTTTCAATTTTGAAGGGTTTTATCGTCTAGATATAGATGACGAACGAACGCATTGGGATGTTAGAGAACTCTACTATCAAACAGTGAAAAAGAACTGGGAATTAAGTATTGGTCTTAAAAAAATATATTGGGGCGTTACAGAAAGTAATCATTTGGTAGATATTATAAACCAAACAGATGCTGTTGAAAGTTTTGACGGAGAACAGAAGTTGGGTCAGCCTATGATTCATTATTCTATAAACACCAATTTTGGAACCTTCGATGTATTTTATTTACCGTTTCATAGAAAGCGAGCATTTGCAGGCGATAAAGGACGTTTTCGATTTTCAACTGTGATCGACAGAGATGACCTGACTTATGAAAGTGGCGCAGAAGAATGGCGACAAGACTTCGCTTTTAGATATAGTCATAGTTTTGATATCATCGATTTAGGAGTATCTCATTTTTATGGAAACGGCCGAGAGCCCGTATTTGCATTTGACACAGTGGGTAATGTCAATGCGCTTTATCCTGTAATAAATCAAACAGGGCTCGATTTACAAATCACGAATAACGCATTCTTATGGAAATTAGAATCTATATATAGAACAAGTGATATTCAAGACGTATTTGCCTTTACAGGAGGTTTAGAATTTACGATAAGTAATATTAAAAACTCAGGAATTGATATTGGTTTAATTGGTGAATATTTATACGACGATCGTGATGAATGGGCGTTAAATGCATTACAAAATGACGTGTTTTTTGGAAGTCGAATAGCATTTAATGATATACAGGATACCTCAATCCTTATTGGGGGAATTTCCGATTTAGAAAGCAGTAGTAAGATATATAGTATTGAAGCGTCTCGTCGTCTTGGCAACAGTTTGAAAGCAGAATTAGAAGCACGTGTGTTTAGCAATATCTCTGAGAATGAAATTATTCTTAGCAATTTTAGAAACGATAGCTTTTTAAGGTTCACATTAATAAAATATTTTTAATCCCAAAGATTAATAGCAGTGTTGGACTGAGTTTTGATAGCTCAGTCCAGCACATTTTTTAGAGTTCTGTTAAACTAATCTTAATAAATTTGATTTTAATGACCACTCGTCATATATTAGCTATGTGAAACGAAAAATCTTTAGAGAAGACATCATAAAAGCCGGAAAGGATCTTATGTTTTTAAATGGATATCATGCTACAGGTATAAAAGAAATTACCGAGATGGTGAATATCCCCAAAGGATCATTTTATAATCACTTTAGAAATAAGGAAGAGTTCGGATTGGAAGTATTGAAATATTACTGTGATAATGGCATTGCTTATTTAAAGAATGTATTATTAGATACCTCTCGAACACCAATGACAAGATTGGATGCCTTTTATTCAGGAATAATAGCATATCAAAAGGATATCGCAAAATGTAAATTGGGTTGTATTATGGGGAATTTTTCGCAAGAACTTGGAGATACTAATGAACGATTTAGAGAAGCTCTAGATTTAGAGTTTAATGATTATGAAGCCGTATTCGTCGAGTGTATTCGGCAAGCTCAGGAAACAGGAGAGGTAAGTGCTAATTTGGACCCAAACCTCGTAGGTAGTTTTCTAATAAATAGTTGGCATGGTGCGATTGTGAGGATGAAGTCGACTGGCACAACTAAACCATTAGAAGACTTTAAAACGTTTATTTTTCAACAGTTAAAAAATTAATTTTTTTAAAGTTTAAATGACGACTGGTCAGCATATAAAATAATTAAATTGAAATAATATGAATGAAAAAGCATTAATGATTGCAACGGGGTTTCCAAACATGGAAGAACAGGAAGCTTTAAAATTTTACACAGAAAATGTTGGAAAACTACTTATGGAATCAGAAGGGATACCTGTTTCTAGATATAGTTTGAATGAACACCTTTTTGGAGAACAAAAAATAGCTAATATTTTTGTTGCCGAATTTCCGAATAAAGAAACAATAAAAGAATTTTTCGAAAGTGCAGAATATAAGGCACTTCTTCCATACAGAAACAAAGCATTTGTTTCAATCAATATTTATATCGCCAATTAAAATTAATTAAAATAATATGTTTATGAAAAAAATAAAAATTCAACTTTTCACGCTATTACTGATACTGACGTTTAGTTCTCAAATTAGTGCGCGAAATTCAGAGAAGGAAATACGATTGAAAATTATTGAATACGAAATGGTGGTAAATGTTGCTCCAGAGAAAGCCTGGGAGATTTTGGCGAGCTATGGAGATGTGGGAACCTATCATGCTGGATTAAATAGCTCGAGTTCAATTAATGGAAGCCCTAATGAGGCCGAAATGGATTGTGAACGTATTTGTTATATCCCGAGAACGAAGCGTAAAGAAATCATGGTAAAAGAAAAAATAATAGCTATTAAAGAAGGAGAATATTATACTTATGATGTCTATGAATGGGAAAATTTTCCGATAAAAAAAATGCACAATACTTTTGGTGTTAAAACAAATGACAAAGGAGAAACAGTGATATACCAAATCACTAATTTTAGGATGAAACCAGGGTTTTTAACAGGACTTATGAAAGGCAGGCTGAGAAAGGGTGCTAGAGAAGCTTTGATTTCATATAAACACTATATGGAAACAGGTGAAAAAAGGGTCGCGCTAAAAGAGTTAAAGAAAACGTATAAAGCGTTTTAATAATCCCGCGTAAATTTATTAAGAGTAGCAGCAACCATTTAATTTGATTGATGGTTTTTGTGGTTGTGTTTGGCGAATTGAAATAAATTAATTTTAATTCGCCTTTTTTTTTAAAATATGATTAAAGTCATCTCATTCTAATAACAAGTTAGCTAACTTTGAGTAAACATTAAAAATTATAATTATGACATTAAATATTCAATATGTTCATATGGCCACAAGTGAAGCTATGAACACGTATGTTAACGAGAAGTTAGGAAAATTGGCTAATAAGTATGAATGGATCATTGGCGCAGAGGTTCATTTTGAAGTACAACATGATCCAAAAGGTAAGGGGAAAATATGTAAGATGGAATTAAGTGCACCTGGTCCTCGAATTTTTGCAACTTCGAATGAAGAAAATTATGAGAATGCAGTAAAGAAAACGATTAAAGATTTAGAGAAACAATTGAAGAAACGAAAAGAAACGTTTAGTCATCATTAATACGTGTTATTAGTAAAGAAAATGCCAAGTCTTCTCCAGACGTGGCTTTTTCTTTTTGATAAGCTATCTATGATGATAAGGCTCATTCTTCAAAATTGTGAACGCGCGATATAATTGTTCAATAACAAATAAACGCACCATTTGATACGAAAAGGTCATATCATTTAGATTTTGTTGCAAAGTAGTTATGTGTTAGGAATTTAAGCTGTGCTTTTCTCCTTGTTACAGTAATTTATTTGATCTGATTTTAAAAAAGTAAGCAAGCAATTTATTTGTTTAATACCTAAATGCATCTAAAAAAATGCCGCAACTCTAAAAAAAGCAGATTAACTTTTAAAGAGACGCGACAAATTTTAACTACAGTTTTATAACTTTTTAGTAAAAGTTATTGCTATTAATTAACGCTTAAGGATTTTAATTCCTTTCTGCATTTCTGAAGAAGTTACAATTGTCATTAAATATATTCCAGAAATCCAGTTTTGCGAGTTGATAGTTAATTCAGTAAGATTAATGTTCACATTTTTATAAATTTCTTGACCTAGCATGTCATAGATATAAATCTCATTTAACAATACGTCACTTTTTATATTAAGCTCAGCACTGACTGGGTTAATAAAATGGATATTAGCATGATTCATTTCTACACTCTCTACAGAAAGTGTAGGGTCTAAATAATTTTGTGCATATATTTTGTCTTCAACGCTTTTATTTTCAATAAATAAGGCGACACTTTGGTTGTTCACGGGCTTAGTAAACTGTATTCTGGATTTATTTGCCGAAAAAGTAGCAACGGGCCTTGACTCTTCTACCCATGCAAAATCTCCATTTGCATCTAAAAGTACAGCACTAAGGGTCGTTGGAGAGGCACCATTGTCAATTCCGCTTTTCAATAAGAAAAAAGGCTGGTCATTTATTAGAAAAAGAGGGCCAGTGCCTGCATGTATATTATGGTCATCACCGACTGCATATAAATTCTTTGCAGTATCTGTAAATTGTCTGACGCCTGTTACTTTGTCAAACTTTTGAACATATTCTCCTTTTTGACCTTGCCCACTTGACGTATATGTACAAATTGACCAAACATATTGAGAACCTGGAGAAAAGGCTATTAATGTTTCTTGCTCATAATCAGTTTCATTAGTATCAAAGTCCATTCCATTAATCCCCCAAGGTAATGTGCCATCAGGGTTTATACGTTGTAAAAATGAATCAAAGCGAAGTCCAGTAACACCCTTGAAACCATAATATATAACATCACCATCTTGAGCTGAACTATAAGTCGTATTGAATACTGTCCCTTTATTAGCTAAATGTGTTGCAGAGGCCCATTGAGCAACACCATCACTATTATATCTTTGAGCATATAATTCAGAATAAATCTGAAAAGTTATTTCATGAAATACCATAACATAATCCCCATTTGATAACTCAAACATATCTGCAGGGTAAGTAGTGTCGGTGCCTGCAACTACAGGTTGAGTAGTTGGCCATAATGCAGTACCACTAGAATCATATTTTTGCATTTCTGCTTGAGTTGTTCCATCACCTCTCCAAGACACTATTGCCCCACCTGCCGATAACGGTAATACGGTTACTTGAAACCCGATGCCTACATTAATACCACCAGTGCCCCATAAGTGATTTCCACTACTATCTAATTTAAATACATATGCAGGTAAATTTGAACCTGTTCCTGTGGCTCCAATATATAGATTATCATTGTCATCAACAGTAATTGACCATATTACAGTAAATGTAGCCATAGGTATCGTATCACTAACAAGCATGCCATCACTACCAAGCAACTTAGTACCATCTACATTTAGAATTTGTAATCTTAATTCGAAATTTGTGGGTGCGGATACAGATTTCCAAAAGACAACATAAGTTTTTCCATCAGATGTTCCAATGGCTTTCATGTCAACACCTCTAGAATCTGCTACTAGTGTATTTACTGCGGTGTCAGCAATCCATTGTGCATTTGCATTAATAAAAATAAAGAATGCGATTAAAAAAGTAATTTTTTTCATAATTATAGTTGTTTTGTTTTATTATTTGAATTGATACCGTCAACGATCTTCTTCAAGGCATTTTTTTTAACCTCGCTATCCTTTAAAAGTTCATTCAAACTTTTCTTCTTTTTCGTTTTTTGTTTCATTTTTAGTTGAAATCAATTTTTATGAAATAAAGATATATGGCGATTGCTCGAGTGAATAATATTTCACCGTTGATAAATCACTCACTGTATTAAATGGAATACTATAAAAAACACTCAATCAAATACAATGCATTGTTACTGAGGCGATTAATGATTATGAAGGATATCCGACTATTTCAAAAATCAACAAGCCTCAGCATGAAATTTGCTAGGTGAGACTGTCCAGATAAGAAGCTAAGTCGGCTTTTGTGTTTGTGAGTTCAAGTTTTTTTCGAAGGCGTGTTCTCGCGTTCTCAACAGATTTAAAAGACTGACCTGTAATCTGAGAAATTTCTTTTGAAGTAAGATTAAGTATTAAAAGGGCACATAATCTTTTGTCTTTTGAAGTGAGATTAGGATGTTGTTTATTTAAGTTTTTGTAAAAAGATTCATGAACTTGTTCAAAACTAACCTCAAATTCATTCCAAATATTGGTGTCTGTATTTTTTTCCAATCGTTTTAAAATATAATCAATAGCATGCTGTGTTTCTTTTTTTACCGCTTTTAATTTCACATGCTTTAAATCTTCTAAGACACCTTGAATTATTTCTGTTCTATGAATTTCGGTCATTGCCTTTGCTATAAGTACTTTGTTTTTTAATTCAAGACTGGCATTAAGTTCATTTCTATTTGCATCGACAAGTTTTTTTTCATATTGCGCATGAGACAATCTGTTTTTATATTTAATGAGCATGATTATTAAAACAAGTAAACCTGAAATAAGACTTAATACAATTATCGAATATTTGAATTTTTTCTTGTCGTCTTTTAATGTTCTTATCTGGTCCTTAGTCTTGTATTCTTGTTCTAGTTTTAATCGTTCAACATTGACAGCTTTTTCTTCAACATTGATACTGTCTCTAATTGTATTATATAATTCAAAATATTCAGAGGCTTGTTTATAGTCTTCTTCATCTAGATATACATTGTAAAGTGTGTGAACAACATCTTGATAGCTAAAGCTGTATTTATTGTTTCCTAGCAACCCAATGGTTTTCTTGGCATAATATATAGCCGAATCATTTTGTTGACTTTCAAAATAATATTTTGAAGCAGATTGATAAACATAGCCTTTTGTGTTTTTGTTTAGCCCTCTTTTTGAAAGAGCAATAGCTTTTTCAAAATTATCTTGAGCGATTAACGGTTCTTCTTTTAAATAATATGCACGACCAAGATTTGTATAGAGATATGCAAAAAGACTGAGGTTGTCTTTCTTTGCAATTTTTAAAGATTTATTGTAGTAAACTATAGAAGAATCTGGGTTATCATTAACATATAATGTACCCATGTTATTTAGTATTTGAGCCATATATAAAGAGTCTTTTTCTTTGGCTTGGTAGTCAAATACTTTTTTAAAATAATACTTTGCCTTGACCTTATTATTCAATCTGGCATAGATGATTGCTAAATTATTTTCTAGTTTCAGTTTTTCTTGAACATTGTTGCTTTGATCATAAATATTATATGCTTTTTGAAAATATGCTAGTGCAACATCCAACACATCTTTGTGGTAATAAATATCTGCAGCAGAAAGATAAAATTCGGCTAATGCTTCATCGGAATTCGATGCAGCTTTAGACTCTTCCTCAGAATATTCTAAATATCGTAGTGTACGATCCCAATCGGTATCTTTAAGCTCCCAAGCAATGTCTTGACTTAGTCTTGCTTTTTCTTCGTGGCTATCAATAACTGTTAAGCTATCAATAAGCTGGTCAACTCTATTTTGAGCAAAAATGGAGCTATTAACTAGGATTAAAAGTGAAATAAAGTGCTTGACCATTTTAATAAATTGATACAACTAAAGTACATAAAAATATGATGTCCAATATTATAATTGGAGGCGGCCAATGGACTTGTATTAAATAGAGATTTAGCCTTAATACATTTTAAGTATTCAAAACAGAAAAGTGCCTCGTGTTAAGTAAGAAATGAGATTATCCCAATTACAGCAGCAGAAGACATAGTTTCTACAATTATGAAAACGACATCTACATGTTTAGCTTTGGAAAGTCAGGTATATTGGAATACGATGCTATTTCACAACCAGAATGATGCAAGGTAACTCAAACCAATCACGCGAATTAGGTTATCAGCCATATTATCTATGATGGTAAGGCTCATTTTTCAAAATTGTGAACGCGCGATATAATTGTTCAATAACAAATAAACGCACCATTTGATGTGAAAAAGTCATTTTTGAAAGCGACAATTTCCCTAATGCTTTTTGGTATACATCCTGAGAAAATCCATAAGGGCCACCAATAACAAAAACAAGTCGTTTAATTCCTGAATTCATATGCTTTTGTAAATAACTTGAAAACCCGACAGAATCTAATTGTTTACCATTCTCATCGAGTAATAGCAATACATCCGTAGGATTCAATTTCGAAAGAATGAGTTCGCCTTCTTTTTGCTTTTGCTGGGCTTCACTAAGATGCTTGACTTTTTTTAAATCAGGTATAATTTCAAATTCGAACTTTACATAATGACCTAAGCGTTTTTGATAATCTTCAATTAAAGATTGAAGATTAGTATTGTCAGTTTTACCAATGGCGAGAAGTTTTATAGTCATTTTAAACACTTAGTTTTATTTATATATAAATCCTTTTTAAAGAAACCAATCCCATTAATTGAATTTGTATGAATTGTCGCAGATAAATCTAATTCGATTTGATTCCAATTCTTATTTTTTAAAATGGATTTCATCTGAAATGGGGTTAATACTTTTTTAAATATAAAACACGCTCCATTAGGGTTTATAATTGCGTGCTTGAAATTATTTCCCGAATCGAAGAAAAAATTCCTAAAAAACGAATCGTCTTGAACAAAGCGAATCTCATTATTTTGTTCCGATAAATATCCTTTGTCATAAGTGTAAGCCTGTAAAAAATATGTTTCATATTTCTTTTCATTCCGCTTTTGACATTTATTCAATTCTTTAGTTTTTTTGAGTATTTTATTTTCATAAAATGTGAAATGTTTTTTCTCAAATTTAGTTTTAAAACCTAATGATTTATGATGTAAAAGAGCATCTTTCATTCTTGCATTGAAGCCATAAAGTGTATCGCTATAACTTATTATAAATGTTTTATTCACTATACTTTTATGATTTTCACCTTTAGTAATTAAAGCATTCAGTTTATTAATTTCATCAATATTTAATGTCCTAAAAGCAAAATTGTAGGTCAATGTATAGACTTCTAAATGACCTATTTTTTCTGAAACACAACTAAAAATTGGACTAGAACATTTGTTCGTATAAGTAATAGCGTCAATTTCAAATGAATCTTCGTCGTAAAAAACTTTCTTTTGAGCTGAGATATTTCCAAAAACCAGAATGATTAAAAATAAACAGACTTCGTTTTTTACTGTCATATAATAACAAGTTTATCCAAAAATACTATATTTTCGTAGAGCTCAAAATTTATTATAATGATTTCAAAAGAACAGTTCAATTCAGAAATAGAATTAATTATAGCGAATGCCATTCGAGAAGATGTAGGTGATGGCGATCATAGCTCTTTGGCATGCATTCCAGAAACGGCTCAAGGAAAGGCTAAGCTTCTAGTTAAAGACGAAGGTGTCATTGCTGGTGTTGAATTTGCGAAACAAGTATTTGCTTCTGTAGATCCTGAAATGAACGTGGAAACATTGATAGAAGATGGTAGTTCAGTAAAATATGGTGATATCGTATTTTATGTTGAAGGGGCTTCGCAATCCATTTTAAAAGCAGAGCGATTGGTGTTAAATGCGATGCAACGTATGAGCGCAATTGCAACCAAAACTAGACAATTTGTTGATTTATTGGAAGGCACAGGAACCAAAATATTGGATACACGTAAAACAACTCCCGGAATTCGTGCTCTAGAAAAATGGGCTGTAAAAATTGGAGGTGGAGAGAATCATAGATTCGCTTTGTATGATATGATCATGCTTAAAGACAATCACATCGATTTTGCTGGTGGTCTGACCAAAGCAATTGATAAAACCAAGCACTACTTAAAAGAAACCAATAGAGATCTTAAAATCATAGTTGAAGCTAGAGATTTGAACGAAATTAAAGAGATATTAGCAACTGATGGGGTTTATAGAATCTTGATTGATAACTTTAACTATGAAGATACACAAAAAGCTGTTGCCTTAATAGGGAATCAATGTTTGACTGAATCCTCAGGTGGAATTAATGAAAAAACAGTAAGACATTATGCCGAGTGTGGTGTGGATTATATTTCTTCGGGAGCTTTAACCCATTCTGTTTACAATATGGATTTAAGTTTAAAAGCGGTTTAAAATGACCAAACCGATTGAAGATAAACTTGATAAAATTCCTGTTCTTAATCTATTAGTACGATTTTTAAAAAAAATCAAACTCCCAGGACTGGAAGGCTTGTCTTTGTATGATCTATTTGAATTGTATAGTATTGGTATTATTAAAGGTGCAGTAACTACGCGTGCTAGCGCGATTGCATTTAATTTTTTTACTGCTATATTTCCGTTTTTACTCTTTGTACTTATAATCATACCATATATTCCAATTGACGGATTTAAAATAGAGTTTTTGTCTTTTTTGGAATCGTTTTTACCGCCTACAACTTCTGATTTTTTCTTTTCTAATATTTTTGAAAACATCGAAAACTCAGAAAGAGGAGGTTTGCTGTCTTCTGTTTTTGTCTTGTCAATTCTATTAATGGCAAATGGAGTAAGTGCTGTGTTTTCTGGATTCGAACACTCGTATCACGAACTGCTAACTAGAAATGTTTTTAAACAGTATCTATACGCGCTTGGAGTTGCCATTATTCTAGCAATTTTAATGATAGTAACGGTTGCCGTTTTAGGTTATTTCGAGATATATATCATTCAACCTTTATATGAACGCTTAAGTGACCAAGGATTCGCAGACAAAGGTGCCAATGTGTTCTGGATCGTACTTGCAAAATACGTGTTCTTTGTGTTTATGGTGTATATCGCTACTGCTACCTTGTACTATTTCGGTACCAAAGAAGGACGACATTCTCGATTCTTTTCTGTTGGAGCTTTATTTACAACCCTTCTAATTATCTTGACATCATATTTGTTTGGAGTATATATTGAGAATTTTTCCAAATACAATGAGCTTTATGGTTCAATTGGTGCTTTATTAATCTTGTTGTTTTACCTTTGGCTGAACTCAAATATTTTGTTACTAGGATACGAGTTAAATGCTTCGCTGTATCGATTAAGAAAACGTTGCTAAATACATGCTAAACTTTGTAGATGTTATATTGCCTATTCCTTTGGAAAAGTTATTCACTTATAGAATAACCGAAGCTGAAGCGGATTTTCTTCAACCAGGAATGCGTGTTTCTGTACCCTTTGGAAAAACTAAGATTTACACAGCTATTGTACATCATACACATCATAATGAACCACTTGTATATGAGGCAAAGGATATTCACCAAATATTAGACGATAAGCCTATTATTACTGAAATTCAGATGCAACATTGGCATTGGATTTCAAAATATTATTTGTGCACAATTGGCGAAGTTATGCGAGCTGCATTGCCAAGCGCTTTTATTTTAGAAAGTGAGACGGTTATTTCTAAAAACAACAATAAAATAATAAATGATGAAGATTTAAAAGACGATGCTTTTTTAATTTATGAAGCCTTGCATCATCAGTCTTCGTTAAAGATTCATGATATTGCAAGTATCCTTGACAAAAAGAATGTCTTACCTGTTATTAAACAATTATTAGAACAGGAAGCAATTGTTGTTGAAGAGGAGATTTATGAAAAGTACATCCCAAAATTAGTACGCTACGTCAAATTGCAGACTAATTATACTTCAGAAGCTAATCTTAAAAATTTATTGGATGATTTAAAAAGAGCGCCAAAACAACGTCACGTTGTAATGACCTTATTTTCAATTTCAGCCACAACCAAAAAGCCGATAAAAGTATCAGATTTAATTGATCAAAGTGATGCCTCTTCTTCAATTATAAGAACCTTATTAGATAAGAAGGTTTTTGAGGAATATCATATTCAACAGGATCGAGTGGCGTATTCCGGTGAAGAAAATGAAGCTTCAAAACAACTAAATACATACCAGGAAATTGCTTTAAATGAAGTGATTCAATCTTTTGACAATCAAAATATTACGTTATTACACGGTGTTACGTCATCGGGTAAAACTGAAATCTATGTCAAGCTTATTGAATCGGTACTTCTTCAAGGAAAACAAGTATTGTACTTATTGCCAGAAATTGCATTGACAACCCAATTGGTGCATAGGCTTCAAAATTATTTTGGAGACAAAGTTGCAGTTTTTCATTCTAAATATTCAACGCATGAACGTGTTGAGGTATGGAACAATGTGTTAAACAATTCGTCAAAAGCACAGATTGTTTTGGGTGCACGTTCTTCGGTATTATTGCCATTTCATGATTTGGGTCTTATAATTATTGATGAGGAGCATGAATCCTCCTTTAAACAATTCGATCCTGCGCCACGATATCATGCTAGAGATACTGCAATTGTATTGGCAAACTTATTTAAAGCGAAAACCTTACTTGGATCAGCAACTCCTAGTTTAGAGAGCTATTTTAATGCGCAACAAGGCAAATATGGTCTTGTAGCCCTCAAAACGCGCTATAATGACGTTTTGATGCCAGATATAGAATTGATTGATATAAAGGATAAACATAAACGTAAGCGTATGAAAGGGCACTTCAGCGATCGTTTACTAGAAGAAATGACTGAAACACTTCAAGAAGGTCATCAAATTATTTTATTTCAAAATAGAAGAGGGTTTTCGCCAATAGTTGAGTGCAATACCTGTGGACACTCACCGCAGTGTTCAAATTGTGATGTAAGTTTAACATTTCACCAATATAAAAACCAATTGCGATGTCATTACTGTGGTTACAATAGCATAATGCATAAATCTTGTGAAGCCTGTGGCAGTGTTGAAATAGATTCTAAGGGTTTTGGTACGGAACAAGTAGAAGCCGAAGTGAATACACTTTTACCAGACTACACGACTGCTCGTATGGATTTGGACACGACAAGAGGTAAATATGATTATGAAAAGATTATTACAGCTTTTGAGCAGCAGGAAGTCCAAATATTAATTGGGACTCAAATGCTAACCAAGGGTCTTGATTTTAGAAACGTTAAACTTGTCGGCATCATGAATGCCGATAATATGCTTAATTTTCCAGATTTTCGAGCACATGAACGCAGTTTTCAACTCATGCAACAAGTTTCTGGTAGGGCAGGACGTACAGAACAGCGCGGAAAAGTACTGATTCAAACGTATAATCCATATCATAAGATTTTACAACAGGTTTCTACCAATGATTATGAGCAGATGTTTAGGGAGCAATTGGATGAGCGTCATAATTATAAATATCCACCAATATACAGGCTCATAAAAATAACATTAAAGCATAAAGACTATCAAAAAGTCGATATAGCCTCAGAATGGTACGCAAAATCCTTAAGAACAGTGTTTAGTCAACATGTTTTAGGTCCTGAGTTTCCTCCGGTATCACGAATTCGGAATCAATACCTGAAGAACATTCTAATTAAAATTCCGCCCAAACAGTCCCTATCAAAAACGAAAGAAGCCATTATTAAAATAAATAATAGCTTCTTGAGTGTAAAAGATTTTAGGGCTGTTAGAGTTGTTTTAAATGTCGATAATTACTAAATTAAATGTTATTTAGAGCATCAACAAGTTGTGTTTTCTTATTCCTACTAAGCGGAATTTCGTAAGCACCAACTTCAACATTTTTACTGTTAAATCGATCGACTTTATCAAGATTTACGATATACGATTTATGTATTCTTAAAAATTTACCTTCAGGTAATTCTTGTTCAAATGCTTTCATAGTAGATAATACTACTAAGCTGTTCTCTTCAGTTACTAATTTTACATAGTCACCAAGAGCTTCAATCCATTTAATGTCTTTGATATAAACCTTACGTTTTTTAAGGTTGCTTTTTACAAAAATGTGTTCGCCATCAGTTTCGTTGAAATCTAGCTTTAATTTATGTTGTTCTAAGGCTTTATCTACAGAAGTATTAAATCGTTCCCTAGTTATAGGTTTTTGTAGATAGTCAGTAGCGTCATAATTAAAAGCTTTAAACGCATATTCAGTTTTACCTGTGACAAAAATAATTTGGGGTTTGTTGTTGAGTACGTCAAGTAACTCAAAACCGTTGAGGACAGGCATCTCAATATCTAAGAAGATAAGATCTACTTTATGAGTGTTAAGTCCATTTTTGGTTTCTAGAGCACTACTGTATTCTGCAATAAGGTTAAGTGAGGAGTGATTCTCAATTAACTTTACAATTGATAATCGTTGAATCGCAGAATCATCAACTACTACACAGTTTAAAGTCATAACATTATTATATTTTAGGTTAAGATATCGACAATAGTACAAAAAATTCGGATAAAAACCAAAAAACATCGGTAAACTGTTTTATTTAACAAATTATTAAGATTTATATTACACGCAAATTTTACCTGTAAAAATGTTGCCAGAATTAGAATAAATAGTTATTTTTGCACCCATTTTTAATTGTAAATACATTTTATATGAATCATTATGAAACTGTTTTCATCTTAAATCCCGTTTTATCTGACACACAGATAAAGGAAACAGTAGAGAAATACGAAGATTTTCTTGTTTCTAAAGGAGCGAAGATGATAGCCAAAGAAGATTGGGGACTAAAAAAATTAGCGTACCCTATTCAAAACAAAAAAAGTGGTTTTTACCACTTATTTGAATTCACTGTAGATGGTGAAGTCATTAATCCTTTTGAAGTAGAGATTAGACGTGATGAACGTTTTATGCGATACTTAACGGTAAAATTAGATAAACATGCTGTTTCTTGGGCTGAACGAAGAAGAGCTAAACTAAAACAAAAAGCGTAATTATGTCTACAATAGATCAACAAGCCAAAGGAAAGAAAGATGGAGAGATCAGATATCTTACTCCGTTAAACATTGATACGAATAAAACGAAGAAATATTGTCGTTTTAAAAAGTCAGGTATTAAATATGTCGACTATAAAGATGCAGATTGGTTATTAGGTTTCGTTAATGAGCAAGGTAAATTGTTACCTAGACGTTTAACAGGAACTTCATTGAAATACCAAAGAAAAGTATCTGTTGCCGTAAAAAGAGCGCGTCATTTAGCTTTGATGCCATATGTAACTGATTTATACAAATAAAATAACATAACTATGGAACTTATATTAAAACAAGACGTTGAGAATTTAGGATTTAAAGACGATGTTGTAACAGTAAAAAACGGTTATGGTAGAAACTTTTTAATTCCTCAAAAGCAAGCTGTTATGGCTACTGCTTCAGCTAAAAAGGTCTTGGCTGAAACATTGAAACAACGTGCTTTTAAAGAGAAAAAGATAATTGCAGAAGCAAGTACAATTGCAGAAGCTCTTAAGACATTAGAAATAAAAATTGCTTCTAAAGTTGGAACAGGAGATAAGTTGTTTGGATCTGTAAATAATATCGATTTAGCTGATGCTTTACATAAGGCAGGGCATGAAATTGAAAGAAAATTTATCAGTGTAACTGGAGGAAGCGTTAAGCGTTTAGGAAAGTATGATGCTGTTATTAGACTTCACAGAGAAGTTACTGTTAATTTACCATTTGAGGTTATCTCTGAAAGTAAATAATCAACAGTACTAGTTCATAAAAAAAAAGCCGCTCATTTGAGCGGCTTTTTTTTTTTTGTACTTTAGCTTAGTATATTATGCATACATAATAATTAACTAAACTAAAAACCAATGAAAAAAATTACATTTTCAATTCTTCTATTGCTGTTTGGTGTTTTTACTTTTGCTCAAGTTACCACCTCTGGCATTAAAGGTATAATCTTAGATGAGAATTCTCAACCATTGCCTGGTGCAAATGTGTTGGCTATTCATACACCAACAGGAACTAAATATGGAGCTGCCACAAATTTTGATGGACGTTACAATGTGATCAACATGAGAGTTGGTGGTCCATACACCATAACTATAAGTTATGTAGGGTATAAGGAACAAACCTTTAGTGATGTTTATCTTACCTTAGGAAAAACCCATGATTATGACCATACAATGGTTGCTGACAGTGAAACTCTAGATACGGTTGTTATAACGGCAACAGGAGGCACTGGAACGTTTGGAAGTGATCGTACAGGTGCTGAAACAAGTGTTGGACGTAGAGAATTAACTCGCTTGCCTACGATTTCACGTTCAGCCTCCGATTTTACGAGATTGGAACCTACTGCGAGTGGAAATTCGTTTGGCGGGAGAAATGATCAGTATAATAACTTTTCTTTGGATGGTGCTATTTTTAACAATCCTTTTGGTTTGGATTCACCAACACCTGGTGGGCAAACAGATTCACAACCTATTTCACTTGATGCCATTGACCAGATTTCCATATCTACTGCACCTTACGATGTTACACAATCAGGTTTTACTGGTGCTTCTGTTAATGCTGTAACCAAAAGTGGTACCAACGAATTTCATGGAACTGCTTATATGTTTTTTAGAAACCAAGACCTAACTGGTAATAAAATTAAAGGAGAAGAATTGTTTGTTCCTGAATTAGAGCAGACTCAATATGGCGTAAGCATTGGTGGACCCATCATTAAAAATAAATTATTCTTTTTTGTGAATTTCGAAAAAGACGATCGTTCAGATTTGGGAACGAATGGTTGGGTTCCAAACAATGAAGATGGAGTTATAGGTATTAACGAATCTAGAGTTTTAGAATCAGACTTAATAGCTATTCAACAAGCGTTTTCTGATATAGATTATAATACGGGTGCTTATGAAGGGTTTACACATAAATCTGAATCGGAAAAAGGGATCTTTAAACTCGATTGGAATATAAATGATAATAATCGATTAGCTGTTATTTATAATTTTTTAAAGGCATCTAAGGATAAACCTAGACATCCAACAGCATTTAATTTTGGAGGACCAAGTGCTTCTACATTACAATTCGAAAATTCAGGATATCAAATTAATAATAATTTAAAGTCAATTCAAGTCGAATTGAATTCGACATTATCGAATAGTACATCTAATAAATTTCAATTTGGTTATACACATTTTGATGATTTCAGAAACCCGTTTTCAACACCTGCGCCGACAATTGCAATTACTAAAGATGGGTCATCTTATATTATGGTTGGTCATGAGCCGTTTTCGATTCATAATAGATTAGATCAAAAAGTACTTCAGTTTTCTAATAATTTAAATTTCTTTAAAGGAGACCATACCTATACGGTTGGTTTTTCTTTCGAAAAATTTAAATTTGATAATTCGTTTAATCTAGTTAGTTATGGATTCGATGTTTTTGGAAGTGTAGACATTAATGATTTTGATGCTAGTGATTATGTGAATACAATAGCAAATGCGGAAACTACTTTTGCGGCTAATAATAGTGTCCCAGATGGAACTCCTGGAGGTTGGGCTTTGGCTGAAGTAAATGTTGGTCAATTAGCATTTTATCTACAAGATGAGTGGAGTGTCTCCGAAAAATTTAAATTAACGTATGGTGTGCGATTTGATAAACCTTTATTCTTTGATTCTGCTGAAAAAGCACAGGAAGTAATCGATAGAACTTTTGACTATAACCCCAATCTCACTTATTATAATCCAAATACTGGAAAAACGGTTTCAATTGATAATACTCAAATGCCAACAAATGATTGGTTGATTTCTCCGAGAGTTGGTTTTAATTATGATGTTAGAGGTGATAATACGTTTCAAATACGTGGAGGATCAGGATTATTTACGGGCCGTTTCCCATTTGTTTGGTTAGGAAATCAAATCGGAAATCCAGGAGCAGGGTTTTTACAAAGTGTTGATCCAGATTATAAGTTTCCACAAGTTTGGCGTACTAATATAGGTGTAGATTACAAACTTGAAAATGGAGTGATTTTAACTGGAGATATTGCTTACACTAAAGATACTAATGGTGCTCATGTACAAAATTGGGGTTTATTAGGATCTCCAAGTGGAACATTGAACACTTCTTTTGACCAAAGACCAGTTTATACTGCTGCCGATAAGGGAGGTAACTCTGCTTATGTATTTACAAATTCAGATAAAGGACGTATTTGGAATGCCTCGGTTAAAGCACAAAAAAACTTTAATAATGGTTTATATACCATGTTGGCTTATAGTTATTTAAACTCTAAGGATGTTAACTCCATAGAAGCTGAAATTACAAGTGATGCCTCTAATGGTAATCCTGTTTTGGGTAATCAAAATGATGACGTATTGGCATTTTCTAAGTATGGAGATACACATAGATTTATTGGAGTTGTCAGTAAAAAATGGACTTATGGCAATGACAAATGGAGCACGACTTTATCCTCATTTTTTGAGTATGCTCGAGGTGGGCGTTTCAGCTATACTTATGCAGGAAATATCAATAATGATGGTGTTAATTTTGGAGATGGTGTTAATAATGACCTTATTTACATACCGACCTCAAGTGAGATTGGACAAATGGAATTCACAGGGTCTCCTACAGAGCAGAATGAGCAAAGAGATGCCTTAGAAAAATTTGTTCAACAAGATGATTATTTAAGTGATAATAGAGGAAGCTATGCTGAACGCTATGGCGCTTTATCACCATGGAGGAGTAGAGTTGATCTAAAAATTCTTCAAGATTATAAATTCAATGTTGGTGGAGGAAAAACAAATACGATACAATTAAGCGTTGATATATTAAATATTGGAAACTTAATCAATAGTGATTGGGGATTAATCCAGCAACCAAACAATGTTCAACCATTGGCTGTATCAGTTGATAATACTGGCACACCTACTTATACGTTTAATCCTAATCAAAAGGAAACGTTTGGATATGATTCAAGTTTAGCTTCTAGATGGCAAATGCAGTTTGGAATTCGATATATTTTCTAATAAAACTAAAAAATAGTATTAAATTTGCGCTCTTAATTTTAAGAGCGCATTTTTTATATAACAACATCACATGAAATATTCAAGACTTTCTAAAGAACAATTTGAAGAACTGCATAAAGAGTTTATAAATTTTTTAGCAACACAGTCCATAACTGCTGACGAATGGACAAATTTAAAAGCGAATAGACCGGAATTGGCTGAACAAGAATTAGATATGTTTAGTGATTTGATATGGGAAGGTGTTTTAAATCAAGTGCAGTATATTGAACATATCTCTCCACAGCAGTTGCATTTATTTCATTTAACTGAAGCACAAATGCATGTGATTGCTTTAAAAATTACGGATACATCTATTGATATCACTACTCAAGACGGATTTGAATGGTTAAGACAAAATTTGATGAATGATGATGTTGAGTTTTTTAATGCCGACAAAGACTATTCTGATGACAGTCAGTTAGATAAATTTAAACTCATTCAACAAGGGGGATCTATTACAAAAGGGGAGCTTTATACCTATTTTGAAAATCTTATTGGCTAGAATTATTCGTATCGTAAAGATTCAATTGGATCTAATTTAGCTGCTTTAATGGCTGGAAGTAATCCGGCAACAATGGCAACAATAAAGGCTATTGTAAAAGCGCTAAACATGGCTAACCATGGAATTGCAAATTGGAATTTAGCAATTGCAGATACAATCATTCCAATAAGGACCCCTAAAATAATTCCAAGTATTCCTCCCAATTGACCAATTATAATAGCTTCTAGGAAAAATTGAAAGGCAATCGTTTTACGTTTTGCGCCTATAGCCTTTCTTATTCCAATCTCTCTGGTACGATCAGAAACAGAAACAAATAGAATATTCATCAAGGCAATTGACGATCCAAAAATGGTTATAATACTAATTATCCATGCCGCAATATATAAATACTGTGTAATCGATCCAATTCTATTAATTAAATCATCACTGCGTTCTAATCCGAAATTATTTTCCTCTACGGGATTTAGCCCTCTTATATTTCTAAAAAGCAAAATAGCCTCATCTTGAGCACCTTCTAGCATGTCTTTTTTATCAGTCTTAATACTTAAATTATAGTTGATATTTGCATTCGTAAAAAGAGTTCTTGCCTTTTGAATTGGCATTAGGACTCTTAAATCTTGATTATTTCCAAATGTTGCGCCTTTAGATTTTAAAACGCCTATGACCTTAAATTTTGCCCCCCTAACACTTATGGTTTTGTTAATTGGGTTAACGTCCTTTAATAATGCTTTTTTAAGATCGCTTCCTATAACACAAACACTATTATTATTTTGAATATCAAAATAATTTAATTCCCGACCTTCAACCACTTCCAATCCCGAATTGGATATAAATTGTTCATTAACTCCTAATATAGAAGCCTCAGGATCTGTCTTCTTGTTTTCATGTTTTACCTCTGCAGCTCTAGTGCCTGTAAATGATAAAGAGGTTTTTGTATATGGGAAATTATAGGTTTCTTCAAAATCTTTGACATTTCTATAGCTGATGACTGGATTTGTTTTTTGACGTTCTCTACCACTTTGTCGTCGTGTACCAAATTCATAGCGTTGAATGTTGAAGGTATTGGCTCCCATTGAAGAGAAGTCGCTAGAAATGGTGTTTTCAAGGGCAGAAACTGCACTCAAAATACCAACTAATGCAGTAATTCCAATGGCTATAATCAAAACAGTTAAAATAGTCCGTAGCAATTGACTTTTAATAGAATCGAAAGCAATTCTAATATTCTCTCTGGCTAATGAAAACATAAATTTTGTTTGATGAGTTTAAGGATAATTTACTATAAGACTATTAAAACACAATAAAGTTACTATAAATTTGAAATAACATAGGACTCCCAATAAAAATTATAATATTTTTGTGAGTAAATAACATCTAATGGCACAAAAACCGAGCATACCAAAAGGGACTAGAGATTTTAACCCTGAAACAGTTGCCAAGCGCAATTATATTTTTTCTACAATAAAGCAGCAATTTGAGCGCTTTGGATTTCAACCTATAGAAACCCCAAGTTTTGAGAATTCGGATACCTTAATGGGTAAGTATGGAGAAGAAGGTGATCGTTTGATCTTTAAAATATTGAATTCTGGAGATTATTTATCAAAAGTAGATGAGGCGTTGTATGCCTCTAAAAATGCTGTTAAAATGACATCAAGGATTTCGGAAAAGGCCTTACGATATGACTTAACAGTTCCTTTTGCAAGATATGTAGTGCAGCACCAAAATGACATCACGTTTCCGTTTAAACGCTATCAAATTCAACCTGTATGGAGAGCAGACAGGCCACAAAAAGGACGATTTAGAGAGTTTTATCAGTGTGACGCAGATGTAGTAGGTAGTAAGTCGCTCTGGCAAGAAGTTGAGTTTGTACAATTGTATGATGCCGTATTTTTTGCATTAAAATTGAAAGACGTGACGATTAAAATTAATAATAGAAAGATATTATCTGGAATTGCAGAAGTCATTGGTGCACAAGATAAATTGATTGATTTTACGGTTGCTTTAGATAAGCTAGATAAGATAGGAGCTGAGAAAGTTAAAGAGGAAATGCTTAATAAAGGGATTCCACAATCGGGAATTGATAAATTACAACCATTGTTCGTTTTAAAAGGAAGCTTCGCTGATCAAATAATTGAATTACAAGCAATTTTATCTGATTCTGAAGAAGGTAAAAAGGGAATTGAAGAATTAGAATTTATAAATTCTGCAATTTCTGAATTGGGATTAGAAACGGCATTTTTAGAACTAGATGTCACTTTAGCACGCGGTTTAAATTATTATACGGGGGCTATTTATGAAGTTTCGGCACCAAAAGGTGTAGACATGGGCTCTATTGGTGGAGGTGGTCGTTACGATGATCTTACTGGTATTTTTGGACTTAAGGATGTAAGTGGTGTCGGTATTAGTTTTGGTTTAGATCGCATCTACTTAGTACTTGAGTCGCTTAACCTCTTTCCAGAAACAATAACAACTACTGTAAAGGCGATGTTTATTAACTTTGGCACAAAGGAAGCAATGGCATGTTCTAAAGCTATAAAATCTCTTAGATTAGCTGGTATTAGTGCTGAATTGTATCCAGATGCTATAACTTCGAATAAGCATATGAAAAAGCAAATGAATTTTGCGAACAAGAGCAATATAGCGTTTGTGGTTCTAGTTGGAGATGCCGAAATGAAATCAAATACGTTCACATTGAAACACATGAATTCTGGTGAACAACGTACACTTTCCATAGAACAACTTATTGACGCATTACAATAAAATAAGCCTCGAATAACTTCGAGGCTTATTTGAATTAAAATCTTAAAGTTATTGGGTTATCATTCCACTAAGACTTTTTTAGATACTGAACCACTTTCAGTATGTATTTTAATAATATAGGTTCCAGTACTTAAATTTTCAACTTCATATTCTGAATAGGACGTCGTAATTACATCATCAATTGTCAAAAGCGACTGTCCTAGAATATTGAATATTTCAATAGATTTAAGCGTATTAGAATTCGGATTTAGAACGACTATATTGCCTCTAACGTTTGAATAATAATAGAATAATTCATCAATTCTAGCTTCAGTAAGACTTAAAGTGTCATCTTCTGAACTAAAAGTGATGTAGAATCTATCGATATAATCTTCAGCATCTAAACTTATTTGATAGTTTAGATCGTTGATAGGAGTATAGGTTTCTAAGAGAGAATCATAGACAAAAACATCAATGGGGTTTTCAAAATTCTCTAAACTTTTAAGTGCTATTTCTATGGTTCCTGAAGTTGATAAAAATAGTCCTAAAGGATATTGTTTTTCTACATCAAAATCCCCAACTCCTTGAATCACATAGGATTTGTCTTCGATCATCCAAGACATATCATTAGGTAATCCATAATCAGAATTTTCAGCATCATACCCATAATCGAAAGCATCGCTAGCTAAATTGTTTGGCACAAAACCTAATAAAAGTGGTCTTATAACACCTTCTGGAGAGATGAATTCCAATCGAACTCTTTGGATGTCGTTATTAACTGATTCTTCATTACTAGTGTTCACAGTACTGGTTCTCAAAAAAGAGGAGTTACCTGAGGTTTCTCTAACGAAAGCTCTTTGGTCATTATGGAATGTAACATTTCCTCCAAGATTACTTGCAGTTACAAAGAATCCTTGAGTAACTGGAACATATCGTCCAGGGATTTTAGAAGGTGTTCCATTTCCGCTTACTAGTGAAGGAGCAACAGCTGCGTTTCCACCAGTTAAATTATATGCAGCATAACCACCTTCATAATCTTCAAGTACATGTGTGAAATTCGATATATAGTGTTCCCAGAAATATAGTGTTCCATCAATACTTTGAGATGTTCCTACATTTCCTCCAGGGATATTATCTAAAATAAATTCAACAGCATCAATAGAAGACGCATATGGGTTACCCACTAATGCTTGATTACCTATAGTAATTGGAGTAGATATAGTTCCGTTATTTGGTTTTCCTATAAACACGTAGTTTTGAGCACCAGCAAAAGGGTTTCCACCAACACCACTGCCTTTCATAGTAAAACTTAATCCTGTTGCTAAGACGTCATTTTCCGTAAGACCTCTCCAAGAAGCATAAGAATCAACTACATAATTTTCATAGGCATATAGCCATCTGCTACTCATGGTAATAGGAGTTGTGCTAGGATTAGCGTCTTGGCCAGTAGTCCAATTACTAGGACTTAAAGGATTATTGGAATTTGTACCATCGTTGATAACTTGCGCCACTGAGTAATTTCCGTTATTTACCGCTGAACCAGTTAAGGTAACAGGAGAAGACCAATAATTATAATTATACAAATTGGCTGACCCTTGTTGATCCCGTTCTAGTTTACCAGCACTCGAAATTGCAAGAATACTTCCTTCATCTTGTAAAAGCTGTGACTCACCAACTAAGTCTATATTTCCATCTAACTCTAAATAATGAGTGACTCTTAAGCTTTGACCATCATTAGTTTCATCTTGAGACGTTGAAGGGTCTGTAATAGTCAATTCTTTGTTCGTTGTATCAGAAATTAAACCAAGTACAGTTATATCTTTATTGCCAGAGTTGATATTGTGTGATATTTGTGTAATATTCCAATCAATTTGGGTTGAGCCATCAACACCTATGCTATTTGGAGCATCCCAAACACTAAAATGAGTCCATGTATTGTCTGTTGCCCAATTTTGACCATCAACTCTCGACGTGTAAGGAATTGGTGCAGTTTCCTGAAGAGACGTATACATGTTTCTCAATTTACCATCTACAGTTCCAACCATAGTAGTTAATCGACCACAATTAATATCCATTCTATAATATCCATCTAAATTCGTCCAATTTACGCCTGGAACATCAAGTGGCACAATTTCTCCTCTAACCGCATTTCCATTACTTTGAATTTGTTGGTTCATCATTTGTCTCAGTTGATCTTGAGTAATAGACGTGTTCCAAATACGAATTTCATCTAACCAGCCATTAAAATAATTTAGAGGCCTATTAGTAACTGTATCATCCATAGCTCCTGCTAAGAATTTATTGTTGTTTAAGGTTGGAGCAGAACCCGCTTGAGATTTTACTTTGATTCCGTCAATATATAAATTATAATTTCCAGAAGAGAATGTTACCGCTATATGATACCATCTACTAGTCGTTAAAGCAAAAGGTGAAGTAATCGTTCCACCATTATTCCAATTAAATGATAACGTACTATTAGTAAGTCTTAAATCGAATCCAGTTGTTAAATTATCCGCATCTCTTTTTGAAATGATTGACTGCGTACCAATTATTGAATTTGGTTTCACCCAAGTTTCAATACTGAAAGCAGAATTTATATCGTAATTATCTTCAAATGTTATATAATCGTTTGTACCATCAAAATCAACAGTATTACAATTATCTAATGTTACTAATACATCACTTGAGCATCCAGCAACAGTCCATCTTAATGTATAGATACCAGCTTCTCCACTAAATGATGCTCTTGGGTTTCCAATATTTGAAAACGCATAAGTTGATCCACATGAAGATGGCGTTGCAACAACAGACCAAACTCCTGCTTCTCCAGTACCGGGATAAACACCAGTGATGTAATTATTATCGTAAGCTCCATTTGTGATATTTTGAGCAGCAGTTAAATTATTATCGAAAGCATTTAAACTAATCGTTGTTTCCCCACATTCACCAGCAATTGGAATAATATCTTTACCAGCGTATGCAAGACTTGCATTTACGTTAATAAATTCAGTTCCTTCGTTTCCGTCTGAGCGACAACCATTAATTAAAGAGGTAACGCCATACGTTTGCACTCCAGGAGTAACAGGTGTGATTGTTGTTGCAGATCCTGTTGTTACAACAGCACCAGTTTCATCCGTCCATTCAATAATTTCATTTATTGGGGCATTAGGGATAGAAATATTGTCTATAGCCCATGAACTATTTCCTGTTCCGTAATAAGAAAATCTAATTCTCAAATTCGTTAAGCCAATATAATTTTGTAAATCTATTTCTGTAGCATGATCAATATAAGTCCCTTGATTATTATTGCACTGTCCGGTGAAGCCTACATCAGCAAAACCAGTAGTACTTGGACCAGTATAATCAAATACAAGGTTTGATCCACCAATTTCTGTTCCAGGGTCTAAAGTAATTGGATAAGTGGTGCCTCCATCTAAAGATAGTTCTACACTAATCCAAGCACCAGTTTCTAGATAGTATGCTTGATCAAACTCCAGCATGGCAGTACTTAAACCGAGTGTATTAAATACATTTGTTTCCAATGTTGTAAGAGGTGAAATGGTGTGATCAGGAGCATCATATTGTGGAATTCCACTAGCTACTGCAAATTTGGTATTATCTAGAGATTCGTAGCAATGTCCGTTAAATTTCTTAGGACCAGTAGTTTCTTTCCAATAGGTGTCATTGGTATTACTTCCTCCTGCAGACATTTCAGCAGCTCCGTCAACTTCCCAACCAAAGTTATTCAAGTTAGCCTCGTTAAACATACCACCTTCATTAAAACCTGGGTTGATACCAAATTCACTTTGTGCTACAACTGTAATATCTGCACCTAAACAAATATTAAAAGAATCTGAACCAATAATTGTTGGTGGAATGTCTGGCGGAATTACAGCCATTATTACGATAGTTGAATTCGCCTGGCATGATCCTATTTGTACAACTGCTCTTACCAATGTTGTAACTAATATATCTGCATGGTAATATGTATTTGTTGTATTTGTAATAGTAGTCCAATTGACTCCTCCATCTATTGACGTTTCCCAGTTAGCAATTATACCGGTATGACCAGTTAATGTGAACGTAGCATTTTGAGGTTCATCTGGACAAGCTGTTACTTCTACTAAATCATCAGCATCAGCGATAGTTTGATTATTATTTAAATATCCAGTTAAAGTACCACCACTAATATTTGGACTCGTAATAGTCACGGTCGCAGTACATGTGTCCGTATTTCCATTACCATCATCAACGGTAAGCACGATTACGTTTGAACCTATATTAGTACAGTCAAATGAAGATTGAGATACACTAAAATTTATAACACCACAATTATCTGTGGATCCGTTATTTATTTGTGAACCAGTAATAGTTGCTGTTCCTGTGGTATTATCTAATTGAACAGTTATATCTTGGCATATAGCGACTGGATCAGTTGTATCATTTATTAAAACATTCTGCACTATATCGATATCATTTCCGTTTCCATCATCAAAATTCCATGTTACAGCGAATGCACCTTGTGAATTGTAAATTAAAGGATCAGAAGTTGTTCCTGTTATAGTACCTGAACAAATATCTGAAATTACTGGAACTGGTACTGTTGCAGTACATTGACCTGTAATTAAAGGTAATGTCGGAGTATCAGGGTTCGTATTGTCTTGAACAGTAACAGTAGCAGTACAGGTAGATATATTACCATTAGTATCAGTTACAGTAAGAGTCACCGTATTATTACCTATATCGCTACAATCAAAAGATGTAGTATCTAAGGACAGTGAAACAATTCCACAAGCATCATTAGAACCGTTATTAATATCAGCAGTAGTGATTGACCCATGCCCAGCCGCATTTAAAACAACCGTTGCATTTTGACAAACCGCCGTTGGGTTCGTACTGTCTTGAACAGTAACATTTGCGTTACATGTAGATACATTACCATTAGTATCCGTTACAGTAAGGGTAACGGTATTGTTACCTACATCAGCACAACCAAAAGAAGTTGTATTTAAAGAAAGTGAAGCAATTCCACAAGCATCATTAGAACCGTTATTAATATCAGAAGTAGTTATTGATCCATTCCCAGCCGCATTTAAAACAACAGTCGCGTTTTGACAAATAGCCGTAGGGTTCGTATTATCTTGAACAGTAACATTAGCAGTACAGGTAGATGTATTACCAT
>MAAR01000012.1 GCA_002162765.1 Flavobacteriales bacterium 34_180_T64 | reverse complement strand
TGTTGTTCAGCAGGAATAGATTATACGGTGGCATGTGCGACCTGTATCAACCCAGTAGCTACCTATCAAGTCGTAGATGATTGTGCAAATGGCGATCAATTCTTAATCGATGTTGATGTAACGTCTTTAGGAGATGCTATGACTCTTACTATTTCAAATAATATTGATGCAAACACTGTTTCAGTACCTGCAATAGGAATATATCAAATTGGACCATTCGCATTTGGTATTGATGTTGTAGTAACATTAAGTAATGATCAAGACGTGAATTGTGTTATCAATAGTAGTGCCATCCAATTATTGGCATGTCCACCGGAAAATGATAATCCGTGTAACGCTATTGTAGCTCCAGTTAATGCAGATGATACCTGTGATTTATTTGTATCTGGATCACTATTGGAAGCAACAGATTCTGGGGTGCCAAATGGTTCTTGTTTTGGAACTGCGGACGATGATGTTTGGTTTGAATTTACAGCTTTGAATGAATTTCAAATTATACAAATAAATAATATAGCAGGGACTGGATTTTTCTTTGATGTTGATCACGGTGTTTATGAAGGAACTTGCGATGGATTAACAGAATTATATTGTGTAGATGCAACGGCCAGTGTTACAACGAGTTTAACCGTTGGAAACACATATTATGTTAGAGTATTTTCAGGAGGTAACGATGCTGTAGATTATACATTTGATTTATGTATTCGTCCTGGATCAGGAAATGTTACAGTTGATCAAACTACATACACTCTTGAAGAATTGGTGGTTGATATATTAATTGATAGCCCTTGTGCTCAAATTTCTAATATTACATCGTCTACAGGTTCTGATTTCGGAGATGTTAATGGTATTGGATATTTCTCAGCATTTGATGATGGCTTCCCTTTTGAAGAAGGAATATTACTTTCTTCTGGAGATGCCGCTTTAGCTAGTGGACCAAATTCGAATGCGATGAGTGATGGTGGAGGCGCATGGCCTGGTGATGCTGATTTAGATGCAGCAGTTGGAATTAATTCTAATAATGCTTCTATTATTGAGTTCGACTTTGTACCATTATCAGATGAGATTAGTTTCGATTTCTTAATGGCTTCAGAAGAATATAACGGAAGTACAGGAGGTACATTTGAGTGTACATTCTCAGATGCATTTGCTTTCTTACTTACAGATGAAAATGGTGTTACAACTAACTTGGCAGTTTTACCTGGTACAGCAACACCAATTTTAGTTACGAATATACATCCTGAAAACCCAGGTTGTGCCGCAATAAATGAGGAGTATTTTGGGGGCTATACACCACAAGATTTACCTCCAATGTCATTCGATGGAAGAACAGAGGTATTTACTGCATTTGCTCCAGTTAACTTAGGAGAAACGTATCATATCAAATTAGTGATGGCTGATGCAATTGATACTGCATTAGATTCTGGTGTATTCTTAAAAGCAGGAAGCTTTGATATTGGAGAAGTTGAATTAGGAGATGATATTACAATTGCTGGCGGAAGTGCCGTTTGTATGGGAGAAGAACTAACTATTCAAACACAAGCCCCAGCAGTAGCACATGTTTGGTATAAGGATGGATTTGTTATTGACGGTGAAACTACAAACATTCTTGTAGTGACTGAAGCAGGAGATTATACGGTTCAAATTATATTCTCTCCTTCATGTATTATTTCTGATGATATCGCGATTGAGTTCTTAAATACTCCAACTGCGAATCCACCAGCGGATTTAGAAAGTTGTTCAACAAATGATACTGCTCAGTTTATGCTTACAGATAATGATGCCGCGATTTTAGGAGCACAAAATGCAACTGATTTTACAATTACATATCACCTTTCAGAACAAGATGCTATTGATAATGTAGGTCCTTTAGGATCACCTTATACAAATGTTTCTAATCCTGAGACTATTTATGCAAGAATTGAGGATAACATAACTGGTTGTTATGCAACTACGAGTTTCAGTTTAATAATAACAGCACCAACGCATACGGCGGATAGTGTAGAATTATTAGCATGTGATAATGATTTTGACGGCATCGCAAGTTTTGATTTGGCTGGACATGATGCCATGGTATTGAACGGACAAGATGCTGGGACTTATACGGTTTCCTATTATACGTCTCAGGCAGATGCAGATGCAGGAACGCCGGCATTAAGTAGCCCTTATGACAGTGCAGGTGAAACTGTTTTTGTAAGAGTTGAAACAATAGCTTTCGTAGACTGTTATGTAACTAATAGTTTCGACCTAGTCATTGGAACAGCAACTTCAACAACATTTACGATGGACTTCGATTATGAAGTTTGTCCAGGTGCGACAGTGCCTATTCAAATGGTAGCAACTCCGATCAATTATGATATATCTGAAGTGACAATTAATTGGTACTTAAATGGTGTTCAAATTCCAGGTGAAAATGGATTAACCTTACCAGTTCTATTCGCAGGAGATTATGAAATAGAGGCAATCTTTAATGATACAGGTTGTGTAGGTATTGAAATGCAAACTGTAATTGAATTAGATAGCTGTGTGATTCCTCAAGGAATTTCACCTAACGGTGATGGATCGAATGATCGATTTGATTTAAGTAGTTATCAAGTAAGTAAGCTTGAAATATTTAATAGAAATGGAACCTTAGTTTATTCTAAGAAGAATTATTTAGATGAATGGTATGGTCAAACAAATGATGGTGAAGAGTTGCCAGTTGGAACGTACTTCTATACTATGGAATATGAAAATGGCAAGCAGAGAAGTGCTTGGGTTTATATTCAGAGAGAGAAATAATTAATTAACACTAATAAAAAAGCGCCATCAATTATGATGGCGCTTTTTTTATGAAACTAATTTTATTTTATGAAACCGATTTTAATAGAAGTATAGAAAGTAAAATACAGCCTAAAGGTAGAATTACAATTACCCAAACTGAATAATGACTCGTCTTGGTTTTGGTTCTTTTAGCATTTAATATATTCCGTTTCTTCCCTGTATATTGTATCCAGTTTTTAAAATATACAATTAAGCAAGTAAGTCCGAATAATACCCAAGCTTTAGTTGCCGACATCATACTGACATTCATTTGATTAAAAAACGCTGCAAAAAAAGCACCTAGGAGCAATATAATGGACGATTGAAGAATAGTAATATATAATACGCCCATAGTGTTAGAACGTTTCTTAAATCGGGTTTTAGTAGATTGAATTATACTAAAGAATAAAGAGTCAAATACAGACATTTACGTTGTTGATTAAAAAACAAAACCTGCTAAAATGAATTAGCAGGTTTTGTTTAGAATTGTTTTAACTTAGTTTCCTACGATTGCAACGTCATCAATTTGAAAAGCGCCATCAAGATCAGAATCTGTTCCAGAACCAGTAACTCTAAAAGCTACATATAAAGTTCCGGTATAAGATGATAAATCAATTGGACCAGATCCAATTAAATCATACCAAGCATTATCAGAATTTGGAAAACTTGCTGTTTGTTCTTCCCAAGTAGCTCCAACTACATCAGAACCATCAAAATCTGTCGATACAAATACTTTAATTCCATTGTCATCAGAATCTACATCTAAATGGTGTTGTGCTGTTTTGAAGCTTAAAATTTCATTTGATTGAGCGTCCATATCAATACCTGGAGAAATTAACCAACCAATGTTTGAAGAATCTCCTGTACTAAACGAAGAGAATTCTGCTGTACCAATACCGCTAAAAAGTTGCTCTGTCCATAACTCACCACCTTCTTCTGCAAAATTTACCCATCCAGGAGTATCCAAGTTTGAATTATCTTGTGCATCTTGAAAATCCTCAAAGAAAATAGGAGTTAATAATGTACATCTTTCATTGTTCATAATAACATCATCTGGCGAGTTTAATGCTAATATTAATTGACTACCATCAAAAGTTTTACTTACAACAGCAGTAATTGTTCCATTATCAATAGGTAATGGATCATTTTTAAAATTAGCGAAACTACTAGTTTCTAGGTTAAACTCTGTATATGTAGCTCCTTCACATGATTGAAGCGTTCTTTGAGTGTCAAAAGTTTCTGTAGGATCAAAATAATTTTCACCAGCTAAGTTTGCCGCAAATTCAACGTTTTCAATGCTTACTAATAGACCAACATGGCTATTAGTTATTTGAGAAAAAGAAACTACTAATGGCGTCATCAATTCAGTTAATGGAGACCTAAGTACTTGTTGCCTTATTTGGTTTTCGTTTAATCTTACAACTGTAGTACCAAAATCATCTGTTTCCGAATCGCCTCCAATTGTGATAACTCCATTTTCAATTCTTTCTTCACCAACATAAAGACCATTTAAGTTAATATATACTTCTCTTCCTATATTAAATTGATTGTAAGTGTCTACTTGATTTATTGCTATTTTTAAAGCTCCTGTAGGGTTAGAAGGACTATCTTGAATATAAAACTCTTTAAAATAGTTTCCAGTTTGATCAGATGAAGACACATATCCTTTAACATAGATATCAGTATCTATAAGTACAGCCGCATTATCTCCTGGGTCAGATTCAATTAAATACATAGCTTTTACTTGAGCAATTGTATTTTCAGTGGCATTTCCTAATAAGGTTTGTAAAAGGGCATTTTCTTCGTCACCTAAACTGCTAGGTACAGTAAAGTCATCGTCTTGTACACACGAAGTTACAGCAAAACTCATAGCTATAATCGTGAAAAGTGTAAAAATTTTATTCGTTTTCATAAGTGTTAATATTAATGTTTTCATAATTTTTCTTTTAAAATCTAAAGTACACATTTACAAAGTAATTTGTGCCACGTCCATACCAATATTTTGGTCCGAATACACGTTTTGGATTTGAAGTATCATCTCTTAATTCTCTGTAATTTGCATTTCTTCCTTGCTCAAAACCACCAGTTTTGTATTGCTTGTCTAACAAGTTACCAACACTAGCAAAAAAGCCAATATAGTATTGATCTATTTTCCATGATTTTCCTCCTATAAGGTTAACAACCATATAATCATCAAATTCTTCTTGTGTTAATAAATCTCGAGCAATGTCTTCGTCGTAATCATTAAATGGTAAACCGTCAGTATCTAAGAAAAAATTCTCAGTTCTTGTTAAAGGATTAATATCTACATACGCATTGGAGAAAAAGTTTGCTGTTGCTCCAAACCACCAGTAGTCAGGATCTCTATATTCAAATCCAATTGACATTGCACGTTGAGGCCCTCCAGCAATTTTATAATCTTTTAAATTAGATTTTCCGTACGAAATTGAACCATCAGCTGATGTAAAGCTCGCAGATGTTAAGTATAGGTCCGGATTGTTGTCATAGGTATATTGACCTATAGAAGCAACACCCTTTAATTTAATAGTTGGCGTTACTTGAGCTTCGATACCTAATTCTACTCCCATATGTTTTTTGTCAATCCCTTGTAATACTTCTTGTACAAATGCAGAGGTATCATTGTCTTGAATATCAAATCCGCTTAACCCATCTGCGTAATAAAACGATACTTCATTAGCATCTTCTATTTTAGAGTAATATCCTGTAAGCTTTGCTTTTACAATTGAAGATCTAAAAATATAGCTAGCATCAAACGAGCTTACTTTTTCTTCAGTGATATCTCTTACTACACTAGAATTTTCTCTTGAGTTTGAAAAGGTGTTACGTAATGAAGGTGCTCTTGTTATATAACCTGCATTGAAATCTAATAAATGCTTTCCAGTTATTTTATACGTAAATCCAGCTTTTGTACCAATCCCTGTAAAAGATAATTCTTTTCCTTTACCGAGAGATAAATCTCCGGCAAATCTACTGTGTTCCCATAATCCTTCTCTCTGATATTTTGTATTAGTAACACTAGCCGAAAGATAGAAGTCAAATTTATTGTATTTAAATTGCCCTTGTGCATATCCTGAAATAACATCAGCAAATAAATTATAGTTATATCTAAATTTATCACCTTCGTCAACTATACGATCAGGGTTTTGAGCGTCATATTGGAAACCGTCAAAAGAATCTACATTGAGTGCGCCTACATTAGATCCTAATAAATCTAAAATTTCTCCAAAATTTTCTGATTTTAATCTTTTATAGTTAACAGATGCGTTTAATAAAATATTTTCATTAATCTCTGTACTCAAAATTGAATTAATAGTCAATTGCTTATCATCACTTCTGTCTTCATAAAGCACATAAGCAGCAGGAGAAGCTCCACCATTAGTTGGGTCATTATTAGTTACGTTAGCATCTAAAATACGATTCCAATCAATTTGGCCGTCGTTTATAAAATTCTGTTCAGCTATATAAGCTCCAGCATAGTCGGGACCATCATCATCGGCTAAAAAGTAACTAGGTAAATCTTGGTAATAAGCTGGACTTGGATTTCCACCACCAGAATAATCTAAACGGCTATTTCCTAATTTACCAAATTGGTAAGCGACATTCGTATTTAAGGTTGTTTTCGAATTGATATCCCAATAATGGTTCAACATTAATATTGGTTCTTCAACTTCTTTAATACGAGAGTTACGTTTGTCTCCATCTAAATACCCCCAATATTCATTATACTTAATACCTTTTAAGTCGAAAACCTCTTGCGTATTAGGTGAAGATTTACCTCTTCTATTTGGTGCATAAATTGAAGTAAAATTCAAACTATGTTTATCATTAATATTCTTTTCAACTGAAGCAAAAAATGAATTTGAATCATATAATGAAGCATCTTGAAAACCTTCATTTCCCCATCGACGACCAATCATAACTGTATATGCCCAACCACCATCTACTAAACCAGAAGCATAACTTGCCATTAAACGATTAGTGTAGCTTCGGTTTGAAGATGAATACGTCACGCGACCACCTTGTCTATAAGAAGAGGCTCTTGTGTTAATGTTTGATGTGCCTAAAATGCCACCAAAATTATATGCTGATGGCGTTAATCCTGAAGTTAATTCCTGATTACGCATTACATCATTAAGTCCTCCCCAATTGCTCCATTGTGGTCTCCCATTATAGAGTTTGTTCATTTCAATCCCATTAATTAAAACAGAACCATTGTCTGAATCTAATCCTCTCACTCTAAAAAATGACGAACTGAATTCAAAGGCCGCAGTTCGTTGAAAAATATCTTGTGAAGATGACAATAGTCCAGAAATATTATCGGCACCACTCGTGTCATCATTGAGTTCATCATCAGATAGTGAAATAGTAAACATATCTATAGAACTTGCGTCAATGTCTAAGGTCATATCTGTAATGTTAACAGTTTGTCCTTCATTAATTACTATTGGATAACGTCCTGTAATGTAACCTTGTATAGAAAGGTTAAGCATTTGTTCGCCTAATGGCAAACCAGAAGAAAATGTAAATTCTCCTAGACCATCAGTGGTTGTTGTTAAATTAGTTCCTTCAATAGTAATTGTAACATCTGGAATGGGCTCGTTTGTGACAGCATCTTTGACGCTTCCTTTAACAACAGTTTGCTGTGAAAATGCTGTAAACAAGGTAAACATTCCGAATAAAAAAATAAATAATCTTTTTTTCATACTTTAATTTATAATTAATAGTCTCTTACCCTAAAATCACTTAATTTGAGAAATAAGGCTTGCAAATCTACATTATTTATAATAAATATCTACATTTGGCTCGACATTTGTAATCTTATGAATGTTAACATAATATACTAACGAATGAAAAACTTAAAATTAGTCCTTGTTTTACTCCTGGCCGTAGCTATTATTCCAGCGAATGCACAAGAGAAAAAGAAAAAGGATTTTGAAATTCACACAATTGCCTTTTACAATTTAGAAAATTTATTCGACACTATTAACGATCCCGTTAAATTTGATGAGGCAAGTCCTATTATGGAAATGAACACCAATAGACAAGAGACCTATGTGAAGAAAGTGAGAAACATGGCGAGAGTTGTTTCTGAAATTGGAAAAGAAGAAGCCAGAAACTCACCGGCTATTATTGGAGTCTCGGAGGTTGAAAACAGACAAGTACTTGTCGATTTAGTAAATGATCCGCAACTTGTGAAAAAAGATTATGGAATTATTCATTATGATTCACCTGACAGGAGAGGAATTGATGTAGCGATGTTATATCAAAAAGCTTTATTTAGACCCATAAGTACGAGTAGTCATGAATTAAAAATTTATGATGATTTATCGAGAAAACGTGTATATACACGTGATCAATTATTAGTTACTGGAGAGTTGAAAGGCGATTTAATTCATATTATTGTTAATCATTGGCCTTCTAGAAGTGGTGGTGAAGCACGTAGTAGATCAAAACGTGTTGCTGCGGCTAAATTAAATAAGCATATCGTTGATTCGCTTCAGGCCATAGATCCATATGCTAAAATATTCTCAATGGGTGATTTTAATGATAACCCAACGAATTCAAGTTTAAAGGATGTCTTAGAAGCAAAAAGCGATAAAAATAAGGTTAAATTAAAAGGCATATACAATCCGATGGAAGGATTTTTTAAACAAGGTCTAGGATCTAATGCGTATAGAGATGCTTGGAGTTTGTTTGATCAAATTTTAATCACAAAACCCTTATTAGAAAAGGACTATACTTCTTTTAGATTTTTTAGAGCTGGAATTTTCAATAAAAATTATTTAATAAGTAAGAAGGGACGTTATAAAGGCTATCCATTTAGAAGTTTTTCAAGTGGATGGACTGGTGGTTATAGTGATCATTTCCCGGTATATGTTTTTGTAGTTAGAGAAATCTAGGAACACAAAATTAAAGCAAATAAAAAAGCACAAATTAATATTTGTGCTTTTTTATGGTTTAAAACCAAATGTTCCACGGAATTTTAGCTAGAACTAAAATTAAAGCAAGCGTATAAAAAATAGCAAGCATTTTAAACTTCGGTTTAGATGTTAATTTCTTTTTATGTTTCGAGTACCCCACTGTTATTAAAACTACAGCAATAATCATGGTTAGAGGATGCTCTATAATATTTGATCGTAACGTTGAATCCTTCATAATTGCGCCCATTCCCATTTCACTAATAAGTTTAAGATAGTCGGAAGCAAAAAACAACACAATCCCTAACAGCAATTGAATATGGGTTACAATTAGTGCGAATAATGAAATTCTAAAATCTTTAGCGTCAAATTCTTTATCTCCAAAAAATTTAACTAATGCATTAAAGGTTGCCAATACCAGAATAACCAACACTAAGTAGGCCCAATACGAGTGTAAAAATTGAATTGTTGAATACATATTAAATAAATAAAAGTTAGTGGCACAAATGTAAGAATTTTAATTTGCTAGAATCATTCAGATATTTCAATTTGTCGCTTGGCTTCATTTCCAAAAGTATCAACAACCGTTATGAGGTGTTGTCCGGGTTTTGGAATAACAGCAATGTCGTGAATATCTTTAGTGCTTCCTATATAGGTTGCATCCATGTACCAATAGACAGTTGTTTCTGGGTTTGAATGTGCAATTCTAAGAATTAAATCGTTAGTCTCACCGTTAAAATCTTTTGGTAAAAATATGCTGTTGTTTGCCTTCGGATAAATAAACTGAATGTCATTATGCTGTAAACTTTGACAATCGGATCGATATTTCGGTAAAGGTTTATAAAAGGGATTTTTAGTCTTATAATAATGAGCCATTAGTGGAGGCAAAACAAACCAAGACTTATGTGTCATATTATTTGATGTTTCACAAGACACATTAACCTGATAGGATTCGGAATTGTCTAAATGAATTAATACATGAAAAGGACATGCTTTTGTTTTTAGGCCACTAATAGGAACATATTGCTGCAGAGTTGCGTCGCAAATTCCTGTAGCCCTGTAGCCGCTTTTTTTACAGATTTCAATGTTTTGCATTTCGTCTAATGGGGGATCAAACCATTCGCTATTAGGCAATACATCAAAAACGTCAAATAATATTGGTGCAGCGGTTTGTACGCCAACCAGCCCTGGACGGCCTTCTCCATCCGCATTTCCAACCCAAACACCGACGACATAATCTTTTGTGGTTCCAATGGCCCAAGCATCGCGAAACCCAAAACTCGTTCCAGTTTTCCACGCAATTTGTTTTGAGCCATCAAAAAACTCCCAATTCTCATCACCTTGAGGTCGATTTACTTCTTTAAGGCTTTCAAAAGTTAAATAAATTGAAGCTGCATCAAATACTATTTTCTCGGAAGTTTTTTCTCCAAAATCAACCTTTTGTGAAGCGAAATATGTTGGTTCACAGAACTCATTAGAAAAATATTCACTCGAGGTTTCATTAAAATGATTTAGTGTCGATGACATTGCTGAATAACTTTTACAGAGATCCCATAGATTGCTTTCAGCGCCTCCCAAAATGAGTGACAAACCATAATGATTGGCATTATATTTAATATCTCTTAATTGCAAAGCCTTTAGATAATGGTGGAATCTGTCTAAACCAAAAGATTGAAGCATTTTAACCGCTGGAACATTTAAGGATTGAGATAAGGCCTTTTTTGCAGAAACGGCACCACTAAAGGTCTTGTCATAGTTTTCAGGAGAATAACTTCCAAATTGAGTTGGTACATCTGCTATTAAAGTATTGGGGAGCAAATCTCCAGAATCTAACATTGAAGCATATAAAAACGGTTTTAAAATACTGCCTGTACTTCTAGGTTTATCGATGATATCAACATCCTTTTGATGCGCTTTATCTGTCGGAGAATTTCCAATATATGCTAAAACTTCTCGTGTATTCACATCCAAGATTAGAACAGCACTATTATTTATTTCATTCTGCGATAAAGCATTATAATGATTTGTTACAATACTATTTACTTGTTTTTGTAGTTGCAAATCGATAGTGGTCTGAATGCGCTGACCCTTTTTAGTTTTAGATATTTTTTGCAGCAAATGAGGCGCTATTTGAGGCAATGGGTAGGGTTTTTTTGGTAGACGTTCAGAAATCGATAAGGTATAGGTTAGTGAATCAATGGTTCTGTTTTCGAGTAATTTTTTTAATAGCCGATTTCGTTTTTTCAATAATCGCTCTTGATTTTTACCAGGATATATTAAACTTGGGGCATTAGGTAGCACTGCTAATGTTGCACTTTCCGCCCAAGATAACTCGGTAGCATTTCTATTAAAATAACGCCAAGACGCGGCGTCCAATCCAACAACATTTCCACCAAATGGAGCATTACTACTATAGTATGATAAGATTTGATCTTTTGATTCTTTCAATTCTAAGCGTGTAGCGAGTATAACTTCCTTAAATTTTTCAAGATAAGTTCTTGATTGTCCTTTTCTAGATAGACGAATGACTTGTTGCGTCAACGTGCTTCCACCACGTTTTACTTGCCCAGAGTTTAGATTTTGTCTAAATGCTTTAAACATCGAAATGGGATTGAACCCTGGATGTCGGTAAAAATATGCGTCTTCAAATTGAATAATACAGATTTTAAATTTTTCTGGAATACTATCATTATGTGGAAAACGCCATTGTCCATCTTTTGCTATAAGTGCACCGAGAAGCGTGTTGTCATTACTCGTGATTACAGTAGAAGTCGGTTCTACAAATAATTGGCTTGGCAAACAGAGATAATACCATGTTAGGAGTGCCACAAGAATTGTGGTTTTATATTTATGACGTTTTATGTATTCTTTTAATTTGTTCACGAATTGAATTCATATTCACGTTCAACTTTACATATTCTAACATGATACCAATCGTACCATTGTGTTCTCCCTTTGAGTTGTGTTTTTAGATGCTCTGTCTCTTGTTTCCAGTTTTTTATAGCTTCTAAATTTTCCCAATAACTTATTGTAATTCCTACTTCATTTCTTGCAGAATCTATGCCTAAATAACCAGGTTGTAGTTTAGCCAATTCTTCCATAGTGCTGGCCATTTCATCATAACCTTCGGTGTTATCCGTTTGAATTGATGTGAATATAACGGCATAGTATGATTTAAAACTTTTTGTCATAATACATGCTTTTTTTATCCCAAGTTAATACCTGTACACCCTTAGAAAAATGAACTCTATGAGGATGATTATTAATTAACTGATTAAACTTAGGATAGTTTAATTCCAGTTTTTTAATTATTAATGATTGCATGGGCCATTCCAAATGATGCACATCGTATTCAATGATGTTACTTTTGTAATCTTGAAAAACGGCATAGCGTTCGGTGAGCCAGAGATCTGTTTCATCCTTATGTATTTGGTCTCCTAATCTATATTCGGCGAAAAAAGTATTACCATCAAGCTCATTTTTTGATTTGTAGCTAAAATCAGTACGTTTCATTTCAGAATAGTGATACGGAAATTTTGATAATGTCTTTAGCACTATACAAGAGGTCTTTTTGCTGCCTTCCATACTTAAAAAATACACGCTTGGTTTCCCTTTATATTTTGTATATACTCGAATATTGATTTCATGAAAGTCTGATATGTGTGGCAGTTTCGGGAGACTTCGAAGACCAATATTATTCATGTCAAATGCTACTAAACTCACCCAAGTTGAGCCCTCAATAGTGTCGATTTCCAATTCTTCAGGAATCCATTCTTTGATTAATTCAGGCTTTACTTGCCAATGTAAGAATAAGGCTTTGTTCCATTCTTGATAAAATTTCCATGAGCGATCAGGACAATCAAAAGGTCTATGATTTTTGTGTTTAAGTATGTCACTTGCTTTCATCATTCAAAAGTTATTTTTCAATTGTTACCCACTTGCCCTTAGTTCTCACAAAAAAATCATTGTCATACATGGCTTCCGCTTGAATTCCTGGCAAATAGTATGTCCCAAGATACGAAGCATTTAACATCACATTAAATGTTTTGGTGTCATATTTACCTCGCGCAGGTAAGTCAAAATAGAAATTGACTCTGTCGTCTCTTATATCTGTAAATCTCGCTTGGCTTGTGGTTGTGTTTCCAAAGTCAGTAAATCGAGTATTAATAATTTCCCAACCTGATGGAAATAATTGCGTCAGCGCAACATCTGTGATACGCTGATCTTTAGTATTGCTCACGCTAACTGAAGCTACAAAATCTTGTCCTTGTTGTAACTTGCTAATATCTATTTTATGTCCTTTTAAATCTTTATAAACCACAGACACACTAAGTCCTCGTCGCTCAGATAATTCTTGACCAAGTGGAAGCTTTCCAGAGTTGAGGATTCTAGTATAAACAATATTATTCTTGTTATTCGTAATCGCAATTGTATTAGTTCCTTCGTTTATAATTAAATCACGTTGTGCGACTGCAGATTTTGCATCTATTGT
This sequence comes from Flavobacteriales bacterium 34_180_T64, assembly GCA_002162765.1. GTDB lineage: Bacteria > Bacteroidota > Bacteroidia > Flavobacteriales > Flavobacteriaceae > MAAR01. The sequence continues at coordinate 213,690 of MAAR01000012.1, read as the reverse complement.
TTCAGATTCGCCATTGATAACGTAACTAATATTGAGTGATTTCCCTCCATTAGCATTTACCATTTTAGCCATTGCCATAAGACTATAGGCTGTTGTTTGTGTGCTCATCCAACGGTTACTCGATAGGTCTTTCGCCACGTATTGTGCAATTTCTCGCATTTTCGGATTCTTGGAGAGAACCATAGTTTCTAATGCCATGGCTCTGTTTCTATCTACAGAACCATAGGTGTAATAATTGTTCTTATACGATTCAAAATTAATGTTTGCCGACGCTGAAATTTTGTCGCTAGCTTCTTTTTGTCCAGCCAAGGCATAGGCAGCTGCAAGTCGCCATTTAGCCTCGTTAGAGATTTCACTAAATTCTCGTAAACGATTCATGGACGCTAAATCAGAACTTCCTGCTAAAGCCAAGGTATATAATCTATAGGCCTGTGCTAGATCGGAATGATTATTTCTATAACTTGGTCTCCAATCTCTGGCAGCCTGAGTTTGATATGTTATCCAATTATGCTTAAACATTAATGGGAGAACAAATCCTTTTTTTTCTGCTTCAATCATAAAATGACCAGCATAACTAGTTCCCCAATCATTTGCCCTGTTTTCACCTATCCAGTAACTAAGCCCTCCATTGGGTCTTTGAAAATTACCTAAACGCTTAATGCCATTTTCAATGTTACTTTGAATTTTTTGCTTTTTCTCATATTTTAAATCGAAAATATCACTTAAGAATAATTGAGGAAACACACTAGAGGTAGTTTGTTCAACACAACCATGTGGATATTTGATTAAGTATTGTAATCGTCGTGAAAAATCCATTGGAGGCATTGTTGAAAATTCTACAGATGCCGAATTACTTCCGGTAACGCCAAAAGTTGAAAACTGAATGGTCTCTGTATTTGATGATTCCAAGGGTTTATCAATAGTCTTTGACGAAATTGGATTCGGGTTTATTACATCTAATTCTACTTTATACGTTGATTTTTCGCCATTTCCTGTCGCAATAACTTCAACCGTATTTATACCATTTGCTTTACGGACATCTAATTCAAAGTATGCCATCTGCTCATCGGGTTTAGGAAACCATAAGTTTCTAGAGGATTCACCGATGACTGAAATACCTTCACTTAATTTTAAGTTAATAGTTACATTTTTCACATTAGATTCCATTGCAAAAACAGTTACTGGAAGTGTTACTTTTTCGCCAGGACTTAATTTTCTTGGAAGCGTAGCTAGAACCATTAAAGGTTTCTTCACCTCTACAGATTTATCAGTACTACCATAAGCTTCGGTTTCATTATTTCCAGCAACAATCATGGTTCTCACTGCGCCAATGTAATTTGGCATTTTAATTTTGTGCGATTTACGTCCTCCAGCTTCTAAACTAAAAGGGCCTAAATACGTAACTACTGGCTTAAATCGATTGGCTTTTTTATTTTTTCCTTTAGCAGCATTTCCATCACCTCCAATGGCGAAAACTTGATCTATACTTCCCGAGTATGCGCCAATTACATCATCAAAAATATCCCAAGTTTTAATGCCTAAAGCTTCACGAGCATAAAAAGCTTTCCAGGCATTTGGAGTTTTAAATCTAGTAAGATCTAGTAAGCCTTCTTCAACCATTGCAATGGTATATGTCATTGGTCTGCTGTTTTTCTCAGATACAAATATTTCAAATTCTTGCTCAGGACGAAGTACGCTTGCCATTCGTAATTCTGGCTCTAATTTAGTTTTTGGATCTTCAATCAAAATTGGAATTACGCCATATAGACGAATGGGTAAATCATTAGCAGATATCGCATGAGGTTGCAGTAGTGAAATATTCACAAATACATTTGGAGCCATTTCGGATGTGATTGGAATAGAGATTGTCGTTTTACCGAGTTCCGTTTTGAGCCATCTATGTTCTAAAATGTCTGTACCATTTTCAATACTTAGCAATGCTCTACCTTCGTTTCCTGAGGGGAAGGTGATTTTGGCAGTTTCTCCTACATTGTACTGTTCTTTATCTGCGGAAAAAACTAACATTTTTGCGGCCTCTTTATCTCCAGATGGTGCCTTTTGCCACCAGTTTTTATAGAAATAAGTGGTACGACCAGTGGCATGTCCACTTACAGGATCAGAAATCCTGATAAGATATCGGCCTCTGTCTTCATCTGGAATATTAAGAGTGAATTTTGCTTTCCCGTTGGCATTGGTACTTACTTTTTGGTCTAAATAGGGTCTATGATAACTACTCGATACGTAGCTTGATAAATTATCGTAGGACGAATTCCACCACCACCGCCATTCAATTTTGTAAACTTTAATTTCGAGATGATCACGTTTTACAGGGCTTCCATTCGCATCAACCACAGCTAAATCAAATGTGTGATTCTCATCCGTGAAAAAGGAGTCATATGCATTTCCTTTTGGAGAACGCACACCTACAAGAGATTCAAACGGGGCATATGTTTTAGTAAATGCATCCATAGAAAAATCACCTCCATTTTCAAATGCTCTCACTAAAAACTGGACATTTAGCATTCCAGGGGCATTTTTCCCAATATCGAGCTTAGACGTAATTTTTGCAATACCTTCCGAATTCAGATTGCCTTCAAACACATTAATTTCTTCTGTATTAAATTGTCTAGTAGGATCATTGAATACGTAATTTTTATAATTTTTAAAACCGGAATACGAGGTACTGAATTTTGCCTTAATCTCAGTTTTTAGGTTTTTGGCGACAGCGCCATGTAGCCATTTTACAGCAAGAGTTCCTTTTAATGGCACTGCACTAGTGAGAATTTCATTTTCAAATTCAACCTTTATTTTTAAGCGATTTGGCTTTACCGTTTCCACTTTTAAACTTTTATGAAATACAGCACCTCCAACTGAAACTTTAGCATTGTAATTTCCGGTTTTGCTCTCGGAGGCTGTTGGCACTGTAAATCGATAGAAATTATTGAGCTGTTCAACAGTAACCTTTTTATAAACTAACTTTCCAGTCGGGTCTGTTACTTCCAGTTTCACAGGATGTCCTTTAGGTAATTTATTAGCATTGTCATTAAGCATAAAAGTTAAATGAAGACTATCTCCTGGGCGCCATACGCCACGCTCTCCATAGATGTAGCCCTTAAGACCACGTTGTAATTTTTGTCCGGAAACATCAAATTTGCTTAAAGAAAGCGAATTGCCATCTCCTAACTTAACATAACTTGTACTTTCACCTTTAGAAACGACCGCAAATGCTGCTCGTTTTAAGGATTTAATTGTTGCTAAACCTTCAAAATTAGAGGTGATTCTACCCAACTCTTGTTGTTGAAAATTATATAAGATTATGGATGAATTGCCTTCAGGTTTAGTGTTTAGGATATTAGTAACCGCAAAAAAGTACGTATTGTTGGCATCTTGTTTTGCGATAACTCCTAAATTTGAGGCTAATAGATTTTGTGATACAATCCTTCCGTCATGATAATATGCATCATGGCATGGGTTTTCACGTTCTCGCCAATTGTATGAATAATTCCGATAACGATAATTGAGATTGTCCCAATATGCTTCTTCTCTTAAATCGTCATCTTCTGTATTGCTTTCAGAATAATAATCGTCTTCATAGTAGTAATCTTCGTAATAATCATCTTCTGTATTAGTCACAGATGTATTTGAAGAACAATCGTATAAAGAATAATTTTTGTTATAACTTAATTCTACGCGGTAGATAGCGCCTGGATCGGTCGTGAAAAATTTAGATAAATCAATGCTATATACTTTCCATTTTCCATTGTTCTGATTTTTATTTTGAACCAATGTAATGGTTTGTTTAGAAATACGACGACCGACGCGTTTTATTTGATTCTGGTTACCACTTTGAAAGCTATTATCTTGTAAAAATTGAAGCACATTATCCTCAAATATTTTGATTATTCTAATGTCAACAGCTTTAAGATTGACAGCTTCAAAATTGAATTTTAGTGCTTTTGAATTTGGTAAAATAGTCCCATTGCTTATTAGTTTTACTTGCGGTTTTATATCTTCAAAAGATATAGTTTCTGAGAAGGGTTGTTTTAATTTATAACCTTCTGCGTTTGAAATTCCTTGAAAAACATCAACTAGAATATCTCCTACAATTTTTCCTTCAGGATAAACTTTCAGCACATTTCCATCAACAATATATTTTGGGTTTTTCACACCTTGAATAGTAACTAAGCCATCAAAGTTCTGTTGCTTTTTGAGAGGATCAGAAAAATTAATTGAAAGGAACTGCTCTGGAACTTGAACCACATCAGCATTAATAATTGTAAAATTATTTTTTCCAGGTATAACGAGTTTGTTTTTACCTTTTTGATCAGAATTAATGGCTTTCCCATTCCACTTAATTAGTATTTCACTATCATTTACAAATCGATTAATACTATCAATTTTAAATTCAAAGATCTTCGCATTTTGAATCACCTCGTTAAATACAAGCGATAATCTATTCCCATTTTGCGTTGCATCTACCAATTGTTTTGCATGTTCTATAGAGATAACGTCAGCAGACCTTAATTTCATTTCAACATATTGCCAATCTTTACTGTATGATTGAAGGTTATGCGTAGTTAAATTAAAACTTGGAGTTATGGTTTTGAATTGAAATGTATAATCTTTATACCCAATTGCTAGGTTTTTGATGATATCACCTAGTTTAACAGTTGCCGTATATTCTGTACCAGCCTGTAAATGTTCATCAGGTTTAAAAAGAAGCGTATGTTTATTGATGACAACAAGTTTTCCTTGAACAAAAGGGATTAACGAAACAACGTTGCCTGTAATTTCCTGACCGACTTTCCATCCTTCTACTTCATTTGCCAAATTTATTTGAATAGGATCAGTAACAGATATATGGCCTGACGATGTATAACTTACATAATCTCTGAATTTGAAAAGGTTGCTTGTTTCTATTGCTTTCTTTTTACATGATGCGGCTAACGTTATAATGACAACGAAAGCAAGGAGCTTTTTTAGTGACATAGATTGATGGATTTTGATGAAAATGAACTTACTAAAAGAAAGTGTAGGTTGTTTCTTGTTAAAATAAATACGCTCACTTTTTAACCTTTAGATTTTTGATGCCTGTTAAATTGTTCTTAAAAAATAGTTATTTATATATCCCTATAGACAACTCTCCTTTATCATTCATAGTGGCTCTATACATACCAGCAGTATTAAACTCAGCAACCATATTCCCGTCTTTATCAATTGCAACAATACCGCCATCGCCTCCAAGTTGAGGCACTTTTTTTTGAATTACTTCTTGGGCAGCTTCTTTTAAACTTAAATTTTTGTAAGCCATTAAAGCTGAAATATCATGAGCTACCATTGCGCGAATAAAATATTCGCCCCAACCTGTACTAGAAACGGCACAAGTGTTATTGTTTGCGTAAGTTCCGGCGCCTATAATTGGAGAATCTCCAACACGTCCCCAGCGTTTATTGGTCATGCCTCCTGTTGAGGTTCCTGCTGCTAAATTTCCATGTTTATCAAGCGCAGCACAACCTACAGTTCCGAATTTGGAATCTTTAATATCAGGATTGTAGAAACTTTGTTTATTACTTTGTTTTACTTCAGTATCTTCTGTTTTTTTTATGTTTTGCAGCGCATTAAAACGGCGCTCAGTATAAAAATAATCGGGGGCTACAATCTGTAAACCTTGTTCTTCGGCAAACAATTCGGCACCTCTACCTGCCATCATAACATGTGGTGATTTTTCCATAATAGCCCTTGCTAATTTTATTGGGTTTTTAACCGTAGTGGTACTAGCTGATGCTCCTGCATTTAGAGTTTTTCCATCCATAATTGAGGCATCTAGTTCGTTGGTTTCAGCATTTGTAAAAACAGCGCCTTTGCCAGCATTAAATAATGGAGAATCCTCCATAATAGTTATAGTTTTTTCAACAGCATCAAGACTGCTTCCTCCATTTTTTAATATGATATAACCCACTCGGATGGCTTCTTCCAACTTAGCTTTATAAGCAGACTCTTTTTCTGGAGTCATATTTTTTTTCAAAATAGTACCTGCGCCTCCATGAATAATAATGGAAAAATTGTTCGTTTTTTCATTCGTATTAAATGGTGGCATTGAATTTTGACTTGGTGCTGTTTCACCACAATTAAAAAAAAGACAACTAAAGAGGAAGGAAGCTAATATTTTTCTCATAATAGATTCAAATGATTAGGTGCTTTAAAGTTACGTTTTTTAGAAAAGAAGACTTCAGCAAAAACAACATTTTATTAGTATCTTTGCGACTGAATTTTAATAATACTTAAAAAACTTATATATGGAAGCAATTGCTACCGATTTCGGAATAGATAGAGCATTACAGCAATTAGGTGTAAATGAAATAAATGATGGAACTTCAACAGGATCTATTAATTTTTCTAATGGAGATCTTATAGAATCATATTCGCCAGTGGATGGCAAATTAATTGGAAAGGTAAAAACGACAACTAAAGACGATTATGAAAGAGTAATGACTACTGCTACTGAAGCTTTTCAGAGTTTTAGAAATATGCCTGCCCCACAAAGAGGTGAAATTGTGCGTCAATTTGGGAACAAACTAAGAGATTTAAAAGAACCTCTTGGTAAGTTAGTGTCTTATGAAATGGGGAAATCTTTACAAGAAGGTTATGGAGAAGTTCAAGAAATGATTGACATCTGTGATTTTGCTGTTGGGCTATCAAGGCAATTAAATGGTCAAACAATTCCTTCTGAACGTCCTGGGCATGTTATGAGAGAACAATGGCATCCAATAGGCGTTGTAGGTATTATCTCAGCATTTAATTTCCCTGTTGCTGTTTGGGCTTGGAATACGGCTTTAGCTTGGATTTGTGGAGATGTTTGTGTTTGGAAAGGTTCGGAAAAAGCACCTTTATGTGCTGTTGCTTGTCAAAATATTATTGCAGGAATTTTAAAAGAAAACAACCTTCCAGAAGGGATTTCTTGTATCATAACTGGAGATTATAAAGTAGGTGAAATGATGACAACAGATTCTAGAATTCCTCTGGTTTCTGCAACTGGATCTACTAGAATGGGAAGAATTGTTGGCGCAACAGTTGCAGAGCGTTTTGGAAAGTCACTATTAGAATTAGGAGGAAACAATGCAATCATTATTACACCTACAGCAGATTTAAAAGTTGTTGTACCTGGCGCAGTATTTGGTGCTGTTGGAACTTGTGGACAACGATGTACTTCAACAAGAAGATTAATTATTCATGAGTCTGTTTACGATAAAGTGAGAGATGCAATTGTTGGGGCTTATGGTCAACTAACTATTGGAAATCCATTAAATGAAAAAAATCATATAGGGCCATTAATTGATGCGGATGCTGTAAACACTTATTTGACTGCTATTGAAAAGGCAAAAGCTGAAGGTGGTAATGTTTTAGTTGAAGGTGGTGTTTTAGAAGGTGAAGGATATGAAAGCGGTTGCTACGTTAAACCAGCAATTATAGAAGCTGAAAATCATTTTGAAATTGTACAACATGAAACTTTTGCTCCAATTTTATATTTAATGAAATATTCTGGAGAGGTTGAAAATGCAATAGATAAACAAAATGGTGTTGCTCAAGGATTGTCTTCAGCAATAATGACCAACGAAATGAAAGAGGCAGAAAAATTCTTGTCTTATGCTGGTTCAGACTGTGGAATTGCAAATGTAAACATTGGAACATCTGGTGCTGAAATTGGAGGTGCTTTTGGTGGTGAAAAAGAAACAGGAGGAGGACGTGAGTCAGGATCTGATGCTTGGAAAGTATACATGAGAAGACAAACAAATACTGTAAATTATTCTGACGAATTGCCTTTAGCACAAGGGATTAAATTCGATTTGTAGTAGATTCACATAATTTATTTTTAAAAAAACCGTTTCTATTTGAAACGGTTTTTTTATGGAGAGAACGTATGTAATAAAGCTTGTAGTTATTAGTTTTTTACTCACTAACAGCGTTGCTTTTTTAGACGAAGGTATACGTACTTTCGATTATCTAAAACATATCGGTGATTGGATAGCATTACTCATTTACACCCTTCTATTTTCAATACTACCTATTCTTATCTTTTTTATGAGCAAAAAAAATTTTAAAGACAGATTTTATTGGTCTCTGCTTGGTTTTATTCCGGTAGCGTTGCTCATATTTTTTCAGCTATAGGAGAATCGTAGATTAAATTTAATTTTTGGAAAGGTTTTTGTAACTTACTTTAAACCTAGTTGATTTTATACAGTCCAACAATCATGAAATACAAACATGTTCAACATTTATATTGGAGAGCGGGTTTTGGGTTGACACCAAAGCAGACGGAAACGTTGTCCAAATTGGATAAGACCACGGTTGTAAAGAATTTATGTATTGAATCGAAACAATTTACTCCTTTACTAGTTGATACATCTGAATTAGAAGGCATCAATCCTCAAATTATATTTAAAAACCCTAAAAAAAGAAAATCTTTTTTTGATAAGAGTATTGAAAAGGTCAAAGCGTTAAATTATGAATGGATAGAAAGACTAGCACATCCAAATGAATTACTCCGTGAAAAAATGACGCTGTTTTGGGCGAATCATTTCGTGTGTTTTGACAAAAATATTTTTCACGTTCAACAGTTTAACAATACACTTCGGGAACATGCCTTAGGAGACTTTAGAGATTTTGTTAAGGCAATTTCTAAAGAAGCTGCCATGATAAAATATTTAAACCTTAAGCAAAACAAGAAGCAAGAACCAAATGAGAACTTTGCTAGAGAGCTTTTGGAGTTGTTTACACTTGGAATGGGTCATTATAAAGAAGAAGACATTCAAGAGAGTGCTAGAGCATTTACGGGTTACGATTTCGAATTTAACGGAGAATTTCGACTAAAAACAAAGCAGCATGATTATGGTTTTAAGACCTTTTTTGGTAGAATGGGTCGATATAACGGAGATGATATTATCGATATGATTTTGGAACAAGAGCAATGTGCTCGTTTTATTTCTGAGAAAATATATCGCTATTTCGTTAATGATAAAATTAATTCTGAGCACATTGAATTAATGGTGAATCAGTTTTATCCTAATTATAATATTGACGAATTAATGTACTTTGTATTTACTTCAGATTGGTTTTATAATGAAATCAATATCGGGACAAAAATAAAATCACCAATAGAGTATTTAGTCGGAATACAACAAATTGTTCCGTTTCAGTTTAAAATCCCTCATGATGTTTTGAAGGTTCAAAAATTATTGGGGCAGGTATTACTTTATCCACCAAATGTTTCTGGATGGAAGGGCGGTCAAAATTGGATTGATAATAATACCATAATGCTGCGTTTAAAATTGCCTTCAGTATTTCTGAGCAATGCATACATCTCAACTCATGAAAAGGGAGATTTTAGCGATTCTTTTAAGCGAGAATTTAAGAAGAGGGGAATTAAAAACAAGGTGTTCGATACGATACCAGAGTGGGATATTTTTAATCGATATTTTAAGGAAATCTCGTTTGATAATATGAGTGAAAATTTGCTTTTATGCCCAATAAATGAAGGTACAAATCAGTATTTAAACGATTTAAGTCGAATCTCGAAGTCTGATTTTTGTGTTCAATTAATGTCATTACCAGAATATCAAATGTGTTAGTTATGGATAGAAGAGGATTTATAAAAAATTCAACCTTAGCTAGTAGCTTGTTTTTCATTCCGAGCTTTGTTAGAGCGTTTGAAAATATCGCTGCAAATAAATTAGGATTTAAGCGTCTTGTAATTATTCAATTGTCAGGAGGTAATGACGGATTAAATACAATCATTCCGTTTAATAATGATATTTATTATAGAGAGCGTCCCAAACTTGCGATTCAAAAAAAGCACACATTGAAACTTTCAGATGAATTGGGATTGCACAGCAGCCTACTTCCTTTAAAACGTTTGTATGATGAAGGGAGCCTTAGTGTCATAAATAATGTTGGTTACCCAAATCCGAATCGCTCACATTTTAGAGCAACAGATATTTGGCAAACAGCAAGCCACTCTAATGAGCAATTGAATAGTGGATGGATTGGACGTTATCTTGACCAATTTTCAGAACAATCTCATAATGCCATTGAAATAGATGAAAGTTTATCTTTAGCATTGAAAGGAGAAAGAAAAAATGGAATAGCGGTTAAGAATCCTCGAATGCTGTATAGAACATCTCAAGATCCATACCTTAAGAACGTATTGAATCATTATGATGATGCCCATTTAAACGAACACAATTTAGGTTATCTGTATAAAACAATGATTGCAGCAGAGTCTTCGGCTACGTATATTTATGAAACAAGTAAAACAATTAAATCATCACAAGATTACCCTAATTTTGGATTTGCAAACCAATTAAAGACTACAGCTCAATTTATTAATTCAGGACTCGACACACGGGTTTATTATTCGTCTTTAAATGGATTTGACACTCATGTAAATCAGCCTAATATTCAAAAACGGCTACTAAATATTTATGCAAAAAGCATGGCGTCTTTTGTTGATGATTTAAAATCTCAGAATACGTTCAATGATACTTTAATATTGACTTTCTCTGAGTTTGGGCGAAGGGTAAAGCAAAATGCTAGCAATGGGACAGACCATGGTTCAGCGAATAATGTATTCATAATTGGAGGTCAATTGAAAACCCCTGGACTTTATAATAATCTGGCAAACTTAAATGATTTAGATGCAAATGGTAATATAAAATTTGAAATTGATTTTAGAAGAATTTACGCTACTGTTCTAAAAAAATGGTTGGAAGTTGATGATTCCAAAATCTTGAACACTGATTTTAATCAATTGAATTTCATTTAAATATTAATAAAAAAAACCCTGTTTCAAAACTCACAAGAGCTAACAGAAACAAGGTTATTTATCCTTGATTAATAGCGCAGCGAAAATCTTAAAAATTAGTATATCATTTACAAAAAAAACTATCATTGGTGGAAAAATCTGTATGAATGGTTATTAGGGTGAAAAATCATCGATAAAGTGCAATTCTCTTTTTAATTGAAGTTTAAATCTTACTGGTTTTGAGAATCTTGTAAGTGTTTTATGATTTATTTAATAGAAATTAATAAGTTCAACGACATAATAACGGATTTGGACGAATAACTTAATGAATAAATAATTGTCTTTAATTTTTTATGTAACTTTAAGGTGCTATTAATCAATAAATTAATTAAAATGAAAACAATTTTTAAATTTTTCTTGGTGTCCTTATTAATTTCTTTTGCATCGTGTGAAAAGAGTGAGATTTCTAATGAAAATGATTTCTTAGAGGCAGAAAGTAGAGAGTCAATTGATGCCAAAGGTTGTGAAACAGCATTTGCTTATGACAAAGAAGGCATTTGTTTCATTGATGATGATGATTTAAATTCAAATCGTTGGGGTTGGTCTATTGGACCATTATCAGCACCTTTTAATGGTGCCTACGATATTTATCAAGGTGCAGGTCGCTGTGACTTAGATAATGGGGAATTAGTTGGTACGTTGAAAGTTAGTTATCAATTAGATGGAACAGTATCGGTAGATTATGAGGCATTTGAAGGGTTTGGATTTTATGAAACACACCTATTTATAGGAGATGAAAAATTTCCAAGAAAAAATAATGGAAGTTTTACCGTCGCTCCAGGGCAATATCCTTATGGTGACTCTATTCCAGACGGGACAGATCTAGTTTCTTATAGTGAAAGTGGTTTTAGTGGAGATATTTATATTATTGCCCATTCAGTTGTATGCTATTATGAAAAAAAGGATGATGATAAGGGTGACGATAAGGGAGATGAAAATTAGTTGAGTATTAACTGTATTTTACTTTTCTTAAAATACGCATAGATTCTTTATAAAGCTCATAGAGTTCTTCACTATGAGCTTTTAAATATGGTTTTGCATCAGATAGCCTATCAATTGCATCTTCGAATGAATTGAGGTAGCAAATAACGTAAGTTCCAGATAAATTTCTTAAATCTAATTCTTCGTTTATTGATAATTCAAAACCTTTTTTTAATTTTTCTAAAATTGTATTGTTGGCATTGTAAATATGATGTAATACTTTTTTATCAAATTGAGGAGGTTCAAAGAGAAGTTTAGTTTCAATATTATAACTCGCATTGTTTTCAAAATGAATTACAGTTTCTTCTAACGGATAATATTTGTATGATTTTTGAAGACCCAGATTGACATACTCTATGATTTTAAAATTGTTTTCATTATAACTTATAGAAACTTCATCTAGCGTAGAAAAAAACAGACGTACTTGTTCATTAATCAACTCAATATCAACTCGAGAATAATACAACTCGTTTTTTACTTCTTTTTTTTGACCAGACCAGCAGAGCACAAAGTACTCTTTAAATACTTTATATTTAGGGTTGTAATCTTGTCTCTTATTCATAAAGTCGAAAACGCCGTCCAATGTATACTCAATATTATTTTGTGCATGCGCTTCAATTGCATCAACAATGGTCGAATTAACATCTTTAATTTCGATGTCAAAAACTTTTGGCATACTCATACTTCCATCTCTAAAAAATACTGAGCCACCAAAATATTTCCATATGTTCTTTCTAAGTGATGTGATTTGATCAATGGGCCTAATTGTGACTAAGCCCACTACCTTATCATCTGTTAAATGAGGAAAAGGGATATTTTCATATTGAACAATTGGAGGATTTGACAAATACGCATTTATTAGATTTTGAATTTTACTATCATCAAAGAAGTCTACACCAGTGATTCGGTTATCCTCATCTTCAACACCAATAACAATATATGAGTTGTTTTTTGGATTGCTATTAGATAACGCACAAATGTGCTTTAAAAACTTTGCTTTACCCTCCTTTATACTAATGTCTATTTTTCGTTTTTTATCATAAAAACTATTCTCATCGTTGTGAGCTAAAAGGTGTTTTATAAGTAAACGTTTGTTAATCATCTAAGACGTCAAATATACTTTGAGTTTATAAGTGGTTAATGATAGAATATATAATTTACGTTTATAAAAATACTTAAACTTACCGAATATTATGAAATTGAATGTATATAATCAATTATAAATTGCTCAAATTTTTACTCAATTAATTTAATTAAAATCACTCTTGTCTTTCTATAGGTTTTGGTGCAAAGCACTGAAAACGCGTAAGTTGATTAAGAAGGTTGTAAAGGTTCATACTACCTTTGGAAATTATTATATGTATTCCGCTATAAATATTTGTTAAATCGAACTTAAAACCAGTACAGCTCTTATTTTTTTAACCAATTATTAACAGCACTACAAGAAAAATTTTAACAATTTGCAACACTCAAATAAGGATGCTATATTCGAGCTTTTAAAATTATAAAATGATGGAAGAAACTGGTACAATTGATATTAAGTCAATTAATGAGAAAATTGAAAAGGAAAGTGCTTTTGTTGATTTACTTACGTTAGAAATTAATAAAGTTATTATTGGTCAAAAACATATGGTAGAACGATTGCTAATTGGGTTACTTGGACAAGGACATATCTTATTAGAAGGTGTTCCAGGTTTAGCAAAGACTTTAGCAATAAACACGCTTTCTCAAGCTGTTGATGGGAGTTTTAGTAGAATTCAATTTACACCAGATTTATTACCAGCCGATGTTACGGGAACACTAATCTACAATATGAAAGAAAATGACTTTTCAATAAAGAAAGGTCCCATTTTTGCAAATTTTGTTTTAGCAGATGAAATTAATAGAGCTCCTGCAAAAGTACAATCAGCTTTATTAGAAGCAATGCAAGAAAAGCAAGTTACTATTGGCGATGAAACGTTTATTCTTGATAAACCATTTTTGGTTATGGCAACTCAAAACCCTGTCGAGCAAGAAGGAACTTATCCTTTGCCAGAAGCTCAAATAGATCGATTTATGCTGAAAACTGTAATTGATTATCCTAAAATGGCAGAAGAACAACTTATTGTTCGCGCTAATTTGAAAGGCGCTTTTGAAAAGGTTAATCCAGTGGTGTCTGTTAAACAAATCAGAGATGCTCAAAAAGCAGTACGTGAAGTTTATATGGATGAGAAAATTGAAAAATATATTCTAGATATCATTTTTGCAACACGTTATCCGGAAAAATATGGACTTGCCAATTTAAAACCATTGATTTCTTTTGGAGCATCTCCTCGTGGAAGTATCAATTTAGCTACTGCGGCTAAGTGCTATGCATTTATTAGACGTCGCGGATATGTCATTCCAGAGGATGTTCGTGCTATTGTGCACGATGTATTGCGTCATAGAATAGGAATAACTTATGAAGCTGAAGCTGAAAATGTCACTTCAGAAGACATCATCAACAAAATTGTAAACGAAATAGAAGTGCCTTAGTGGTTGCTTAGTATTGGCTTACAAATTAATGTTGATTGAATCATGGATACTAAAGAATTACTAAAAAAAGTACGAAAAATTGAGATTAAGACACGTCGTTTGTCTGATCATATCTTTGGAGGCGAATACCATTCGACCTTCAAAGGAAGAGGCATGACTTTTAGTGAGGTTAGACAATACCAATATGGAGATGATGTAAGAAATATTGATTGGAACGTTACGGCACGATATAACGAGCCTTATATTAAGGTATTTGAGGAAGAGCGTGAATTAACAATGATGCTTATGGTGGATGTGTCAGGATCTGAATTATTTGGAACTGACACACAATTTAAGAATGAAATAGTTACTGAAATTGCCGCCACGTTGGCATTTTCAGCAACGCAAAACAATGATAAAATAGGGCTGATTTTATTTTCTGATGAGGTCGAACTTTATATTCCTCCTAAAAAAAGCCGATCGCATGTTCTCCGCATCATTCGTGAACTTATAGAATTTCATCCTAAAAGTAAACGGACTAATGTTGCTGAAGCCTTTAAATTTTTATCTAACGTAATGAAGAAAAAGGCCATTGTATTTGTGCTTTCAGATTTTATTGCAGACGATTACAGTCAGAACTTGAAAATAGCTTCTGGAAGGCATGATGTTACAGGTATAAGAGTCTATGATAAACATGAAGAACTTATTCCAAACATAGGAATGGTTCAAATGGAAGATGAAGAATCTGGAGAGTTACTGTTGGTTAATACAGCATCAAAAACAGTACGACTTAATTACAGTAAATTTTATAAAGAAAAGGTAGATTATTATAAAGAGAATTTTGCAAAATCTGGATCTGGTACAATCGATTGTCGTATTGATGAAAGTTATGTTAAAAAATTACTAGGCTATTTTAAAAGAAGAGGATAATAGAATTATGAGTGTAGGATTAATTAGTAGAAATAGTTATAAGAATTTTCACATTCTCTTAGGTGTCGTTTGCTTTATTTCTTATAACTCATACGCTCAAATAAAAACTTCAATTGATTCTACATCAATTAAAATAGGTCAGCAAATCACCTATAAAATAGAGATTGAATCTGATACGACAGATTTAGTTGTATTTCCTGAAGGGCAAACATTTTCGCCTTTGGAAATGATTGAATCTTTCAAAATAGATACAATTAAATATGATGCTAAATATAACTTGATTAAAAAATATGGGCTCACCCAATTTGATTCAGGTGTATATACTATTCCAAGGCAAAAAATTGTTGTGGGCAGTAAAATATTTTTTACAGATTCATTAAAAGTAGAAGTCAATACTATTGTTGTAGACACTACTAAGCAAGGCTTGTATGAAATAAAACCTTTTATTGAGGTTCAAAAAAGTACTAGTAATTGGTGGAAAAGTTTAGCTTATATATTAGCAGTAATAGTTTTAGTTGCTGGTGCATTGTATTGGTTCATTTGGCGAAAAAAACCGTTGACTGAGGAAGAAGAAATTGCATTACTCCCACCTTATGATCGTGCCAAATTAGCACTTCAAAAATTAGATGAAAGCGATTACCTTCAGAATGAGGAGTTGAAAGATTATTATTCTGATCTCACCTATATTATTAGAAAATATCTAGACGAAAAAGTTTATGACAAAGCGCTAGAGAGCACTAGTGATGAATTGATTTCCCGATTGAAATTATTGAAAGATGCCAATCAGATAGAATTAAGTAACGCCGACATACGCAATCTTGAAACCATATTTAAACGTGCTGATTTGGTGAAATTTGCAAAATCTGCTCCTGATGTTGCTCTTGCCGAAATTGATAGAAACACCATCGATTTAGAAATTGATCATGTTAAGGAAGCACTTCCAGAACCAACAGAAGAAGAGAAACTACTAAATAAGCAATATAAAGAAGACCAAGAGCGGAAGAAGAAACGAAGAAAAGTGATTGCCACAATCGCGATTTCTATAGTTTTAGGTATTGCAACGTTTGTCGGATTTGGTTTGAAATATGGATTCGGTTATGTTAAAGACTCTATCGTAGGCCATGATAGTAAAGAACTTTTAGAAAGGGACTGGATAATGAGTGAATATGGAGTGCCACCAATCACAATTTCGACCCCTAAAGTGTTACAAAGAAAAGTAGTAGAAATTCCGGAGGAGTTAAAAGATAAAATTACAAACACAACATTCTTATTTAATACATTTTTCGATCCTATTAGTATATCAGTAAGTACCACTAAATTTAATTTGCCACCTGAAGAACAAGAAAAAGCGAATAGTGAAGAGGGCATCGCTGATGACCTATTGAATACTTCTGAAAAGTTTTTAACGTATTTCGAAATAGAAGGAATTAAAGATATTACGGTAAAACGCGAACAGTTTATTACACCAAATGCCGCCGAAGGATTAAAAACCTTTGGTACATTGAATGTTCCTGTTCAAAATTCTGATAGTTATATTCAAGCTAATTATGTGCTTTTACTCTTTAGAGCAGAAAACGTAAGGCAACAAATTGTAATGACTTGGTTTGATGATGACACTTATGCGAACGATATGGTAGAACGAATATTGGATTCAATAGAACTTAAAAAAGCAGAAGACTAATGTTTGAAGGAATTGAGTTTGTAAATAAAGAAATGTTTTGGTTGTTATTGGCACTACCACTTGCTATGGTTTGGTATGTGTTTAAACATAATAAGCAAACAGCTGAACTCAAAATCTCAAGTATTAAAGGCTTTAAAATCACCAATTCGTGGTTGCCAAAATTGAGACATTTATTATTTTCTCTACGCCTTTTAGCTTTGGCTTTATTAATAACTGCAATAGCAAGACCTAGAACGGTAGATGTTTCTACTAAAACAAAAACAACGCGAGGTATTGACATTGTAATGGCTATTGATGTCTCTGCGAGTATGTTGGCAAAAGATTTACTACCTAACCGATTAGAAGCCTTAAAAAAGGTTGCAGCACAATTTATAAAGGGTAGACCTAATGATAGAATTGGTTTGGTAGAATATGCTGGAGAGAGTTACACAAAAACCCCTATTACAAGTGATAAAGCGATTGTGCTTAGATCCTTAAATGATATTAAGTATAATACCATTATTGAAGGTGGAACTGCTATTGGAATGGGATTAGCAACTTCTGTTAATCGATTAAAAGACAGTAAAGCAAAAAGTAAAATAATCATTCTATTGACCGATGGTGTTAATAATTCTGGTTTTATAGATCCGAAAATTGCAAGCGAATTGGCCGTAGAATATGGGATTAAAACCTATACTATTGGACTAGGAACGAATGGCATGGCATTGTCGCCTTCTGCCATTAATCCAAATGGAACATTTCAATATAGACGAGTCCAGGTTGAAATAGATGAAGTCTTATTAAAAGAAATAGCGGAAGTGACTGGTGGAAAATACTTTAGAGCTACAGATAATAAAAAATTGGCAGAGATTTATAACGAAATTAATAAACTAGAAAAAACGGAAATAGAGGAATTCAAATTTTATAATTATGAGGAGAAATATCGTCCTTTAGTGTTTTTAGCAGGGTTATTTCTCTTATTTGAACTGTTATTGAGGTTTACAATTTTTAGAAGTTTCGTTTAAAAAATAGAATATACAATGTTTCAATTTCAATTAGAAGAAAAGATTTGGTTTTGGATATTATTGGTAATCCCAGTAATAATCCTACTATTTCTATTGCTTCAAATTTGGAAATATAAGGCGCAACGAAAATTTGCGAATAAAGCAATGCTTAAAAAATTAAGCCCAAATCAATCGCTGTTTAAAGCCATATTGAAAGTCTTGGTTCTATGTGTTGTTTTTGCATGCTTATCTCTTGCTTTGGTGAACCCTAAAATTGGAACAAAGCTTGAAACCGTAAAAAGAGAAGGTGTAGACATCGTCTTTGCGGTAGATGTTTCTAAAAGTATGTTGGCAGAAGATGTGGCGCCAAACCGTTTAGATAAGTCCAAACAATTAGTGACTCAAATTATTAATAATTTAGCTAGTGATCGTATTGGAATTATAGCCTACGCAGGAAAGGCGTTTCCTCAATTACCCATTACAACAGATTATGCCTCGGCCAAGATGTTTTTGCAAAACATGAATACAGATATGTTGTCCTCTCAAGGTACTGCCATTAATGAAGCCATAGAATTAGCAAAGACGTATTTTGATGATGATGAGCAAACAAATAGAGTACTTATCATAATATCAGATGGTGAGGATCATAATAGTTTAGCGGCAGGTGTGGCTGAAGAAGCCAGTGAGGAAGGGATTAGAATTTTTACAATTGGTGTAGGAGATATTAAAGGTGGGCCAATCCCTATTAAAAGGAATGGAATCGTTTTGAATTATAAGAAGGACAGACAAGGAGAAACAGTTATTACACGATTAAATGAGGAAACTTTACAAGCCATTGCAGATGAAGCAAACGGGGCTTATATAAATGGTAAAAACACCAATGACGTTGTAGACAGTATAAAGGAGATATTGTTGAAAATGGATAAAAAGGAGTTCGAAGCCAAAGAATTTGCAGATTTTAAAGATCAATTTCAATGGTTTTTGGCATTTGGAATTGTGTTGTTGTTTATTGATATTTTCTTTTTGGAGCGTAAAACAGCCTGGTTGAAAAAATTGAATCTGTTTAATGAAAACCTATAATTTATCTAGTGTTGAATAGTAGCAGCAGAAAATTTATAAATATTTTAACGAACAAAAAAAGAAGGTTTTATATATTGGTATTTAGAATATAACGCATGAAACAAATATTAGTCATTATAATACTACTTGCTTCGAGTTTTTCCTTTGCACAAAAGGAGACAAAAGAAGCACAGAAGTTTTTAGCCCAAAAAAAAGCTAATGATTTTGTGTATCAAGGGAATGAGTTTGTAAATGATGCAGATTATGTTGCGGCAGAAATGGCGTATAGAAAGGCAATTTCTGAACAAGCTGGAAATATAGCAGGAACCTATAATCTTGGGAATTCATATTACGAAAAAGGAAACTATGAAGAAGCCTTATTTAGACATGAGCAGGCTTCCAAGAGTGCAATTTCAAAAACAGATAAGCATAAGGCATTTCATAATATAGGAAATATATTAATGCAAAATAAACAATGTAAAGAAGCTGTTGAAGCCTATAAAAATGCACTTAGAAATGATCCAAATGATGATGAAACACGTTATAATCTCGCCTTAGCAAAAGATTGTGCTGAGCAACAAAAAGACGATCAAAAGGAGGACGAAGAAAAGAAAGACGAGGACAAAGATAAAGAAGACGAAGAGAAAAAGGATAAAGAAGGAGACGATAAAGAAGATCAAAAAGATCAAGACAAAAAGGAAGGTGACGACAAAAAAGATGAAGAAGGAAAGCCTAAGGATGATAAGAAAGATGATGGAAAGGGCGATGATAAGAAGGACAAGCAGAAGCCAAAACAACAACCTGGTCAACTCTCTCCTCAACAAATAAAAAACTTGCTCGAAGCAATGAATAATCAAGAACAAAAGGTTCAAGAAAAAATGAATGCCGAAAAACAAAAAGGAGCAAAATCTAAATCTGAAAAAGATTGGTAAAATAGTCTTTCATACAGAAGGATTAACCATTTCATAACATGATATCAAAATCACACATAGTATTTCTGTTTATAGCGCTGTTAACTACGAGTTTGACGACTGCTCAAATTACGTTTGAAACAAAGGTGAGCAAAACGAAACTTGGTATAAATGAACGGTTACGTGTAGATTTTGAAATGAATAAAGATGGGGATAATTTTGATCCACCAGATTTTCAAAATTTTACCGTAGTAGGAGGTCCTAATACATCCGTAAGTAATTCATGGCTAAATGGAGTTCGTTCGTATTCGAAGACTTATAGTTATTTCTTGGCACCGAAAAAAAGAGGTCAAATTAAAATTAAACAAGCCACTATCGAAATAGATGGTGTGGTTTATAAAACACAAGTCGTAAGTGTCAACGTAACTGCTGCTGTTAAACGACCTAATGATCCTGATAATGCTGAGAATATTGCTTCTGATAATATTCACTTAATTGCCGAAGTTTCAAAAACAAATCCTTACTTGAACGAAGCCATTACTGTTGTTTATAAATTGTATGTTTCTGCTGCAACTGGTGTTAGTAACTGGAGAGAAATAGACAATCCTAGATACAACGATTTTTGGAGTCAAAACATAGATATTAAAGGACTTAAAATTCAGAAAACACAATATAAAGGGGAAGATTATCGCTATGTCGTATTGCGAAAAACGGTACTATATCCTCAGAAAACGGGTAAATTAGAGATTGAACCCTTAAGTTTAGATATCGTTGTGGATGTGCCTACAAAACGGCGTGATATATTTGGAGGTCGCCTGATGACTCAAGTTCATAAAACGGTTTCAGCAGGAAGTAAAACAATTCAGGTGAAACCCTTACCTGAGAATGGTAAACCAGCAGATTTCACAGGAGGTGTTGGTGATTTTAAATTTAATGTGATTACTTCTAAAAGTGAATTGAATGCCTCAGAGTCACTTCAAGCGAAAGTACAGGTTACTGGAAATGGTAATTTAAAATTATTTCAATTGCCAAAACTCAATTTACCAAGCTCATTAGAAGTCTATGAACCTGAACATGGAGAAAATGTAAAGACAAATCTAAATGGAATGAATGGTAGTATATCTGATAGCTATACCATTGTTCCTCAGTTTAAAGGGAAGTACCCAATTCCAAGTATTTCATTTTCGTATTTCGATTTGAAAACGGAAACCTATAAGCGAATTTCCTCAGGAGAAATTATTATTGATGTTTTAGAAGGGCCTATTAATACGTCTACTTCTGATAATAATTTGTCAACATCAGGCAATACTAAACAGAATGTTCAAGTTAATAGTGATCACTTTGCTTTTATTAAAACGAAACCAAATTTAACATCAATTGAGACGAAATATTTTTTTAAATCGAGTTGGTTTTGGAGTGCTTTATTAGTGCCGTTTTTGGCAATCCCTTTGATTATTGTAATGAAGCGAAAACGAGAAGAACGCAATGCCGATGTATTTGGAAATAAAATAAGAAAGGCGGATAGATTGGCGAAAAAATATTTGGGTGACGCTAAAAAAGCTTTAGGCCAAAAAGAGGCATTTTATGTAGCACTAGAGAAAGCCTTACATAACTATCTAAAGGCGAAATTGCAGATTGAAACTAGTGAATTCAGCAAAGATAAAATCAAGAATTTACTAAAACAAAGACAAGTAAATGAAAATGCAATCAGCGAGTTTATAAGCATTTTAGAACATTGTGAATTGGCACGTTATACACCAATTACTCAGGTTGAAATGAATCAAGATTTTGAAAAATCTGCAAAAACCATTGCTATAATTGATAGAGAAATAAAATAACCATAGGTGAAATTAATAATTTACATACTCACAATTTTTACTAGCACTTTGGTGTTCGCTCAAGATGCTTCTTTGTTTGAACAAGCTAATAGTTTATATAATGATGGCGAATATGCTGCTGCAATTGATAAATATGAATCCATATTAGACCATGAAAAGCATTCTGCTGAGCTTTATTTTAATCTGGCGAATTCGCATTATAAACTAAATAATATTGCACCAAGTATTTATTATTACGAAAAAGCGCTGCAATTGGCACCAAATGATAAAGACATAAAGAATAATATTGTTTTTGCTAGAAATATGACCATTGATGCTATTGATACGACTCCTGAAGTGGGGTTTTCTAAACTTTTGAAAAACATGTCTAATTGGTTAGACTTTGATCAATGGGCAATGGCATCTGTACTATTAGTAATGCTATTTGTTTTACTATTTATCATGTATTATTTTTCACAATCTACAGGGCATAAACGCTGGACATTTATCACGAGTTTAGCGTCGCTTTTATTGGCATGTGTCGCCTTGGCGTTTACATTCCATAATTATAATATGGTTCAAAAGGATCATCCTGCTATCGTTTTTGCACCAGAGAGTCGCGTAAAAAGTGAACCGAACTTGAGGAGTGAAGAATCATTTAGACTGCACGAAGGGACGAAAGTGCAAATTATAGATTCCGTTAATAATTGGAATGAGATTCAACTTTCAGATGGTCAAACAGGATGGATTTCAAACGCGGATATCAAAGCGCTTTAATCCGCCTTCTCTGCGCTACTATCAGCAGTATCTCCCCCTTTATTTAAAATACCAGGAAAAATTGTTGGAGCGATAGATTTTACGGGATTGTAAAGCATAGAGTCTTCAATAGCTTCATCATCAACAAATGGTATGGTTTTATTCATACTATCAAATACGATAATAAGGACACTTAAAATTAGACCTAATTTTAAAGCTCCAAAAACACCACCCAGCAATTTATTAAGAATACCTAATGCTGCAAAATCAGCCAATTTTGTCAAGGCCTTACCAGCTAAAGAAATCACTAATACAATAATTACAAAAGTGATAGCAAAGGCTGTGATATTTATAGTTTTCTCGCTCCAATCTACTTTACTTTCTAAAAATGTCGCTGCAAAATCACTAAAATGAATAGCGCCATAAACACCAGCGACTAAGGCAACAAGTGAAGCAACTTCAACAAAAAGCCCTTTCATCATCCCTCTAATAAGACCAAACAGTAACAATGCGGCTAAAACAATATCAATAACGCTCATAATTTCAGATTTAAACAAATATAAAATAATAGTACCATCTAGGTTTATTAACTTTGCAACTTTAAAATTATTATGTCAAGAGACGAAGAATTAAAACAACGTTGGGAATTAATCGTGCAAAAACTGTCTGATCAATTTTCGGAAGGCGAGGATTTAGACCTCGATGCTATTATATATCTTATAGGCGTGCAAGAGCTTGGACAACTAGATCGTAAATTCAAAAAAGATCATAAATTGGATTTGATGCATATCGCTATTTGTAAACTTTTAACGCCATATGGCTTCTACGAATTCGATTATGTAGATGAGGAAGGTTGGCCACATTATAAGGTAAAAGAAGCATTGCCACATTTAAAAGCAGGAGAGCAAAGTATTTTAATGAAAGATGCTATCGTTAACTATTTTATAGAAACTGAATTTATAGATTAGTTTTTGGGCGTTCCCATAAAGTCATATCGACCGCAGTCGAGATAACATTATGGTCAGGCTTTTCGTTTTATCTTTTATTTTTAGAGGACGCTATTTTTACAAGCTCTACCTACTATTTATATTGAAAACACACAGTCAACTCAGCAATATGTAAAGAGAAAAAAATAAAAGGATGTCACTGCAATCCTTAACGCAAGTCATTTTTATGTCATTGCGAGGCAATTTTTTTATTTGCTGTGGCAATCTATTTCTTTTTAACAGATTACTTCGTCAATTCCTCCTCGTAATGACGATAAATTGATTAAATTTGCCAATCATTTGAAGGATGTCATGATAGATAAGATAAAAGAACTTATTGCAGAAGCTGAGGCTTTTAAAGCACAATCTAAAGAGGAGATCGAAACTTTTCGTATAAAATACCTTGGAAAAAAAGGGCTGTTAAACGATTATTTTGCCGAGTTTAAAAATGTAGCAAATGACCAAAAGAAAGAGTTTGGTCAAACTATAAATGCACTTAAAAAAACGGCTGAAGATAAGGTTAATGCGTTAAGAGAAGAGTTAGAAAGCAAGGAAGAGGTAAAAGGTGTCTATGGCGATTTATCTCGTCCAGGAGAACCAATTCAAATTGGAGCTCGTCATCCAATATCAATAGTAAAG
Organism: Flavobacteriales bacterium 34_180_T64; assembly: GCA_002162765.1. Taxonomy (GTDB): domain Bacteria; phylum Bacteroidota; class Bacteroidia; order Flavobacteriales; family Flavobacteriaceae; genus MAAR01. The sequence goes on along the minus strand of MAAR01000012.1, from coordinate 189,596 downwards.
AATCAGATTACTGATATTTTTTCGCGCATTGGTTTTAACGTAAGTGAAGGTCCAGAAATTGAAGATGATTGGCATAATTTTACAGCTTTGAATTTACCGGAGTATCATCCTGCGCGCGATATGCAAGATACCTTCTTCATCCAAACAGATCCTGATATCTTATTACGTACACATACCAGTTCTGTACAAGTGCGTTATATGGAAAATAACAAACCACCAATTCGTACAATTTCGCCTGGTAGAGTATTTAGAAATGAGGCTATTTCAGCACGTTCTCACTGCTTCTTTCACCAAGTTGAAGGCTTGTATATTGATAAAGATGTTAGTTTCGCCGATTTAAAACAAACGCTTCAGTATTTCACAACTGAAATGTTCGGGAAATCAAAAATACGACTACGTCCGTCCTATTTTCCTTTTACTGAGCCTAGTGCTGAGGTAGATGTGTATTGGGGATTAGAAACAGAAACCGATTATAAAATGACCAAAGGGACGGGTTGGTTAGAAATAATGGGTTGCGGTATGGTTGATCCTAATGTATTAGAAAACTGTGGGATTGATTCTAAAGAATATTCTGGGTTTGCTTTCGGAATGGGAATCGATCGAATTGCCCTGTTATTACATCAAATAAGTGATATTCGTTTGCTAAGTGAAAATGATGTACGATTCTTAGAGCAATTTAAGTCAGCACTTTAGTTTTGAAAAAAGACATCCAAATACCAGAAGTTGAACACGTATTTGTTGCTGTGGTACAAGAACAACATCCAGAATACAAAACCGATGATTGGAACGCATACATCATCAATAATAAAGATGTCGATCTAGACACTGTTTTAATTGTGTCTAAAGGCTATTCCGAAGAAAAGATTACTCCTGTTATGCGTCATACCATTAAGTTACTACCAGCAAGGAGTTATGCTAAAATAGAGTTTATGCAAAACGATGTTCTAGAGCTTAACAACGAATTTAAAGTCACGTTTTTTGAAGGCAATCAGATGCTAGATAAAACCTATCTCTTTAGAAAAAACACAATCAACACAAAAGCACTTCAGACCATTCCATTAATGCAAGAGAAAGGTGTTTTAGTAAAATAGCTAATCTAATTTTTCAGTCAATTTCTTAAAAGTTTCTTTTGGGTCTTTGCCCTCATACAGAATACCATATACAGCATTAATAATAGGAAGTTTCGTCTTTTTGACATTGTTTTCATTTAATAAATGAGCACTTTTTGTGGCGTAATAACCTTCTGCAATCATACTCATTTCCATCTGAGCAGATTTTACAGTATAGCCTTTCCCAATCATATTGCCAAACATTCTATTTCGGGAAAACACCGAGTAACCTGTAACTAGTAAATCACCTAAATAGGCTGAGTTATTTATGTTCCGTTTCATTTTATGCATCTTCTTTATGAAACGTTTCATTTCTCTAATGGCATTGCTCATTAATACACTCTGAAAATTGTCGCCATAACCTAAGCCATGTGCAATTCCCGCAGCAATAGCATAAATATTTTTTAGCATTACGGCATATTCAGTTCCAATAATATCATCACTAATTTTTGTTCTTATATAGTTGCTTGACAACGCATTAGCAATGGTTTGCGCTTTTTCAGAATCCGCACAAGAAATAGTCAAATACGACAGCCGCTCTAATGCAACCTCTTCAGCATGGCATGGCCCAGCAATAACACCTACATTTTCAAATGGAATGTTATAAATATCATGAAAATGCTCACCAACCAATAATCCAGTTTCAGGAATAATTCCTTTAACTGCAGAGACTATAATTTTATTCGATATGTCAACCGTAAGTTTCTCTAATTCAGCGTGCATAAAGGCAGATGGAATTACAAAAATGAGTACATCAGCATAATTTGCCATTTCATTTATGTCGTTGCTTAACTTTAATTGTTCCAAATGGAATTCAACAGAACTTAAATAACTTGGGTTATGCTGTTCCTTCAATAAATGCTCTTTGGTATAGACACTCCGCATATACCATCCCACTTCACTGAGGTTTTCACATAGCATTTTCACAATAGCTGTAGCCCAGCTTCCCGATCCAAAAACGGCATATTTTAAAGGTTGACTCATAAAAAGGAATAACAATTAATATATCAAAAATACATAAAATTTGAGTTTATAGACGAAACTCACAAAGGATTATGATTTTGGCACGTGTTTTGAATCCTGTTAATCAATAACCCTAAAAATGCTAGACTATGAAGACAATTAAATTACTCTTAGGATTTGCTTTAACAGCAACGCTGATGGCATCATGTACTACTGAAGTCGTTGTAGATGATTATGGACCAAATAATACGGTGCCGACTATTACATTGAATCAATTATTAGGATCCTATGAATTGTGGTACGTAGATATTAATCAGACGACTGGATATGGTGAAACACCTTTTTTGCAAATTGCATTTACCATGTCATTTAGAAATGGGATCGTATATGCAAATAATAATTTAGTTGGGTTTGGTTCGCAAGGAGGTGGCTTCGGAATTGATGTAGGAACCTACGATGCTTACAATAGGATACTGGATGTATTTCATGATATTGATGGCTATCAAACTTTTGATGTCTACCAAATTGATAATAATACGATCGAATTATATAACCCTTATAATGATACCTCTTACTTTTTAAATGGTTATCAACGGAGCAATTTCGACTACGATTTTGTGTTTTATGATAACATTCATTATTTCTTGCAGGAATACGAAGCTTGGGAAAAAACATATACCAGTGAAATGGGAGCGATAAATGAATTTGATAATGAAAACTATTTGCAATTTTTAGCAGGCGGAAACGACTCAGAATTTAGAAGTTCTCAAGATGTAAATATTGGTATTCCTGAGAATATTTATTGGGATTACACAGGTGTTTATGGCGTTGGAAACATCTCTGGGAACATGTACTTAAAAACATTAACATTAGATTATGATTTCTTCGACAATGAACACTTCGAACTCAGCGTTATTAATGATCAGAGAGTTGAATTGTATCATCCTTCTTCAGGAACTATATATGAATTTACAGGAAGAGGATATATTCAGTTTTTAAGAGAAACGAATGCTGAAGGCAAACGTGTTGAAGGTACAGAGACCTTGAAAAAGCGCAAACAAAAAACGGATAAAACCGAAAACATGAGAACAAACAAACGGAGCTAAATTTGGTTGGTTATTTAGTTTCCAGAAACGCTCATCTATTCTTGTAGATGGGCGTTTTTCTTATAATAAAATGTATGTGACTTATTGTAATATATTGTGTCCTATATTTATAATAAAGATTACAAATCAATTATTAATCCTTAACTAAAATTATAACTATGGGATTATTTTTATTTATTAAAGATGCAGGAGCAAAAGTTTTTGGAATAGGAAAAACAGAGGCATAAGAAAGAGCTGAAGAGACAGCCGCGGCAACAGCAGCTGAATTGAGAGAAGAAGCATTAGTTGCTAGACGATTAGAAGGAACTATTAGAGATTTACAATTGCAGGTTGAAGACTTAAGTGTACATATTTATCCTGGACAAGTATTACGTATCCCTGTCTTGGATTAAGCAAATCAAATTGTATAAAAAAAACCCACGCGTTGCGTGGGTTTTTTAGTATATATAAAAAGTAATCTATCGATTCATCATTTTAATTTCTTCAGTAAACGTATCTATATCAACACCATTACTCACTAAAGTTAGAGCCTTATCAACGACATACTTTACATTGTCGGTTGAAAATCCAAGGCCAACAGCAATCTTTCTTAGAATAAATTCCTCATGTTCTCCTTTAATATGATCTACATAAACCATACTTGCCAAATCGTATAAACGTTCTAATCGTTTATCATAGGATGTTGGAGGATTGATTGGATGTGATTTATAGTCTTTTAAAATTTGCTTGTACTCTAATTCGCTTATGTTTAGGTTTCGCGCTAAACGATTCAAAAACTCTTGCTCCTCATCAGAAATAATTCCATCATCCATTGCAACTCTTACAATTGCAGCAAAATGATCCTCATTACGTTTCTTAAATCCGCTATCAAATAAATCTAAAAATGACATATATTCTTGTTTTTAAAGTCATGCAAAGATAGTTTTATTAAAACATTTTATCAATATCTATTCAACAAAAATTTTATATTTGTCTAAACCTAAATTACGTGAGTAAAACATTTATCTCGCAAACTTATGCACAGACTTTGCAATCGCAAAACCTGCAGCGTGCTATTGCCAAAACCCAAAGTAAAACACATTTAAAAGGCCTTGTTGGATCGGCGTTATCATTTGTATTATCTGAAACTTTCAAATCCGTAGACAAGCCCTTTTTACTCGTTTTTAATGACAAAGAAGAAGCTGCATTTTACCTGAATGACTTAGAAGTGTTACTGAATGAAAAAGATGTACTCTTTTATCCAGGCAGTTACAGAAGACCATATCAGATAGAAGAAACAGATAACGCAAACGTACTCCTAAGGGCAGAAGTTTTAAACCGTATTAATTCACGTAAGAAACCTGCAATTATTGTTACCTACCCAGATGCGCTTTTTGAAAAAGTGGTTACAAGGAGAGAGCTAGAACGAAATACGCTTAAAGTTTCAGTGAATGATGAGTTATCAATTGACTTTGTTAATGAAGTGTTATTCGAGTATAAATTTAAAAGAGTCGATTTTGTTACAGAACCCGGAGAGTTTTCAGTAAGAGGAGGTATTGTAGATGTGTTTTCATTTTCACATGATGAGCCTTATCGTATTGAGTTTTTTGGAGACGAAGTAGATAGTATTAGAACTTTTGATGTTGAAACACAATTGTCTACTGAACAAATAAAGAAAATAAGTATCATCCCAAATGTTGCGAATAAATTTTTAGAAGATAGTCGGCAAAGCTTTCTAAAATATATAGCATCAAAAACAGTCATATTTGCTAAAAACCCTGAGCTGTTATTTTCAAGATTGGATGATTTTTTTGCTAAAGCAGAAGACGCCTTTAAAACGCTTTCCCAAGACATAAAACACGATCAGCCTGAAGAATTATTTTGTTATTCAGAGTTAGTTAAAAAACAATTACTAGATTTTACTTTGGTTGAATTTGGAACTACGGCCTATTTTTCAACTAGCAATAATATTGATTTTAATACGATCCCTCAACCCTCTTTTAATAAGCAATTCAACCTATTAATTGATAATCTAAACACCAATCATAATAAAGGGTTTACGAATTATATTGCATGTTCAAGTGAGCAACAAGCAAAACGTTTTCATGACATTTTCGAAGACGTAGAGCAAGACGTGCATTACAAAACCATTGTTATGTCCTTGTATCAAGGGTTTATTGATAATGACCTTAAAGTTTTATGTTATACAGACCATCAGATTTTTGAACGCTATCATAAATTTCATCTGAAAAATGGATACGCAAAAAAACAAGCGATTACCTTAAAGGATCTAACCAATCTCGATATTGGTGATTATGTTACACATATTGATCATGGCATTGGAAAGTTTGGAGGACTGCAGAAAATTGATGTTGAAGGTAAAAAGCAAGAAGCCATAAAATTAGTCTATGGTGAACGCGATGTATTATATCTAAGCATCCACTCGCTTCATAAAATCACCAAGTTTAATGGCAAAGATGGTAAGCCTCCTAAAATTTATAAGTTAGGAAGTAAAGCCTGGAAAACCTTAAAACAAAAAACGAAATCTCGAGTTAAGGAAATTGCGTTCAACTTAATTAAATTGTATGCTAAACGAAAATTAGAGAAAGGGTATCAATACAATCCAGATAGCTATATGCAACATGAGTTGGAAGCTTCATTTATCTATGAAGATACACCAGATCAAATAACGGCCACATCGGATATTAAAGTCGATATGGAAAGTGAACGACCAATGGACAGATTGGTATGTGGTGACGTTGGTTTTGGTAAGACTGAAGTTGCCATTCGAGCCGCGTTTAAAGCCGTCGATAACGGTAAGCAAGTCGCTGTTTTAGTGCCAACTACAATTTTAGCCTACCAACATCAAAAAACCTTTAGAGAACGTCTCAAAGATTTCCCTGTAACTGTAGATTATTTAAATCGTTTTAGAACGGCAAAAGAAAAACGAATTACTCTTGAAGAACTTGAAAGCGGTAAAGTAGATATAATTATAGGGACACATCAGCTTGTCAATAAAAATGTAAAATTTAAAGATCTAGGCTTGCTTATAGTAGATGAAGAACAAAAATTTGGGGTCGCGGTCAAAGAGAAATTAAAAACCTTAAAAGATAATGTAGATGTGTTGACGCTAACAGCAACACCAATTCCAAGAACACTTCAGTTTAGTTTAATGGCTGCTCGAGATATGTCTGTAATTACAACGGCACCTCCAAATCGTTATCCAATAGAGAGTCATGTCATTCGATTCAATGAAGAACAAATTCGGGATGCTGTTACTTATGAAATTCAACGTGGCGGGCAAATATTCTTCATTCACAATCGAATAGAAAATATAAAGGAAGTAGCAGGTATGATTCAACGCCTGGTTCCTGATGCTAAAATTGGTATTGGACATGGCCAGATGGAAGGTAAAAAACTCGAGCATCTTATGCTCGCATTTATGAATGGTGAATTTGATGTTTTAGTGAGTACTACTATAGTAGAAAGTGGATTGGATGTGCCAAATGCGAACACAATTTTTATTAATAATGCTAATAATTTTGGATTGAGTGATTTGCACCAAATGCGAGGTCGTGTAGGGCGAAGTAATAAAAAAGCATTCTGTTATTTCATAACACCAGATTATTCTGCAATGACAAATGATGCAAGGAAACGAATCACAGCGTTGGAACAATTTACGGAGCTTGGTAGTGGATTCAATATTGCAATGAAGGATTTGGAAATACGAGGAGCAGGAGATTTACTAGGTGGAGAGCAAAGTGGATTCATCAATGAAATAGGATTTGATACCTATCAGAAGATTTTGAACGAAGCTATTGAAGAACTTAAAGAAAATGAGTTCAAAGACCTGTATCAAGATGATGAAAAAGAGAAAGAATATGTAAAGGATATTACGATTGACTCTGATTTCGAATTGTTATTCCCAGATGATTATGTCAATAATATTACGGAACGCTTAAATTTATATACGGTATTAAATACTGTTAAAACTGAAGCCGAATTGCAAAAATTTGAGGCCGAACTTGTAGATCGATTTGGAGAATTGCCAATTCAAGTTGTAGATTTATTAAACAGTGTACGTATTAAGTGGATTGCGACTAAAATTGGACTAGAAAAAGTCATTATGAAGCATGATAAATTGGTAGGGTACTTTATAAGTAACCAGGAAAGCGCCTTTTATCAAAGCTCTGGTTTTTCAAAAGTGCTTCAATTTGTACAGTCCAACCCAACAACGTGCAAAATGAAAGAAAAGCAAACCAGAAAGGGATTGCGCTTAATATTAACTTTTGACCATATTAAAACAATACATCAAGCATTAACGGTTCTAAAACCTATTTTGGCGTAGTTATTGGATTCCATATGTAATTAAATAATTAACTGATGAAGAAACTACTTTTATTAATACTATTGATGCCAACCGTACTTTTTGCTCAACATCATGTAAATGGGACATTTTCTCCTGCTGAAGAATTTACATATGCGTTTTTGTATCACGCTACAGCAACTGGATCAGAGTACATAAATCGAGCTAAATTAGAGGCAGATGGAGGCTTTAGCATACCTTTAGATTCTATGTCATCAGCTGGAATTTATAAGATTGTTTATGGGTTGCCACCAGAAGAAAATAATTTCGATTTTATCTATAATGGCGAAGAAGATATTTCGTTTACATTTAGTTTAACAGAAGGTCTTGAATTCACTGATTCTAATGAAAATAAACTTTGGAGCTCATATACTAAAAGTATGGAATTGGTAAATATGACGATTAGTAATTTCTACACAAAAGAAAGCACAGATATATCTGGATTTGAAGAGATATTTAAAACCTTGAAAGACACTCAGGAAGCTTTTGAGGCGGCTTCAAAGGGAGCTATGGCAAATGTTTTTATTAGTGCTAATAGACCATATATTCCAATAGAATTTGAAGATATATCTACGTATGCAAAAAATTTAAAGCGCACTTATTTGCAGAATGTTGATTTTAGCAATCCGCTTTTGCAAAGTTCAGAATTTTTGGTGGATCGGGTTTTAGCTTATGTATTTGGAATGACTTCTCAAATAGATGAAAAGGCTTCCATTGTAGATATTGATACATTAATGACAAGTATTGGAGATGGCAATATTCAGATTAAAACGATATTACTCAAAATGATTTGGCTCCGTTTTACGCAACAAAATAAAGAGGATGTTGCAAACTATATTTCAAATACCTATTTGTTAGAGTTGGCACAACAAACAGAAAATAAGGAATTAGAAAATGAGTTAATTGTTTACAGAACCAATTCGAATGGCATGCAGGCTCACGACTTTGATTTTGCGATCACAACAAAAGGTGAAACAGAGCGGAAGACCTTGCATGAACTTGACGTCGCAGAACAGTATTTGATCATCTTTTGGAGTAGTAGTTGTGGACATTGTCTTGAGGAATTGCCAAGTATTACAGAATTTCTTAAATCAAAACCAAATTTAAAAGTTATCGCAATTGGTTTAGAAGATACTGCTGAACGTTGGGAAAAAGAAATCGCTAATTTTCCGGATTTCATTCATGTATTAGGATTACAAAAATGGGAAAATAGTATAGCCATTCAATATGGTGTAAATTCTACACCATCTTATTTTCTACTAAATAAAGATAAAATTATAATTGCAAAACCGTACGATGCTGAAGCGCTTAAGAAGACTTTAGAATAGATTATCTTTTTATAGCACGTTTAGTAATAATCTGCCCATTAGTCAATTCTACCTTCGCGATGTATGCAGCCTGACTCAAGTTTGATAGGTTGTAAATTTCCGTATGACTGTTGCCTCTTAATTGGTATAAAGAGCGTCCTAGCATGTCTATGATTTCAACAGATTTTATGACAAAATTCTGTCTAACATTGAATTTAACATCGCCATCGGTTAATTCGATTATAGTTAGACCGTTTGACGTCAACTCTAAATCATTTAAAGATAATGCATCTTCTCTAAATACGATTTGAAAGCGTTCTTTGAAATCACCAAGTTCTGAAGTAAACGTGTAATCAGAAGCTGATAAATTATGAGTCAAACCGAACAAGCTATCAATTAAATACATCGTATTATTTGATAAAAATTCACCTTGTAAATTATGTAATGAAATGACGTAAAGCGTAGCTTCATCTATAGTTGTATAAAATCCAAGCGGAATTATTTCATCAATATTTAAACTATTAGGTTGCTTACCTTGAATCACAAATTTTGATTCAGGTATATTTTCAATAGTAGAATACATATAAGATGCTGAACCAGTTGATTGATTTCTTGGAGCATCGTAATAGCGTCCATCTTCTTCATCGGTAGCGCCATCAACATAAGCCACAGAAATTTGATTAAACACACCATTATCTGAAGTGAGATTTAACCACAATTTATTATCAATTGATGTAGCATTATCGGTATTGATTTCGTTATTTGATGATCTGAAGAATTGGGAGTTACTAGTTGTATTAGCCAATCTCATACTATTGTTAAAGATTACATTGCCTGATGTTGTAGGTCTGGTGTTGGAAAATACGACAAAGAACCCTTGACCTGATGGAATAAATCTATTAGGCGTTACCATATCTCCACCCGCAGTTTCACTGGCGCCATTAATTGTAGCATAATCCGACGTTGCAAAATTTAAGACTTCATTTCCATTAGCATCAGGCTCTGGATTTGTATTGTGAGACCATAAATAAATTGCACCTTCTAGCATGCCTCCAGCATTGGTGCCTGCATTATAGATGTTTGTATTTAAAAAGATATCAGCATCAATCGAGGAAGCGTATGGATTACCAATAAAATTCCAATCTGTATCGGAAGTTTCAACATCATTTCTTAAAACAGGTGAATGTATCACACCATTATTGAAAGGACCTTCAAATATATATTTATAAGAACCTGCTCCAATAAATCCAATTGGATCGTGTGTAGCAGCATAACCAATTCCTGGAGTCATGGGGTCAGCATCATTAGAAAACACCCAATCATTACCATCATCATCTATATCGTCTTGACCAGGATCGGTTGCATCATCATTTGCAGATTCCATAGTAGAATCTCTATAATTAGCCGCATTAAACCAAAAACGTCTTGTAGGAGAGGATTCATCCAATCCATTTCCGATTGTTTCGCCTGATACAGGAGAACTCCAATAGGTATATTCATACCAAATATTTATTGGTGCTGTCTCTTTTTCTACAGTAACATTTCCAGTGACAGAAACATTTCCTAAATCATTATTTTGAACAAAAGCACCTTGTGTTCTCACTAAAATTGCTCCATCTACGGTAACGTCATTTTCAACTTCTACAAAAGTGTTGTTAGAAATAGTTAATGTGAATCCATTATTGACCGTTAAACTACAGGCTTGGAAACTGGTTTCGTTATTAGTTCCAACAGAAGTATCATAGGCAAAATTTATTATTACCAACGAATTTAAAGTTGGGACACCATTACTCCAACCAGTATTCGTCCATGTTGTACTATTAGAATTAATTTGAGCGGCATTAGAGGCCAATCCACAGGCACCATCTTCAGTTACCAAACAATAAAATTGATAACCTTCATAGGAATAAAAAGAACCGGTAAGTGTTAAGATAGGACCCGTAATTCCTGTAACAGTAACTAGTGGGAAATCTCCAGGAGTTACAATTTCCCAATCCGTATCTGAGGCATTTCCTTCATTGAAATACCATTGGTAAGATAAGGCACCACCTCCACCAGCAGTTGATGTGGCATCAAACTGAGCCATTGTAGCGCATCCAGAAACATCTGCGGGATTACCAACATTTGGTTTATCAATTGCAGATACGTAATTAAACGTACCTAAGTTTGTGGTGCTTTCCGTAGTTGAGTGTGTCCAATCTGATGGGGTGCTCGTTGTATTTGGTCCAGCAGTATTTGTATTTCGTGTTGCCGTATAGCCAATATTTGTATTTGGAACGATATAAACATCAATCAGTGTTGTGGCATTGTATAAATGGAAAATATCTTCACCATTGATACCTGCAAATCCACTGACATTTGCATAATCAAAGTCCGGAGTAGCAGTATCTGCATCTGTACTTATTTTACCATATAATACTTCTCCATCAAGAATTAAGTCTTGAGAAGGTGTAAAATAGTAATCTGTATAATTATCATCTACAAAATCTCCTGCATCTCCATAGCGTCTAATATAATAGATAGATAAGTCTATAGTATTTCCTGTACCATTATAAACTTCTATGTATCCTAAACTTCCACCATTTTGATCATATATTTCAGACATAATTAAATCGGTGAGACCACAACCACTATTATCTGTTGTCAATATGTAATTTGAAGAAGATATTGTGTAGCATGAACCTTCTGTAATTACAAATGGTCCTGAATTCGTTATACTAGGAATTTCTACAACAAGTTCGGTTGCCGATCCAGAAATCACTGTGGCTGTAGTGCCGTTTATAGTAACTGTAGAAGTAGCTGAAAAACCATTACCTGTAATAGTAACTTCTGTTCCCACAGGACCTTCTAAAGGCGCAAAACTGGAAACAGAAATGGTTGAACTCGCACAGATCCCTTCACCTTTTATATTAAATACATAAGGATCTTCCCAAGCATCTGGATCATCAGAATCAATAGTTACAATAGCCGTTCTAGGCCCAGTTGCAGTAGGTGTGAAGGTAATATTAAATGTTTCAACTCCACTTGGGTTAACAGTTGCAGGCACACTAGAAACACTAAAGTCACCTGGATTTGTTCCTGACAAAGTTATCGATGCTATGTTTAATACAACAATACCTGTATTTTGAATTCTATATGACTTCATTTGAGACCCTCCACCAATTGGAGTAGCAGCAAATAGTGTATTATTAAATCCTACAGGAATATTACTTCCATCTCCTGCTATATCTGGGAAGGTTCCAATGTTTCCTTCAACATTGATATCGGGTTCAATTGGCGAGCAAGGTGATGTTAGAGAATTTGTACCTGCGGATCCTCCGTCAGGGACATCCTGCCAGTTCGTACTTGTAGTTGAATTATCTAATGCCGTATTTACGACATGAAGAGAGGTAGTATTTCCACCATCAGCACTGGAATAAGTAACAACATCTGAAACAGTAGATCCATTTGATGCATACAATGTGATGGTATCAGTTGTATTATTTAGAGTTCCTGATCCTAAACCACTAGAGTAGTCGATATCAATTGGAAGAATCGGACAATCAACATTATATTCACTACCACCACCATCTCCTAGATCAATAATAATACAATCTCCGTCTAATAGCGTAACACTTGAAGGGAAAGTAAAAACACTTGATCCTCCAACATCAATTATATAATTATTTAGATACTGGGTAGATCCAGAAACATTACAGATTTCAATCCAATCATCGTCAGTTCCAAAAGTATTATACATAATTTCAGTAATAACCACATCTGCTAAAGTTGGAATGACTTCTCCATCTAAACTTATTGTTTTGTTTGTTGCACTTGTACTACTCACCGTTACGGTTTCGCTATACGTGTTAACCGCCAATGCGCTACTTAATCGCACAAAAATTGTATTCGTACCATTTGCGCTTGCTAACGGAATAGTATATGAAGTGCTATACGGGCCACCGATATTAGCTGAGATTTCAAAATCAGTAAGCCCGTTTAGAATTATATCTGCTGTTAAATTGGCACCTGTAATATCAAAACTATTAGAAGGTATCACAGGCGAAGGTCCAGCTCCTACAACATAATCTAATCCAGTTAGTGAATTAGAAGATAAAGTAATTAAAGGAGATGTTAAACAGGAATCGCCACTTAAAATAATATCGTCTACAAAATAATATTCACCACCATCTAAATTAACAGCCCTAAGCCTTACTCTTATTTGGGTTTCAATAGCGGGAATGCTAACTACCCAAGGGTTTGTGCCTACTGTTGTAGGGTTAGAGCCATTCGTATTACCCATATTAATATTTGCATTACTGTAACCATCTACAAGCTTAACGGATCCTGTTCCATTCCACGTAGCACCATTATCATATGAAATGTCCAAATATAAATCTTCATTTGAGTCAGCACCCACAGAGGCAAAAGCCACGATCAAAGTTACATTTGAAAATGTTGATATGTCTTCATTTGCTGTGGTTAAATTGTTAGAATTGCCTAGTCTATATGATGTAGTGCCAAAATATTTATTAAATGTAGAATTAGTCGCTCCACCACCAGTATAAGTCCAATCATCGGCACCTTCAAAAGATAAAGTTCTAAATACGCCAACCGAGCCATCATTATCGTTAACTGTTAAAGAGGTAGAACTTATAGAACCTGCTATTGCAGAAGTACCACCACCAATACTTTGTAGATTAAAAGTATAACTAGTATCATCTGAACACGTACTATTATCTGTAATTGCTATACTCACACATTGTTGAGTAGAAACTCCTGCAGGAAATGTTATGGGTAGACTAATTGGAGATGTTAAATGCGGAATATTTGAAGATGTTAAAACCACATTTGCAGTAGTTGCTACACTTCCGCTCGGATTCGTTATATCCACACATAGATTTATAGAAACACCAATTTCAGAAGTAGAATACGTTGCAGATGAAAAATTCACTTCAGTATTTGTAGAAGCTGAACCAATACCTTGTAAGTGTATGTTTTGCATTCTAATACCTCTACCAGTTGTGCTATTAACTGTAAAACGAATAACCATATTCGATGAAACGGAAGTTATATTCACTGTTCTAAGGGTTTCTGTTGAAGATGTAGTCGCAGTAGTAGTATAACTTTGAGTGTAATTAGAACCACCATTTAATGAAACTTCTACTAATAAACTATTATGAGTTCCTGAACCAAAAGATCCAATATCAATGTCTAATGTTGCCGAAGTGTGAGCACTTAAATCGTAAGAAGATGTTACAATTAAATCGCCAGGATTTCCAGGTTGAATCATGAAATAACTAGATTTGTCTATTGGTTCACTAATTATATTATTGGTATCACTCCATCCAGCATTGGGATATGCACCTCCACCTGGAATATTAAATATGGTTGTTTGTCCAAAACCAGACACACCAAAACATAAAACAACTATTAATACGAGGGCATATTTTTTTATCATCGGGAAAAACTTATTTTTGCTATTAAGCAAACATACGAATATAGTCTAAATTCATTAAAAATCAGGGTGTTGCAGCATCTAATTTATTAACAAATTGTTACTAATTACTTTTGATTCCACAAAAAACATATACTTTCGATGAAGCACAAAAAAAATTAGAATTTTATTGTGCTTATCAGGAGCGTTGTCATAAAGAAGTTCATCAAAAACTTAAATCTATGCGAATGATACCTGAAGCTATCGATTTAATTGTAGTCTCATTGATTAGACAGGATTATTTAAACGAGTCACGTTTCGCAAGAATTTTCACACAAGGTAAATTTAAAATTAAGAAATGGGGACGCGTTAGAATTACGAGAGAATTAAAATATAGAGACATCTCCGAGTATAATATTAAGTTAGCAATGAAGGAAATCCCTGAAGACGAATATATAAATTCTCTGGACGAATTGGCCCTAAAGAGATTTCATCAAATTAAGGAATCCAATGTGTTCAAAAGAAAGAAAAAACTAGTGGATTATTTGCTTTACAGGGGATGGGAAAGCCATCTGGTCTATGAAAAAGTAAATACGTTAATCAAATAATAGGCTTCCCCATTGGGGCCTTTTTTAGAGATTTACTTTATAGATTAAATATTGCGCCTAAATTTACAGAGAATTGATTGTGTAATTTTTCGGCTGGAGTAAGTGCTCCAGAATTATATTTAGAAATTGGAGCATTCATTTCAGTGAACACACCAAAACCAGTGGTAAAAAAATATCTAAGTCCTAAATGACCACCAAAGTTCTTTAAACTAAAATTCAAACCAGGATACATATCAAAATTGTCATCTATGTTCACAACGTTTCCAATATTTGCATTAAATCGGGCTTTTATATCAAAACGATCACCAAAACTTGCGTTGAGCTTATCATCAACACCTAAGAGATAAGTAGAAGAGAGTCCAAATGATATGTTTTCACCAACTCCAATATCATAACTCGCATTTATTCCTGATGCGCCATTTTGAAAATTCACTCCAATTTGAAATTTAGTATCTCCTTTGCCCTTATAAGCTTGAGCATTAACAAATGCTACAGAAAATAGCATAAGAACAACAGTTAAATTTTTCATGATTTTGATTTTAAGTTGGCAAATATATTATTAAGTTTTTGAGAATCAGTTTTTTTTGATTAAAACATTAATTTGATTTAGAAGTAGCCTGTTGGTTTTTCCAATCAATCCATTTTTGACCTTTAAGTTTTCGCATGATGCTGTCAAAATTTCGCATAATGATTACATTATATATGGCTTTTACTAGATTTTTTGGATTTCTGGCAATTGCTCGAAGACTCATTGAAAATCCCGGAGTTAAATATTTCATATAGTGCCAATACCCTTCAGGCATATATAAAACTTCGCCATGGGATAATTCTGAAGTCCATCCTGTAGCGTTTTTAAGGTCTGGCCATTTATCTAAATCTGGATCTGCAAAATCAATATCTTCTCTTGTGATCAATGAATGGGGGATTTTATATAGAAACGGATTCTGCTTTTGGTCATATAATATGCATAGTTTTTTACCTTCAAAATGGAAGTGAAAAATATTAGCTAAATCAATATCATAATGCATAAATGTATGAGAACCCTCGCCTCCAAAAAACAACAAAGGCATCCTTTTCATAAGCTTTAAACCAAAATCAGGAAATTTAAAGTCCTCTTGAAGTTGAGGAATTTCTTTTAGAATATTCCAAAGGAAGATCCGATATTTGGTTGGTTCATTTTGAAGAAGGTCTATATAATCCTTCATTTTCATTGAAGCATGTGGTTCATTGAATCCATCATTATAATCTACAGGTCTGTCATCATATAAAGGCACAATTTTATTACCAGCTATTTCTTTGATGTAATCAAGATTCCATTTAGCATATGCGGGCCATTCTTCAATGAAGTGTTCGATTACCACGGGTTTTTGTGGTTTAAAATAGTGCGTTATGAAATCCTCTTTTGTTATTGTTTTAACACGAGGAATTTGTTGAAGATTTAATTTCAAGGCAGCCAATTTTAGTGCTTCAAAGTTAATAAAACGTTACCAATTATTATTTAGTATGATTTAGATTAAAAAGTAAGCGACCTTATCTCAATAATTTCGCTTTTACTTTCGCGTCTTCATTACGTTCAATAGTGTGTTCTGGACGCGTCCATTTTGGTTTTTCTCCCAATGCTTCATATTGAGAATCTCCTGCCTCTACAGTTTGCGGTTGGGTTTTTTTAGTAAATGGTTTTTGAGGATTTAATCCTAATAAATCAAACATTTTCATGTCTTCATTAACATCAGGATTTGGAGTCGTAAGTAATTTATCTCCTGCAAAAATTGAATTTGCTCCAGCAAAGAAACACATGGCTTGACCTTCGCGACTCATTTGAGTTCTACCAGCACTTAATCTAACTTGTGTTTCAGGCATCACGATTCTCGTTGTTGCCACCATTCTAATCATGTCCCAAATTTCAACTGGTTTTTCATCCTCCATTGGAGTCCCTTCCACAGCAACCAATGCATTTATAGGCGTAGATTCAGGTTGCGGATTAAGCGTAGATAAAGCAACAAGCATTCCTGCTCGGTCTTCTATTTTTTCGCCCATTCCAATTATTCCTCCTGAACATACAGTTACATTTGTTTTTCGAACATTATCAATGGTATCCAAACGATCTTTATATCCTCGCGTTGAGATTACTTCTTTATAATATTCTTCGGAAGAATCTAAATTATGGTTGTATGCATATAATCCAGCTTCAGCCAATCGCTGTGCTTGATTTTCTGTAATCATACCTAGTGTACAGCAAACCTCCATATCGAGTTTGTTAATTGTACGCACCATTTCTAACACATCATCAAATTCTTGCCCATCCTTAACATTTCGCCATGCAGCTCCCATACACACCCTAGAACTTCCTGATTCTTTAGCGCGTAATGCTTGTGCTTTAACGTGTTGAACACTCATTAAATCACTGCCTTCAATATCTGTATGATAGCGTGCCGCTTGGGGACAATATCCACAATCTTCTGAACAGCCTCCTGTTTTTATTGATAGTAGTGTTGATACTTGAACCGTGTTTGGATCATGATGCATACGATGAATGGTAGCCGCTTCATAAAGCAATTCCATCAATGGCTTATTGTATATCTCTAAAATTTCTTCTTTGGTCCAGTTGTGTCTTGCCGTAATCATGTAAAGCGGATTTTTTTGTAAAAGTAATTATAACCATTTAGATTCTTGTTCTGTAGCATCTAAAATATCAATATTTAATACTTCAGAAAAATGTTTTGCAACATTAAATGCATCAGAAACATCTTCAGTTCTATAAGCTTCTATTTTTTTATTCGTATTATAAAATAAATTTAGTTTTATAATTTTATTTTTAAAGTTAGCTGACGCTCCCATTGCCTGGACTTTGCTGCTTTCTGAAGTAGCGAATACTGAAATATATTCAATTACGGGTAAATTTTTCCATTTACCGAGGTCAATTCCTAATACAGTATATAATTCTCTATATCTTTTTGTTTTTAAATCTATTTCTGATCCTTGGGCCAACATTAAGAACACACCAATTCCAGATAAAACTAAATTAAAAACATTGTTGAATATAGCACCATGTATCCCAAAACAAAATAAAACAAAACCAAAAATGAGTTTCATTATTGGTACTTTCTTTATGTATCTAATTTTTGTGTTCATTGGTTTTAATTTAATTATGGTTTTAGATAAATTTGATTATTTAGATATTAGAATACTCACCGCATTTCCACCAAAACCAACTGCATTTATTAGAATGTTTTGAAGTTTTTTTGGTTTCGGTTCATTGCAAAAAGGAACCCCTATAAATTCTTGATGTTTCAACATGAGAATGGCCATTTCAATACTCGTCAAACCGGATGCTCCAAGACTATGACCAATTTTCCATTTGTTATTTGTAAGTGATGGAATTTTATTTTTGAACACAGTTTTAATAGCATTATGTTCAGAAATATCTCCTTTTATTGTTCCTGGAGTGTGTGTAACAATAACATCAATTGAAGCGGGATCCATGTCTCCTAAAGCCATTGTCATGGAACGCTGAAAACAGATAGCATTAGTTGATAAAGATGCGTTATGTTCCAATAATTCGGTAGCATATCCAAAGCTTTTAATTACAGCCAAAGCATTTTTTGTTTCACCCTGTTCTAGGCAAACTGAAGCAGCGGCTTCACCTAAAACCATCTCATTTTCATTTTTTGAAAAATCTAACGCTCGACATGGATAATCTGTAGTGTGTTTTGCATAAATTTTTAAGGCCTGCATTTGTGCAATTGTGAAGCCAGTCAATGGTGCTTCACTTCCTCCAACTAAAAACTTGTCAGACATGCCAGCATTAATCCAGGCAATACCATTAAGCATAGCATGTAAGGCAGTGGAACATGTAATTGAGTGACTGATTTCAGGTCCTTTAGAATTTAAATCATGGGCCACCCAAGATGAAATATTACCTAGTGTTGTAGTCGGGGAACTTAATGGGTGTGAGGTTTTATTTTTGAGATATGCTTCATGATATGTTTCGAAAAGCTGTGTTGCGCCTCTTGAAGATCCAATATTAATTCCAAATTGATCTTCAGAATTCCAATTTGCCTGTTTTACGGCTTTTCTAGAGGTGTATATGGCATAAAGTACTGAATTATCAAGTGCTTTATATTTTGATTCAGATTGTCTCAAAATTTCTATTTCAGCCTGTACTTCATTAGACAATTCCGAAATTAATACACGCTGAGTTGAAAATTGTTTTTCAGAAATAAAATGGGCGTTGTTTTTATAATTTTCCCAAGCCTCATCTAAAGAATTTCCCAAGGGAGAAATAGCAGCTATGGCGGTAATCGATATGGGTTTAAGCAAGGTTTTTTCTTTTGACAAAAATAAGCCATCCTGAATTCATTTCACAGAAATTTGAAACTTGTTGTGGAAATAATTTTCAATTTCTGTAACAAGTACTATATGAGAGATACCTATCTTTAGATATAATTGAATCTATGGAAGAGGTAAAACAAAAAAGTTGGTTTGGTAGAAATTGGTTGTGGTTATTACCTGTAGGTGGTTGCCTTACCGTTATTTTATTATTTGTATTCGGAATTGGCGCAATAATTTTCGGTGTTACAAATGCCATTAAAAATTCGGGACCATATGAATATGCTCTTCAAGAAGCTAAACTCAGTGATATTGTTGCCTATCATTTAGGAGACCCAATTGAGACCAATGGGATCATGCAGGGAAATATTTCTTTAAAAAATGGAGATTCTGGGCATGTAGATATTAGAATTCCTATTAAAGGATCTGATGGTCAAGGGACTATTTATGTAGTTGGAGAGAAAATTGATGGCGAATGGGTCTATGAAGAATTATATGTAAGAATAAAAGAGACTCAAGAGGAAATAAACTTAATAGATAAGAATTTAGAAGGTATTTAAAGCCTCTTCAATAACCGCATACACTTTTTTCAATTCAGTTTCACTAATCACATAAGGCGCTAGAATATAGATTGTATTTCCAAGTGGCCTTAAAAACACGCCATTGTTCATAAAGAAATTGAAGAGTTTGTCTCGTAAATTTCCATAGCGCTCCATTTCAATGTTTAAATCTAATGCGAAAATAATTCCTGTTTGACGTGTTGATTTTACTTTCGAATGGTTTTTTATGCGTTCATCGAACCTGCGATGAGATGCTATAATACGTTTGATGTTTTCTTGAATTTCTTCAGATTGTAATAATTCAATGCCTGCTATTGCTGCTCTACAAGCCAATGGATTAGCAGAGTAGGTGTGCCCATGAAACAATCCTTTACTTATATCATCACTATAAAAAGCTTCGTAAATTTCTTGAGAACAGGACGTAATTGCCATTGGTAATAATCCAGCTGTTAACGACTTACTCAAGCATATAATATCAGGTTTATTCGACATATAATCCGATGCAAAATTACGGCCAGTTTTACCAAATCCTGTCATAACTTCATCAGCAACAGTAATGATTTTATGGTCTTTACAAAATTTCAATATTAAATCTAATCCTTCGGTATTATGCATTTTCATTGCCGCCGCACCTTGAACTAAAGGCTCATAAATGAAACCTGCCACTTTGTGAGATTCAGTTATGGATTTTAACGCATCTAAAATAAAATCATGATTCTTTCCATTAGGTGTAGGAATCCGTTTAACATCTAAAAAATAGTCTTCAAAAGGGCCATTATAAACGGACAATCCGGAAACACTCATGGCTCCGAATGTGTCCCCATGAAACCCATCTTCAAAAGCAATTAAAGTATTTCTCTTTTCATGATTGTTGAAATGAAATTGCAATGCCATTTTTATTCCAATCTCAACACTAGTTGAACCATTATCACTAAAGAAAATTTTATTTTGATTTTCAGGGAGTATTTTAATAAGCGCTTCACTCAATTGAATGGCGGGCTCATGTGTAAATCCACTGAAAACAATTTGATCCAGAGATTGCATTTGTTCAGTAACCTGAGAAGTGATATACGAATTGCAATGCCCATACATTGAAGTGTACCAAGAAGCGATAGCATCAATATAGGATCTCCCGTTTTCATCAGTCAACATGCATCCTTTAGCTTTTGTGATTGCAATATGATCTGGATGCAATTTATGTTGCGTCAAGGGATGCCAGAGGTGTTTTTTATCTCTCTCTTGTAATGTCATTGTTGGTCGTTCGTCATGCTGAACTTGTTTCAGCATCTCATTATTTGTATTGTAAATTTAATAATCTAAAGTTTTTAAAGTTGGATTTAATGTTTTAATTAAATTCAATTTCCATGCTTTATGCCAATTTTTCAATTGTTTTTCTCTTGCAATCGCCTGTTCTATTTCAGTAAAATTTTCAAAATAAATCAAATCTTTAATGTTGTATTTTTTAGTAAATTTTGAAGCAGTTTCATCGTAATGTTCTTCTAATCTTTTATGTAAATTGTCTGTTACTCCAATATAAAATGTAGTTCTATATGGATTGGTTAATATGTAAACATAACTAGATTTCATAAATTATGATGCGACACTGAAACAAGTTCAGTGTGACGATTATAACATTTCTTTGAATAATTCTGCATATTCCTTAACAACATTTTTATCGAAGTAAGGCTCTTCATTTATACGGCCAATAATTGGCACGTTGGTCATTTTTGTAATTATATCTTCTGTTGTTTCGTGTTCATCACCACTAAAAATAATTGACACGTCAAAACCTTTTTCTTTAAGAAGGTTAACCGTTAAAAGGGTATGGTTTATACTACCTAAATAGTGTCTTGAAACGACAATCACTTTTGAATTAGGTTCCATTATATCCAAAACTGTTTGAGTGTCATTTATTGGTACCAATAATCCGCCTGCACCTTCAATAATCAAGTGGTTTTTAGTTTTTGGCGGTTTAATAGATTTTAAATCAATCGAAATACCATCAATATCTGCCGCCGCATGAGGACTCATAGGAGTATGTAATGCATATGAATTTTGATGAAATTTTGAAATTTTGTTTGCCACTAATTGCTGAACTCTTTTTGTGTCACAAGATTCTAATTCTCCAGCTTGTATAGGCTTCCAGTAATCCGCTTTAAGGGCTTCTGTAAGTATTGCACAAGCAATAGTTTTACCAACATCTGTAGAAATACCAGTTACAAATATGCGCTTCATTTAGAATATAGTTTTACAATCGTTACACATATTTTTACTTTTTTCGAAAAAAGGGAATAACATATATAAGAATTTTTTACGGTTAGGCGGCGCCATTAAAACCCGAGTAGAATTACAATTTACACAATGTACCTCATTTCCATTTACATCTTTTCTATAGGCTCTTATATCGTTATAGATTTTTACAGCTTTATCGAAATCATCGTTATGAACCAATAATTTGACACCACCAATTGCTTGACTTAATAATGGATCTGTATCGATTGTTTTTTCGTCAGCCAAAATTGCTCTTATATCTTCAGATTCTAATTTAGTTTTAGTGATTTGAGCTTCAGTTGAATATTCAAATACGGCTAAAACGGTATGGCTGTCTTTCATTTAAAAAGATTATAACACAAAAGTAGCTAACATGGTTAAAACTTCAGTCATTTCTTTCTCAGAATTATAAGAATGTAAACAAAATCGTAAGCGTTCTTCTCCTTTGGGAACTGTAGGGGATAAAATAGGCTTCACATTGTAATTTAGAACCTGTAATTTTTCAGCAATAGTTTTCACAGTTTCATTTCCTGACAACACACATGATTGTATAGACGAAGTACTTTGAATAAAGAACTGTTTTAGGTTGAGTCGTTTAATTTCAGTATTGAAAAACTTGATGTTTTGCTGCAGTTTTTCTAATGCAGAGGTCATCAACATTTCATTATAGGCAGTCGAAATTGTTGCTAATGTATGAGGAGTTAAGGCTGTGGTATAAATAAACGAGCGGGCAAAATTGACTAAGTAGGACTTCAAATCTTCATGACATAGAATTGCAGCACCATGCGAGCCCAAAGCTTTTCCAAAGGTTATAATTCTAGCAAATACATCTTTTTCTAGATTTAAATCTTGCAGTAAACCGATGCCGTTTTTACCGTGAACTCCAACGGAATGTGCTTCATCAGTAATCAAAAAACAGTCATTTTGATTGCAGAATTCGACGAACCCTTTTAAATCAGGTGAATCACCATCCATAGAAAACACGGATTCTGTCACGATATAAATATGTTGATGAGATTCTGAAACAAGTTCAGAATGACGTAAGATTAAATGCTCAATATCATTGTGCTTAAACTTATAAGCTTTTGCATTTGAAAGTTGAATCCCATCTCTTATGGAAGCGTGAATATACTCGTCATATAAAATGAGATCACTGCGTTGAGGTACCGAAGAAAAGAATCCTAAATTGGCATCATAACCAGAATTAAAAACCAAAGCTGAATCACTATTATGGAATTCACAAAGGATGCTTTCTAAAGTTGTATATAAAGGATGGTTTCCGGATAATAAGCGAGAACCGGTTGATCCATTCTGCAAACAATCATGTCCAACAAGATAATCATGAGTTTTATTAAAAATGGTTCTTGATTTTGAAAATCCTAAATAGTCGTTAGAAGCAAAATCCACGATATTACTGTGTTCACCAAGTTGGCGTAGTGCATCTTCTTTAACACGTTGGTCAATTTTGGTTTGTAGCTTTTTAGGAATTTTCATCATTCATTTTTCGTTTCCACTTGTCTTTATCTACCCACGTACTTTGGTGTGCAACAGTTGCGTCTAATAAGTCTATATTTAATCCTTCTGATACATTAAACCCAATTTTAAAGGCCTCGAAATAGTTGTCTCTTTCATAAAGTTCAATGCGTTTAACCTTTTCATACCAAAGATTTACTTCGAAAGCATAACTACCATTTTCTTTAGGTCTATGAAAAACGGATACGTATTCTAGATTCTTCATCGTTTGCCATTTTCCAAACTTAAGAGGGCCTATTTCAAATGCTGATTTAATTTTGGAATTGATTAAATCAATATAAATTCGTTTTTGAGAACAAAACCCAACACCAACTGCTGCTAACAAAGAAGAATGCTTGAAATCTTCTGTTAAAAGGATTACATCATGATAAGACCAATCATTAAGATAAAAAGCTCTCAGAATTAAAGCTAAAGCAAGAGTAAATAGAAATGCCGCAACTGGAATTTGCCAAATTGGTCTGTCACTTTCAGATACAATTATATTGTCATACATATCACAAATATAAATAATGAACGATCTATTTAATAGAGATATATTAAATATTGTAAATTTAAAATATGAATACCAATATCAGCTATAAAAGAGCTTTTACCAACGAAGAATTGCATCAAATTCTAGAACTTCAACGTATAAATTTGCCTCAAGGACTTTCGAATTCTGAAAAAGATAAGGAAGGTTTTGTAACTGTTCACCATTCGTTTGAATTATTAAAATCGATGAATGACAAATGTGCGCATGTCATTGCGAAGCATAATTCAAAAGTTGTGGGATATGCATTGTGTATGCTTCAAGAATTCCAAAAAGAGATTCCAGTATTGGTATCAATGTTTAATGAAATAGATAAAGAATTACGAATTCAGAATAAAGAGAAGCTAAGTTACCTAACAATGGGACAAATATGTATTGATAAATCCTATAGAAAGTTAGGCATATTTAGAGGTTTGTATGAGTTTATGAGAGCGGAATTAAACGCAACGTTTAATATGATAATAACTGAGGTTGATGGGGAAAATATAAGATCAATAGATGCTCACAAAGCCATTGGATTTGAAGTATTAAAAACCTATACGTCTAATGATCGTAATTGGGAGCTGATCATTTGGAATTGGGCATAAAAAAAGCCAAACACTAAGTTTGGCTCTCTTTTATATGTAATAAAATGTATGCTAATTTAATCAGCTAATACAATAACTTTATTGTCTTTAAGTTCAATAGTACCAGAATTAATTGCTAACCAAGTTCCTCTGTCTTTCCCTTTTACAAATTTGTCTTCTACCTCTTCATCGAGTTCAATGCTACCAAAAATTTTCACATGTCCTTCTTTTAAAAGAGAGACAATTGGTGCGTGATTATTTAACATTTCGAACTCACCATTAACTCCAGGAATAGAAATAGATTCTACTTCTCCGCTAAATAAAGTTGCTTCAGGTGTTACAATTTCTAAAAACATAATTTAGGTTGTTTTATATTAAGCTTCTGCTAACATTTTCTCACCAGCTTCAACAGCTTCTTCGATGCTTCCTTTAAGGTTAAATGCTGCTTCTGGTAAGTGATCTAATTCACCATCCATAATCATTGTAAATCCTTTGATAGTTTCTTTAATATCAACTAATACACCAGGAATACCTGTAAATTGCTCAGCAACATGGAACGGTTGAGATAGGAAACGTTGTACGCGTCTAGCTCTACCTACAGCCATTTTATCTTCCTCAGATAATTCTTCCATTCCTAAGATGGCAATAATATCTTGTAATTCTTTATAGCGTTGTAACAACTCTTTTACACGTTGTGCACAATCATAATGCTCAGCTCCTAAAATATCAGCTGTTAAAATACGCGATGTAGAGTCTAATGGATCCACTGCTGGATAAATTCCTAACTCAGCAATCTTACGTGATAATACAGTTGTAGCATCTAAGTGAGCAAAGGTTGTAGCAGGAGCAGGATCGGTTAAATCATCCGCAGGTACGTAAACCGCTTGTACAGATGTAATAGACCCTCTTTTTGTAGATGTAATACGTTCTTGCATTGCTCCCATTTCAGTTGCTAATGTTGGTTGGTAACCTACTGCAGAAGGCATACGACCTAATAATGCAGATACCTCAGAACCAGCTTGTGTGAAACGGAAGATATTATCTACGAAGAATAATACATCTTTTCCTTGTGCGTCACCAGCACCATCACGGAAATATTCAGCAATAGTTAAACCAGATAATGCTACACGAGCACGAGCTCCAGGAGGCTCATTCATTTGTCCAAATACGAATGTCGCTTTTGAGTCTTTCATTCCAGCTTTATCAACTTTAGATAAATCCCATCCACCTTCTTCCATAGAATGCATGAAGTCATCACCATATCTAATAATTCCAGATTCTAACATTTCACGAAGTAAATCGTTTCCTTCACGAGTTCTTTCTCCAACTCCAGCAAATACTGAAAGTCCACCGTGTCCTTTTGCAATGTTGTTAATCAATTCTTGAATCAAAACAGTTTTACCAACTCCGGCACCACCAAATAATCCAATTTTACCACCTTTTGCATAAGGCTCAATAAGATCAATAACTTTTATACCTGTAAATAACACTTCAGTAGATGTCGATAAATCTTCAAATTTAGGTGCTTGTCTGTGAATTGGTAATCCGGCATCACCAGCTTTAGGTAAATCTCCAAGACCATCAATAGCATCTCCAATTACATTAAATAGACGTCCATAAACTTCACCACCAACTGGCATTTGTATTGGAGCTCCAGTTGCAATAACTTCAGTTCCTCTACTTAATCCATCTGAAGAATCCATTGCAATAGTACGAACCGTATCTTCACCAATGTGAGATTGTACTTCTAATACTAATAATGAACCATCTGATTTTTTAATTTCTAATGAATCGTAGATTTTTGGAAGGCTTGTCCCTGACTCAAATGCAACGTCGATAACTGGACCAACGATTTGTGCAACTTTACCTGTAACTTTTGACATTACTTATGTGTTTTATGTTTAGATAATTTTATTAGCGAAAAACATACTTTTTTCGCGCTGCAAAGATATATTTTTTAATTTAAAATTAAAGTCCTTTTTACGCTTTTTTGTATATAAAAAAACGCCTTCAAAAAGAAGGCGTTTTCATATATATATGTTTTGGTATTTTATTGAAGTGCAGGCGAGTAATTTGTTGGATAGTTTCCTATGTCAACTAAGTTACCGGAAGCTTCAAAATTTGAACCATATGCGGCATCAATAGCTTTCATAAATTCATTTGCAACCAAAGCATAACCTCTAGATGTTGGATGAAAACCATCTAATGAGACAGCACCTCCCATAACGAGATTCCCTGTTAGTGTAAAATCGCCATCAGTATATCCAATTGAAGCCATTTGTTGATAAACTGAATTGGCATCAACAAAACCAAATCCTGCAGCAGAAGCAGAAGCTTGAATGGTTCCATTATAACCATTAATAGCCATATTGATTTCATCATTTTCACTAGGGATTATAATCCATTTATCTTCCAATGGTAACGTAATACCTTCTACAGAGAATTGTCCTGCTAATGCGAGTGGTAACCCTTGACCCATTAACGCTGCTACAGAAGCCTCATTAACTGTCCCAAGTATTGGAGAACTTGCCAGCACTATTAAATCATTTTCATTAGCCTGTCTAGATTGTCCATAAGTCACACCCAATAAATTTGCAACTAATGGAGCCGCTGCAGCTGGTAATCCAAAAGATTCTACAAAGGCAGGGAATGTTGGACTCGCATTTAATACACCAGCAATTTGAGCAGACAAATCTATTAAACTTTCATCTTTAATCACAAAAGAACTATTTTCAGTTTCAGAGAATACAATTGCACGTTCAGTGGCATTTGGAATTCCTTGACTTTCTAAAAAGGCATAGACTAGATTTAGTTGACCAAAAATCCCATTAAGTGTTGGTATTTGAGGCCCGAAATCTGGGTTTGATGGCTCTAATCCGTCATGATTAATTGTTGTAAAATACGGAACATCTGTAATATTAGGAATGTTTGCCATAACGCCTTGAACGCCTCCAAGGCTCGTCATAATTTGCGACATTGCGAAATCAAACGTTGGTTGCGGTGTTGGTGCACCAGAAGAAGCACCGCCAAGTGCATAACCTAATACATCATTGGCACCTACCCATAAAGTCACAAATGAAGGCGATTGGGCCATTGCCATTTCCATAATAGTAGCATCTGGTGTTGCCCCAGTCATTCTCACAAAATAAGGGTTTGCTGCCGCAGGTAAATTACCAATATTACCATATCCAGATGCTATTAAATGAAAACTTGCTGCACCAGGAACACCCATATTATTGAAAGGACCAGTTGGATTATTTACTAATAAATCTGTAGACGAAACTGCTGGGCCAATAATGCTTGTAATTGGAGCAGGAACAGCCCCATTAAAAATTAATCTCGGACCTAAAGAAGCTCCAGGAAGTTGAGTTCCACCTAAGGCGATACCTCCTAAATTATCATTCATTAGAGGTTGCGTAAAAGCACCCCCTCCGAGCATCGCAAATTTACTGGATAAAATATTTGGAAATGAATTTTCTTGACCAGCAATAAATAAAGCACTGTCTGTAAATCCAGCAGTTAAAGAGTTTCCTAAGGAAACATAAGTTGAAAAATTAGCTGTTCCTGCAGAAAGTTCGGGTAATGGTTCTACGTCTGTTGATGAATCATCATCGCTATCACAGGCTGTAAAACCTAAAAGAACTGCTGAAAAGAATATATATTTTAAAGTTTTCATTGTTGTAATTTTTATAAGTTATTGATAGTCCATGATACATAATACATCGAACCTATTAGTCCTGTTCCTACAGCTGTAAAATATTCATCTTGTAATAAGTTGGTAGCACCAACTTTAAACTGCGATTTTAAACTAGGAACTCTAAGATTAATTTGTGCATCCATAACGTGGTAAGCTGGTACATCTCCATTAGCGAATGAAGCTTCCCACTCATACGTGTCAGACCATCTCCAGGCCACATTGAAACCAAAATTTTTAAATAATTCTGTTTTTCCAAACGAAGCTTTCACTTTATGTTCTGGCGTATTAAAGTTGGTTTGAAAATCTGGATTAGCCTCCTGATCAAAATCTAATTTTGAATAGGTATAATTAAATCCTAGATCAAAACCATTCATAACTTTTGCAGATATTCCTATTGCAGCCCCATAGGAGCTCACATCGGCATCTGTATTGGTATAAGTTTGATACACTTGGTAATCATTATTCGCAATTGCTGCAATAGCAAGAGGCGTTGAAGTACCAGGAACATTTTGCTCCAGTTGTACATCTCCATAAAAAGGAGCAATTACGGTTTCGTTAGATAAGAAATCTTTATAAGAGTTGTAATAAGCAGACGCATCTACGATAACTTTATTTAATTTTCCACGATATCCAACTTCAATTGAAGTTACTTGTTCTGGTTGAGCTAAACTCGAGTTTGCAATTTCCAAATCTGCTGGATTACCAGTATTAGCAAAACCATCAGCAACAGAACTCGCCGTGAATGAATTATTATAAGCACCTTCACCAGAGAAATTAATTGAAGGACTACCTAACAACGCTTGTCCGGTTGCACTTAAACCATAATTTCTAATATCACGTGCTGGATTATCTGGAGCACCACCAACTAAGATGGCTCTACCTACATCAAGTCCTATATATAAATCTTGAGTCGTTGGATTTCTAAAACCTGTTTGAAAAGAAGCTCTAATGTTATGATTATTATTTACAGTAAATCCAGCAGATAGTCTCGGTGAAAAGAAACCATCAAATAATTCAGATTTATCATAACGTACAGAACCAGTCAATTTTAAATCCACACTTTCTGATAATTCCAGCGATTTTTGAATTTGCGTATAAAAACCAACTTCTGAATATTTAATTGGTCCATCATTATCTGTATAGATTGTTCCAAAAGAGTTCAATTGGTATTGTCTATACGATCCACCAACTTGGATTTCAGCAAAATCAATAAGATGACTTAAATTATAATTTCCATCACCATGATAAATTTTCGAATTATCTTGAAATTTTGACCCTGTTAATAAACTAGGGTCATTAATACTTCTATTAAATGCAGCTTCAAACTCAGGAGATCCTGGTTCAAAACGGCCGGTTTCCGCAACTGCTCTACCTACAGCGTGTGCCTGATCATTTGTAGCACCACCTAATGTTGCTGCAACATAGTTTCCTACATATTCGCCAAACCAAGTATTGTCGTCTTTCCACGCTCTATTAATATTCACACCTGTAAATACCATATCGTATGAATCACCAGCTTTATCTTCAGTAACATATCCTCTTAGGAAGAAATTATCGTTTTTGATTTCTATTTTATGTTGTTGCAGAAAGAAATCGTCGATTGCGTATCTATTCGCGCCTTGATAGATAGTAGATCCAGAACCAATTTTCCCAACATACTGGATTTCAAAATCATCAGCCCAAGGACGGAAATATAAGCCCCAATCTGCTTTAATACTCTCGGCGTTATAGTCTGTTAAGTCAGCCTCATTATAACCTGTTCTACTAACGTCAACAGAAGGCACTAAGGCATTTGCTCCAGCTGGCAATATTGGATTACCAGTAGCATCTAAAGTTTCCTCTAGAATTTCAGCTACCCCTTTAATATTTGCAAATACTTCATCTCCATAAACGTTAACACCATCGTAATCTAGATTTGCTCTTGTAAAACCATTGTTTCTTTTGTCCATGGTATTTTCAGCAACCCAATCGGTACCTTTTAAATATCCGAAATTTACTTTAGCAGCAAACTTATCGCTAAATTTATAGGCCATTCTTATACCTACATCAGTATAATTATTATCACCAGCTGCCTCTTGGGAGGTCAATCCTTGTTTCACATAACCGCTAACTCCAGTATGATCAAATGGACTTTTACTTCTCATAAACAAGATACCATTAAATGCATTTGCACCATATAAGGCAGATGCAGCACCAGGTAATAACTCCACACTTAGAATGTCTGTTTCTGTCATACCTAATAAATTTCCTAATGGAAAGTTAAGTGCAGGAGCAGAGTTATCCATTCCATCAACTAGCTGCATGAAACGTGTATTAGCAAACGTTGCGAAACCTCTAGTATTAATAGATTTAAATGTTAAACTATTTACATTAATATCTACCCCTTTCAAGTTTTCAAGTCCATCATAAAAATCAGCAGAAGCCGTATTTTTTATTTCCTTAAGTCCAAATCGTTCAACAGTTACTGGAGATTCAAAAATACGTTCAGGAGTACGAGACGCTGAGATTACTACCTCATCTAATGAGGTTCCTTCCACTAAAACAAAATCTAGTGTTTGGGTATTCATAGTAACTTCTTGAGTTACTGAGTCAAAACCGACACTACTTACAGTAATTGAAAATGGAGGGTCTTGATCTACAGTTAACGTATAGTTACCATCAAAATCTGAAATAGTTCCTGTTGTAGTACCAACGACAATAATATTTGCACCTGGTAAAGGTTGCCCGTTATTGTCGGATACTTTACCTTTTACTGTAGTTTGTCCAAAAGTAAAGACACAACAAAACAGCATTGAAATTTTAAGTATTGTTTTCATTCTAGGGAATTAGTTAAATTTAGTAGAGCAATATAAATAATTATATGCTAACACAATAAGATTAGTTTTGAAAATTATGCACGCATAGTATTATTTAACAAAAACTCATGGATTAATTTAATAATATCGCATAATATAGATAAAAAAACAAGATTAATGTAAAAATGTATCTCTAATTCTGAATAACATTAAATAAGAGAATTGAGGATTGAAATTACTCTACTGTTACTGATTTAGCAAGATTTCGAGGCTGATCTACATTTTTTTCTAGCATTACTGCAATATGGTAAGACAGCAACTGAAGGGGAATAGTAGTGAGTAAAGGAGATAAAGATTCTAATGTGTCAGGAACTTCGATAACATGGTCAGCTAATTCCCTTACACTGTAATCTCCTTCTGTAACAATACCTATAATTTTTCCTTTTCTGGACTTTATTTCTTGAATATTGCTAACCACTTTTTCGTAGTGTCCTTTTTTAGTAGCGATAACCACAATTGGCATATTCTCATCGATGAGTGCAATCGGTCCATGTTTCATTTCTGCTGCAGGATACCCTTCTGCATGGATATATGAAATCTCTTTCAATTTTAAAGCACCTTCTAATGCTACTGGGAAATTATAACCTCTTCCCAAATACAAGAAATTTTTCACATCTTTATATATAGCTGCAATGGTTTTGACGTAAGCATCAGATTTTAATGCTTTTTCAACTTTTTCAGGAATAAGCTCTAATTCAATTAAATGATGTCTATAATCGGAGCTAGAAATAGTTCCTTTTGCTCTCGCAAGACGCAAAGCAATAAGTGTTAGAACGGTAATTTGAGTTGTAAATGCTTTAGTAGATGCAACTCCAATTTCTGGACCAGCATGTGTATAAGCTCCAGCATCTGTTTCTCTGGCAATTGATGAACCAACCACATTACAAACACCAAATACAAAAGCCCCTTTAGATTTAGCCAGTTTAATTGCTGCTAAAGTATCTGCAGTTTCACCAGATTGTGAAATTGCAATCACTACATCGTTTTCTTTAATTACAGGATTTCTATATCTAAATTCAGAAGCGTATTCAACTTCTACAGGGATTCTAGCCAGGTCTTCAAAAATGTATTCAGCAACCAAGCCAGCATGCCATGAGGTTCCACAAGCAACAATTATTATACGATCTGCATTGAGGAATTTTTTCATATTATCCTCAATGCCAGCCATTTTTATAATGGCTTTATCAATAAGCAATCGTCCTCTAAACGTATCGAGTATTGCTCTTGGTTGTTCAAATATTTCCTTAAGCATAAAATGATCGTAACCCCCTTTTTCAATCTGTTCAAGGTTGATTTGGAGTTCTTGCATATATGGATCAACTAAAGAATCATCTTTAATCTTTCTAATATTCACCTCTTTATCTCTTCTAATAATAGCCATTTCTTCATCTTCCAAATAAATAGCATTTTTAGTATACTCAATGAATGGAGAAGCATCACTTGCTATGAAAAACTCATCATCTCCAATTCCAATGGCTAAAGGGCTTCCTAATCGAGCAACAACAATTTCATTAGGTTTGTTTTTATCAAATACGGCAATAGCATAAGCACCTACAACTTGGTTAAGAGCGACTTGCACAGCTTTTCCAAGTTTAATACCATCTTGTTTCATAACATCTTCAATCAGATTAATTAATACTTCTGTATCCGTATCTGAATTAAAGATGTACCCTCTCTTAAGAAGTTCTTTTTTTAGTGAATCATAATTTTCAATAATTCCGTTATGAATGATTACTAAATTACCTGAATTTGAAAAATGTGGATGAGAATTCACATCGTTAGGAACGCCATGTGTTGCCCAACGTGTATGTCCAATACCTAGAGAGCCTTTTGTTGAAATTTCTTTTTCCAAGCGCTCTTCAAGATCCGCAACTTTTCCTTTTGTTTTTGACAATTTGATATCATTACCATCATATAAAGCTATTCCAGCACTATCATATCCACGATATTCTAGGCGTTTTAATCCTTTAAGAATTATTGGGTAAGCTTCTCGATGTCCAATGTATCCAACTATGCCACACATAAAATTTAATTATTAGGGTCAGTATAAAATATTTCTAAATATACTTTTTTCTCTTCATTTAGCGTGTTATTTCCGAAAAGAACTGTACCTCGAGGCGAAATAATTGAGCTTCCTGGAACTTTGTCAAACTCATCAGCTTCAGTAAGTAAGCCATACTGTGAAGTATTGCTTTCTATATTTATATTACCAGAAATAGCTAAACCAAGTTTGACATTTGTTGAATCGTTTAAAATAATATTATTGATATGCTGAGTAATTCTAACTTTATATCGAACACCTTCACTTTCGGGATCATCTTCATCAACGCGCTCTAAACGACCTAGATGATTTGTTCTAGAATTAACTGGAAATGTAGTGCTACCTAAATCGAGATAATAATCAATTAAAGGGGTGTTGTTTTCTAAATCATATAAATAAATACGTTCAGGTTCTTCATCCTGAACTATACTCTGATCTACATAAAACACAAGGTTAGCTTCATTAATAAGCCAATTATTCGCTTTTAATTGATCCAATTCTGGCGAATTTCCTTCGTCATCTCCATTAAAAAGATTTACTACAGCCACAGCACCTTCACCTCCTTTTAGGAATAATTTTTCATCCCCATTAACAGCATCCCCATCTTGAAGAGGGAATTCGAATTCATTATTTATGAAATTAACTCTATTTCCAGAAAATTTTAATTGAAAAGAACTTTCATCACGATCATCGCCAGATGTAAATGGATCCTTAGTGTAGTATAATGTAATGTGAGCATTTGCCGCTAAGAAATTCAACAACATCATATTTCCATTATCTTCAAGAGCTTCGGCTTTGAAATAGATGCCTCTAAAATAATCTGCGAAATTATTCTGATTACTTAATTCAGGTTCACCTTCTTTATCAAGAATTTTTTGTTGCCAAAAGTCTTTATCTAATTTAAGTCTTAATGAAGGCGTCAAGACTTGAGTTATTTCACCGTCTAAGTCTTTTAACCCAATTGGGTTAGGGTTTGGCGTAAATTCATTTATATCAACAGTGGAAATAACAGCTATAGGTGTTCCTTCTAATTGTGATGGGCTAATGAAATCTGCATCAGAAGTAGAGGCATTAGAGTAATACTGTTGAGGAGAGTCGAATTCAGAATTTGGATCAAAATCTCTTAAGAAATAATTGTTCTCATAGATCGATAGCTTTATAGGTTCACTACCTAGAATAGAATCTAATTCATAAACCGTATTTCCATCTTCATTTACATCTACGGCTCTACTGTAATAAGGAATTGTTAAAATAACTGAATCCAACTCTGTACCATCACCAAAATCAGGATTTAGAGACGGTAAATTTAATTGACTCACAACATTTGCTGTAGTTAAACCATACCTTTGGTCTTTAAAAACACCCCACATGTTTATTGGAAGGTTATTGGTTTGTACAGGGCCTAGTGTTTTGTTATAAGTAATAACTGAATACAGTTCGTGATCTGTATCAAAATGAGTTGCATTTCCACTATTAATAATATCAGATTCTATACTTGCAAAATCCTTGTCACAAGCAATAAATGAACCAAGTAATACAATTAAAATAGCGCAATTTTTTAGGGCAAAACTTATCTTTTTCATGTATAGCATTCTAGTTTAATACTTTTGTATTATAAAATTCGGTATAAGGTTCAACAAATTCTTCTGGAGAAAAATATTCCAATACAGGTTTATTAGATGCTTCTAGATATGCATTCAATTCTTCAGGAATTTCTTGAGAACCTTTTATCAATGCATCCGAATGATCTATCGCTACTTTCATGATGTTATTATAACTTGGGCTTTCCAAAACTTTTATAGCATCTTCCTCAATATTGTCGAATCTTACTTTCTTAATCATGTTTTTATCTAACGTGCCATCGAAGCTTTGATTGTATACTGAGGTCACAATTTTACTTTGAGTAAATAAGGGTTCGTTTTTATAAAACTCTTTAAGATAAAGCGGTAGTAATGATGCCATCCATCCATTGACATGAATTATATCTGGAGACCAGTTTAATTTTTTAACAGTTTCTATAACGCCTTTCGCAAAAAATATAGCGCGCTCATCATTATCTTTAAAGAGCTTTCCATCTTCATCCGTTAAAGTTGCTTTTCTTTTGAAGTATTCTTCATTATCAATAAAATATACTTGAATACGTTCTTTTGGAATAGAGGCTACTTTAATAATCAAAGGCATGTCCAAATCATTGATTACTAAATTTATTCCAGATAATCGTATCACCTCATGTAATTGATGCCTTCTCTCATTAATATTTCCATATCTAGGCATGAATATACGTATTTGCCCTCCCTGTTTGTTCACCATTTTCGGAGCTTCAAATGACATTGAAGAAATCTCAGTTTCTGGTAAATATGGTACAACTTCTGATGACACATACAATATTCTCTTATCTTTCATAAACCTGATTGTTTTTAAAATTATGAATAAAAAACATGCAAAATTACAAAATTTTATGCAGATTGCCAGTAAAATATTAAGTTTGCATGCTGTTAAATTTTTGTTATAGCATGAATATATTTCACTTTAAGAAAGACTTACAAGAGTCAATAAACGCGTTGAAATCAAAGAAGTGTACTATTGGCTTAGTGCCAACTATGGGCGCACTGCATCAAGGACATTTATCTCTCACAAAAAAAGGGCTGGATCAAACAGACTTCGTAGTGGTGAGTATATTTGTAAATCCAACTCAATTTGATAATCCTAAAGATTTGCAAAAGTATCCTAGAACTTTGGAAAGTGATATGGATTTACTTCAGACATTATCTCATGACAAAATTATTGTGTATGCCCCATCGGTAGAGGACTTGTATGGTAATGATGTCAGTTCTACTCATTTCGATTATGATGGTTTGGAACATGAAATGGAAGGACGTTTTAGAACAGGACATTTTGATGGCGTTGGAACTATTGTGAAAAGGCTATTTGAAATTGTGAATCCAGATAATGCATATTTTGGAGAAAAGGATTTTCAGCAATTAATGATTATTAAAAAGCTAGTTGAAAAATATCATATTCCCGTAAAGGTTATTGGTTGTTCAATTCATAGGGAAAAGGATGGACTTGCAATGAGTTCGCGAAATGTAAGATTAAGCCCAGAACGTAGAGAATCAGCACCTTTTATTTATAAAACTTTAGTAGAAGCCAAGACTAGATTTAAAACACAAAGTGGCGCTAAAATTACGAAGTGGATAGCGCAACAATTTTCAAAACATGATCTTTTGGAATTAGAATATTTCATTATAGCTGATATAAAAACGCTGAAAACTGTTAAAAGAAAATCAGGTAAGAAACAATACCGAGGGTTTATAGCTGTATATGCAGATCAGATCAGATTAATAGACAATATCGCACTAAATTAATTACATTTGCCGCATGCAAATACAAGTTGTAAAATCAAAAATACACAGGGTAAAAGTTACCGGAGCTGAGCTAAATTATATAGGAAGTATAACCATTGATGAAAATTTAATGGAAGCAGCAAATATTATCCAAGGAGAAAAAGTTCAAATCGTTAATAACGATAATGGTGAACGCCTCGAAACTTATGTAATTCCAGGCCCTCGAAACAGTGGTGAAATAACATTAAATGGAGCTGCGGCAAGGAAAGTTTCAGTTGGAGATACTTTGATATTAATTACCTATGCTTTTATGTCTATAGAAGACGCAAAAACTTTTAGTCCATCGTTAGTATTTCCTGATGAAGCGACTAATCTATTAAACTAAATTTTGAACTCGACTACTAGAAAAGCACTTAAATTAGTTATTCCGCTACTATTAGCAGCTTTTTTTGGTTGGTACACGTTTTCGAAAATTCCAGTAGCTACAATTATTCCCTTTTTTAAAACTGCAAATTATTGGTGGATTGCACTTGGTGTGTTTTTTGGTTTCTTGAGTCATTTGTCTCGTGCTTATCGCTGGAAATATTTGTTGCAGCCTATGGGTTATACATTAAGATTGCCAAACAGTATTATGGCAGTATTTATCACATATTTGGCTAATTATGGTATTCCTAGATCTGGAGAAGTTCTGAGAGCCGCTGTATTGACCAATTATGAAGATGTCCCCTTTGAAAAAAGTTTTGGAACTATTGTAGCAGAGCGCATGGCCGATTTGGTAGTAATGATAGGCATTATTGGATTGACATTAATTCTAGAATTTGATTTCATTATTGAGCTCCTTGAAAAAGCATTTCAACTTAAAAAATTATTAATTGGTGGCGCAATCAGTCTTGTTATTCTTATTTCTTTATTTCTTTTTATTAGAAGTAGCCACTCTAAGTTTGCATTAAGAATCAAGACTTTTTTAAATGGCTTAATTGAAGGTGTTTTGAGTATTTTCAAAATGAAACGTAAATGGGCTTTTATTGCGCATACCTTATTTATTTGGGGAATGTATGTCCTTATGTTTTATACAACAACTTTCGCCTTACCTGAATTAAGCGGAATTACTATTGGAGCTGTTTTGATTGCTTTTATTGCTGCGAGTTTTACTATTGCTGCTACTAATGGAGGTATTTTTGTGTATCCACTAGCGGTAATGACCGCATTCGAGATTTTTGGTATACCAGAAACTCCGGGATTAGCATTTGGATGGATTATGTGGTCTTCACAAACTATTATGATTGCTATTTTTGGATTGCTATCTTTTATTTACTTACCAATTTATAATAGGATTAATCCGAAATAATACACGTTTTGTTACTATTAAAAGCGGACTATTTTATTTTGAAAGTCCACTTCGATAATATTAAATAATGAGTAGAACAGATAAAATATTTTTTTACCTTGCTATTTCAAATTATAAACTCGTCCTACATGAAGAAAATTATCGCGTTTTTGGCATTGTGTTTTGCAATTAATTCTGGTTTTGCACAAGCTTTATATGAATCAATTTATTCTGAAAAATTAGGTGAAGATCGTCAATTAAAGATTTTATTACCTAGAGGATATAGTAATGATGACGATAAAAAATATCCAATTATTCTCGTTATGGATGGAGATTATTTATTTGAAGCAGTTTCAGGAAATGTGGATTATTATTCATATTGGGAAGATATCCCAGAGGCAATTGTAGTTGGAATTAAACAAGCCGATCAACGATTTGATGATTGTTATTATTCAGAACAAAATTCTCTTCCAGTTGAAACTGGAGCAAGTTTTTATGAGTTTATAGGAATGGAACTTATACCATATCTGAACGACTCCTATAAAACTGAAGATTTTAGAGTTGCTATTGGTCATGGAGAAACAGCTAATTTTATTAATTATTTTTTATTAAAAGATGCCCCTTTATTTCAAGCTTATGTATCAATTAGTCCAGATTTAGCTCCAGATATGAATACGTATTTGAAGGAACGTTTTGAAAAATTGGAAACTAAAATATTTTATTATTTAGCAACGTCTACCGGTGATGTTAAGTCCATTCAAGATGGAACGAATGCATTAAATAATACAATTACAAGCCTTGATAATAAGAACCTATTATATAATTTTGATAATTTCGAAGACGTGTCGCATTACAAGCTTCCTGCACATGTTATTCCAAAAGCTTTAGAGAGCATCTTTTTTGTGTTTCAGCCAATTAGTAAAAAGGAATACACAGATACTATTTTAAAATTAGAAACATCACCAGTTGAGTATTTACAGGAAAAATATCAAACTATAGAAGACTTGTTTGGAATAGAAAAGCAAATCCTTATTAATGATTTTAAAGCCATTGATGCAGCTATTAAAAAGAATGAAAAATGGGAGTATTATGAAGCGCTAG
This sequence comes from Flavobacteriales bacterium 34_180_T64, assembly GCA_002162765.1. Taxonomy (GTDB): domain Bacteria; phylum Bacteroidota; class Bacteroidia; order Flavobacteriales; family Flavobacteriaceae; genus MAAR01. Next base: position 150,589 of record MAAR01000012.1, on the reverse strand, counting down.
GCAAAATAGCTAGGAAATCTTATCCCGACACGCTATTAGGACATTATTATTTAGGACGGTTTTATGAAGAAACTGGTGAGCCAAAAAAAGCAATGAAAACGTATAAATCAGCATATATCCTTGATGAAATTGGAGGTGTTACTAAGGATTTAGTGTTGGAATTAGCAGATCAAATTAAAGCTGATTTTGGATATTAAATGGCAAAAGTAAAAACCACTTTTTTCTGTCAAAATTGCGGCTCGCAGTACTCTAAATGGCAAGGACAATGCACCTCTTGTAAAGAATGGAATACCATCGTAGAAGAACTTATCCAGAAGCAAGAAAAAAGCGAATGGAAATCTGAATCTTCAACTACGAAACGCGTTTCAAAACCACTTAAGATTAATGATATTGATGCCTCTAAAGATGCAAGATTAGATGTTATTGATGCTGAGTTTAATCGTGTTTTAGGCGGTGGAATTGTTCCCGGTTCTCTTACCCTTTTAGGTGGCGAACCAGGTATAGGTAAAAGTACGTTACTACTTCAAATCGCATTGAAATTACCTTATAAAACCTTATATGTGTCTGGTGAAGAAAGTCAGAAGCAAATAAAAATGCGAGCGGAAAGAATTCATCCCAATAGTGAAAATTGCTATATATTAACTGAAACTAAAACGCAAAACATTTTTAAGCAAATAGAGGCTTTAGAGCCAGATATTGTTGTTATAGATTCTATACAAACGTTACATAGCGATTATATTGAGTCCTCCTCAGGGAGTATTTCTCAAATCAAAGAATGCACTGCTGAGCTTATAAAATTTGCAAAGGAAACAGCAACACCAGTTATTCTTATTGGACATATTACAAAGGATGGACATATTGCAGGGCCAAAAATCTTGGAACATATGGTAGATACGGTTTTACAATTTGAAGGCGATCGTAATCATGTGTTTAGAATTCTTCGTGCCAATAAAAACCGATTTGGTTCCACTAATGAACTTGGGATTTATGAAATGCAGGGTTCTGGATTGAGAGAGGTGTCTAATCCATCGGAATTATTAATTTCAAAAAAGGATGAAGAACTTTCTGGCAATGCTGTCGCAGCAACATTAGAAGGGATGCGACCATTAATGATTGAGGTCCAGGCGTTGGTGAGCACAGCCGTTTATGGTACACCTCAACGTTCGGCAACTGGGTTCAATGCAAAACGACTCAACATGCTTTTAGCTGTTTTAGAAAAACGAGCTGGATTCAGGTTAGGCGCTAAAGATGTTTTTTTAAACATCACAGGCGGTATAACTGTCGATGATCCAGCAATAGATTTAGCGGTTGTTGCCTCGGTACTATCGTCTAATGAAGATGAAGCCTTACCAAAAGATTATTGTTTTGCCGCTGAGGTCGGTTTGTCAGGTGAAATAAGACCTGTACAACGCGTTGAGCAACGCATTTTAGAAGCTGAAAAATTAGGATTCTCAACAATATTTGTGTCTAAACACAATAAAATTTCTTTAAAAATCACAACAATCAAAATTCAGTTAATCTCCAAAATAGAAGATCTAATTGAATTTATTTCTTAGCGACAAATGCATTTAATCGCATAAAACATGCGTTTTGTCGATTTTTTATTTATATTTGAACAATTAGCTGAATCTCATATCGGGTTGATTGTCAGGGATATTGCTTCAGAAGTATTTGAGCGATGTTTTTTTCTGTTAATCGTATTTGAGGTTCAATCATCTAATATTCAGGAATATAATCGATTATTTTATTCGTATTGTATTGTTGGAGTTAGTTTTAGAGTGATAATTAATTAGTCCCAAACTAATAAAATCCCTACTTATGAAAGCAAAACTACTTACAATAGTTTTTGCACTTGTTTTTGTAATAACAAATGCTCAAACTTTTACTACGGTTCAAGATGGTGATTGGTCAAGTAATTCTACTTGGGATGCTAATGGAAAACCTCCAACAGATTTATCTAATGATGTGGTTAATATTAATCATAGAGTAGAACTATCAAATACTTTAAAACTTCAAGGAAATTCTACACTCAATGTAAATCATATTCTTAAACTAACTTCTGGTTCGATAGAAATCGAAAATTCTAGTGATACAGTTAATATTAATTATGGATTAATTATTATTGTTAATGGAAATCTTTTAAATAAAGAAGGAACTGTTAACTTTAATTATGGTCGAATACAACTATGTAATGATGGTTATAAGGATGAAAGTAGTAGTCCACAAGGAACATTTGGTGTAGGGTCTATTTTTTCTTTAAACGGAAATATTGAAGACTCGAATTCAGGGAATTACAGTAGCTATATTGAATGGTGCACTGAAGATGGTATAGGCGTTAACTTACCAAATTCTGAAAATTGCAGTTTAGTGAAGCCATCTGGCTCGTTTTGTGACGATGAGGTAACCTATCTTACATTATTCTGTGCCTTGGGTCTTGATTCTGACAATGATGGCGTTGCCAATACCTGTGATGAGGACGATGATAATGATGGAATTCCAGATCTTGTAGAACAAAATGGGAATTCAACCAGAAATACGGATGGAGATGCTTTTGAAGATGCTATAGATATTGATTCTGATAACGATGGGATTCCCGATAATATTGAAGCGCAACTTACAATTGGTTATGTCGCTCCAACTGGAAATATAGATAAAGACTCAGGGATATTAATAGTTTATGGTTCAGGTTTAACTCCAATAGATACCGATGGAGATAGAGTTTCTGATATTATAGACCTAGACAGTGATTCAGATGGATGGCCAGATATTCAGGAAAATGGCATGGCGAATTCAGTGCTAAACACAGATTCTGATTCTGATGGTTTAGACAATGCTTTTGAAGGTGCAAACCTTAATGATTCTTACGACCCTAATGATGAAATTAATGATCCTTCAAGCTCCATTTTACCAGATACAGATGGCGACTTATACACGGGAGGAGATCTTGATTATAGAGATTTATTTAACATAAATCCACCAATTTCAGCATTGTTAGATTTTGATGGTATTGATGATTATTTATCTACACCTACTTTTATTGATGGATTGGATAAAGTAAGTATCATGGCATGGGTAAAAGCAGATACTGGAAATTCTGGTTATACAACTATAGCTGGTGAAGATGTGTCGTGTAAATTATATCTAAAAAACGGAAATGAACCTTGTTTTTCTATAAAAACAGATGGTAGTACAGCTAAAGTGGTTAGCGCCAATGCGATTAATAAAAATGAATGGCATCATATCTCTGGAACATACTCTAATGCAACTGGAAAAATGATAATATTTGTTGATGGAAAACAAGAAAACTCCCTAGATACTGGTGTTACTACCAATAAAATAAAAGTCAGTTCTGATAGTAATGGTGCTTTTGAAGTTGGAAGAAACTCGAGCAATGTTCCCGATAGAGAATATTTTGCTGGAGCCATAGATGAAGTGAGAGTCTTTGATATTGATTTAACGAATGATCAAATTCAACGCATGGTGTATCAGGAAATTGAAAACTACTCTGGAAATGTGAGAGGGACCATAATAGGAAAAGACATTGTAGATATCTCAACTGATGCCACCATTTCATGGACTAATTTAATTGCTTATTTTCCAATGAGTGATATTAAAAATCGTACTACTGATGATTATTCTTCCAATAGTAATACTTTAAGATTAAATAATATTACAACCGTTCAAGAGCAAACAGCTCCAATGCCTTATCGCGCTACGAGCAACGGAAATTGGTCTACAGAAGGCACTTGGTTATACGGTTCTGTTTGGGATATAGAAGATGTGAATTATAATAAGGATTGGAGTATTGTAAAAATTGAAAGTAATGTCTCAACGTCTAGTTCACATAAAAATTTAGGTTTAATTGTAGACAGCAACAAGTCGTTTACCGTTAATGGAGATCAACAGATTAATAATAGTTGGTATTTAGAATTAAATGGGACGCTAGATCTAAAAAATGATTCTCAATTAATTCAACAAGAGCACAGTGATTTAGTAACTAGTGTGAGTGGTAAAATTTTAAGACGTCAAGAAGGAAATACGAGCGTATATTGGTACAACTATTGGTCGTCACCTGTTGGTGTTCAGGGGGTAACAGCGCTGTCAGATAATAATGCTTCGGCAAATAATGCAAATAATTCTGACTTCACTTTAAATACCCTAAAAGAAGGCAATGAAAACAGTGTAGAGTTTACCGCATTACATAATGAAGCTGGTAAAATCAGTACACGATGGTTGTATACATATAAAAATGGATTGAATTACTATCAGTGGGCATCATTGGCTCCAACAACTGCTATAGAGCCAGGAGTAGGCTATACTCAGAAAGGAACTGGTAATACAGGTTCTGAACAGCAGTATATTTTTGAAGGCAAACCAAATAATGGAACTATTGTAATCTCCGCAAACGATTTAGGTGGCCCTGGATCAGTACCTTCAGTTTCAAAAACAGATTACTTGTTAGGAAACCCATATCCATCAGCCTTAGATATTCATCAATTTATAGATGATAATGAAGGCGTTATTGATGGGGTTTTACAATTATGGCAACAATGGAGTGGAACGTCTCATAACCTCGATGAATATGATGGAGGCTATGCTACCGTAAATAAATTAGGATCCATAAGAGCCTATCAGTTTGTCGGACTTGAAGGGGCTACTAATGGGAGTCAAGATGGCACAGTGAAGCCTTCTAAATACCTTCCGGTAGGTCAAGGGTTTGTTACAGAAATTGTTACTAGTGGTGACATTGTGTTTAATAATGGACAACGTGTGTTTATAAAGGAATCTGATGCCGATGGAACGTATGAAAATGGATCTTCATTTTTCAGAATGAACCAAACAAGCCAAGATGATACCACAGTTAATTCAGTAGCTATTATGCAAAAAATCCGAATAGAATTTAATGCAGTAACGGGTCCAGAGACACGTAGAGAGTTGTTACTAGGATTTAGTGACTATACTTTAGATGTCTATGATTACGGATATGACGCAAAAAACACGGATGCCCTGGCAAACGATCTAAATCTTCTACTCGATGATCAACCTATGCTTATGCAGGCTTACGGATCCATAACAACAGACAAAGTTATTCCTTTGAGTTTAACTACTTCAGGAGACTTTTCTTATGAAATAAAAATCACAGAATTAGAACATATAGCAGATGATCAGGAGATTTATTTAAAAGACAATCTTACAGGTGTTTATTTTGATTTAAGAACTGATCAAGCTTATAGCTTTACATCACAGACTGGAGTTTTCAATACACGATTTGAAATCGTTTTTCAATCTGATGAAAGTTTAAGCACGACAGATTCTGATTATGTTTTTAATTTAATCTATTTTAACAATACGTCTAACACCTTATTTGTTAAAAATTTAAATACATCAGTAGATCGTCTAATGTTAATCAATATGTTAGGGCAAACAGTACAAGAATTTAATGAAATTTCTGCAGATGTTTTACATAATGGAATGCCAATTTCAAATTTAAGTACTGGGACCTATATTGCTTATTTTAAAATGGGATCTGTAACCAAAACGAAAAAAATCCTAGTTGATTAAAATTCGAATTAAAAATATTAACAGCCAAAACATATAGTTTTGGCTTTTTTTTTGAATTAAAAATTAACCATTTAAGGATAAATCCTTAATTTCGCAATCTGATTAGAATTGATAGATAATGAACACGAAATTTCCTGAATATAAAGGACTTGACTTACCAAAAGTAGCTAGTGATATACTCGATTATTGGCAAGAGAATAATATCTTCGAAAAGAGTGTTTCAACTCGTGAAGGGAATGAACCATTTGTGTTTTTTGAAGGGCCACCTTCGGCCAATGGGCTCCCAGGAGTTCACCATGTTTTAGCGCGAGCTATTAAGGATATTTTTCCTCGCTATAAAACCATGAAAGGATTTCAGGTGAAACGTAAAGCAGGTTGGGATACGCATGGTTTGCCTATTGAACTTGGTGTGGAAAAAGAACTTGGAATTACAAAAGAAGATATTGGTAAAACGATTTCAGTAGAGGATTATAATGCGGCTTGTCGAAAAGCGGTTATGCGCTATACCGATGTTTGGAATAACTTGACGCAGCAAATGGGTTATTGGGTTAATATGGATGATCCATATGTGACCTATGATTCAAAATATATGGAAAGTGTATGGTGGCTATTAAAACAAATCTATACTAAAAGTTTATTATATAAAGGATATTCAATTCAGCCGTATTCGCCAAAAGCGGGTACCGGATTAAGTTCACATGAATTAAATCAGCCAGGAACCTATCAAGATGTTACGGATACGACTGTTGTTGCTCAGTTTAAAGCTAACGAAAATAGCCTTCCAGACTTTTTGAAAAATGAAGGCACTATCTTTTTTTTAGCGTGGACGACTACACCTTGGACTTTACCAAGTAATACGGCGTTAACCGTCGGACCAAAAATTGATTACGTTTTAGTAGAAACCTATAATCAATATACATTCCAGCCAATGAATGTGATATTGGCAAAGAAATTAGTGAATTATCAATTCGCCGGAAAATTTAATCAAGTAGAGGAGAAATCAGAATTATTAGCTTATAATTCAGGTGATAAAAAAATCCCATTTTACGTAGTTAAAGAATTCAAAGGGAAAGATTTAGTTGGAATCACTTATGAACAATTATTACCATATGCGTTACCAAACGACAATCCTCAGGATGCTTTCCGCGTCATTGCTGGAGATTTTGTAACTACCGAAGATGGTACTGGTATTGTTCATACGGCGCCAACATTTGGTCAAGATGATGCAATGGTTGCAAAGCAAGCAAAGCCTGAAGTACCACCATTATTAGTAAAAGATGACGAAGGTAATTTGGTGCCATTGGTGGATTTACAAGGTCGATTTAGACCGGAGATGGGTGAATATTCAGGCAAATATGTTAAGAACGAATATTACAATGATGGTGAAGCACCAGAACGTTCAGTGGATGTGGAGATTGCCATTAAATTAAAAGAAGAAAATAAAGCCTTTAAGGTTGAAAAATATAAACATAGCTATCCTAATTGTTGGAGAACAGATAAACCAATCTTGTATTATCCCTTAGATTCTTGGTTTATTAAAGTCACCGATGTAAAGGATAGAATGTTCGATTTAAACGAAACAATTAACTGGAAACCAAAAGCTACAGGAACTGGACGTTTTGGAAATTGGTTAGCAAATGCTAACGATTGGAATTTATCGCGCTCTCGTTATTGGGGAATACCATTGCCTATTTGGAGAACCGAAGATGGTACGGAAGAGCTGTGTGTTGGTTCTGTTGAAGAATTGAAGTCTGAAATGGCGAAGGCAGTTTCAGCAGGTGTGCTTTCAAAAGACATTTTTGAGGATTTTGAAGTAGGAAACAATTCTGATGAGAATTATTCAAAAATAGATTTACACAAAAATATAGTTGATGAAATTGTGCTAGTGTCCAAAAGTGGACAGCCAATGAAACGCGAAAGTGATCTTATTGATGTATGGTTCGATTCGGGATCAATGCCCTATGCACAATGGCATTATCCATTTGAAAACAAAGAATTGATCGATGATAATAAATCGTTCCCTGCCGATTTTATTGCTGAAGGTGTCGATCAAACTCGAGGTTGGTTTTATACGCTTCATGCTATTGGGACTATGGTTTTCGATTCAGTAGCCTATAAGAATGTGGTGTCAAATGGATTGGTTTTAGATAAGAAGGGACAGAAAATGTCGAAGCGATTAGGGAATGCTACAGATCCATTCGAAACGTTGGATACCTATGGCGCAGATGCTACACGTTGGTATATGATTGCGAATGCGAACCCATGGGATAATTTAAAATTCGATTTAGACGGAATTGAAGAGGTGAAACGTAAGTTCTTCGGAACACTGTATAATACATATTCGTTCTTTACATTATATACAAATCTTGATAAATTTAAATATACTGAAGCTGATATTGCTTTGGAAGAACGACCAGAGATTGATCGTTGGATTTTATCTGAATTGCATACGTTAATTCAAAAAGTTGATGAATTTTATGCCGAATATGAACCAACGAGAGCTGCTAGAGCAATTTCAAATTTCACTCAAGATTATTTGAGTAACTGGTATGTGCGTTTAAGTAGAAGACGTTTCTGGAAAGGCGATTACCAACAAGATAAAATTTCAGCATACCAAACACTGTATACGTGTATGGTTACTATTGCGAAGTTAGGAGCGCCAATTGCACCATTCTTTATGGATAAATTGTATTTAGATTTGAATTCTGTCACAGGTAAAGAATCTTTTGAGAGTGTTCATCTCGCTGATTTCCCACTATATGATGTAACATTTGTAGACAAGAGTTTGGAACGTAAAATGGAAAGCGCTCAAACAATATCTTCTTTAGTTTTGTCGTTACGTGCTAAAGAGAAGATTAAAGTACGTCAACCGTTGCAAAAGATCATGATTCCTATTGATAGCGAGATACAAAAGCAAGAAATTTTAGCGGTTGCAGATTTAATTAAATCGGAAGTGAATGTTAAAGATGTTGAGGTTTTAGAAGATGCATCTGATATATTAGTAAAGCAGATAAAACCTAATTTTAAAGTTTTAGGACCTCGTTTTGGTCAAGATATGAGAGCTGTTGCACAAGCAATTAACGGCTTTGATGCAGATGACATTAAAAAAATCGAACAAATAGGTGTTTTGGATGTTGAAATTAATGGAAAAAGTATTACTTTAGAACGTTCAGATGTAGAAATAACTTCTCAAGATATTGAAGGATGGCTAGTGGCGAGTTCAGGAGCGCTAACAGTAGCTTTAGATGTAACTTTAACTGATGAACTTAAGAAGGAAGGCGTTGCGAGAGAATTGGTAAACCGTATCCAAAATTTAAGAAAGGATTCTGGTTTTGAACTCACCGATAGAATTGTAGTGCAATTTCAAAAAGACGAACAAATTATTAATGCAATAAGCAAAAATTTAGAATATATTAAAACTGAGACTCTTACTGAGGAGTTGGAGATTTTAGATAAAGTAAATAATGGTATAGAAATCGCTTTTGATGATGTAAATACCAAGTTGTTTATTCAAAAAGTTTAAAACATGAATATAGATTCAAATAACAGATATTCCGACAAAGAATTGGCCGAATTTAAAGTGCTTATACTAGATAAAATAGAAAAAGCTGATCACGATTTAGAGTTGATTAAAAGTGCCTATATGAACGATCATAATAACGGTACGGATGATACTTCACCCACGTTTAAGGCTTTTGAAGAAGGTAGTGAAACAATGAGCAAAGAGGCAAACTCACAATTGGCCATTCGTCAAGAAAAGTTTATTCGTGATTTAAGAAACGCTTTAATTAGGATTGAAAACAAATCTTATGGTGTTTGTAGAGTTACTGGGAAGCTTATTAACAATGAGCGTTTAAAATTAGTCCCTCATGCTACCCTTAGTATTGAGGCGAAAAATATGCAATAATAGAAATACAGTTATATTTTTGAAACGTCCTGATTTTTCAGGACGTTTTTATTTTATATTGGAATGCATTCCAAATAAATAATTATTTTTGACCAGAGAAATAAAGTTATGTCGTTAAAAAAGGCGGTTATATTTATCATAGTAATTTTACTCATTGATCAATTGAGTAAAATTTATATTAAAACCCACTTTGTATTAGGAGAGCGTTTTGTCGTTTTTGATTGGTTTCAAATAGCTTTTGTTGAAAATGATGGCATGGCTTGGGGAACAAAACTTAGCGATTTTGCTTCTTTTATTTCTGACCGAACGGCCAAATTATGCCTTACATTATTTCGGGTAGTTGCCGTTTTTGGAATAGGGTATTGGTTAGTAACTGCAATAAAAAAACAGAGGACCAAAACTTTAGTATTTGCAATTGCCTTAATCTTGTCAGGAGCATTAGGAAATATTGTGGATTCGGTATTTTATGGCGTATTGTTTAGTGACAGTTATGGAGAGGTTGCAACATTTTTACCTTCTGATGGAGGCTACGCAAGTGTATTTCATGGCAATGTTGTGGATATGCTTCATTTTCCAATGTTTAGTGGACATTATCCAGACTGGTTCCCTTTTGTTGGAGGACAAATCTTCTCGTTTTTTGATCCTGTTTTTAATATAGCAGATATGGCAATTAGTACTGGCATTGGAATTTTAATTTTCTTTAATAAAAGAGCTTTTAAAGATGATAGATTGATGGTCCCAAAAGAAGAAAGTCAACCATTAAATGAATAATTTCGATTGGGAGTTATACAATAATCTAATTTAACATCACTTTCAATAATACCAGATATTTCATTTTCAGCTTCAAAAAAACTCAATCCAATTTTTAGAGTTTTGGGATTGCATTCACTTAAAAATCTATCATAAAATCCTTTGCCATAACCCACGCGATGCCCTTGTTTATCAAAAGCTAATAAAGGAACGAAAACAACCTCGATAGTCTCTGGAGCGATAGCGATACCATCAATTGGTTCTGGTATATTATAACTATTCTTTTTTATTGAAGTGTTATCAGTTAGTAAAAAGTGATTCATTTTACCAGATCTAAAATCACTTTTTGAAATCAAAACATGCTTGTCCTTTCCTGATAAAATGTTTAAAATATAATCTGTATTAACTTCATTTAGCTCGATAATGCTTAAAAAAAGATGATAATAGGAGTCGTTCCAAATGTCGAGTTTTAATACTTGATTAGCAATTTGAAGACTTAAATCATCAAGTTTTGTTTGATTCAAGCTGTCACGCAATACTTTATATTTTTTTCTAAGCTCCGCTTTATTCATGATTCGTAGTGTATAGTAATATGGAAAATAGCATCTCCTTGATAAATGATAGGCGATTCGTTTATATTAAAAATAAAACCATCATTTGGAGCTTTAACAAAATGATTAAAACTTCCATATGGATCTGTTATATGACCAATAACATCATCTTTTTCCACGAATGAATTGATAGAAACAGAAGCTTTAAACATCCCAGAATGCTTGGCTCTAATCCATTTGCTTTCCGATATGAATACGCCCTTTTTTTTTGGTTTAGATACTTTAAAATCTTTGCCTAACATTTCCAAATGATTCAAGACGCGTTTAGCACCATTAACACCAGTGTTAGTAATTGTTTTGTCGATATTAATAGATTTACCGCCTTCAAATAGAAGTATAGGGATTCCTAGTTTGTAACATGTGTTTCTAAAGGATTTTTTTAAGTTTTTTGAGTAAAGAACAAATGGAGATCCAAAAACTTGAGCGAGCTCTTCGAGTATAATCTCACCTTTAATGATTCTAATTTGTGAGGCATTAAAACGGTTCGCCCCTCCAGTATGGAAATCTATAATTAAATCTGCATGAGGCACAATTTCTTTAACTAATTTATGAGCTACTCTACTTGCTAATGAACCCGATTTACTGCCTGGGAACACCCTATTTAAATCTCGTCCGTCAGGAAATTCTCTATCCATATGAATAAAACCAAATACATTGATTACAGGTATGCAAATAATAGTTCCCCGTTTTGGTTTGTTGATGCCTTTTGCAATAATTTGACGTACAATTTCAACACCATTTATTTCGTCACCATGAATTCCGGCAGTAATTAAGACAGTTGGACCAGGCAGTTTTGAGCGTTCAATAATTACAGGGACGTCAATAGTATTCCGGGTGTGTAATTTGGCTACATTAAAACTAACTGTTTTGCTTTCGCCTAATGCCACATTTATACCCAATATATGTAAAACTTCCTTTTCACTCATTTACTTGTGATTTCTTTCTATAAAAGTAATTATTGCCTTTGCTATATTATTTTCGGAAGCACTTTCTATACCCTCGAGCCCAGGAGTAGAATTGACTTCCATCAATAAAGGGCCTCGATCAGATTGCAACATGTCAACTCCACAAACAGGAAGTTTTAGAACACGCGCAGCTTTCATAGCTAATTTTAATTCTGATTCATCTAATTTAATGATGTTTGCACTACCACCTCTATGTAGGTTTGATCGAAATTCTCCTTCTCGACCTTGTCGCTTTATTGCGCCAACAACCTGACCGTCAACTATTAATGCGCGAATATCAGAACCCTTGGCTTCTTTAATATATTCTTGTACTATAACTCTAGCTTGTAAACCATTAAAGGCTTCTAATACAGATTCAGCTGCATTTTTAGTTTCGGCTAAAACAACCCCAAGTCCCTGCGTACCTTCCAGAAGTTTAATAACAACAGGCGTACCTCCAACATGTTCAATAACTTCTACCACATCACGAGAATAATTTGTAAATACAGTTTTCGGCATTCCAATTCCTGCTTTAGAGAGCCTTTGAAAGCTTCTTAATTTATCTCGCGATCTTATGATGGCATCAGAAGTTACGGTTGTGAATACATTCATCATTTCAAATTGACGCACTACAGCACACCCAAAGAAAGTTACAGAAGCCCCAATTCTAGGAATAATGGCATCTACATAGTCTAAATAGCGATCTTCATAATAGATTGTTGGTTTTTCTTTTTCAATGATTAAATCACATTTAAGTGGGTCAATAACTTCAACACGATGGTTTCGCTTTTTGCCTTCTTGAATTAATCGCCTCGTGGAATAAAGATATGCGTTGCGTGAAAGAATTACTATGTTCATTAAAAAGAAAAGAATGTTTACTGCAATATACTTAAAAAAGGGAAAGGAATTTTTCCATATTACGATTTAATCCTACCTTTGAGTTGATGCATAATCCTACACTAGAAATACAACTAAAAACCATACCACATCAACCAGGAGTCTATCAATATTTTGATTCTGAAGATAAGATATTATATGTAGGGAAAGCTAAAGATTTAAAAAAACGAGTCAGTTCCTATTTTACTAAAAACCATGAGAATGGTAAGACGCGAGTACTAGTCAAAAAAATTGCTAGTATTAAACACATTGTTGTAGAGACTGAAACTGATGCATTACTTCTAGAAAATAATCTTATTAAAAAGTACCAACCTCGCTATAATGTGTTGCTTAAAGATGATAAATCTTATCCATGGATTTGTATTAAAAAGGAACGTTTCCCAAGAGTATTTACAACACGTAGAGTTTATAAAGATGGTTCAGAATATTTCGGTCCTTATACAAGTATGAAAACAGTATCTACACTTTTGGATTTGATTAAAGGGCTGTTTTTATTAAGGACTTGTAATTATGATTTGTCTCAAGATAAAATTGATGCTGGAAAATATAAAGTATGTTTAGAATATCATTTAGGAAATTGTAAAGGACCATGCGAAGGTTATGAAACCATTGAAACCTATGATGAAAATATCAAAGCAATCAGAGAAATTCTGAAAGGGAATTTTAAAGACTCATTATCACAATTTAAAACCCAAATGAAATTTCTTGCTCAAAACATGCAATTTGAAGAGGCTCAAAAAATTAAAGAAAAGATAGAAGTATTAGAGAATTATCAAGCAAAGTCTACTATTGTAAACCCTAAAATAAGTAATGTAGATGTGTTCTCTATAGTGAGTGACGAGAGTTATGGCTATGTAAATTTTTTACAATTGTCTTATGGTTCAATTATACGATCACACACATTGGAAATAAAAAAGAAGTTGGATGAATCTGATCTAGATCTATTGGAATTGGCAATCACAGAAATCAGACAACGTTTCAATTCGAACTCAAAAGAAATCTATGTGCCTTTTAAAACCAATTTAGGGGAAGAACTAAAAGTAACAGTTCCAAAATTAGGAGATAAAAAACGAATTCTTGATTTATCTATTCGTAATGCGAAATATTACAGAATGGAACGTTTTAAACAAGTTAAAATCATTGATCCAGACCGTCATGCCAAAAGAATCATGGCTCAAATGAAGGCCGATTTGAGATTAAAAATAGAACCTAGACATATTGAGTGTTTTGACAATTCTAACATTCAAGGTACGAATCCAGTAGCGGCATGTGTCGTGTTTAGAGATGGAAAGCCAAGTAAGAGAGATTATCGTCATTTTAATATTAAAACAGTAGAAGGTCCAGACGATTTTGCATCCATGGAAGAGGTCGTTTATAGACGCTACAAGCGTTTACTAGATGAAGGTCAACCATTGCCACAACTTATAATAATTGATGGAGGTAAGGGACAATTATCTTCGACTATGAAAAGTATTGATGTGCTTAATTTAAGATCAAAAATTTCAGTCATCGGAATTGCCAAACGTTTAGAAGAATTATTTTATCCAGATGATCCAATTCCTTTATATTTAGATAAAAAAAGTGAAACCTTGAAAATAATTCAACAATTGCGTAATGAAGCACATCGTTTTGGAATTGAACACCATAGAAATCGACGAAGTAAATCTGCTTTAACAACCGCATTAGAAACCATTCCTGGAATTGGCGAGCAAACTGTAGTAACTTTAATGAAACAATTTAAGTCGGTAAAGCGCATATCTGAGGCTAAGCATGAAGATCTAGTTGCAGTTATTGGAATGTCTAAAGCAAAAAAAATAGTTGATTTTTTTAAAAATAAATGAAACAATATTACACCATAATCATCTTTTCAATTCTGTTTGGATTACAAATTCAAGCACAGCATACTACACCTAAAAATCAAAAAATCGGTTTGGTATTAAGTGGTGGAGGCGCTAAAGGATTTGCACATATTGGAGCTCTGAAAGTAATTGATAGTTTAAATATCAAAATAGACTATATAGCAGGAACTAGCATGGGAGCCATAGTGGGCTCATTATATGCTTCTGGTTATTCGGGCAAGCAACTTGATTCTATTTTCAGAGGATTGGATTTTAGTGATGTTATCAGTGATAATTTACCCCGAGGGGCCAAAACATTTTATGAACGAGAAAATTCCGAAAAATATGCGGTCACACTACCTTTCGATAAATTTAAAATAAAGTTGCCTTCCGCGTTATCAAGAGGTCAAAATGTTTTTAATTTATTATCAAAACTCACGTTGCATGTAAGTGAGATTGAAAATTTTGAAAACTTGCCCATCCCATTTTTCTGTATTGCTACCAATATTGAAACTGGAGAGCCTGTTATTTTAGATAGCGGGATTTTAGCACAAGCTTTATCGGCAAGTGGTGCTTTTCCATCTTTGTTTCAACCTGTAACTATTAAAGATAAACTTCTTATAGACGGAGGTGTAGTCAATAATTATCCTATTGATGAACTTAAGGCAAAAGGCATGGATCTCATTATCGGTGTGGATGTTCAGGATGGATTAGCAGCCCGAGATCAATTAAAATCTGCACCAGATGTTCTACTTCAAATTAATAATTACAGAACTATTTATGATATGAAGATAAAATCTAAAAAAACAGATATTTATATAAAACCAGATATCACTGATTATTCTGTCGTGTCCTTTGATCAAGGAAATAAAATTATTACAAGTGGCGAAGAAGCCGCACGTCTAAAGATTTCTGAACTTCAAATGTTAGAAAACAGTAAAGTCGAAACCGAAGAAAAGACTGTCAAAATTCATGCTCAAGACAGTATCATTATTAATAATATAAAAGTGAATGGTAATAAAAGATATTCCTATTCTTACGTTTTAGGAAAGCTTAGATTGAAACGTAATGCAAAAGTGAGTTATGAAGATTTTAATAGTGGAATTAATAACCTTGTTGCCACCAATAATTTTGATATGTTTCAATATGAATTCAGGAAATCAAAAAATAAGAGTGGGTATGATTTAGTTTCTCAATTGACAGAAAATGAAATTACTACATTTTTAAGACTTGGAATTCATTATGATGACCTCTATAAAAGTGCCGCGCTAATTAATTTTACAAAAAAAAGATTATTTTTTAGAAATGATGTTGCTTCATTGGATATCATTTTAGGTGATAATGTAAGGTATAACTTTGAATACTTTATTGATAAAGGTTTTTATTGGAGTATAGGTGTCAAATCGAGATTCAATCAATTCCATAAAAATATAAATGCAGAGTTGCTATTGGATCAAAACCAACAGAATATCGAGGGTTTGAATAAAATTGATGCTGAATTGCAGGATCAAACCAACACGTTTTATTTGCAAACTCTATTTGGAAAAGATGTGGCCTTAAGAATGGGTGCAGAACATAAGCGACTTAAAATCAAATCGGAGACTGTATCTGTGAATGATTTAAATGAAGATTTTTTATTCGAAAACACAGATTATTTTAGCACATTTGGAACACTGAAGTTAGATACCTATAGCAATAAATATTATCCAAAAAGAGGGATTTATTTTAATGGAGAATTTCATTTGTATTTGCACGCTTCAAAATTCAATAAGGAGTTTGCAGAATTTTCATTGGCCAAAGCAGATATTGGTTATGCATTTAGCTTGTCAGATAAATTTGCCGTGAATCTAACATCACATGGCGGTTTTAAAATAGGAGACAATTCCACAAATTCATTAAACTTTGCACTCGGAGGTTATGGAAATAATTTTATAAATAATTTTGTTTCATTTTATGGTTACGAAAATTTGGCACTAACAGGAGACAGTTTTGTGAAAGGAGGAATTGCTTTATATTATGAAATTTTCAAGAAACATCATATTAGACTAGCTGCTAATTATGCAAATATTGAGGATGATATTTTTGAATCAGGCGAATGGATTACTTCGCCTGATTATAGTGGATATGCATTAGGCTACGGATTTGAAACATTTTTAGGACCTTTAGAAATAAATTATTCCTACTCTCCCGAAACTAATAATGGGCTATGGTATTTTAATGTAGGTTTCTGGTTCTAAAAAAAATCACGATATTTGTAGAAGATGAAACCATTCTGGGAAGACTTATTATTACTACTTCAATTTCTTATTAAAAGAAACCCTGAATAAACGCGCATTATTGTATCTTTATGTGTCATTTAAAGTTTCGAGAATAGGCTTCTTTGAACTTTTAATTATTAACTTATAACTTCACAAAAATGCCATTTTATCATAAATTAGGAAATATACCTTCTAAACGACATGTACAGTTTAGAAAACCCGATGGAAGTTTGTACTACGAACAACTATTTGGAACCATTGGTTTTGACGGTATGTCTACAAATTCATATCACGAACAAAGACCTACACAGGTCAAAGAAATAAAAGGTCAATATAGCATAGCGCCTAAAATTGCCAATGCAAATAATATTAAATCATATCGACTCAAAGGATTTCAGGTACCTCCTGAAAATGATTATTTAGAAAGCAGGAAAGTTGTTTTGACGAATAGTGATTGTAATATTATTCTATCTGCACCAAAACATTCGACTAAAGATTATTTTTATAAAAATGCCGATGCCGATGAATTAATTTTTATTCATAAAGGAACAGGTAAGCTGAGAACAATGCTTGGTAACCTCGATTTTAAATATGGAGATTACTTGCTCGTTCCTAGAGGGATTATTTATAAATTGGATTTTGATACGGAAGACAACCGATTATTTATTGTCGAATCGTATCGGCCAATTTATACGCCGAAACGATATAGAAATTGGTTTGGACAATTATTAGAACATTCACCATTTTGCGAGCGAGATATCCGTCAACCTCAAGAATTAGAAACATACAATGAGTCTGGTGATTTTCTTATTAAAGTAAAAAAGCAAGATGAGATTTTTGATATGGTTTATGCGTCTCATCCTTTTGATGTAGTTGGTTACGACGGGTATAATTACCCATATGCATTCTCAATTCATGATTTCGAACCAATTACTGGACGTGTACATCAGCCACCTCCAGTGCATCAGACGTTCGAAACGGATGCTTTTGTTATCTGTAGTTTTGTACCGAGATTATACGATTATCATCCCGATGCTATTCCCGCACCATACAATCATAGTAATATCGATAGTGATGAGGTGCTGTATTATGTGGATGGTGATTTTATGAGCCGAAATGATATTGATGCTGGTCATATTTCGTTGCATCCAACCGGGATACCTCACGGTCCACATCCTGGAGCAGCAGAACGAAGTATTGGGAAAGTAAAGACAGATGAACTAGCCGTTATGGTAGATACTTTTAAGCCCCTAAAAGTTACAGAAGAAGCATTAAAAATTGCTGATGAAGACTATTACAAATCTTGGTTAGAATAATTAAAATTAGTAGCTATTTCCTGCTTTTGGCAGTCGCTATTTAAACGGTCACATCGAGCGGAGTCGAGATGAAGTTTAAATGAGCTTCAACAAATGCCACAATTACGAAGTACTCACTGAGTACAAATAGAAATAAAAGTGAAATGAAGTAATCAGGGCTAAAAACAAATATTATGGGTAAAGAAGTAAAAAGTGTAAACTACGGTTTAGAAAAAATATTCGAAGGAGCGCAAGATTTTCTGCCCCTTCTTGGAACAGATTATGTAGAATTCTATGTAGGTAATGCAAAACAAGCGGCTCACTTTTATAAAACGGCTTTCGGTTTTCAATCATATGCCTATAAAGGCTTAGAGACGGGATCGAGAGATGAAGTGAGTTATGTATTGAAACAAGATAAAATACGATTAGTGTTAACGACGCCTTTAAATAGTAAATCACTGTTAAATGATCATATTGTAAAACATGGCGATGGCGTGAAAGTTATTGCATTATGGGTAGATGATGCGCGTAAATCATATGAAGAAACAACTTCAAGAGGCGCAAAATCATATATGGAGCCTACTGTAGAAACTGATGAATTTGGTGAGGTCATTCGTGCTGGTATCTATACCTATGGAGAAACAGTACACATGTTCGTTGAACGTAAAAATTACAATGGTGCATTTATGCCTGGCTTTGTAGAATGGAAATCAGATTATAACCCTACTCCTGTTGGATTGAAATATATTGATCATATGGTTGGTAATGTTGGCTGGGGACAAATGAATACTTGGGTGAAATGGTATGAAGATGTTATGGGATTTGTTAATTTCTTATCATTTGATGACAAACAAATTCATACAGAATATTCAGCTTTAATGAGTAAAGTAATGAGTAATGGAAATGGTAGAATTAAGTTTCCTATTAACGAACCAGCGAAAGCCGCTAAAAAATCACAAATAGAAGAATATTTAGATTTTTATGAAGATTCTGGGGTTCAGCATATAGCAGTAGCAACAGATGATATTATTGAAACTGTTTCACAACTTAAAGCGAGAGGGATTGAGTTTCTACCGCCACCACCGCAGGCATATTATGATGACATTCCTAATCGATTAGGAGAACATCGAGATATGATGAAAGAAGATATTGGAGAGCTTCAAAAATTATCTATAATGATAGATGCCGATGAAGAAGGCTATTTATTACAGATATTTACCAAGCCCCTTGAAGATCGGCCAACGTTGTTTTTTGAAATCATTCAGCGTATGGGAGCGAGAGGTTTTGGAGCAGGGAATTTTAAGGCCTTATTTGAATCTATTGAAAGAGAACAAGAAAAAAGAGGTACATTATAATACCTATGTATTGAAATAATTACCAAAAAAAACTCCATCAAAGTTAGATGGAGTTTTTTTGTTTTGATATTTTTGGAATAGTAATTGCAAATTAGTTAAACAAACAATAAAATGTACATTTAAAAGTTACATTTGCAATGCTTATTGATTATGAAAAAAACAGTACTAATAATAATTGCACTTTTGTGTATTCAAGTCGCATTTACTCAAGAGAAATCAGCTTTTCAAGATGGAGAATGGTTTAAATTTAAAATGAGTTATAGCGGCTTTTTGAAAGCGGGGAATGCAACATTATCTGTTAAAGAAACAGCATTAGATGGAAAGCAAGTGTATCATGTTGTTGGCAAGGGTTGGACCACTGGAGCTATTAAGTGGTTTTTTAAGGTGAAAGATAGGTATGAAAGCTATTTTGATAAAACAACTGGAATGCCATATAGGTTTATCAGAAAAATTGATGAGGGTGGACATACAAAAGATATAGAAATTGCGTTTGATCATACAAATAAGGAAGCTTTAATAGAAAATAAAAAGAAGAAAACTCAGAAAGTAGTCGCAACTGAACAAGATGTGCAAGATATGGTATCTGCATTTTATTATCTTCGTAACAACTATGATACTGACGAAATAAAAGTAAACGATGTAGTGTCTCTTAATATGTTCTTTGATGCCGAGAATTATATTTTCAAACTTAAATTTTTAGGAAGAGAAACCATTGAGACTAAATTCGGAAAAGTTAAGACGCTTAAATTTAGACCTTATGTTATGGCAGGTCGTGTTTTTAAAGAACAAGAAAGTTTAACGTTATGGGTAAGTGCGGATGATAATAAAATTCCACTTAAAATTAAGGCAGATTTAGCTGTTGGCTCATTACGTGCAGATCTTGTTGCGTTTAAAGGCTTAAAACATTCGTTTGAGATACAATTTGAATAATATAACTATGTCCAACCAAGAAAATTTTGACCCAATTCTAAAAGAACTTCAGCAGAAGTATAAAGCAATAGACCAAGACACGCATACACATTTAGAAGGTTTGCTTTACAGTAAACCCATTACGTATTGGGACTATATTCAAACAGATGCCTTATTGAATCTTCAAATTCAACGCACAACTTTACCTGATGAAATGGTATTTATAGCCTATCATCAAATTAATGAGTTGATTTTTAAAATGATTCTATGGGAAATTCAACAAGTGGCTGAAAATGAAAAATTAGATGCTGTCTATTTTGAAAATAAATTAATGCGAATCAGTCGTTATTTTGATATGCTCACAACATCTTTCGATATTATGAGAGAAGGTATGGCTGTGGAGCAATACATGAAGTTCAGACATACACTAACACCTGCTAGTGGATTTCAAAGCGCACAATATAGAATGATTGAATTTGCATCAACAGAACTTATTAATTTAATCGATTTTCGATTTAGAGCTACTATAGATCGAGACACACCTTTTGAGCATGCCTTTGAACATTTATATTGGCAGGCTGCAGGTAAGGATTATAATACAGGGAAGAAATCAACCCTTTTAGTGAATTTTGAAAAACGTTATAAAGGAGACTTCATTAGGTTTATGCAAACCTATAATACTAAAAATTTGTGGTCCCGTTTTAAAGAATTACCAGCGGAAGATCAAAAAGACGAAAATTTAATCAAAGCAATGAGACATTACGATTATACGGTAAATATAACTTGGGTTATGGCGCACTATAATGCAGCAAGACACTATATAGAAAGTGGTACAGGTGATGGTGAAGCAACCGGAGGTAGCGATTGGAAAAAATACATGCATCCTAAATACCAACGCCGAATTTTCTTCCCAGAACTTTGGTCTAAAGAAGAATTAGAAAACTGGGGACAAAATGTATAACTTATAACCAAACCAATTTAATGCAATCCAAAAAATTATTAATAGCGATTTTTGTATGTATTAGTATTTTATCATGTAAGAATGATACTGATAAAACGAATGATCTTCAAATACAAAATATTACCGAAGAACCTGTTCAAGAAAGTGAATTTGGCTTTAATCTGAATGATTATGTGGTTAAAAGAGATACCATTAAAAAGGGAGATAGCTTCGGTGAAATATTAGAGCGAAATAAGATTGGATATCCTAAAATATTCCAAATTGCGGAGAAGGCAAAAGATTCCTTTGATATTAGAAATCTGCAAATTGGGAAACCGTACACGCTCTTATGTTCTAAGGATAGTTTGGAACAACCAAAGTGTTTTATTTATCAACCCACTCTTGAAGATTATGTGGTTATTAATTTTCAAGATTCTGTGCATGCCTATACAAGTAGAAAGCCAATTAAATATGTAGAGAAAGTTGCCACTGGAGTTATTCCAAAAGGGAGTGGAATTTCTATGCTCATGGAAGAAAAAGGCTTGAGTCCAAGGCTCGCCTATAAAATGGCTGATGAGATTTATGCTTGGACTATCGATTTTAGAAGACTACAGGAAGGTGATCGTTTTAAAGTGATTTATACTGACAAGTATATTGATGACTCCATTTATACTGGAGTGCATGATATAAAGGCAGTCTATTTTGAACACAATAAGGTGCCGTTTTATGCTTTTGAATTTGAAACCGATTCGGTTAAAGGGATAAAAGATTATTTTAATGATAAGGCAAAAAATTTAAGACGCGCATTTTTAAAAGCACCTGTTCAGTTTAGTCGAATTTCCTCACGTTATAATTTAAATCGTCGTATTAAATATTATGGTTATAAATTAAGACCACATAAGGGAACTGATTTTGCTGCACGTGTAGGGACTCCAATTTTAGCAACCGCTAACGGAACTGTTGTAGAATCTAGACGTAAAGGAGGAAACGGAAAATATGTCAAAATTAGACATAACGCGACCTATAGTACTCAGTATCTTCATATGAAAAACAGAAATGTTAAGAAGGGCCAATATGTGAAACAAGGAGATGTTATTGGTTGGGTAGGCATGACTGGAAATACAGGTGGTCCACATGTCTGTTATCGGTTCTGGAAAAATGGGGTACAAGTAGATCCTTTCAGACAAAAATTACCAGAGGCTGAGCCAATTTCGGATAGTTTAAAAGCAGCCTATTTAGAATTTATTAAGCCTATTAAAGAACGTTTAGATGCCATCGAATTTCCTGAACCAGAAGTTATCCAAGATGACCCTTCAGATAATATAATCTTGTAATAATGCCATTAAAAAAAACTAATCCTGTTACAACAAAAGCTTGGAAAAAGCTAGCGGAACATTTTAATTTAATTAAGGATGTTCACATGAAGGATAGTTTTGCTCAAAACCCAAATAGGGCTGAGGAATTGTCAATTAAATGGGAAGATTTTTATGTAGATTATTCGAAACATAGAATCACAAATGAAACTATTGAATTGCTATTAGAGTTGGCTGAAGAAGTCGACCTAAAAGATGCTATTTCAAAATATTTTGATGGCGATAACATTAATGAAACCGAAAATAGGGCAGTTTTGCATACTGCATTAAGAGCTCCAAAAGACAGCCAGGTATACGTTGAGGGGAAAAATGTTATTCCAGAAATTCATGAGGTAAAGAAAAAAATAGAAGTCTTTAGTCAAAGTGTTGAAAGTGGTAATTTAAGAGGGTATTCTAATAAGGTTTTCACTGATATTGTGAACATTGGTATTGGTGGATCAGATTTAGGACCTTCTATGGTAGTAGAGGCATTGTCTTATTATAAAAACCACTTAAACACGCATTTTATTAGTAATGTTGATGGCGATCATTTACATGAGATTATAAAAAAACTAAACCCAGAAACCACCTTATTTGTTATTGTTTCTAAAACATTTACGACTCAAGAAACCATGTCAAATGCGAATACCATTAGAGCGTGGTTTTTAAATACGAGTGACGTAGAAGCCATCCCAAAACATTTTGTGGCAGTGTCAACAAATCTTGAAAAAGCTAAAAGCTTCGGAATTCATGAAGAGAATGTTTTTCCAATGTGGAATTGGGTAGGCGGACGATTCTCACTGTGGAGCGCAGTTGGATTGTCAATAAGTCTTTCTGTTGGACATGATAATTTTGAACGACTTTTGGAAGGAGCTCATGAAATGGATTTGCATTTTAAAGATGAGGCCTTTCATAATAACATGCCTGTTATAACAGCACTTTTAAGTGTTTGGTACAATAATTTCTTTAAATCTGAAACCGAAGTAGTAATTCCGTATTCGCAATATTTAAATCAGTTCGCTACCTTTTTGCAACAGGCAACAATGGAAAGTAATGGAAAAAGTATTGATAGAAATGGAGATCCAATAGCGTATCAAACGGGTACAATTGTTTGGGGAGAACCTGGTACAAATTCGCAACATGCATTCTTTCAACTCATACATCAAGGGACAAAGCTAATACCTGCAGAGTTTATTGGATTTTCCAAGTCTTTACATGGTAATAAAGAGCATCATGATAAATTAATGTCTAATTTTTTCGCTCAAACAGAAGCATTACTTCATGGAAAGTCTAGGGATCAGGTTGTACGTGAAGGAAAAGGTGAAAACCTAATAAACTATATGATCTTCAGTGGAAATAATCCAACGACAACAATTTTGATCAATCAGCTTTCACCAGAAAGTTTAGGAAAATTAATTGCATTATATGAACATAAGATATTTGTTCAAGGTGTAGTTTGGAATATTTTTAGCTTTGATCAGTTTGGTGTTGAGCTTGGTAAGCAATTAGCAAACAGCACCTTAGAGGAGGTGAGCGCTAATGCTAACTATGAGCATGATTCTTCTACATCTGCGTTACTTCATCATTACAAACAATCACGATAACTATCTGTTGAAAAGTCTGTTTATAGCTTTCGTAGTTGAAATCCATTAAATATATATAAATTTTACTATCTTCAACCTTGGCAAAAAATTGTTAATGCTAAGTTAATACGCTTTTATAATTTTCAACTAATTTTGTCGAACTAAAATTAATTTAATCAATTTATATGAAAAAAATCAATCAATTTTTATTTACAACTGTGGTGATGTTATTTGCTACAGTGGCTTTTTCACAAAGCACAGTAAAAGGAGTTGTGATGGGTTCAGACATGAATGCACCACTGCCAGGAGCTAACGTAGTAGAAAAAGGAACAACAAACGGTGTGAACACCGATTTTGATGGAAATTTTACGTTAACTACAGAAGCTTCTTCTGGAGAACTCGTTATATCTTATGTAGGATATACATCGATTACAATTGCCTTTTCTGGAGATCAAGACTTAGGAGTCATTACACTTCAATCAAGTGATATTGGACTTCAAGAAATTCAAATTATTGCTTCAGTTGCAGTAGACAGAAAAACACCTGTTGCTGTATCAACTATTAAAGCAGCAGACATCGCATTAAAACTAAGTACTCAGGAATTTCCAGAAATCTTAAAATCTACGCCTGGAGTTTATGCTACCAGATCAGGTGGAGGATATGGTGATGGTAGAATTAACCTGAGAGGTTTTAGTTCTGAAAACATTGCGGTAATGATTAATGGAGTTCCTGTAAACGATATGGAAAATGGTGTGGTGTATTGGTCTAACTGGGCTGGTCTTGGTGATGTAACATCTTCAATGCAGGTTCAAAGAGGTCTTGGAGCTTCTAAAGTTGCAGTGCCTTCTATAGGTGGAACTATAAATATCATTACAAAAAGTACGGATGCAGAAGAAGGAGGAAATATTTTCACCGGAATTGCGAATGATGGCTATTTTAAATATGGTATGACGTATTCTACAGGATTATCAGAAAAAGGATTTGCAGCTACCGTTTCTGCTTCAAAAATATCTGGTGATGGTTATATTGATGGAGGAGAATTTTCAGGATACAATTACTTTGTAAGTTTATCGCAACAATTAAATGAAAAGCATAGGCTAACATTTACAGCGTTTGGAGCACAGCAAACACACGGACAACGTTTTAACCGTTCTACAATTGCAGAATTAAGAGATACTGATTCTGGACCACAAAAGGCCAATAAAGATTGGGGTTATAAAGATGGTGAAGTCTTAAGTTCAGCCTATAACTTTTATCACAAACCTCAAATCTCATTAAATCATTTCTGGGAAATAAATGATAAGTCTGTGTTATCTACGGCTGTATATGCATCATTTGGATCAGGAGGTAGTCGTAGAGATGAAGGATCTAAAATTGGATCAGATGCTTATAGAATAGGTAGTGCAGGATTACAACCCATAGATTTTGATACAATTGTTGAAGAAAATATTGCTAATGGAGCTGCAGGTTCTACAGATGTTATTTCTTCTTCTAGAAATTCACATGAATGGTATGGAATTTTATCTACTTATAAAAATAGAATTAATGATAATTTAACTATTTCTGGAGGCTTAGACGCACGTTCTTATATTGGCCATCACTGGTATCAGGTAGATGATTTATTAGGAGGTCAATTTTACTTAGATAATGAAACGGATACTTTCGCTTTTGGTAAGCCCTTAAGAGTAGGCGATCGTTATAATAAAGATTATGATGGAATTAATGTAAGATATGGTCTTTTTGGTCAGGCTGAATACCAAGTTAATGAATCTTTAAACTTATTTATGGCTGCTGATGTTTCGAACAGTTCATATAAGCAGGAAGAGTTTATGAATAGTGAACTTGTTGGTACTAGAAAGTCTGATGCGGTGAATTTTGTAGGTTTCGGTATTAAAGGTGGTGGGAACTATAATCTAGATGTGAATAATAATGTATTTGTTAATGTGGGGTATTTTTCAAAAGCACCATTCTTAGATACGGTATTCCAAGATGAAGATGGAATAGTAGCTAATGAAGACGCAGAAAATGAAAAAGTATTTAGTGCTGAGCTGGGTTACGGATATAGAAGTGATAAATTTTCTGCTAATGTTAACCTTTACATGACAAGCTGGTTAGATAAGGCTGTAAATGGCTCGCTTCCAGGACAATCATCAAGTGATGATAGAGTTTTTTACAACTTACTAGGTATGGATGCTTTACATCAAGGGATAGAAGTTGATTTTAGATATAAATTAACAGATAGAATAACTGTTACAGGAATGGCGTCTTTAGGTGACTGGCAATGGAAAAGTGATGTATCTGCAACTATTAGAGACGATTCTGGAACTGCCGTAGGTGAGGTTGAAGTATTTGCCAAAGATTTAAAAGTTGGTGATGCTGCACAAACAACGTTTGCATTAGGAACAAGTTATAAATTTGCTAAGCAATCTAGTCTTTACATAGATTATAATTATGCCGGTGATATGTATGCTTCATATCAAGTTACTAATAGAGGTACAGATGATCTTCCAGATACATGGGAGGCTCCTGAATTTGGTTTATTTGATGTCGGTGCAAATCATGTGTTTGATATGGGTCCATTTGAAGCAATTTTAAATGCTAAAATCAATAATTTATTTGATACTGAGTATATTTCAGATGCTAATGACGTAGATGGAACTTCTGATACTGCCCTAGTATATTATGGTGCGGGAAGAACATATAGTGTTGGATTAAAAGTTAAATTTTAAAAAATTATGAAAATGAAAAGAATAATTTATTTATTAATGATTATGGGAACAATCTTTGTTGGTTGTAATCCCTTAGAAGACATCAACAATGTAGTTGATGCAGTTGAAAACCCTGTAGTAGGCTCTACTGAATATACACTAGTAAGTGATGATTATACTGAGGACGTCGAAGATGGAGGTTTAGGTTTGGATTTTGACAGTTTTAGCATTTTTGAAGATCCTACTGGAGATACACCACATAATTTACTGCCTGCATTTTTAGCAGAAAAGTACTCTCATTGGGGTGAAGGTTCATCGGTTTTAGTTGGATATGATTTATACATCGGCAATGCAGAAGGTGTAAGCGATTACTCAGGTGCAGATGTTTATCAATTGTCTAATGCAGATTATGCCTCTACAGGAAGTGATGCATTCGGATTTTACCCAAATGTTGAATCAGATGATCATATACCAGGTGTTTTAGATATGGCAATAGCTGATCCAACCGATGGTGATATCGTATTGGCTAAATACAAACAGTATTTTGAAGACCCAATAGTTGGTTTAGCAGATTTAGTGAATTATAACTTTGCTGGAAGTTTCGAAGGATGGACTTCTGTTGAAGAATCTGGTGATGATGAAGTTTGGACTTCTGAAATTGATAATGTTCGAGGAAATGGTTATTTTGGTGATCAATTCTCAAATGTTGAGTGGTTAGTATCTCCTTCACTTGATTTTTCAGGGGAAAGTGATCTTAAATTCCAAATCACACAAGAACTTGATTTCGCAAATGATCCATCTTTACTTAAAATAATGGTTTCTACTGATTATTCTGGAGATGTTTTAACAGCGACTTGGGATGAAATTACACTAGCTAATCCAGCGACGAGTGATATGGAAACATCAGAAGATTATGATTTTTCAGCTTATGATGGCGAAATTATTAATATTGCTTTTAAATACACTTCTATAGGTGATGATCCAGCTACTCCAGGTATTGATGAAGGAGATGCGGGAAGATGGAGAATTGAAAGTTTAGCAATTAAAACTACAGGCGTTACAGGAGATACAAATTCTAAAGGAACACATTATGCTTATGATGGCGGAGAATGGGAAGCCGTTGATGGCGTATATTTTGTAAGCTCTGCTGATTTTGATTCAATGGGTGAAGGTTCAGGTCAACCTGGTCAATATAATAATTTTGGTAGCTCAACGCCTCCAGGAGATTATTTGTCGACATTCTTATCGTTAACAGAGCCATTTGCTTATGGTCTAGAAGAGGACGAGTTAATTGTAGTTTATGATTATTTCTCAAGTTCTAGTGGAGCTCAAATTAGAGGGGACCGCTATACTGTAATTGATGGTTCATGGGAAGGTCATGAATCAACTATCGCAACAACCTTGCAATTTGGTCATGATGGTAGTACTTGGGTTCCTGACAATACGATTAGATATACTTTGGCTGGATCAGATTATAGTTCAGTGGCAGCAGCCTTACTTACAGAACCAGGATTTGAGACGGCTGCAGGTAACTTAGGTAACTATGGAAACTTTAGTAGAGATGGAGGAAGCTCAAACTGGACTGACGAAATGATGGTTGTTGCTTTGGGTATTGTATTAAATAATTTGGATCCAGGTGCTGCAGCAGAGCAAAAATATGTTGTTACATTTGATACATGGGCTCCAGGCGATTCAACCGAAGAATTTGCACTTATTAAAGATGTAGATACGGGTGAATGGAGATTGCAAACCGAAGATGATTAAATTTTAATCATATATTATCTATAAAAAAAGCCTATCAATTTTGATAGGCTTTTTCACGTTTTAACAGGTGGTTATTCTTTCCATTCTATGCTTTCCATTATTTGCTTAATATCATTTTTTAGATATTCAGCTGCAGGATATATAGAATCATAATTGGGTTTAGTGAAAAAATAGAGTGATCCATTCAAAAAATGATTTATGCTATCGGTAACATAAAATTGTGCCTGAGAAGCAGAATTGCCACCTACTTCGTAAAAGTTGCCAAAGACACGTCTTTTTTTATCAATAAAAACTTGCTCTGAAATCGCATCAGCTTTAGTCACATGTTTTTGAGTAATGTTTTGAGCATCTCTAAGAAGTGAAGATAAATTGGTTTCATTCACTCTTTTATAAGTCAGATACAAGGTTCCTTTTAAGGTTGGGTAGTTAATGTTAAAGCCATAAGTTTCAGAATTTAAATCAACCTTGACATTCTTGATTCTGTCAGCAAGATTATTTTTATTGAATTTAAACGGAAGATCGATTTCAATAGTCTTATAGTTTGCTACTGGATACTCCAAACGTAAATGCGCCTTAGGTTTTGGTATTGGATCGTTCGCACAAGTGAAACAAAGACCAGAAACGAGTAAGAGAAGTAGTTTTTTCATTAATTTAATATGGTAAACTTAATATGCTTAATTCTTTTTTTGTCTAAAGCCTCTATTGTGAAAACGTATTTTTTAAAATTTATTTTACTGCCTCGTTTTGGAAAAACTCCAGATAACTCTAAAACGAATCCTGCAATAGTTTCAGCTTCCCCTTTATGATCTTCGAAAACTGAATCATCTTCTAACTCAATAATCTTATAAAAATCTTTTAAGGTCGTTTTGCCTTCAAAGGTATAATTATTGTCATCAATCTTAGTGAAAATCACATCGTCATCGTCAAATTCATCACTAATTTCTCCTACAATTTCTTCAATAACATCTTCTAAAGATACTAATCCTGAAGTTCCTCCATATTCATCAACAACAACTGCTAGGTGCACTTTTTTATTTTGAAATTCTACCATCAAATCATCGAGCTTTTTGTTTTCTGGCACAAAAAAAGGTGCTCTTAAAAGTGTAATCCAATCAAATTGATTTCTATCGATATATGGTAATAAATCTTTGACATATAAAATACCAATCACAGAATCAACGCTATCTTCATAAACTGGGATTCTAGAATAACCATGCTTAATGATTTCAGGAAGAATCTCTGAATATTTTTGATTCATATTTAAAGCGAAAATATCAATTCTTGGGCGCATGACTTGTTTCGTGTCTGTATTTCCAAACGATACAATGCCTTGTAAAATTTTATGTTCTTCTGTAGTGGTATCACTTTCACTCGCTAATTCCAGAGCTTGGGACAATTGATCTACACTAATATTAGATTTTTGCTTTCCTAATTTATCATGAATCATTAATGTCAAATTCTGCATCGGTATACTTAAAGGTGTAATCATGATGTCTAAAACGCGTAAAGGTTTGGACATGAAAACGGAAAACTTAACCCGATTTCGACTTGCATAAACTTTTGGAATAATTTCTCCAATTAGTAATATTAGAAAAGTAACTACCACAACTTCAATTAGAAACCTCAGCCAGGAGGTTTCAATAGTCTTAAATAAGGATTCGCCCAAGTAAGCAAACAGAATTACAATGCCTATATTGATAAAATTATTCGCCACTAATATGGTGGCTAAAAGTTTCTTTGGACGTTCTAAAAGATTAGAAAGTAACTTAAAAGCATTTGGTTTTTCTATGTTACCTTTATCTAAATCTGATCTTGTCAATGAAAATAATGCTACTTCGGCTCCAGAAATAAGTGCGGAACATATTAATAAGATAATAAGCAAAATGATCCCGGAAATTAATGAAACATTACTGGATAATATCGATATAATTAAACTCGTGGGATCAGGATCCAATACAGTCTTTTTAAATTAAACGCTTAAAATGGAAGATCATCAGTGTCTTCTTTTGATGAATCATCAACACTGCTTTTAGCTGCTTGTTGTGGATTAGCCTGTGAAGGTGTGTTATTTTGAGATTCATTTTTTGTTGTTAAGAACGTAAAGTCTGTACAATGAATTTCAGTTGAGAATCTATCCATCCCTTTATCGTCTTGCCATTTTCTAGTCTTAATTCTACCTTCTACGTAAATTTTATCTCCTTTATTTAGATATTTTTCACAAATTTCTGCTGCTTTATTACGAACAACAATGTTATGCCATTCAGTTGTCGTAACGCGTTCATTAGTTTGCTTATTCGTGTAAGATTCATTTGTTGCTAAAGGGAAGCGGCCAATACAGTTTCCGCCTTCAAAATAATGCATCTTAACTTCATCTCCTAAATGCCCAATAAGCATCACTTTATTTAAGGTTCCTGACATAATATAATTCTATTTTTAGCAAAATTAATCTTTTTGCATTGACTTTCTTAAAAGTAATAAAAATTTGTGAGTATTATAATTGAAAATCAAACGTGTCAATAAAATTACTTATTAATATTGGTGTTGGAAAGTTAGTAATATCAGAAATCGAGATGCTTTCGTTCCATGTAGAGTCAGAGGTTATTATCCAGAATTTAGTATACAAATGTTGATGAGATAATTTATGTATCAATGGTTTATCATTATACAAGCTAAAATTAAAATGGGTCTCTCTAAAAAAATCTTTTATATGAGGATTACTTTCAAAATGTTTCGCTTCTAAATCGGTGTCTGTCTCTATTAATGGGAATTGATATAGATTTTGCCAAATCCCTTTTTTGGTCCGTTTTTCAAATAGAACTTTATGATCCTCACAAAGGACAACTAAAAAGTTAATGTGCTTTTTCGAAATTTTAGTCTTTTTAAGTTTGACAGGTAAAGTTGAGATGAGGTTATCTCGTAGAGCGGCACAACTATTATTTAAAGGACAAATGGAGCAATCAGGATTTTGGGGTTTGCATTGACGTGCTCCAAACTCCATTATGGCTTGATTATGCTCAGCCGGATTCTCTGTGCAAATTAACTTACTTGCCAGTTCCTTAAATTCTTTTATGCCTTGAGTTGAGTTAATAGGCGTGTGAATTCCAAAATATCTTGAGAGTATTCTATATACATTACCATCTACAACGGCTGATACTTCATCAAAGCATATAGATGCAATGGCACTAGCAGTATAATCGCCAACACCTTTAAGTTTTAACAAATCGGTGTAATTATTTGGAAAAACACCATTTAATTCAATTGCAATATATTTTGCAGTATAATGCAAATTGCGTGCTCGAGAGTAATAACCCAAGCCTTGCCAAAGTTTTAAAACATCTTGTTCATTTGCGTTTGCTAGATCAAAAACAGTAGGGAATTTAACGACAAAAGCATCGTAATAAGGTAGTCCTTGTTTGATTTGAGTTTGTTGTAGAATAATTTCGGATAACCATATGTAATATGGATTTCTCGTATTTCTCCATGGTAGTTCGCGCTTATTTGCTGAATACCAGCATGTTAAAATTTTACTAAAATTCATCTTTATCTTTAAATCTGCACAAAAATAATTCTTTATACCATTAAATTTTAATTAATTACGCTTGAAATATTGAAATTAAAATCCTTATATTTGCATCCCTTATAATTAATAGATAACCCTAAAATTAATAACAATGACAAAAGCTGATATAGTAGCTAAAATTTCTGATAAATTAGGAATTGAAAAAGGAGATGTTCAAGCCACGGTTGAAACATTCATGGAAGAAGTGAAAACATCTTTAGAAGGTGGTGATAATGTATATTTAAGAGGTTTTGGAAGTTTTATTATCAAAACTAGAGCTGAAAAAACTGGTAGAAATATTTCTAAGAACACTACAATCAAAATACCTGCACATAATATTCCTGCATTTAAACCTGCAAAAGTATTTGTTGAAGGAGTGAAAACTAACGTAGAAGTTGCATAACGCATTAAAATAATATTAATTTAAAAAAACATCATTTATTATGCCAAGTGGTAAAAAAAGAAAAAGACACAAGGTAGCGACACACAAGCGTAAGAAAAGAAGACGCGCTAATCGTCACAAAAAGAAATAAATTGAAAAAGTAGTTTTTAACTACTTTTTCAATTTTTTAAAGTAACGTTCTTTGATATTTAATTCATGATATATTACGTATTACCTTCGTAATTCATGAGTTTACTGGGATTGACATCCTGTGTCAAATTATAAAGTATAATCCATCTGTTTGCGCATAGCGAATGGATATAAATTTACAATATGGATAAAGAATTGATTATTCGATCGAGTTCTGATGTTGTTGATTTTGCCTTATTAAAAGATGGAAGACTTATTGAATTGCACAAAGATGAAGATGATAACAATTTTTCTGTTGGTGATGTGTTTATCGCCAAAATCAGAAAAGCTGTTCCAGGTCTAAATGCCGCATTTGTTAATGTTGGTTATGAAAAAGATGCATTTTTGCATTATCATGATTTAGGACCTCAATTACCTTCTCTTTTAAAATTCGTAAAGCGTGTAAGCACAGGGAAACACACAGATTTTTTATTTAAAAATTTCCAATTTGAAAAAGATATTGATAAAGATGGGAGCATTGCTAATGCTTTAAAATCTAATCAATCAACTTTAGTGCAAATAGTAAAAGAACCAATTTCTACAAAAGGACCTCGAATTAGTTCGGAGTTGTCTATTGCAGGACGATATATTGTTCTAGTACCATTTTCTAATCGAATTTCAATTTCACAAAAGATTGAATCGAAAGAAGAAAAAGATCGATTAAAGCGATTGGTAAAGAGCATTACTCCTAAGGGATTTGGTGTTATTGTTCGCACAGTAGCTGAAGGCAAGAAAGTTGCCGAGCTTGATAGAGATTTACAGAATTTGCTGAATCGTTGGACAGCAATGTGTAAAAAAATTAATAAAGCACATCTTCCAAGTAAAGTACTTGGAGAAATGAATAAGGCCTCTTCTATATTAAGAGACATATTTAACGATTCATTTTCTAGTATCATTGTGGATGATGAAGCTTTATTTGTTCAAATAAAAGATTATGTGCAAGAGATTGCACCTAAGAAAGAGTCCATAGTTAAATTGTATACCAATACTGTACCTATTTTTGAAAAGTACGGGATTGAAAGACAAATAAAAACATCGTTTGGACGTACAGTATCAATGGCAAAAGGAGCGTATTTAGTGATTGAACACACAGAGGCCCTTCATGTTGTTGATGTAAACAGTGGAAATAGATCTAACAAAGCAAAAAACCAAGAGGACACTGCATTAGAAGTAAATTTAATTTCTGCTTCAGAAATTGCTCGACAATTACGTTTACGTGATATGGGAGGAATTATAGTCGTAGATTTTATTGATATGGGAAATGCAGAGAATCGAAAAAGGCTGTATAATCATCTTCGCGACGAAATGCAAGATGATAAAGCAAAACATAAAATATTACCTCCGAGTAAGTTTGGACTGATACAAATTACTAGACAACGCGTTCGCCCGGAAAGGAATATTGAAACTAAAGAAGAAAACCCTAACGGAGTCCAAGGAAGTGAAATTGAAGCACCAATTAAAATTGTGCAGAAAATCACTCAAGACATAGAGCGGATTTTCAAGAAAGACTATAAAAAGGTGACCTTAAACACACATCCTTTTATAGCAGCCTTTCTAACAAAAGGCTTCCCATCAGTACGTTCTAAATGGTTTTTAGAACATAAAAAATGGGTAAAAGTATTACCTAGAGATGCTTACACATATCTTGAATATCATTTTTTTGACAAAAATGGTAACAAAATCAAATAATATCTAAAAAGCCTTTTCATTTATGAAGAGGCTTTTTTTTTGTTTAAAATATTAATTAAGGTGCAGGATTTGGTAGTTCATTGTGAACATCTTCAATAGCATTTAATACATCCTTGTTC
This sequence comes from Flavobacteriales bacterium 34_180_T64, assembly GCA_002162765.1. Taxonomy (GTDB): domain Bacteria; phylum Bacteroidota; class Bacteroidia; order Flavobacteriales; family Flavobacteriaceae; genus MAAR01. Next base: position 115,978 of record MAAR01000012.1, on the reverse strand, counting down.
AAAGTGATGTTAATGCTGTCAATATTTTCTTTAAGTTGTTCAATAGAAGTTGCTCCAATTATGTTACTAGTTAAGAATGGCTGTTGAGTAACAAATGCCAAAGCCATTTGTGCCAAACTCATATTATGATTTTCAGCAATTTTCAAATACCGCTTAGTCGCTTCGGTGGATTGTATTGTACTATACCTTGAAAATCTAGGGAATAATTTTAATCGTGCATTATCTGCAGCAATACCTTTAATGTATTTCCCAGAAAGTACTCCAAATGCCATTGGAGAATACGCTAAAAGCCCAATATTTTCTCGAATTGCAATTTCGGACATATCACCTTCAAATACTCTATTTAAAAGTGAGTATGCATTTTGAATTGTAATCATTCTTGGTAAATTATGCGCGTTTGATTCTTCCAAATAACGCATTGTTCCCCAGGCTTTTTCGTTTGAAATTCCCACTTTACGTATTTTACCAGATGTTTTAATTTCATCAAGTGTATGTAGAATCTCATTAAAGTTATCTTGCCATGAATCATTAGGATTATGTTTATAATCTCTAACACCGAACGTGTTAGTTTGACGTTCTGGCCAATGCAATTGATACAAATCAATATAATCCGTCTTAAGACGTTTTAGACTTTGATTAACAGCATCAATAAGCGCTTCTTTACTAAATCCGTTAGTTCTTATATGTGCAGTATAATCGCCGCTTCCAGCAATTTTTGTTGCCAAAACAACCTTGTCTCTATTGCTTGTTTTCTCAAACCAATTACCAATAATTCTTTCTGTATCTGCATACTTTTCCGCAGTAGCTGGTACTGGATACAACTCTGCGGTATCAAAAAAATTCACCCCTCTGTCAAATGCCAAATCCATTTGTTGAAAACCCTCGTCTTCGGTATTCTGATTTCCCCAAGTCATCGTGCCTAAACAAATTTTACTAACTTTAATATCGCTATGAGGTAGTGTTGTATATTTCATCTATTATAAGTCATTCAAAAGTTTAGAGATTTCGTCTAATTTTGGTGTTAATATCACCTCTATTCGTCTGTTTTTGGCTTTGCCCTCGGCAGTATCATTTGGTGCAATTGGTGCAAATTCACCTCTACCAGCTGCAGTTAGATTTTCTGGACTTATTGCCTCATTTTCTCGTAATATATTGACAATTGCTGTTGCTCGTTTTGTCGATAAATCCCAGTTTCCACTGAGTTGAGCATTACCTTTATAAGGGACATCATCAGTATGACCTTCTATTAATATGGCAATGTCTGGGTTGTCTGCAAGGACTTCTCCCAATTGTTTCACTGCTTGTTTGCCATCTGTTCCTACAGCCCAACTTCCAGATTGGAATAAGAGTTTATTTTCCATTGATACATAAACCTTACCATCACGTTGTTCTACAGTTAGACCTTTACCTTCAAAATTTGTAAGCGCTTTTGAAATAGCATCTTTTAGTTTTGTCATAGCGGCATCTTTTGACGCTATAACACTTTCTAATTCCGCCACACGTTGAGAGCGACTTTCAAGTTCTTTTTTAAGAGCTTCTAGTCGTGCGTTTTCCGCAGCCAATGCCTGTTCTTTAGCTTCTAATTGTGCTAATAATTCTCTATTCTTTTTAGAATTTTCAGCAATTGCCGAAGAGCTATTCTTTTCTAAAGCATTGTATGACGCTTTTAAATTCTCAAGACTAGTACTTGCAGCTTCAAGTTCATTTTGCAATTTATTACGTTGGGTAATGGCGTCATCATAAGCCGATTGAAGTTTGGCTAAATCATTAGTTAAGCTATTTTTAGCTTTAAGTAAATCGTTATTATCATTTGATAAGGTTCTGTTCTCTTTTTTTAAACCGGCATATTTGTCTTCTAAATCAGTATAGATTTTTTTAGAAACACAAGATGTTGATAAAACTAGAGTTAGTACTATTAGTGAAATTTTTTTAATCATAGGTTTATATGTTTTGATATGTGATGAATTATTTAAGTTCAAGTAAAATTGGACAATGGTCACTATGTACAACTTCAGAAAGTATAACGGCTCTTTTTAAGTTTTCTTGTAATGGTTGGCTAGCCATTGCATAATCCAAACGCCAACCTTTATTATTTGCTCGTGCATTGGCTCTGTAACTCCACCAACTATATTCCTGCGAATTAGGATTTAAATACCTGAATGAATCAATAAAACCACTATTTATAAATTTACCTAGCCACTCCCGTTCTATAGGTAAAAAACCTGATACGCCTTTCATTTTTGGATTATGAATGTCCATTTCTTCGTGGCAAATGTTATAGTCTCCACAAACAATTAAATTTGGAATTTCTGCTCTTAGGCCATTTAAATAGTCATGTATCATAGCCATGTAATCAAATTTATGTTGCAATCGTAAATCGTTTGTTCCAGATGGTAAATACATACTCATTACAGAAACGCCATCGAAATCTGCTCTTAAATTTCGGCCTTCAAAATCCATAGATTCTATTCCAGTACCATATTGAACATGATTAGGTTCTGTTTTACTTAAAATTGCAACACCACTATAACCTTTTTTTTGAGCACTAAACCAATAGTTGTACTTGTATCCTGCATCTTCAAATAGAGTGAGGTCGAGCTGTTCTTTTAAAGCTTTAATTTCTTGAAGACAAATCACGTCTGGATCTGCGGCTTTCAACCAATCGATAAAGCCTTTGTTTATGGCTGCCCGAATTCCATTGACATTATAAGAGATTATTTTCATTGCTAAATTAGATTTCAGCTAATGTAAAAAAAGTAATGGGAAGTACGGAAAAAGCTAGACGCTTTTAAAGTAATTTTTTATAATTTCAAAAAAGATGAATCGTTAAGCAAATTAGCGACTCATCCCATTTGAACATTTTGTTGATACAATAGTATTATTCCGGACTATTCTTTTTGTTTAAATAGTCGATTTTCAGAGACAAATATTTCATAATTTTCAGGTATAAGCGGATTGCTAAATAAATTCCTAATATTGAAATGAAAAAGCAAAAATACACAATAAAAGGTCCAAGGTAATCAATGTTGTTTTCCATGTTTTATTCTATTAAAGTTATAATTGAGCTGAATTACATTTTTTCAATTCTCATAATTAATACAACTATTATAAGAAATGTAGAAATCATGTAAAAACTGTTCCAACCTTCTTTTTTACGGGTTACTTTATCCGTTGTCTTGTTATAATTCATCCAGCCATAAGAATTAAATAGAATGGCTATAACGCAAATAATTATCGTAAATATGTTCCACATGTCAATAAATTTACCACCAATTCATACAATCTCCAAATTCATATATAAATATTGCTGCTCCAATCCAGCCTAAAGCTCTTGACGCAACTTTTCTTATTGCTTTTTTAAGTAGCGCTTTACCTGCTGATGTATTAATACCCCTTCTCATGACTTCTGCTATGGCAGAAATTCCTAATGCATCACCAGCACATTCGCCTACCTGTGACGCAAAGGCAGATGAACCAAATAGAGATTGAAAGTTTACTCCAACATTTGAGTTTGTATTTTGCTCTTCTGCAATTAACATCATGACTGTAGGCACTAAATTATATTCTTCTATTGCACCGCCTGTACTATCTGCAGCTAATAAGTTTTCTATATCATTATCAGTTAATCCTTTCGATCTCAGGTAATTCTTTGCGTCTTCTATTGTTGGTTCAATTGCATCAACAATTGGTTGTAGAGGCAAATTAAAAATGGCAAGACAGTCTTCAGGATTGAATTCTGGAGTTTCTGCTTGATCAGAATTTGTTGGATCGTCTAAAGTTGAATTGAATTCAGACAAATCACCAAATCCATATTGAGATTTAGCTTGGATAAAGCTCGTAACATTATTAATATCTTCAACCAATTCTTCAATAGTAATACTGTCATCATTGATTTCATTTAGGCAATAACTAACAGAGACACCTTGCATATCACGTTCTAAATAGCTACTATTATTTTTTATATTAATTTTTGAATTTCGTACTGAAATGACTTGCAATTTTTCTTTGCTATGTCTTAAAGATTCAATAAAATTAGTATTTGCTTCTTCATTTTGATGTAGAATTTCATTATCAGTCTCGCAGGACTGTCCAATGAATAGTACTCCAATAAGGATTAACTTAATTGCAAAAATTACTAGTGTCCCCTTCACTATTTTTTTTAACGTTGTTTTCATAATTAATTATTTAGTTTTAAGGTTATTTAATGATTTGGGGGTGAAAGTTTTCAGCATGTTTTACCACAAACTTTAGTAGAGAATGTGCCTACACTTACTTGTATGTTAGCGCAATTACCTACTCCGGAAATATTTTCTGTTAAAAATTGACCAACAGCTGATGCAACGCATTCTTTTGTGCCATCAAAATTACTACAGGAAGCGAGTAGTGAATATCCATCAGGGCATTTGGCCAGATGAGAAGAAGGTGATCTTTCATATTTATTTGTATTGGCATTTAATTTATAGGTTATACCATTTTTATTTTCATCGAAGTATGTTACTCGTATTATTGCTGCTATGTTGTTAGAAAACTGTAATTCTGTTACTACTTCGCTAATTTCATTTGATTTAATGATCATATCTTGTGCGTCCTTCATAATCTGGATAAAAGATTGATTTATATTGTTGATAAGTTGATCTTTGTTTTCATATTTAAACAGAATAAGAGGAGTACCTAATTTTGATTTGCTTAAATCAAGAGTGAAATTTTCAAGCAATGGAGGGTTTTGAGTGACTTCTTCTTGCGAACAAGACATATTTCCAATGATTAAAAAAGTACAAATGGAAATCTTTAATATTAATTTTCTCATAATGAATGGTTTTAATTAAACAATAATCAAATATAGAAAATATTCTACACAATAAGAGAAAATATTCTCATTATTTAATTGACGTGAAGACAATTAGCAATTTTTTTAAATCGTTTTTAAATTAAATTTTGAGCTTGAATTGCACTATTTTAGCAATACTTTAATGATTTGAGCGTATAATAATTCCCGTCTTTTAAAGTTTAGGTATTGAATGAAAATTGCTTTTAGTCTTATGATGTTTTTCTTGTCTTTTTGTGTGTCTGCACAGGAACAAACGTCCAATTATAAAACAAAAAAAGTCGCAGTTAAAGATTCCATTAAAATTGATACTGTAAGCATTAACCCAAGTAAGTTTGTTCTAAGAACGAAAAACAATGTGTTGGTAGATAGTTCCAAATATACTGTTGATTTTGCAAACGCTTTATTGATTTTTAAAGAACCACTACAAACCGATTCCATTACTATTGAGTATTTGAGATTTCCTGAATTTGTTACTCGAAAATATTTTCAATTGGATGATAAAATTATTGTTGAGAATACAGACAATCTCCAGCGTTTATATAAAATCAATCAATCTACACGAGAAAAAACATTTACACCTTTTGATGGTCTTAGTACTTCTGGAAGTATTTCTCGAGGCGTTACCTTAGGAAATAATCAGAATTCCGTGCTAAATAGCGAGTTAGATTTACAGATTTCTGGTAAGTTAAGCGATAAAGTCTCACTAAGAGCCTCAATTCAAGATGCAAATGTTCCATTGCAAGAAAGTGGGTATTCTCAGCGACTAGATGAATTTGATCAAGTTTTCATTGAACTCTTCAGTGATAATTGGAACATTAGAGCTGGAGATATAGATCTTGTAAACGAAACTAGTTATTTCGCTAGTTTCAATAAGCGTGTTCAAGGCTTATTTGTGAATGCAAATTTGAACCATTCGACATCAAAAACGAATCTGTTTGCTTCTGGTGCATTGGTTAGGGGTCAATTCACAACAAGTCAGTTTACTGCTCAGGAAGGAAATCAAGGGCCCTATAAATTACGTGGTCCTAATAATGAATTGTTTGTGCTCATTGTCTCTGGAAGTGAAACGGTTTATGTCAATGGATTACCTATTGAACGCGGAGAAAGCAACGATTATATTATAGATTATAACGCTGGTGAAATTATTTTCAATTCGACATTTCCTATTACTTCTGAGATGCGAATTACCGTCGATTATCAATATAGTGAACGTAATTTTTCTAGATTCATAGCATTTGGTGGTGGAGAATACCAATCGGATAAATTAAAACTTGGTGTTTCTGTCTATTCAGAGGTAGATGCTAAAAATCAACCCTTACAACAAAATTTATCCAATGAACAAAAGCAGATTCTTTCAGATGCAGGTGATGATAGATCATTAATGGTGGCACCTTCTGATGTTGCTGAATCCTTTAATGAAAACAGAATTTTATACAAAAAGGAACTTATCGATGGTGTTGAGGCTTTCGTGTTTTCAAATAATCCAGATGACGATTTATTTAGTGTCAAATTTACGCTCGTAGGCGAAAATCAAGGGAATTATATTTTAGTAAATAGTAATGCCGTTAGTAATATTTATGAATATGTTGCTCCAGTAGGAAGCATACCTCAAGGAAATTACGAACCAATTGTACAATTAATAGCACCAACTAAACTTCAGGTAGCAGTTGTAAACGGAACTTATAAACCGTCAGATCGAACGGATATTTATTTTGAACTAACAGGGAGTAAAAATGATTTGAATTTATTTTCGTCTATTGATGATTCAAATAATGATGGTTTTGCAGCAAAACTGAAGTTGAAGCAGAATATAATTAAATCTGACAGTTTATGGAATTTGAATGTTATCCTAGACGCTGATATTATTCAGGACGATTTTAAAAGTATTGAACGTCTATATTATGCAGAGTTTAATCGCGATTGGAATTTAGAGAAACCATTGGGTAATCAAAATTTATTGTCTGCAGGATTTGAATATTTACATCCAAAAAAAGGAATAGCAACGTATACGTTTGAACATCTCAATTATTCCGAAAATTTTAATGGAAATCGGCATAATTTATTGGCAAATTTAAATTTGAATCAATTCAATATATTTTCAAACTCAAGTATTTTGAATAATACGAGTAGTCTTTCAACAGCAACGTTTTTAAGATCTTTTAATCGCATCACCTATGGTTTTGGTAAACAATGGGTTGGTGCAAAACTAGCTATTGAAGATAATGAACAGCGAGAATTTGTAACAAATAATCTAACAAATCTAAGCCAACGATTTAAGTCTTATGAAGTGTTCTATGGAATTGGTGATAGTACAAATGTATTTGTAGAATTGGGATATAAAAACAGAATAAATGACAGTTTAAGACTTAATAAAGTTGCTAAAGTGAATAGTTCAAATACCTATTATTTGAAATCTAAAATAATTCAGAATGCGAAAACAAATTTGGGACTCTATGTTAATTATAGAACATTGAAACCTGTAGATAATACCATTGAAGAAGAGCAATCTTTAAATTCACGACTTACATTTAATCAAAAATTATTTCGGCAAATCGTACAATGGAATACAATTTTTGAAACCAATTCTGGCACCTTGCCGCAGCAAGATTTTACCTATGTAGAAGTGGAGCCAGGTCAAGGAGGATATACTTGGATAGACTATAATACGAACGGTATACAAGAACTTAACGAGTTTGAATTGGCACAGTTTCAAGATGAAGGTAGTTACATCAGAGTGTTATTGCCTAATCAAGTTTTTGTCAAAACGCATCAAAATAGATTGAGTCAAACCTTAACTATCAATCCACAACAATGGTCAGCATCGGAATCCAAATCCAAACAATTCTGGGCACATTTTTATAATCAGACATCTTTCCTCATTGATAGAAAAAACAAACGAGAAGGAAATGTTTTTAACATCAATCCATTTAAAGAAAATGAATCCACTCAGCTAGCACTTAATAATAGTTTTAGGAATGTTTTGTTTTTTAACAGAGGGAAGCAGCGCTATACAACATCGTATACGTTTTTGTCTAATTCCAATAGAACGGTATTATCTATTGGATTTCAGGAAAACAAACTAGAAAGCCATCAATTAAATTTTAATCATAAATTCCAGGAAAGTTGGCTAATGAATTTAAAGACCAGTATAGAAACGAATGAAAGTTTAAGTGAAAACTTTAGTTCAAGAAATTATAGTATTGAAGAGCAACGCTTGTTTCCTAAGCTTTCTTATCTATTTAATGAAAACGCACGTTTTGATATATTCTACCAATTTAGTACCAAGAATAATGTAATTGGGGATAAAGAGAAATTACAGCAGCATAATTATGGTTTGTCTTTTACCTTTAATAATGTTCAAAAATTATCTTTAATTGGTGAATTCAATTTATTTCAAAATACATTTACAGGAAATGCTAATACGCCTGTATCATATCAAATTCTAGAAGGTCTTCAGTCTGGTAAGAATTTTACATGGAGTTTACTTGCTCAAAAAAAACTAACCAAGTTTTTAGATTTAAATTTAAATTACTTTGGAAGAAAAACCGAAACCTCTAAAACCATTCACACAGGCACGATACAGTTAAAGGCCTATTTTTAACGTCTTGTAACTTAGGTTGCTTTCGTAATAGTAAATTTTTGTAGATTTGTAGACTATATGAGTAAAATTGTTGCCATATTATTTTCAAGTTTAATACTTGTACAAAGTTTAAACATTAGTTTTGAAGATGTTTCAAAGCTAAGTGTATTAATGGAACATGCCGAATATCATGAAAAAGCCTATGGCGACACATTTTTAGATTTTCTGGGCGAGCACTATGGCAATTCAAAATTCCAACATGGAAGTGATCACGAAGAGCACCAAGATTTACCTTTCAAGCATAGTCATCAAACCTGTGTTCACGCGAATGCTGCATTTACCTTTCAAGTAGTTAAATTTAATTTAGAGTATACAACTTTTACTGAGATTCCTTTTAATTTCTTTTATAAAGAATCAACTTCCCTATTCGAAAAACCTTCGGTTTTTCAACCTCCGAGATTAGCATAATTTTTTAGCGATTAAAATTATATTAACAAGCTGCAATTTAACGGCTTACAATTTTTTATTTAATAAATTATGTTAGAGAATATTATAAAATTTAGCTTAAAGAATAAGCTTATTATCCTTTTATTTATAGCATTTGTTATTGGTTATGGAATTTTTTCTATTACAAGAATACCTATAGGTGCGGTTCCAGATATCACCAATAATCAAGTGCAGGTAATTACTACATCTAGAAATCTATCAACGCAGGATGTAGAACAATTTATAACTTATCCTGTAGAATTAGAAATGGCTAATCTACCTGGTGTAGTAGAAATACGTTCAATTTCAAAATTTGGTCTTTCAGTAGTAACTATTGTATTTGAGGACGATTTAGGCACCTATTTGCCACGGCAACTCATTGCTGAGAAAATTAAATCTGCCTCTGAAAAAATTCCTGATGGATTTGGCACTCCCGAAATGGGGCCAATAACAACAGGATTGGGTGAGATATATCAATACATTTTAGACGTAAAACCTGATTATAAGGACAAGTATTCAACAACCGAGCTACGAACTATTCAAGATTGGATTGTAAAGCGCCAATTATCAGGGATTCATGGCGTTGTTGAAGTGAATACTTGGGGTGGATTTTTAAAACAGTATGAAGTAGCTATTAACCCTACGAAACTTCATGCAATGAATATTTCAGTGTCAGAAATATTTGAAGCATTAGAAAAAAATAACAGTGTTGCAGGAGGAGGATATATTGAAAAAACTAATAAAGCATTTTTCATTAGAGGAGAAGGATTAGTGAATTCATTAGAAGATATAAATAATATTGTAGTTAAAAACAATGGGAGCCCAGTTTTAATTAAAGATGTTGCAACTGTTGGTTTTGGGAGTGCTACACGTTTTGGTGCAATAACTGGTAATGGCGAAGGGGAAAAAGTCTTAGGTCAAGTAATGATGCTAAAAGGCGGTAATTCTAAAAAAGTTATTGATGCTGTAAAGGAACGTGTAGCCGCAATACAAAGTACATTACCTGAAGGCGTTTATATTAATGGATTTTTAGAGCGAAGTGAGCTAATTAATAAAACAACATCTACTGTTATCGAAAATCTCTTATTAGGATCATTAATTGTAATTTTTGTTGTGGTTTTATTATTAGGGAATTTACGTTCCGGATTGGTAGTCGCTTCAATAATTCCATTGAGTTTATTATTTGCAATTTCACTGATGAATATTTTTGGAGTTGATGCAAATTTAATGAGTTTAGGGGCAATTGATTTCGGAATTATTATCGATGGCGCTGTAATTATAGTCGAATTTATTGCGTTTCGAATAATGAGTCAAACGAAAAAAATCACAACCTTAGATCCTACAAAAAGACAAGCCGAAATTGATGCAATTACTTTAAAGAGTTCTTCAAAAATGATGAATTCGGCAATCTTTGGTCAGCTTATTATTTTAATCGTTTTTATTCCAATATTAACGTTGAGTGGTATAGAGGGAAAAATGTTCAAACCCATGGCACTAACATTTAGTTTTGCACTAATTGGAGCCATGATTTTTTGCCTCACTTATGTGCCTGTAATTTCTTCTTTATTTTTAAAACCAATTAAACAAAGCGAAAAGAATGTATCTGTTATGATAATGAAAGTACTCAATAAATGGTACGAACCCATTATTCATTGGGCTTTATTAAATAAGCGAATAGTCGTGATACTTTCTTTAGTGCTCCTAACTAGTAGTATTTGGATATTTAGTAGAATGGGAGGAGAATTCGTTCCTACATTAGATGAAGGGGATTTTGTAATTCAGCCTGTATTAAAAACAGGAACATCCTTGAGTAAAACTATAGAAATAACAACTAGAATTGAACAAATATTACTGGATAATTTTCCGGAAGTAGATCAGGTCGTCACTCGAATTGGTGCGGCGGAAGTACCAACGGATCCAATGTCAATGGAAGAGAGTGATGTTATTATTAAACTTAAACCAAAAAGCGAATGGACTACAGCATCTAATAAAGATGAATTAGCAGACAAATTTAAGGAAGCACTTCAAGTTATTCCTGGGATGGATGTGGAATTCACACAACCAATTGAGATGCGTTTTAATGAATTAATTACTGGTGTAAGAGCAGATGTTGCTGTCAAAATATTTGGTGAAGACTTAGAAGTCTTAGCAAGTAAGGCAGATGAAATTAAAGATCTTATAGAGAGTGTAGATGGCGCTTCTGATGTCATAGTTGAAAAAGTAGACGGACTTCCACAAATGAGTGTCACTTTTAACAGAAGTAAAATTGCACGATATGGTTTGAATATATCAGATTTAAACCATATGATTTCTGCTGGTTTTGCTGGTGGTACCGTTGGCAGCGTATTTGAAGGTGAAAAACGTTTCGATCTAGTGGTTCGATTAGATATAGCACATCGTCAAAATTTGGAAAACCTTCAAAATTTATATGTAGATACACCTAATGGAAATAAAATCCCAATGAGTGAATTAGCAGATATAAAATACACAACGGGGCCAGCAAAAATTTCAAGAGATGATACTAAACGACGAATTGTGGTTGGTATAAATGTTAGAAATAGAGATTTGCAATCTGTTGTGGATGATGTAAAAAATATCATTGATAAAAATGTTCAATTACCTGTTGGATATAGTATAACTTATGGTGGACAATTTGAAAACTTACAAAGCGCAAAAGCAAGACTTATGATCGCAGTTCCAATCGCGTTGGTGCTAATTTTCATTTTACTTCACTTTGCGTTTGGATCGGTGAAAGAAGCATTAATGGTCTACTCGGCCATTCCATTATCGGCAGTTGGAGGTGTTTTATTTTTATGGATAAGAGATTTACCATTTAGTATTTCTGCAGGTGTTGGTTTTATTGCATTATTTGGTATTGCTGTTCTAAACGGGATTGTATTGATTGAGCATTTTAAAGAACTTAAAGAAGAAGGAGTATCTGATATTGAAGAACGTATTAAACGAGGAACAAAAGAACGATTACGACCAGTTATTTTAACTGCGGCAGCAGCCGCATTAGGGTTTTTGCCAATGGCAATTTCCACCAATGCTGGAGCTGAAGTACAACGACCATTGGCAACGGTAGTAATTGGAGGATTGGTTACAGCAACTATTCTTACTTTAATCGTCCTTCCTGTTTTATACGCTTGGTTTGAAAATGGAACTAAAATTAAAATGAGTAAAAAAGGTCTTGCTACAGTAGTTGTAGTCTTTTTAACATTTACGATGAATGCTCAACAATCTTCTTTGAACGTTGAAGAAACTATAACTTTAGCCATTGAAAACAACTCAAATTTAAAGGCTAAATCCTTGAAAACTCAAAAAGCAAATGCGTTGATTGGAAGTGCTTTTAGTTTTGATAAAACTTCGATTTACTATAATTACGACGAGAGTAATTTGGCAATTAATAATGAACCTTTGAAAGTGTTTGGAATTTCACAAGATTTCAAATTTCCAACAGTTTATTTTGCTAATAAAAAAGTGAACAAAGCCCAATATCAAATACAAGAAACAAATTATAATATTCAACTTCTAAATTTGAAACGTGATGTTTATGCCAACTATTACAGGTTGAGTTATGTGAAAAATAAAGCTAAGACCTATCAGTTTTTAGATAGTTTATATCAGAATTTTGCAAAATCAGCAAAAAGAAGATTTGAGCTTGGAGAAACTAATTACTTAGAAATGATTACAGCAGAATCAAAGCAAAAACAATTAGAAACTTTAAATAAACAAGCCCATCAAGAAGTCATTCTAGCAACAGAAAATTTGAAAAAAGTAGTTCAAGTTGATACGTTAAATACGAGTGACGAACCACTTCAAAAGTTAAGTATGCAAGACATATCTACCTCGGATAATAAAGGGCTAATGTATTTTGAGGATTCAAAAGCATATTATAAAGCTTTGAATCAAAGGGAGAAACAAAGCTTGTTACCGGATTTGAGTATTGAATATTTTCAAGGTTCTAATAGTGGTTTAAATACTTCAATTAAAGGGTATCAGTTTGGGTTAAAAATCCCATTATTATTTAGTGGTAATAGGTCTAAAATAAAAGCATCTAATATTGCTCTGGATATTGTAGATGAGCAACAACAAGATTATAAGGTTAGATTAAATGCCGAACATCAATCGCTTTTGGCAAAGCTTCAAAAGTATGATGAGGCTATTATTTATTATGAAAACCAAGGAAAATCACTTTCCGAAGAAATTATAAAAACTGCTGAACGAACTTTTAAAGAAGGTGAAATTGATTTTTTTCAGTACATACAAAGTATTGAAACAGCTAAGGAAATCGAACTCACGTATCTCGACAATTTAAATAGTTACAATCAAACAATTATTGCAATCAATCATTTAATTTTATAAAATAATCAAAATGAAAAACTTATATATATTACTGTTTTTACTATTAATTACAGCCTGTGGGAATCAAGAAAAAAAGAATGAAACAACGGTCGAAGTAGAAGATAATTCAGATGAATTAGTAATTACTAAACAACAATTTGAAGGTGAAAAAATGACCTTGGGATCATTAACTGAACAAGATTTTAATGTTTCGGTGAAAACTAATGGACTGATTGATGTACCTCCTCATAATAAATCTAGTGTAACATCTTTCATTGGAGGGTTTATTAAAAAAGCTCCCTTACTAATTGGTGATGAAGTTAAGAAAGGACAATTGGTGGCTACACTTGAAAATATTGAGTTTGTTGAAATTCAACAAAATTATCTTGAGGTGTCAGAACAGCTTAGTTATCTTAAATCTGAATTTAATAGGCAGAAGATTTTGTTTGATGAGAATATTACTTCACAGAAGAACTTTTTAAAAGCAGAAAGTGTTTATAAAAGTAATTTGGCACATTATAATGGGTTGCATAAAAAATTACAAATGATGAATATTAATCCTACTAATGTTGAACAAGGTATTATATCTTCAACAATTAATTTATATGCTTCAATTGATGGATATGTTACTAAAGTAAATGTGAGTAATGGATCTTTTGTTTCACCTTCAGAGGTTATATTAGAAATAGTGGATACTGATCATATTCATTTGGAATTGTCAGTTTTCGAAAAAGACATTTTAAAAATCAAAAAAGCTCAGAAAATTCTGTTTATGCTTCCTGAAGCATCTGATGAAACTTTTGATGCTGATGTGCATTTAGTAGGAACAACTATCGACGAAATTACACGTCGTGTAAAGGTTCATGGGCATGTAGATAGCGAAGCTTCCAATTTTATAGTTGGAATGTTTATAGAAGCCGAAATTATTGTGAGTGAGTTAAAAAGCACCGCCTTACCAAAGGATGCAATAATAGAAGTAGACGATCATAATTTTGTTCTAGTTTTAAAAGAAGAAACAGATTCAGAATTTCATTTTGAAAAAGTGCAAGTCGAAATTGGAAATCAAACTGAAGAATTTGTTGAGGTTTTAAATCTTGAGCTATTGAAAGGTAAACAGTTGCTCACTAAAGGAACTTATATGTTATTGAACAATGGAGAAGGTGGTCACAATCATTAATCAATGAGTTATCAAATAAAAACCCCAAGCATTTGCTTGGGGTTTTTATTTAGTATATGTGTTGCAAGCTACATTTTCATGAGCCAATTCTTAACATCAACTTCTTGCTTTATAATTGCTTTTAAATCTTCAATTTTCACACGTTGTTGCTCCATTGTATCTCTATGTCTAATCGTCACGGTATTGTCTGTTTTAGTGTCATGATCAACAGTGATACAAAAGGGTGTTCCATTCGCATCTTGTCTTCTATAACGTCTTCCTACTGCATCTTTCTCGTCATAAGCAACATTGAAATCCCATTTTAACTCTTCAACAATCTTGCGTGCTATTTCTGGTAAACCATCCTTTTTTACTAAAGGAAGAATTGCAGCTTTTGTTGGTGCTAAAACAGCAGGTAACTTCAAAACAGTTCTTGTGGTGTTGTTATCTAATGCTTCTTCCGTTAACGCATTAGAAAATACAGCTAAAAACATACGGTCTAGTCCAATGGAAGTTTCCAACACATAAGGCGTATAACTTTTGTTTTCTTCATGGTCAAAATACTGTAATTTTTTACCTGAAAACTCTTCATGCGCTTTCAAATCGAAATCTGTTCGCGAGTGGATGCCTTCTAATTCTTTAAATCCAAAAGGGAATTTGAATTCGATATCAGAAGCAGCATCAGCGTAATGTGCTAATTTTTCATGGTCATGAAAACGATAATTATCAGCACCCATTCCAAGGGATAGATGCCATTTCATTCTCGTTTCTTTCCAATGCTCGTACCATTCTTTTTGAGTTCCTGGCTTAATGAAAAACTGCATTTCCATTTGTTCAAATTCACGCATTCTAAAAATAAATTGACGTGCTACAATTTCATTTCTAAATGCTTTTCCAGTTTGTGCAATACCAAATGGAATTTTCATACGTCCAGTTTTTTGAACGTTCAAAAAGTTTACAAATATACCTTGAGCAGTTTCTGGTCGTAAATAAAGGTCCATTGCATGTTCTGCAGAAGCTCCTAGTTTGGTCCCAAACATAAGATTGAACTGTTTTACATCAGTCCAATTTTTACTTCCAGTTAACGGATCAGCAATTTCTAATTCTTCAATTAAAGCCTTAACGTCAGCCAAGTCTTCGCTTTCTAAAGAATTTCCCATTCGAGTTAAAATGGTATTTATTTTTTCGAAATAGCCTAAAACACGAGGGTTGGTTGAAACGAATTCTTCTTTATTAAAAGCGTCGCCGAATCGTTTTGCAGCTTTAGAAACTTCCTTATTGATTTTAGATTCTATTTTAGCACAATAGTCCTCAATAAGAACATCAGCACGATAACGCTTCTTTGAATCCTTATTATCAATTAAAGGATCATTAAATGCATCTACATGGCCAGAAGCTTTCCAAATGGTAGGATGCATGAAAATAGCAGTGTCTATACCAACAATATTTTCATTCATTTGCACCATTGCCTTCCACCAATAGTCTCTTATGTTATTCTTTAGTTCTACGCCGTTTTGAGCATAGTCATAAACGGCACTAAGTCCGTCATAGATTTCGCTACTTTGAAATACGTAACCATACTCCTTCGCGTGAGAGATTACTTTTTTAAATTGATTATCATCTGCCATGGTGCAAAAATAAAAAACCGCTCCAATAAATAGAGCGGTTTTCTGAAAATTATATATGTTGATTTATTTTAATATGACTTGCGTGTCTCCTAGTTTTCTGTCTTCATGAAAAACACTTACAAAATAAGTGCCTTTAGTTAGAGGCTGATCATTAACATCTGACTCTACATTTACACATAAATCTAGGACTTTGTTATTATAGTTTACTGTTTTCTTTAAACTATATATTAATGAAGAATCTCCAAAATTCATGGCACCTTTATCGGCCATTACATTATTTTGTGGATTTACGATTTGTATGTACAATTCTTTTGCTCCTGTTTCCGTAAGCGAATTTTCGGCAAGAGTAAAACAAACTTCAATGCTTTTTGCATTTACGGCCTTTGCTGTAACAACTTGTTTTCCTAATATTGTTTTAAATGCTTCAGCTTTGAATGAATTGGCTGTTAATAACGCTCCTTTTTCTAAGGACGCATTTAATAATTTGTTTTCTTCAATTAGTGATGTGTTAATATCACGTTGTTCTTCAAAGGCATTAAACGCTAATATTTTTTCAGCTTCAAGAGCTTCATTTGTTTGATCTAATGAATCAATAGTCGTAAATAAGCTTTTATTATTAGATTTTAAAACGATAAGTTGATTTTTGAATTTTGAAATAACCGATAAATCGCTTTTAAGTATTCTAAGCGAATCCAATGTTAATATTGTTTCTCTTTTAGCTGTATTCAGCGCTTCAGATAAGGTAGTGTTATTAGCTGAAATATTATCATATCTCATAATCATTTGAGATAATTCAGTTTCTACTAATTGTTTTTCTTGTTCTAAAAATTGCTGATGCGCCTTAACGGATTGATAATTCGTAAAGCTAAATACAGATAAAACTGCTATTGCAACTATTAATGAACCTGAAATTAATCTATAGTTAAATAATTGAGGGTTAACTATCATTATTAATTTTGTTATTTTATCAAACGAAAGTAAAGATAATGTTAAGTAAAGCTTATTTTTATCGATGAAATGGTAAAAAATTTGTTAAACTTGTTTTTCCCGAAGGTTTGTTTGGGATGTACGAATTATTTAATTGAGCATGAGGCGTTAATTTGTACATCGTGTAGACATGAATTACCCCTTACAAATTACCATTTCGACGGAAGCGATATTGTGAAAAATGTACTCTATGGTCGTGTTAATTTACAAGAAGCAACAGCATTATTACACTTTTCAAAAAAGGGAATTGTGCAGCAACTCATGCATAATTTAAAATATAAAGGGCATGAGGATATTGGCAAACTATTTGGTATATGGTTAGGAGAAGAACTCAATACGATTGAAACCTATCCAAAGGTAGATCTGGTGATACCAGTTCCGCTTCATCGATCAAAATTAAAACGTCGTGGCTATAATCAGGTTTCGAAATTTGGTCAGGAAGTAGCAAAGGCTTTAGATGTTGAATATAGGAACGATATTTTGAAAAAAGTTGTCAATACGAAAACACAAGTTTTTAAAGATCGATTAAAACGATCCACTGAAAAAGATGCGGTTTTCATAATTGATGAAACACAAGAATTGAAGGGTAAACATATTTTAATTGTTGACGATATTATTACAACAGGAGCAACAATAGAACTTTGTACACATGCATTTAAGAATGTGGAAGACTTAAAATTCAGTCTTGCGACTATGGCAATTACCGATTAACATTAAAACTCTTTGAATTTTATCTGCAATTTTAAATGGTTGAGTACCGTTTGTATCCTAAATAAATTGTTAATTTGCTTAATACTTGAAGTTGAGAAATGCACAAATATCTATATAAAATTTTATTCGTAATTTTTACTAGTACGCTACTGGTAGCTTGTGCAAATCGTGGAACACCTTCAGGAGGTGAAAAGGACAAGGAGCCTCCGAAAATTGTGAGATCTATACCAGAGAATTTTTCAATTAATTTTAATGCTTCAGAAATTAAAATTTATTTCGATGAGTATATTAAAATAAAGGATGTCCAACGTCAACTTATCATCTCGCCTCCAATGGATCCACAACCAGATATTACACCATTAGGATCCGCAAGTAAGTACATTAAAATAAAATTATTGGATACGCTTCAACCAAATACAACATATGCGTTTAATTTTGGTCAAAGTATTGTAGATAATAATGAGGAGAATCCATATTCCTATTATAAATATGTGTTTTCAACTGGAGATTATATTGATTCACTTGCTGTGAAAGGACAAGTATTTGATGCGCTTAATAGGAAACCAGATGCTTTTGTTTCTGTGATGCTATATGAGATCGATTCTACATTTTCAGATTCTATAGTCTATAAGGAAAAACCTAAATATATCGCTAATACATCTGATAGCATTACAACATTTAGTTTGGAAAATTTAAAAGCAGGACACTATTTAATGGTCGCGCTAAAAGATGAAAATAACAACTATACATATCAGCAGAAATATGACAAAATTGGATTTTATAATGAATTTATTTCTGTACCAACGGATTCACTTTATGAATTAAAAGTATTCAAGGAGGCATTAGATTTCAAAGCCTATAGACCAAAACAATTTGCAGGTCAAAAAATAGTATTTGGCTATGATGGCGATTACAAGGATATGCAAGTCGAAATTATTGAAAATACACCTAAAGATTATGAATACAGACTGACTAAGGATAAGTCTACAGATTCATTGTATTATTGGTATAAACCAAAATTAGAATTAGATTCTACCTTATTTGTGGTATCAAATAAGACCTATAGAGATACTTTGACACATAAGTTTTTGACAATGGATAAAGATTCATTAACGATTAAAGCTTTGAAATCGGGAACTTTAAATTTTAATGAGAATTTTTCAATTGAAGGCAGTGTTCCTTTTACAAATATTGACGAAAAGAAAATCACGATTTTAGATAAAGATTCAGCAAAAGTAGCATTCAACACAAAATTTGAAACCTTATTAAACACCTATACTTTTGAATTTGATAAAACAGAATCTAATGTTTATAAAGTTCAAATATTACCTGAGGCACTGACTGATTTTTATGGGAATACAAATGACACACTGAATTATAGTTTAAGGACTAAAACCTATGCAGATTATGCGAATATGCGTGTGACATTGGTTAATGCAACCTATCCTGTAATTGTTCAATTAACAGATGGGAAGGGTGTTTTGAAATATGAATTGTTTGCAGATAAGCCTCAAGTTTTTGACTTCAAAACCATTGAACCATCAGACTATTTTTTACGAGTAATTTTTGATGCTAATGGAAATCAAAAATGGGATTCCGGAAATTATCTTGAAAAAGTACAACCAGAACGTGTAAGTTACTTTCCTCGATTAATTGATGAAGCACGAGCAAATTGGGATCCTGTAATTGAATTTATACTTTTAGAAGACTAAAAGTATCGCCATCATTCAAAAAATTTAGCTTTGTTCTGTAAGTTTCAAGATGAGATTTGCTTAGTGTCACAATTTCTATAGCTTCCTTATCTACAGGAATTTCATCCAATCGCTTTCCTAGACTATCAAATACTACTGAATGTCCTGAATACTCATAATTATTCGCATCTAGACCAACACGATTCACACCAATACAATAACTCATATTTTCAATAGCACGTGCTTTTAATAAGGTATTCCAAGCTTCAATTCTCACTTTTGGCCAGTTGGCTACATAAATTAGAGCATCATAACTATCGGTATTTCTTGCCCAAACAGGGAATCTTAGATCGTAACAAATTAAAGGGCAAAGTGTCCAACCTTTAATAGTGATACTAAGTTTGTTTTTACCAGCCGTATAGACCTTATGTTCGCCAGCAAGTGTAAATGTATGTCGTTTGTCATAGGATTCGATTGTTCCGTTGGAATGCGCGCAAATGAGTCTATTGTAGTACTGTCCGTTTTCTAAAATTACGACACTCCCAATAATTGAAGCCTTACTTTTGGAAGCAATATGTTTCATCCATGCTACAGTTTCGCCATCCATAGTTTCAGAAACTTCGGAAGCATTCATAGTAAAACCGGTCGTAAACATTTCAGGAAGGACAATAAGATCAACAGATTCAGATATGTCCTTTATTTTTTTACCGAAATTAATACGATTCTGTTCTGGATTTTCCCAAACTAAATCGGATTGTATGACTGCTATTTTTAAATCGTTTTGCATAGACTAAAACTAATTAAATTCTATTTAAAATTTCTGCCGCTCTTTTTAGGGTGTCTTCCGTTTTAGCAAAGCAAAATCTCAGCACCTTATTATCCAGACCATTTTCGTTAAAAACAGAAAGCGGAATTGACGCTAATTTATTCTCGATAGTCAATTGTTTGGCAAATTCTACATCTCCTAAATTTGTGATTTCAGAATAGTCTAATACTTGAAAATAGGTGCCTTTTGAGGGTGTAATTTTAAATCGAGACTCTTTTACTAAACTTAAGAACAAGTCTCTTTTGTTTTGATAGAAAAGGGATAAATCTTGATAATGATTGGGTTCCTGTAAATAATCGGCTAATGCTTTTTGAGCAGGATGATTTACACTAAATACATTAAACTGATGCACGTTGCGAAACTCTTTCATTAATTGGTCAGGTGCACAACAATAGCCTAGTTTCCATCCTGTATTGTGAAATGTTTTTCCAAAAGATGCAACTACAAAACTCCTAGATTTTAAATCTGGAAGTAGACATGCACTTTGATGCTGTTCGTTATCAAAAATAATATGCTCATAGACTTCATCACTTAATACGATAATATTTGTATTTGCGGTTAAGGTCTGAAGTTGTAATAGGTCATCTTTTGAAAATACAGTTCCACTCGGATTGTGTGGTGTATTTACGATAATCATTTTAGTACGACTTGTTATTTGCTGTTTAACAAAACTCCAATCGATATTATAATTGGGAGCTTCGAGTTGAATGGCAATCGTTTTTCCACCGTTCAGTTCTATAGTTGGTTCATAACAATCGTAAGCGGGTTTAAATATAATGACCTCGTCATTCGGTCTGATAAAAGCAATAATTATTGTAAATATGGCCTGAGTTGCTCCTGCAGTAACCGTGATTTCTGTTTCAGGATTATAAGACGTTTGATATAACAGCTCAAATTTTTGTGCGATGGCTTCTCTTAATTCTAAGTTTCCTGGCATTGGAGCGTATTGATTGTGACCAGAATTCATGGCTTTTGAAACTAAGTCAATGAGTTTTTGATCGCTATTAAAATTTGGAAAACCTTGCGATAAATTTATGGCATTGTGGGTGTTTGCCAAAGCACTCATAACTGAGAATATAGAGGTTGAAACGTTGGGGAGTTTGGATTGGTGTTGCATAACTTTCTTAAAATACTATTTACAAAGCTACAACGTTTAAAATGGTATGAAAAACATATTATTCATATTAATCGCCTTTATTTCATTTTTCAGTTATAGTCAAACAGTTTCTGAAAATAAAACAATTCATGTTTTTGTGGCTTTGTGCGATAATGTGAATCAGGGCATTGTTCCAGTTTCAGCGTCATTAGGAAATGGCCAAAGCCCAAATACAAATTTATATTGGTCGGCTTTGTATGGTGTAAAAACGTATTTTAAAAGAAGTGAAGATTGGATTCTTTTGTCTACAGAAAAAAATCCAAAGACCTATATTCTTGAACGCGCTTTATATATGCATAGTTCTTCAAACACTTTTTTATTGGCAGATGCTTATGATGGAAAATACATTAAACAAACTACGATTGATTTTTTGGAAGCTACTGCTGGTAGAAATAGCATAGTTATACCTTATATGGACTCTGTATTTAACTTTGGTGGAGATTCACAATTGTTGGCATATATTGGACATGATGGATTGATGGAGTTTGATGTTAAGGGTGATTTTGAACCTATTAATGACAAAGCGCGAGATGCTATTATTTTAGCATGTATAAGCAAGGATTACTTTAAACCTTATATTCAAAAAACAAAAGTAAATCCATTGGTTTGGTCAACAGGATTAATGTCTCCTGAAGCGTATACTTTGAAATGGGCAATTGATGGATGGATATTAAATGAATCTGATTCTGAAATTAGAGAACGCGCAGCACAATCGTATCATTATTATCAAAAGTGTGGCATACGTGGCGCTCGGAATTTATTAGTTACAGGTTCCTGATTTTTGCAATAGCGATTGATGTGGCATCCTTTTTAAAATAAAAATAACGATAATTTTGCATTTAGGAACGGAATAGACAGATTGCCATGTCGTTTACTCCTCGCAATGACGTATTAAAAAGATATAACGGAAAGCGTGGTGCAACGCAGTTGGAATTGCCCCAAATAAAAAACCCTCACAGTTTTGCAAGGGTTTAAATTATAATGTGTTGTCATTGCGAATCACGTTTTTTGACGTGATGTGGCAATCTGCAAATTTATAATGAGATTACCACGTCGCTTTACTCCTCGTAATGACGTTTCAAATTAGTATCTGTAATACTCAGGCTTATATGGACCTTCTTGTTTTACACCAATGTAGCTTGCTTGATCTTCACGAAGTTCTGTAAGCTCAACACCAATTTTTGCTAAGTGTAATTTTGCGACCTTTTCATCTAAATGTTTTGGTAACATATACACTTCATTTTTATAAGCAGCTCTATTATTCCAAAGTTCTAATTGAGCTAAGGTCTGGTTAGTAAATGAATTACTCATCACGAAACTAGGATGGCCTGTTGCACAACCTAAGTTGACTAATCGTCCTTCTGCAAGGATCAATAAATCTTTACCATCAATAGTATATTTATCTACTTGAGGCTTAATTGTATCTTTAGTATGACCATGATTTTCATTCAACCATGCCATATCAATTTCGTTGTCAAAATGACCAATATTACATACGATAGCTTTGTCTTTCAATGCTTCGAAATGACGACTTTGCACGATGTCTTTATTTCCAGTAGTGGTAATCACAACATCGGCATTTCCAATTACTGTTTCAAGTTTTTTTACTTCAAAACCATCCATTGCAGCTTGAAGCGCACAAATAGGATCAATCTCAGTAACGGTTACAATACTTCCAGCACCTTTAAATGAGGCAGCGGTTCCTTTACCAACATCACCATATCCACATACAACCACACGTTTTCCAGCTAACATGATATCTGTAGCTCTTCGTATCGCATCAACTGCACTCTCTCTACAACCGTATTTGTTATCGAATTTAGATTTGGTAACAGAGTCATTCACATTAATTGCAGGCATTGGTAGTGTACCCGCTTTCATTCTGTCATATAATCTATGGACACCAGTAGTCGTTTCTTCCGATAAACCATTAATACCTTCAGCAAGTTCTGGATAGCGATCTAAAACCATATTGGTTAAATCGCCTCCATCATCTAAAATTAAATTTAATGGTTTTCTGTCTTCACCGAAAAATAAGGTTTGCTCAATACACCAATCAAACTCTTCTTCAGTCATATCTTTCCAAGCATATACGGCTGTTCCTGCATCTGCTATAGCTGCTGCTGCCTGATCTTGAGTAGAAAATATGTTACATGAACTCCAAGTAACTTCAGCACCTAGAGCTTGTAAGGTTTCAATTAAAACTGCAGTTTGAATAGTCATATGCAAACATCCAGCAATTCGAGCGCCTTTAAGCGGTTGCGATTCCATATATTCTTCACGAAGACTCATTAATCCTGGCATTTCAGCTTCTGCTAAATTAATCTCTTTTCGACCCCAAGAAGCAAGTGAAATATCTTTAACTTTGTTTGCTACGTAAGGAATTGTTTTTGTATTCATCGGTTCTTTTTTTATTTGTATTTAATAGGTCATATGTAATGCCAATATTATTCTTATTCTAACACAAGCTTCATTGTTTATGGCATTTCATAATTGTATATTTGTTAAAATGCAATTGCAAAGGTAATTAATAAGTCTGAGAAATATAAATGCCTCTATATAAAACACTCAATCCCAACTCACAAACTGTTGTTAAAATCTGGAAGATTTCGGAATCATACAATGAATTAATGGCGCCTTTAGATTTGAAGCCGCAGAGCTTAGAACGGGTTTTAGGAATGAAAAGTGAATTGCATCAACGTGGATTTTTAAGCATACGTCATTTGTTAAGATCATTTGATTATTCTGATCAGGATTTGTTCTATGATGATAACGGCAAACCGCATCTTAAGGATGGAAAACATATTTCTATTACGCATTCATTTACGTTTTCGGCAGTAATTGTAAGTGCTTCTGAAGTGGGCATAGATATTGAAAAACAACGTGAGAAAATTGCGATAATTGCTAAAAAATTTGTGGATTATGAATTTGATTATTTAGACAAAAGTGCAGATAATTATATTAATAAGTTGACCGTTATTTGGGGTGTTAAGGAATCATTATACAAACTTTTTGCAACACCTGGAATGCTTTTTAAAGCTCATTTTTTAGTGATACCCTTTATGATTCGAGATGGAGAAACTGTAGCTTGGATTGATTATAAAGGTGAAAAAATAAGATTCAAGGCTGAGTTTTTGGAATTCGAAGGCTTCACTTGTGCATTTACACTTCCTTCATGAAGCAATTGTATCAAGACATATTAGATTCTGCTCAAAAGGGTAAAAAATTATTAGCCATATTAGTCGATCCGGATAAAATGATGCCTGAAGGCATATCTAGCTTTTTTCAAAGTGTAAATAATTCTATTATTACTCACATTTTTGTTGGTGGAAGTACAGTAAATGATGAAGCAACCGAAGCCTTAGTTTTAGAAATCAAAAAGCAAACCCAACTACCAATCGTTTTATTTCCAGGAGATGTTACTCAAATTACAGAAAAGGCCGATGCGCTATTGTTTTTGTCCTTAATCTCTGGGAAAAACCCAGAATATCTCATCGGAAAACAAGTAGAAGCAGTTTCGAAATTAAGAACTTCACAACTCGAAATAATACCTACAGGTTACATTTTGATTGAAAACGGAAAGAAAACTTCTGTACAGAAAGTAACACAAACACAACCTATGGTTAGATCGAATATTCAACACATCGTAAATACGGCCAAGGCAGGCGAATTATTAGGAATGAAATTAATTTATCTTGAAGCAGGTAGTGGAGCAACCCATTCAATTCCGGATGAAATTGTTAGCGCTGTAAAACAAGATTTGCAAGTTCCTTTAATTGTGGGAGGCGGTATAAAAAGTAAAAAACAATTGGAAATGACGTTTAATGCAGGAGCAGACGTAGTAGTTATTGGAACTGCATTTGAAGAAGACGCTTCTTTTTTTGATCAGATAAAATGAACGATATAATAGATTTTTATCTAGAACCCTATAGAGCTGCAACTAGTTTTAATATTGTATTAGAAATTACTGCAGTAATATGTGGTATTGCAAGTGTGTGGTATGCAAAAAAAGAGCATATCTTAGTGTATCCAACAGGCATTATAAGTACTGTGATTTATGTGTATATCTGTTTCCAATTTACCTTATATGGCGACTTAATAATTAACGTCTATTATACCTTAATGAGTGTTTATGGTTGGTATGTGTGGACAAGAATGATTAAAGGTGAACATATTGAAATTACCACTTCAAATCAAAAGGATAGATTACAAGCGCTAGGGATTTTCGTGAGTACAGCTGTTTTTGTGATTTTTGTGTATTTATACTTTGATCGATTTGATAGACTAACAGATTATTTTGACACGTTTACGACTGGTGTGTTTTTTGCGGCAATGTGGTTAATGGCAAATAAAAAAATAGAACATTGGATATTATGGATTGCAGGAAATATCATTTCTATTCCCTTATATTTTATTAAAGGTTTAGGGTTTTCAGGAGTACAGTTTACCATATTTTTGGTGTTAGCATATTTAGGATATAAAGAATGGAAAAAGAGCTTAAACAACAATCAGCAAATTGCATAAAAGTTGTTTTGTTTGGACCTGAATCAACAGGAAAAACAACACTTTCTAGACAATTGGCAAGACATTATAATTCAGTATGGGTTAGAGAGTATGCGCGAGTCTATCTTCAGGATAAATGGAATAATGAGCGAAAAACATGCGAGCCTAAAGATCTTTTGCCAATTGCAAAGGGTCAAATGCAATTGGAAAATGAATTGTCTCAAAAGACCAATACGGTGTTAATTTGCGATACGGATTTGTTAGAAACTAAAGTGTATTCCGAAGCCTATTATTTGGGGAGTTGTGATCCTGTTTTGGAAAAATATGCACTCGAAAACACCTATGATATATATTTTTTAACCTATATTGATACGCCATGGGAAGCAGACGATTTACGTGATAAACCGAATGAAAGAAAGCGTATGTTTCGAGCGTTTCAAGATGCTTTAATTAAATATAAAAGACCCTATGTTTTATTAAAAGGAGATAAAAGTAATCGATTAGAAGAAGCAATAAAACATATTGATCAATTATTAAATAAAAGCAAGTGAGTTTTACAAATCGAGAGATACAACAAATAGAAAAAAAGGGACTTACTTTAGATAAAATTAATTATCAAATAACACTTTTTAAGTCTGGAATTCCATACGTGAATCTTAGTTCAACTGCAGTTTTAGATCAAGGAATTAATTCCGTTTCCGCAGAGCAAAAAACGCATTATATAAATTTTTACGATTCAAAACGAAACTCAGTTTCGATTTTAAAATTTGTACCAGCTTCTGGCGCCGCAACACGTATGTTTAAAACGCTGTTTAAGTTTCTTGATAAATATGATCCTAATAAAGAAACGATTAATTCATTTATCAACAGAGAGAAGGAAAGTAACCTATCAATTTTTTTGGTAGGAATTGAAAAATTACCTTTTTATGAAATCGTAGTAGAAGCAATGGAGTCCTTTTATCCAGATTTCAAAACCCTCTCAAATAATAAGCAAAAACACCTGTTTGTAAGTGCAATGTTGGATGAGGATAAATTAAATTATGGATTTTATCCTAAAGGGTTATTGCCATTTCATGAATATAAAGACCATGTTGCTACAGCATTTGAAGAACATTTATTTGAAGCATCTCATTATGCGTCCTCCAATAACCAAGCTGAGCTGCATTTTACAATTTCTGAAAAGCATAATCATAAGTTTGATGAAGAATTTAAAAGAATAGAAGAAATTGTAGAGCGTAAAACGAATACGTCATTTAATATTTCGTTTTCATATCAAAAGGAATCTACAGATACTATTGCCGTTAATACTAAAAATGAACCCTTCAGAGATGAACATGGACAGCTTTTATTTAGACCCTCAGGACATGGTGCATTGTTGGAAAACCTAAATGATTTTAATGCAGATATCATTTTTGTAAAAAACATAGATAATGTTGTTGTCTTTAAGTTTGAACAAGAAGTTGCTGAGTATAAAAAAATGCTAGCAGGCATATTATTGGAAACCCAAGAGGTGGCATTTAAATATTTACATCAATTAGAAACCAAAAATGTATCTGAAGAGGAATGTATTCTAGTTGCTGAGTTTTTATCAAATAAGTTGAACGTAGTAATTTCTTCAGAGTTTGAAAAGTATTCTAAAAAATACCAAATTGAATATCTGACAGAAAAACTAAACCGACCGATTCGTGTTTGTGGCATGGTAAAAAACGAAGGAGAACCTGGTGGTGGGCCTTTTTGGGTTAAAGGTGAAAATGGTCAAATTTCACTACAAATTGTCGAATCTGCTCAAATAAATAAAAAAGATAAACAGCAAAAGGATATCTTAAAAAATGCAACGCATTTTAATCCAGTTGATTTGGTTTGTGGAATTAAAAATTTCAAAGGAGAGAAATTTGATCTTAATGAATTTATCGACCCTAAAACGGCATTTATAACTATGAAAACCAAAGTTGGCAAAGATTTAAAAGCTTTGGAATTACCTGGATTATGGAATGGTAGTATGGCGTTTTGGAACACTATATTTGTTGAAGTACCACTAATTACTTTTAATCCAGTGAAAACGGTTACTGATTTACTCAAACCTACCCATCAAATAAAATAAGAATGTTTGATGAAGCTCTATTAATATCAGAACTCATATTTAAAGCGAGTCGTAGCTCTGGCGCCGGAGGACAACATGTTAATAAAGTAGCGTCAAAAGTTGAATTATCGTTTCAAGTAAAAGAGTCACTAGTATTAAATGATGATCAAAAAGAATTGCTAATTTTTAATTTGGACACAAGACTAACTAAAAACAAAGTATTACAATTACAGTGTGGAGAAAGTAGGAGTCAGCATAAGA
The DNA here is from genome assembly GCA_002162765.1 of Flavobacteriales bacterium 34_180_T64. Classification (GTDB taxonomy): domain Bacteria; phylum Bacteroidota; class Bacteroidia; order Flavobacteriales; family Flavobacteriaceae; genus MAAR01. Next base: position 87,741 of record MAAR01000012.1, on the reverse strand, counting down.
ATAAGGCTTTGGTTATTCAGAGATTTTTAGATATTATTAGGGAAGGCCTTATTGTTCCTAAGGAGCGAAAACCAACCAAAGTCCCAAAATCAGTCGTGAAAAAACGCTTATCAAATAAGAAGAAGCAATCCCAAAAAAAAGCCAATAGAAAACTTCCAGACTTGGATTAAAAAAAAACCAATTAATTCATTCCAGTTTCATAAATGCGTACTACCTTTGCCACGTTCTCAATAAAGGGGTGCCTATTATCGGCTGAGATCATACCCATTGAACCTAGAACAGGTAATGCTGTTTAGGAACCGAGCGTAAATAAAATGTCCAGTGGACATTTTTAGCGAGTGCAATTAATTCATCAGTTATGAAATTTTTGCAATTTAGCTCATGGTAAAGAAACAATTTGTTTCTAAACAAATAATTATTAATTAAGAATAATGACCTCTTTTTATTCGATTATATGTCATATATATCGTAATGAAAAATGTATTTAAATTATTACTGTTTTTTACGCTTTCTGTAAGCGTTGTTGCTCAAGAAAAACAACAAGATTCAACAAAAGTTGAAACTCTAGATGAGGTTCTTGTTAAGGCCGTTCGGGTAAGCGCAACTTCACCAATTACACATTCAAATGTGACAAAGAAAGAACTTTCAAAACGTAATTTGGGGCAAGATATTCCAATGCTTCTTAACTTTTTGCCTTCTGTTGTTTCGAGTTCAGATGCTGGTGCCGGAATTGGTTATACAAGCATTAGAGTACGAGGCGTAAGTGCCCAATCTACTAATATTACGCTTAACGGAATTCCTTATAATGATGCGGAATCTTTAGGTACATTTTGGGTGAATTTAGGAGATATGGCTTCATCGGTAGAAAGTTTACAATTGCAACGTGGTGTTGGGACTTCTACAAATGGATCAGGTGCTTTTGGCGCAAGTATTAATGTGCTTACAGATGCTGTTTCTCAAAATGCAAACGGCGAAATTTCAAATAGTTTTGGTAGTTATAATACAAGAAAACATACGCTAAAATTCAGTACCGGGGTTTTAAATAATCATTTTGAATTTGCTGGGAGATTATCGCAGATACATTCCGATGGATATATTGACAGAGCCGAATCGAATTTAAAATCCTATTTTTTGCAAGCGTCATATGTTGATGAAAATACCTTAGTAAAAGCAATCACATTCAGCGGAAAAGAGGTGACTTATCAATCTTGGAATGGCTTAGAAGATTTAGATAAATTAGAAAACGATAGAACTTATAACACAGCTGGAGAATATACAGATGAAAATGGCGTGACAAGATTTTATGATAATGAAGTAGATAATTACCAACAAGATCATTATCAGTTACATTGGAACCAGCGTTATAATTCGAATTGGTCAACTAATTTAGGGTTGAATTATACCTATGGGAGAGGTTATTTTGAACAATATAAAGAAGACCAAGATTTAGTAGATTATGGGTTTGATGCAGTTGAAATTGGTAATGAAACTATTTCTGAAACTGATTTAATTCGAAGACGTTGGTTAGACAATGATTATTATGTTGTCAATGCAAGTGTGAACTATAAGAAGAATAAATTAAATACAATTTTTGGAATGTCTTACAGTCACTATTCAGGAGATCATTTTGGAGAAGTGATTTGGGCGCAGTATGCAAGTAATAGTGATATAAGAGATCGCTATTATGATGGCAATGGTACAAAAAATGATTTTAGTTCTTTTGCTAAGGCTACCTACAGATTAAACGACAATATAAGTTTATATGCCGATCTTCAATCACGAAAAGTAACCTATAAAACCACGGGGACGAATTCAGATCGATTGAATTTTAAAGTAGATAAACAGTTTAACTTTTTTAATCCTAAAGCCGGAATCACGTACCAATTTAATGCAAAAAACAACTTGTATTTTTCATATGCTAGAGCAAATAGAGAGCCAAATCGTGATGATTTTGAGAATAATGCAAATGTCAAACCAGAGCAACTTAACGATTTTGAATTGGGTTGGAGATATAGATCAAATACGTTTAGTTTAAATGCTAACGCTTATTATATGCTCTATAATGAACAGCTTATTTTAACTGGACAATTAGATGACGTTGGAAGCCCGCTAAGAGATAATAGTGGTAAAAGTTACAGACTTGGATTAGAATTAGATGGAATTGTAAAAGTAAATGATAAATTTTCAATTCAACAAAATTTGACGTTGAGTTCAAATAAAAACAAGGAAACTATAGCTTCAATTGATGGAGAACTTCAGAATTTAGGTAAAACAAATATTTCTTTTTCACCAGAATTGATTGCGGCTAATATTTTAGTTTTTCAAGCCACACAAAATCTTCAATTTTCTTTTTTAAGCAAATATGTAGGTGAACAATTCATGGGGAATACGGACGCTGAATTTTCTAAATTAGACAGTTATTTTGTGAATGATCTGAGCATGAATTATGAGATTGAGACCCAATCTATATTTAAATCAATAGTCATATCTGGATTGGTAAATAATGTCTTCGGAAAAAAATATGTATCCAATGGATATTATTACACCTATGATGATGACTGGTCTGACCCGGTAGACGTGACAACCATTGAAGGCGCAGGTTATTATCCGCAGGCCACTACAAATTTTTTAATTGGGGCAACCTTAAAGTTTTAGATGAGCCGTTTTTAACGTGTTTATGGAAATGTTCATGACAAATTGCTTTTTTAGGAATCGCTTTTAGTAATTTTGCAGCTTTAAAATTACAGGTATGATTTCAGTAGATAATTTAGCAGTAGAATTTAGTGGTCACACCCTTTTTAGTGAGGTCTCATTTACCATAAATGAGAATGATAAAATCGCTTTAATGGGAAAAAATGGCGCAGGAAAATCTACGATGATGAAAATCATAGCAGGTGTTCAAAAAGCCACAGGTGGAAATGTGAGAACACCTAAAGACGCTATTATTGCCTATTTGCCTCAGCAGTTATTAACTGAAGATAACACCACTGTTTTCGAAGAAGCCTCCAAAGCCTTTAGTCATGTGTTTGCAATGCGTGATGAGATGGAAGGATTAAATAAACAGCTCGAAACACGAGCTGATTATGAGTCTGATGCCTATATGAAACTTATTGAGCGTGTAGCAGACTTGGGTGAGACCTTTTACGCTTTAGAAGATGTAAATTATGATGCCGAAGTTGAAAAAGCACTCAAAGGCTTAGGATTTAAGCAATCTGATTTTATGAGACAAACCAATGAGTTTTCTGGTGGATGGCGTATGCGAATCGAACTCGCTAAAATACTACTTCAGAAACCAGACTTGATTTTATTGGATGAGCCTACCAATCATATTGATATTGAATCCGTGATTTGGTTAGAAGATTTTTTGGTCAATAAAGCCAATGCAGTGGTTGTAATTTCTCACGACAAAGCGTTTATCGATAATATTACCAATCGTACTATTGAAGTTGCCATGGGACGTATTTACGATTACAAAGCCAATTATTCGCATTACTTGCAATTGCGTGAAGAGCGACGCGCTCATCAATTAAAAGCGTACCAAGAACAGCAAAAAATAATTGCTGATAATATGGCTTTTATTGAACGGTTTAAAGGGACCTATTCAAAAACCAATCAAGTGTCGTCTCGTGTTCGCATGTTAGAAAAATTGGAAATTATAGAAATTGATGATGTAGATACTTCTGCCTTGAAACTCCGTTTTCCACCAACCAATCGTTCTGGTGATTATCCAGTAACGGTTAAAGACGTTTCTAAATCCTATGGCGAACATACGGTTTTTCAAAATGCAAATATGTCGATTGCTAGAGGTGAGAAAGTCTGTTTTGTAGGGCGTAATGGTGAAGGAAAGTCCACCATGATTAAAGCCATTTTAGGTGAAATAGAGGTCGATGGCTCTTGCAGTTTAGGGCACAATGTAAAGGTTGGATATTTTGCACAAAACCAAGCAGCTTTATTAGATGAAAGCTTAACCGTTTTTCAAACTGTAGATGAGGTAGCAAAAGGTGATGTAAGAACACAAATTAAAAATATCTTGGGTCGTTTTATGTTTAAAGGTGACGATATCGATAAAAAAGTAAGTGTGCTTTCTGGTGGTGAAAAAACCAGATTGGCCATGGTGAAACTCTTGTTAGAACCTGTGAACTTACTAATCCTTGATGAGCCCACTAACCATTTAGATTTAAAATCTAAAGATGTGTTGAAAGAAGCCTTGGCTAGTTTTGATGGCACCTTAATTCTGGTCTCTCACGATCGTGATTTTTTACAAGGCTTGTCTAAAAAAGTATTTGAATTTAAAGATCAACGCGTGATTGAGCACTTTGAAACTATTGATGATTTCTTAGTGAGAAACAGAATTGAGAGTTTGAAGGCTATTGATTTGTAAATTAAGACAAGTTAGGATTAAATGTGAAAGGTCAAATTGTGATATTTCACATATTTTCAGAAAATGAAAATCTGAAGAAAATCAATGTTGTTCTTAAAGTTAATCAGCATTAAAACAGAGAAATGGAACAAATAATGACATTCAAAACGGGTCTTTCATTTATTCTATTTTAAAAAAACGCAGCTATTTTTAATTTAATGCGCCTCCAACCAATTATCACCAGTATCTAAATCGACATCTAAAGGCACGTCTAGTTTATAAGCAGCTTCCATTTCTGTTTTTACCAATTGTTTAATGATTTCCAATTCTGGTTTGTAAACATCAAATACGAGTTCATCATGGACTTGCAATAGCATTTTGGTTTTAAAGTCTTCTGAGTTAAGCTTCTTATGAATATTAATCATGGCAATTTTAATAATGTCAGCCGCACTTCCTTGTATAGGGGCATTTACGGCATTACGCTCGGCGGCGCCTCTAACCACAGCGTTTCTAGAATTGATATCTTTTAAATATCTACGACGACCTAAAACAGTTTGTACATAGTCATTATCACGAGCAAAATCTACTTGGGCACTCATATAGCTTCTGAGCTTAGGATACGTGGCATAATAGGTGTCGATCAAATCTTTGGCCTCAGTTCTAGATAAGTCAGTTTGATTACTTAATCCAAAGGCAGACACACCATATATGATTCCGAAATTAACAGTTTTTGCATTACTACGTTGTTCTCGCGTAACTTCAGACAATGGCACATTAAATACCTTTGATGCTGTTGATGCGTGAATGTCTTCACCATTTTTAAAGGCAGTAATCATGGTTTCTTCTTTGCTTAATGCAGCAATGATTCGTAGTTCTATTTGCGAGTAATCTGCAGCTAATAAGGTGTAATCGGAATTTCTTGGAATAAATGCCTTACGAACCTGACGCCCGCGTTCCGTTCTAATTGGAATGTTTTGAAGATTAGGGTTATTGCTCGATAAGCGTCCAGTAGCTGCAACGGCCTGCATATAATCAGTATGCACACGTCCTGTGCTATCTTCCACTTGATTTGGTAAAGCATCTACATAGGTACTCTTCAATTTTGCCAAGCCACGATATTCTAAAATATGTTGAATAATCTCATGGTCTTTAGCCAAATAGGAGAGTATGTCTTCTGAAGTAGCATACTGACCTGTTTTGGTTTTTTTAGGTTTATCAACAAGCTTCAATTTTTCAAATAAAATAATACCGAGTTGCTTCGGAGACGCTATATTAAATTCTTCACCAGCAGCAGCATATATTTTCGCTTCTAAAGATTTTATGTCGGTATCTAATTCTTCTGATAATGAATTTAAAAAGGGTTGATCTAAATTGATGCCTTCTAATTCCATATCAGATAGAACACGAAGTAAAGGCACTTCAATATCATCAAATAATTTTTGAGTATTGGCCTCGCCTAATTCATTTTGAAAATGTTCTTTCAATTGGAGTGTAATGTCGGCATCCTCAACAGCATATTCCGTTTGTTTTTCTAAAGGAATCTCTCGCATAGAAAGTTGGTTTTTTCCTTTTTTACCAATCAATTCTGTAATAGAAATTGGTGTGTAGTTTAAATAGGTCTCAGCCAACACATCCATGTTGTGTCGCATATCAGGATTGATTAAATAATGTGCTAACATGGTGTCAAAAAGTTTCCCTTGAACACTAATGTCGTATTTGGCTAAAACTTTAATATCGTATTTAAGATTTTGTCCGATTTTTTCAATGGAATCACTTTCAAAAAATGGACGCAGTTGTTCTATTAACTCTTGGGCTTCGTTTTTATCTTCAGGGAAAGGCATATAGAATCCTTTTCCAACTTCCCAAGAAAATGCAATCCCAACCAATTCTGCTGTTATTGGATTTAATCCAGTCGTTTCAGTATCAAAACAAACAGACGGTTGTTGCATCAGATTTTTAATAAATAATTTCGTTGCCATTCCAGGAGCCACACTTTGATAAAAATGAGATGTAGTCTCAGATGTTTTTCTACTGTATTCTAAAATGGTTTCACTGCCATTTGTTGGAGTATCGTCTCCACCACCAAATAGTGAAAATTGACCAGATCCTGCGGATACTTCTTTTTCAGGAAACGACTTTTTTTCTGTTTTAGTTTCAACTGAAGCGGTCGTTTCTTTCGAAGAATTATTAGAAGCTTCAACAGCAAAAGTTTTTGTAAAATTATCTATTAGACGTCTAAATTCTAATTCCTGAAAAATGTCCATGACCTTTGAAATATCAGGTTGTTCGAGTTCAAAATCATCAAAATTAAATGCAACTGGAACATCGAGCATTATGGTTGCTAACTTTTTAGAAAGGATACCTAATTCGCCATTGGCCTCAATCTTTTCTTTCATTTTGCCTTTTAGCTCATGTGTGTTAGCAAGTAAATTTTCCATACTGCCATAAGCCGCCAAAAACTTTTTTGCAGTTTTTTCGCCTACACCTGGTAGTCCAGGAATATTATCACTAGAATCACCCATCATACCTAAAAAATCAATGACTTGTAGTGGATCTACAACCTCAAATTTTTTCTGAACTTCCGGAATACCCCAAGTCTCGTAACCGCCTCCAAACATTGGTCTGTACATAAATATATTATTAGAAACTAGCTGCGCAAAATCTTTGTCAGGCGTTACCATAAATGTTTGATAGCCTTCTTTTTCGGCTTTTTTGGCAAGTGTGCCAATCACATCATCGGCTTCATACCCTTCTTTCACCATAATAGGAATATGCATGGCCTTTAAAATTTCATAAATGTAAGGCACAGCAATTTTTATAGCTTCAGGTGTTGCATCTCTATTGGCTTTGTAAGCGTCGTACATTTCTACTCTGTCTGCACTACCTCCTTTATCAAAACATACTGCTAAATGATCTGGTCGTTCACGCTTAATTACGTCTAAAAGCGAATTCATAAACCCTAGAATAGCGGAAGTATCGGTACCTTTTGAATTAATTCTCGGGTTTTTAATAAATGCGTAATAGCCTCTAAAAATTAGGGCGTATGCATCTACTAAAAAAAGACGTTTTTGATCTGACATTGCTTTTGGTTTTGAAGATTATAAAACTACAAAAACTTATGCTTTAATAGATGAAATTTGAATTGCAATTTGTAATTTTCGAATCTAATTATATACAATGAATACATTTTCAATTGCCATACATGGAGGCGCAGGAACGCTCGTAAAAGGAATGATGACTACAGCGTTGGAGATGCAATATAAAAAAGCCTTGGAAATTGCACGTGATAAAGGCTATGGAATCCTTGAAAGTGGCGGAACTGCTGTTGATGCTGTTGAAGCTTCAGTAAAATCACTAGAGGATTCTCCATTATTTAATGCAGGAAAAGGGTCTGTTTTTACAGCTGAAGGTACGCATGAGATGGATGCGAGCATTATGGATGGAAAAACACTTAATGCTGGAGCTGTTTCATTAATAACAGGGATTAAAAACCCCGTGAGTTTGGCTCGCGATGTCATGGATAAAAGTTATCACGTGTTTTTGGCTGGTGACGGTGCTATGGAATTCGCTAAAAGTAATGGTTATGAGATTAAAAACCCCGAATATTTTTATGATGAAGTGCGTTATCAGCAATGGCAAGACATAAAGGAAAGTGATAATTTTCAATTAGATCACAGTGTTAAAAAAGATGGAAAATTTGGAACTGTAGGTGCGGTTGCTTGTGATCAAAATGGGAATATTGCTGCAGCGACTTCAACAGGAGGTATGACAAATAAAAAATGGGGACGTGTTGGTGATTCACCAATGATTGGTGCTGGAAATTATGCAAACAACAAGACATGTGCTGTGAGTTGTACTGGAAGTGGTGAGTTTTTTATAAGAGGTGTTGTGGCATACGATGTATCTTGTTTAATGGAACATAAAGGATTGAGTTTAGAAGTCGCTTCTCAAGAGGTGATACAAAAACGTATTTTAGAGATTAAAGGTGATGGAGGCTTGATTGCGGTTGATGTGAAAGGAATTATATCGATGCCTTTCAACACGGAAGGCATGTATAGAGCTTCTAAATCTTCTACTGGTGAAGAGGACATTTCTATTTATAAATAGTGGAATTGACTTTAATCGATTAGTGTTTCTTTCCAAAATATTTAGACCAAGGTATTGGCAAAAAGAATAACGCCATTCCCCATAAAAACAAGACATTTAATACGAATAATACAGTTCTATAATTGTAAAGTGCGAGGTATAGGATACTGTCCAAAATAAAAAGTAACAGAAAAAATACTGGCGTATATAAAAGGATATATTTAAGTGCGGCATCATTGCTCAGTGTTTTGGAATCAGAAGATAATTGTAGCCACTGACCTTGATGTTCAGATGACGTCCAATTGAATTTTCGATCAAAGTCGAGAAATGATATCAATTGTTTGAAACGATTTATAATCTGCGGATTGTAACTTATATTGAGATTTCCTTTTGGCCAAGTGATAAATGCTAACAGGAAAATAAGTAGAGAATCAAAGAAGTGCCCGAATCGAAAGGAGGTAATAGTAAATAACATACCGTGAAAAATAATGATGATCCAAACGGCAAGTTTACGTTGTTTTTTAAATAACAGTAAAACACCTAGTAACAATTCACTTGTAATAGCTATCCAAGACAAGAATTTAGCAAACCACATGTCAGGTAAAAGTTTAGAGATTTCCATATAGAATGGATTTGCTCTTGCGTTTAACAACCAATTATGCATATAGGCACCAGACCACCAATCTACATCGAGTATTTTATTTAATGAAGCCCCTAAATAGATAAGACTTAATTGCAAAAATAATAGCCAAGGCGGTTGTTTGTTATTTGTTAATCCAGCTAGAAATAGTGCACATCCGCAAACAAAAGTATGATTCGCAAATAATGGTTTTGAAGATAAGATGGTTAAAATAATGACTAGACCCAAAAGAATACTTGCGCTTCGTACGAAATAATTAAAGAATAGAGCCAAAGCACTAATTAAAAAGAGTGTTCTCAAGGTGAATTTAAAAATTCCTGATGTTTCATGAAAGACATCTAAACTTGCAATAAATGGGATAAAAGGATCTTCAATTTTTTCAATAAAATGATGTGCAACAACTAATAACACCAGTAGCTTACACATTAATAATACATTAGGATGCATAGCAGTGCCTTCAAATTGTAAAGGCCTTAACCAAAAAGGATTTGTTGTATTTACTTTTCTAAATTCCATTCTTTTTGGGGATGACCATTCGTGGAATATACTACACTTACTTTTGCATTGTCCTGCGTTCCGTATGTGGTTTCGTATTGAGAGATAAGTGAGAATATGTTATATATTGATCGCTGTTCCCAACCTTTCATTTTGTATTTGTAACGTTGTTCAGCTTCGTTTGAAGAAAGCACTTGACCATTAATTTCAACGAAAACTTCAAACCGAGTATGGTTGTCATAAGGTCCCCAGCAGAAAAATCGTTCAGGAATAAAACGTGCATAAATCACCGAAGCAACTTGTAAGAGTAAGAATAATATTCCAATGTAATATCGTGTTTTCACTTCATGAATTATAAGAAGTGAATATATTATATATTAAAGAATTACACCAAAAAAATTAGACAAACGGCGATTCTATTGGAAGAACTTTAATTTGGCGCGTTTTAATATTAATTTGATCGCCATTTGATAAGACATGAACGGTGAGGTTTGCCATGGTCATAGGAGTGCCTTCGTTTAGTAGCTTTTCATTATTATGAGTCAGGGTGTTGCCATCAAAAATAATAGCCATTCCAGAGCCAATAATTGTACAAACACTTCCCTTTTTAATGATCATTCCAGTATCCTCAGCAAGACCTATGCCAATTAGATTTGGGAATTTGGCAACAGCTTCACTTTGTCTTCCAAATCGTCCTCTTCTAATAAAATGAGTGTCAATAATCAGTTCTGGAATTAAATTTAAGCCCTTATACATTTTAACAGCACCTTTAATAAATGCTTCCTTCGGGCTACCTCCTGCAATCATTTCATTTGCCATAGCCATTGCGCCAGCACTTGTACCTGCAACAACAAAGCCTTTTTCATTTTTGTAACGTTCGAGAATTATATCATGTATGGTAGTCCCGCCTATTTTATCGGTAATTTTAGATTGATTACCTCCAGAAAACATAATACAGTTGGCACTTTTAATTAGGTCAATAGAACTTTGTTTTTCAGAATCTTCTCTATTTCTTATATCAAGAATATGAATGTTTTTACAACCTAAAGACTTGAAGGCGTCGGTGTAACTCTCGCCAACTTCTACAGGAATACTTGATGCCGTTGGAATTACAATAATTTTAGCGTCAACACCTCCAGCTTCTTTAACTACATGAAATAATATGCCATTATCAATAAACTCTAGAGAGTATAATTCGCTATCTTCAATTCCTTTATCTTCATTTCCGCCAATGGGAATTAACGTGCCTTTTATCAACTGCATATAATAGCTTTAATCTTTTTCGTATTCCGCAAAAATAAACTAATTTTTTATTCAAAAATGTATATATTTATAATCTTTCACCTATCACTAACATAAAAACCAATCCATATGATAATTAGAGAGATCAATGCTATGAGAGGGCCAAATTATTGGTCAGTTAGACGTCATAAATTAATAGTAATGGTTCTTGATCTCGAAGAGATGGAAGAGCGCCCTTCAAATAAAATTGAGGGATTTAGCGAGCGCCTTGAAACCATGTTTCCCACTATGTACGAACATCGTTGTTCAGTCGGAACACCAGGTGGTTTTTTTGAACGTGTTGTGGATGGCACGTGGATGGGACATATCATAGAGCACATTGCTTTAGAGATTCAAACTTTGGCTGGCATGGATGTCGGTTTCGGAAGAACAAGAGGTTATGGAGAAGAAGGTGTTTACAATGTTGTTTTTGCATATATGGAAGAGTCTGTAGGAAGGTTTGCAGCAAAAGCATCAGTTAGAATTTGTGAAGCCCTTATTAGTGGAGAAGCTTATGATATGACAGACGATATTCAGGAAATGCGAGAACTTAGAGAAGCAGATCGTTTGGGGCCAAGTACTGGTTCAATAGTAGAAGAAGCTGCAAGTAGAGGTATTCCATGGATTAGATTAAATAAATATTCATTATGCCAATTGGGTTATGGAGCAAATCAAAAACGAATACAAGCAACAGTAACTAGTGAGACCAGTAGTATTGGTGTTGAATTGGCTTGTGATAAAGAAGACACAAAATATTTATTAGAGCAAGCAGAGGTCGATGTTCCACGTGGTGATATTATTCGTAGAGAACGAAGTTTGGAAGACGCCTGTCGCTATGTTGGCTTTCCTTTGGTTATTAAGCCAGTTGATGGAAATCATGGGCGTGGGATTACTGTGGATATTCAGAATTATGATGACGCTTTAGTCGCCTTTAGAAATGCCAAAGAAAGTTCACGTAGTGGCGCTATAATTGTTGAGAAGTTTATTGTTGGTGAAGATTATAGATTGTTAGTGATAAATAACAATCTCGTTGCTGCAGCCATTCGAACTCCAGCACATGTCATAGGTGATGGAGAATCTACGGTTCAAGAATTAATTGATGAGGTAAATAATGATCCTAGAAGAGGATACGGACATGAAAATGTCTTAACTCAAATAACAACTAATGATTTAACTAAGAATATAATTAAAGATGCAGGCTATACACTAGAGTCGGTTATTGCTAAAGGTGAAAGATTAATACTTAAGGACACTGCCAATTTGAGTACAGGTGGTACAGCAGAAGATGTGACTGATATTGTACATCCAGCAAATGTTTCTATGGCTGAACGTATTTCCAAAATAATAGACTTGGATATTTGTGGAATTGATATTATGACTACAGATATTAGTAAACCACTTTCAGAAACAGGAGGTGCAGTATTGGAAGTAAATGCAGGCCCAGGTTTTAGAATGCATTTGGCTCCTACTACGGGGCTACCTCGAAATGTAGCCGCTCCTGTAATAGATAAATTGTTTCCACAAAAAGGAGATACAGGATGTATTCCTATTATTGCAATTTCAGGAACTAATGGAAAAACAACGACAACACGATTAATAGCTCATATAGCTAAAATGAAAGGATATCGTGTAGGATACACGACTAGTGATGGTGTTTATATACAAAACAGATTATTAATGACAGGCGATTGTACTGGACCAGCAAGTGCCGAGTTTGTCCTCAAAGACCCTACAGTCAACTTTGCGGTTCTAGAATGTGCCAGAGGAGGCTTATTAAGAGCAGGTCTTGGGTTTAGTAAGTGTGATGTTGCCGTTGTGACTAATGTTGCTGCTGATCATTTAGGTTTAAAAGGAATTCATACCATCGAACAATTAGCAAAAGTTAAGGGCGTAGTTCCTGAAACTGTATTACCTGATGGTTACGCTATACTTAATGCTGATGATGATTTAGTTTATGATATGCGTCGAACAGTAGATTGTAATGTAGCTCTTTTTTCGATGGATGAAAATAATCCTCGTATTAAAGCTTTGCAACGCTTAAATGGAATTACAGCTATCTACGAGAATGGTTATGTTACCATTTGTAGAGGTGAATGGAAAATGAGACTCATGAAAGCAGAGAACATCCCATTAACTTATGGAGGTAAAGCTAAATTTATGATTCAAAATGTTTTAGCAGCGGTATTAGCAGCTCATGTGCAAGGTATTAGTATTGAGGATATGAAAGCTGCATTAGAAACATTTATTCCTTCCGCTTCACAAACTCCTGGGCGTTTAAATTTATTTAAATTTAATGATTTTACAATTCTTCTTGATTATGCCCACAATCCAGCAGGAATGCGCGCGCTTCAAAATTTTATCGAAGAATTAGATGCAACTGTGGTCGTTGGAATTATTGCTGGTATTGGAGATAGACGTGTTGAAGATAATAATGAAATGGGAAGTATTGCCGCCGAAATGTTTGATGAAATTATTATTCGACAGGATAAACGTTTAAGAGGTAAGACCGAAGAAGAATTGATTAAAATGCTAGATGATGGGATTAAAATGAAAGATCCAAAAAAGAAAACAACAATTATTCCTTCTGAAAAAGAAGCTATTATTTATGCAGTCAACAATGCAGTAAAAGGATCGCTTATTGTATTATGTAGCGATGTAATACCGGACGCATTAGAACTTGTACAACAATTAAAACAAGATGAATTAAGTAAGAAGAGGCTAGAGACTAAAGTTTAATGTAAGTGACTAGCACATTTTAACAAGCTTCACTTTGATGTGACGACTTTTTCTAAAAGCTTTGATGCTAATAATTTCAAAACTTTTCTTGTAGTTTAAATCAATAACTTGTGCTTTATTACTTTGACGTAAAACAGTTTTTTCCTTTACATCAGTAGTATCTTTCTTTACATCGCTTATAGAAGTTGCATTAACTTCTTTAGATGAAGTTGTATTCTGCGCAACTGATACCAGTGGTAAAGCGATAAATAATATAAAGATTAGTACTTTTTTCATGTCGTTAAAAACAGTTATTTGATTTTGATTTCTAGTCAAAGAAAGGTAACATTTGAAGTAGGAATTAAAATATTAGATGAAATCCAATGATTATTAGATAAGTTGATTAAGATTTCAAAAAACACCGATGAAATGCACAATTAAGGCTCACAGCCCAATAAATACGTTTATGAATCATGAGTAATTTGCCGCAAAACCCCTATTTTAAAGCGTTTAGCAGACTAAAGGCCTATCAATATGAAGTAGGTAACTCTAGCTATAGTGCGCGTTTAGCGAAATTAAATGCACTTAAACGAGCGTTAGAATATTCATACAAGGATAGATTACGAGAAGCACTATATAATGATTTCAAAAAACCAGTACTTGAAACAGATTTAACAGAACTCTATCTAGTAATAAAGGAAATTAAGCATACGAAGTCCCATTTACGGGCTTGGATGAAGAAGCAAAAAGTCGAAACCCCTATCACCTTATTAGGAACATCATCATGGATAAAACTGGAACCTAAAGGGGTGTGTTTAATTATTTCTCCATGGAATTATCCTATTAACTTGACATTTGCTCCATTGGTTTCGGCAATTGCTGCTGGAAATACCGTTATAATCAAACCTTCAGAGTTGACTCCAAATACGTCTGCTGTGATGGCGCAAATAGTTAGTGACATCTTTAGTGACAAAGAAATAGTACTTATCGAAGGCGAAGTAGAAGTAGCTCAAGACTTATTAAAACTTCCATTTAATCATATCTTTTTTACGGGATCACCTCAAGTGGGCAAAATTGTAATGAAGGCAGCGGCGGAGCATTTAACTTCAGTTACTTTAGAATTAGGAGGAAAGTCGCCTACAATAATAGATGAGACGGCAGATCTCGAGAATGCCGTTAGAAAAATAGTATGGGGAAAACATATTAATAATGGGCAAACCTGTATTGCTCCAGATTATATTTTGATTCATAAATCAGTAAAAGAAGAATTTATAAAAAGATACAAAGCTAGCGTTTTACACTATTATTCAAAGGAGGCCTCAACATCAGATTCGTATTGTCGCATTGTAAATAATAGACATTTTAATCGATTAGTTAAACATATAGAAGATGCAAAAGATAAAAGTGCTGTCATTGAGTTAGGTGGACGATATAATAGTGATGATAATTTTATAGAACCAACACTAATTTCAAACTTACCAGAAGATGCTTCACTACTGCAGGATGAAATATTCGGGCCAATTCTTCCAATTAAAACATATAGAACAATTGATGAGGTAATTAGTTATGTCAATTCAAAAGAAAAGCCACTGGCACTTTATATTTATAGCAAGAACAAAAAAGCAATACGATCAATTATCGATAATACAAGAGCTGGCACAACCTGTATAAACACCAATGCTTTGCAATATTCGAACCATAATTTACCTTTTGGGGGAAGCAATAATAGTGGCATCGGTAAATCTCATGGTATTTATGGGTTTAAGGAATTCTCTAATATGCGAGCTGTTTTAAAACGACATACCAAAGGGCCTGTAGACTGGTTAACGCCGCCTTATAGTGGTGTCAAACAAAAGCTTATGGATTTTACCATTAAGTGGCTTTAATCCTTATTAAAATAGTCTGATTGGATTTGTTCATTGACTCCATCCTGAAATTTAGTCATACTAAACCATTGATGGATGGAATACGATCCTGTTACGCCTTGCTTATTAACGGCAATATATCCTACTTGAAAGTTTTTATAATCACTATTGGGTTTGTTAACGATTCTGCTTATGGCTTCCTTACACGCCTCTTGAGGAGATTTACCCTGTCGCATTAATTCAACAACTAGAAAACTACCAACGGTTTTTACAACTTCTTCCCCTAATCCAGTAGCAACTGCTGCACCAATCTCGTTATCAACAAATAATCCGGAACCAATAATTGGTGAATCACCAACACGCCCTCCCATTTTGTACGCAAGACCACTAGTAGTACAAGCTCCAGAGATATCACCATTTTTATCGATGGCCAACATCCCAATAGTATCATGATTTTCTATATTAATAATAGGCTTATATTTAGCTTCAATTTTCCATTTTTCCCAGGCTGCTTTGGACGCTTCGGTTAATAAATCTTCTGGCTGAAATCCTCTTGATAGCGCAAATTGTTCAGCGCCTTTTCCAGCAAGCATGACATGCGGTGTGTCTTCCATAACTTTTCGAGCAACAGAAACGGCATGTGTAATGTTCTGCAGATAGACTACAGAACCACAGTTTCCATGTTTGTCCATTATGCAGGCATCTAGAGTTACATTTCCATCACGATCGGGTAATCCTCCTTTACCAACCGATTGTCCTTTTTCATTTGCCTCTTCAACCATGCATCCTTGTTCTACAGCATCTAGTGCTGTACCTCCATCCTGCAGAATTTTCATAGCTTTTACTGTTGAATCCATTACATGCCAAGTCGCAATCACTAATGGTAATGAAGTTTTACCAGTTGAAACTGGCACCTCTCTTTCTTCAGCAGATTTTTCAGCACAACTTGTTAAGTTGCTTCCTACTATTATTCCTGCTCCAGTCAATGAAGCACTTTTTATAAAATTTCTTCGTTTCATGAGTATTAGTTAATACGTTACACCTTGTTTGTCAAGTACTGTTTTTGTTCTAAATGCATAGAATAATAAATATACAAAGCAGGCCACAGCAATCCAATATGAAGATTGAATATTAAATACATCAGCTAATTTCCCTTGAACAGGTGGAATAATAGCGCCACCCAAAATCATCATAACTAAGAAGGCCGAACCTTGGGACGTATATTTTCCTAAGCCAGCGATACTTAAAGTAAAAATGCATGGCCACATAATTGAGCAAAATAAACCACCAGACAAAAATGCGAATAAGGCCACATTACCTGAAGAGAATAAACCAATCAACATGCCTAACATTCCTAAAAGGCTAAATATTTTTAAGGTTTTTACCGGACTATCTTTTGCTAAAAAGAATCCAAAGATTTGGACAGCAATGCAAACTGCAAAAAATAAAATTTCGTTTGTTGAAAAATTAAATTTTATGGAATTCACTAAAATAATAACACCAAATGCAATGTACGGCACAATAATAAGTAAAGCTTTTTTTAACCCTTTGCTTGGATTAAAAACAGTTATAGCACCTACCCATCGACCTATCATGAGTCCACCCCAATATAATGAGACATATGGTGCAATGTCAGCATCATTTAGTATAGGTAATCCAAGCGAATTTAACCCAGTATCTCCAAACGATTGTTTTAATAGTTCTCCAAGATTACTACCTATAGTGACTTCTACTCCAACATAGGTGAAGATAGCAAGCATGCCTAATACTAGCTGAGGATATTTCATGGCGCCCCAGCCTTCTGGTTTTTTTGATGCACTTGAATAAGCTATATAAACAGAAGCAACAACAGCAAAAAGGGCTACGAATAATACAATAAGTCGTATCTGTTCTATATCTTCTGTTGTTACTGCAGCTCCCGCATATGTACTGAAAATGTAACCAAAACAACCAAATATAATTAAGGTAAGAACAATCAATAAATTACGCGCTTTATTTGCTGGTTCAAATGCTGTATCTGATTTGAGTGCAGGGAGCTTTTTTGAAAAATGAAATAAGGCTGCTGCGAGTAAAAATAATAAGCCAACACCTAAATATAGACCCTGAACTGTGACTAAGGTAATTTCATTATTGGCAATCATGGAAGCCAATTCATCAGTTCCACGAGTAGCAGAACCAAATATAACTAGGCCGACCACAACGGGACCAATAGTTGTTCCAAATGAGTTAATACCTCCAGCTAAATTAAGACGATGAGAACCTGTTTTGGGATCACCTAGAGCAATAGCGAATGGGTTTGCTCCAGTTTGTTGAAGCGAGAATCCTAAACCAACAATAAATAGAGCTATAAGGACAAAATAGAATACTTCGGTTTGACCTTGTTCTGCACCAGCTGTTGCAGGATACATCACAAAGGCTCCAATTGCAGATAAAAGCAAACCATATACAATACCCTTTTTGTAGCCCCAATTATTATAAATGTCCTTCTTCATTGAACCAGAAAGTATAAATAGTAATAATGCTCCAATATAATAAGCTCCATAAAAGGCGAAATCAACCAATTGCGATTGAAACTGGTCAATATTAAAATACGTTTTACAAAATGGAATAAACACACCATTTGATGCAGCAATAAATCCCCAGAAAAAGAACACCGTAACTAAAGTAGTTAAAGCGGATTTGTTATTTTGGTTTGACATGAGTTAGTTGTTTTAGTGTTGTTAGTTTGTTTTATTTTATTGAAATTTCATCGACAAAAATCCAGCTTTTACCATCAAAAGGATAGCCTAAGTGCCATTCGGGAAGTGCGCCTAGTTTTTTGGCAACAATCTTTATATATTTATATGCTGAATTATCTAAATTAAATTCAATCGTTTTAATTTCTAGTGCACTATTCTTTTCTGATGAATTAATCGTTTGTGTTTGCAAAGCTTTAAAAGTCTTATTGTCTTTTGACACAAAACACTGTACTTCAGTTGGATAAAAAATCCATGCACCTTGATCTTGTAGAAAACTTACGTTTATAGTGTTAATTTTTCGTTCTCGACCCAAATCAACAATAGCAACTAAATCCTGATCCCAATAGCCTTGCCAACTCCCGGTTCTATAATTTTTTGTACTTCGAATACCATCGATTAATGCATCATTACCACCTGCAGAATATTGATTAGCAAATTCACTCTCCAGCGTAATACTTAAATTGGGATCTATTTTATAAAAAGGAGTAGTTAAGACAGGACTTTTTAATTCGCCTTTCTCTGAGTATAACTTGACTTCAGCATCTTCTGTAATAGTAAATGGCTTTTCATAAACCATGTAGTCATCATTGTTAATCGCATAATAGATTTTTGCGTGTTCTTCAGAGGTGTCTAAAACAACTTCAGTAGATCCTCTAAAAGTAATGTCTCCCTTTGCAATAAATGGTGAAGGGAGAATAATATGTTCTGTGATTTCGGTTTTTGGTTCAGTGCCTTCAGTACTTCCCCAAGTAGAAGGTGTATTTGTCATATTAAATTCTAGCGTCCCACCAGAAATTATGGTATCATGATTAAAATAGGTTGCATTTAAGGTTTTACCATTCAATGTTACACTTTCAATATAGATGTTAGAATCACTTAGATTATTGGCAACTATTGTAAATTGTTTTCCATTTTCAAGATTAATAGTGGATTTATCAAAAAGTGGTGTTCCAATGATATAGTCATTACTACCAGGGGTCACCGAATAAAAGCCCATGGAACTCAATACATACCAAGCACTCATTTGCCCACAATCTTCATTTCCAGAAACACCATCTGGATCATTTTTATAGAGTTCAGTTAAAATTTGATAGACTTTCTCTTGTGTTTTATACGGTTTGTTGACAAAGTTATAGAGGTAGGCCATATGATGACTAGGCTCATTGCCATGTGCATATTGACCAATGAGTCCTGTGATATCTGATTGGTCTCGTCCTGATGTTTCAGTTTTAGCGTTGAATAATTCATCGAGTTGTGCTTCCAATTGATCTTTTCCGCCGAGCAATCCAATAAATCCGGAAACATCCTGTGGTACATAAAAACTATACTGCCAAGAATTGGCTTCAGTATAGTTAAAATTAACTTCATATGGATCGAATGGTGCAAACCATGTATTTCTAAAACGCCCTCTCATAAATTGGGTTTCAGGATCAAAAACATTCTTATAATACTGAGCGCGTTGAATGTAGGTTGCGTAATCTTCAGATTTACCCATAGCCTTTGCCATTTGTGCAATTGTCCAATCGTCATAAGCATATTCTAAGGTTTTAGATACCGATTCACTTTCTTCGTCGACGGGAATAAA
This sequence comes from Flavobacteriales bacterium 34_180_T64, assembly GCA_002162765.1. Classification (GTDB taxonomy): domain Bacteria; phylum Bacteroidota; class Bacteroidia; order Flavobacteriales; family Flavobacteriaceae; genus MAAR01. Next base: position 67,976 of record MAAR01000012.1, on the reverse strand, counting down.
TCCATATTTTTTATAAGCTTCTAAACCAAATTTGTCTCTGGTTGCTGAATGTTTCATGGCCTCAAAAGCTTTTTCAGTATCATAACTTCTAATGCCTTTTAAATACGCATCTGCAACAACTGGAACGGCATGGTAACCTATCATGCAATCTGTATAATTGCCTGCTAAATCCCACATTGGCATAATGCCACCTTCATCATATTTTGCTAAAAAAGTATTGATAAAATCATTGGTTTTTTTCTGCTCGATAATGGTGTATAAAGGATGAGCAGCTCTGTAGGTGTCCCAAAGTGAGAATACTGAGTAGTAATCAAAATCTTTAGTTTCGTGGATTTTTAAGTCCATTCCTCTATAACGTCCATCTACATCTTGGTATAAATTAGGAGCTAACATGGTATGATATAAAGCCGAATAGAAGTTGGTCTTTTTATCTAAATCATCACTTTCAATAACGATTTTTTCAAGTTGAGTTTCCCAAGCATTTTGAGCTTCAGATTTAACAGTTTCAAAATTTTTATTTCCAATTTCTTGCTCTAGGTTTTTACGAGCACCATCTTCGTCAACAGCAGAAATTCCTACTTTGACATAAACAGGCTCATTCTTTGGATTAATAAAATTTAAAGATGTTCTTCTAGCACCTGGCATTCCTTGTACAGGAGGAGATTGTAATATATCATTGAATGGGTGAGACGTTTTTATGATATAAAATAAACGTTGGTCTTTTGCCCAAGCTGATGAATGGCGATAACCGACAATTTCAGTTTCAGAAATCTTTTCAATTTTCGCATCCAATACTTTATCACGATGCATCAAATCTAATATCAAGAATTGATTTTCAGAAGAAGGATATTCATATTTGTGAATACCACTTCGCTTAGAAACCGTCAATTCTACATCAATATTTGTTGAATCTAAATGCACCTTATAATAACCAGGTTCAGCGGTTTCATTATCATGACTAAAATGAGCACGATAACCCGGTTTACCATCAGCTCCATTATTAAAATTGTGAGCATTTGTTGGCATTAATAGGACATCGCCATAATCGCTAATACCAGTTCCACTCAGATGTGTATGAGAAAATCCATAGATATATTCATCGGTATAATGATATCCTGAACAGCCATCCCAACCGTCAAGACGCGTGTCAGGACTTAATTGCATCATACCAAATGGCATTGTAGCGCCTGGATAAGTATGGCCATGACCTCCAGTTCCAATAAATGGATTTACATATGAAATTAGAGCTTTATCTTTTTTGGCAGTTTGATTTTTTGATTCTGTTTTACAACTTTGAGTAAGTAATAGTAGAATAAATAGGCTGAAATATCGGTTCATGAAAATTGAAATCTGTTTGCTTCGGAAATATACTAAATCTTAAGAGATGGTTAAATTTAATCTGAAGATTTTAATAACAGGGGTATTCAATTATCTTTGATAAAAAAATACTAAATGTCTCGACTCATTATTACTTTAATTATATTTTCATTATTCTTTTTTGCTATTGAATTTTATGCGTTTCAGGCGTTAAGAACACTTACAAAAAGCAAAGTCATTCGCTGGATTTGGATCGTGATAGCACTATCTATTTATATCAATTTATTCTATACTATTTTTACCACGCCAAGAAGTTTAGGCCAGACTAAAGAATTTCAATTAGCAATTGGATTTTTACTGACATTTCTTATTCCTAAACTCGTGATTTTGATGGTGATGTTTGGTGAGGATATCATCCGAGTTTTTCAAAAGTTAGTTTCTTGGATTGGCGCTGGAGAAACAAAGTCTATGGCAGGAAGAAGAGCGTTTGTCTCAAAAATTGCATTAGGATTAGCAACCATTCCATTTGCGTCATTTTTATATGGTATTGTAAAAGGGCGTTATAACTATAAAGTTCTAAAGTACGAACTCGCATTCAATGACCTTCCAGAGGCTTTCGATGGATTAACAATTACACAAATTTCTGATATCCATTCTGGAAGTTTTACAAATAAAGAAAAGATTCAATATGGTGTCGATTTGATTAATGATCAAAAATCGGATGTACTCTTGTTTACAGGTGATATTGTAAATAATAAGGCAGATGAAATGGATGGTTGGATTGATGTGTTTAAAAAGTTGGACGCACCTTTAGGGAAGTTTTCAATACTTGGTAATCATGATTATGGTGATTATGTAGATTGGAATACAAAAGAAGATAAACGCAATAATTTTCAAGCAGTAAAAGATATACACCCTAAAATAGGATTTGATTTATTACTTGATGAACATCGTTATTTAGAAAAAGACGGTGAGAAAATTGCTCTTGTAGGCGTGGAAAATTGGGGGAAAGGATTTAATCAAGCTGGAGACCTTGAAAAGGCATCGTCGGGAATTGAAAAAGAAGATTTTAAAATATTATTATCTCACGATCCATCACATTGGGAAAATGTGGTGAAACAAGATGAATTTAATTATCACTTGACATTAAGTGGTCATACACATGGGTTACAAATGGGGATTGAAATTCCTGGATTTTTCAGATGGAGTCCATCTCAATATGTTTACAAGCAATGGGCTGGTTTATATGAGGAGTTTGGGAGATTTATTAATGTAAATAGAGGATTCGGCTATCATGCCTTTCCAGGTCGTGTTGGAATTTGGCCTGAAATAACCGTAATTACCTTAAAAAAAGGCTCTAATAATGTATAATTGATTGGAAACTTTATATTTACTTTGAAATTGCTTATTTTTATAAATAAGTCATAGTGAACCTACTAGATTAATTGATTTAAAGTATAATATAAAAAAAATACGTAGGTTTGTAACAACGCATTTGGCTTAAAACTTTTACATATGTCAAAATTTGGGGAATTAATAGATGTAGACATTCCAGTTTTATTAGATTTTTTTACAGAATGGAATGAGCAATCTACAGCAATGCATCCTGTATTAAGAGATGTTGCTGCTGCTCTTGGCGATAAAGCGAAGGTTATTAAAATTGATGTTGATAAAAACAAAGATTTAGCCGAAGCGTTGCGGGTTAAAGGCTTGCCAACCCTTATTATATATAAGAGCGGTGAAATGAAATGGCGTCATAGTGGCGAGCAAGATGCTAATACTCTAATAGGGATCATTCAAGAATATATTTAAAGACTTAATGTCTTGAATGTAAATCCTTTTTCACTATAATATTCGAGAATTTTTGGCAAGGTGTATTTCATGTTTATTGATGCTTTTAAGCTATCATGAAATACAATAATACTACCGTTTTTTGCTTTAGAAATTACATTGTTAAAGCATTGTTCTTTTGAAACGTTTTGATCCCAATCAAACGAAAGTACATCCCACATAATTATATGATAACCAAGATCAATGAGTTGTTTCCCTTGTTTGGGTTTAATTTGACCATATGGAGGCCGAAATAAATTTGAATTAATATAGGTCGAGGCGTCTTTTATGTTTTTGAGATAGGCTTTGGTTTTGGTCGACCATCCTTTCAAATGGTTTTGTGTATGATTTCCAATTTTATGATTTTCATCAATGATTAATTGATATAAATCTGGGTGTTTTTTTACATTATCTCCAACACAAAAAAAAGTAGCTTTTGCGTTGTATTGTTTTAAAATATCTAAGGTCCAATTTGTGGTTTCTGGAGTAGGACCATCATCAAAAGTCAAATAAAGTACTTTGTTTTGTGTTGGAATATCCCAAACAAAGTCTGGAAACATTTTTTTTACAACTAAAGGTGTTTTTATAGGCGTAATTTTCACAATTGGTTACTCTAATTTTAAGATACTGTCTATAGTGTCAGATGGAATATCTCTATCTTCAATTATCGTATCTTGTTCAGGTTCTTCATCTGAAAAATGACTAAACAATTTCAAATAATTATTGAATTTTTCAGTTTCTTCTAATGCATATTCTTCGTCATTGTAAATGACTAACAAATCTACTAAACTTCTATAGCGCTCAATATTTGTTACAACCTCGTCGAGATATCTCGTTTGATTTTCAATCGATAATTCACTATAATAGGATAGTTTTTCTTGATACTTTCTTGTAACATCTATATAAAGTTTTCTAGCTTTTTCTAGTGATTCAACTTCGTAATATGCGCTTATGTAGGGTTCAAGTAGTGTGTAATATCCAAAATCATCAACTGGCATATTTTCCATAGCTATATCGGCTATTTCTTCTGCTTTTTCGTATTGATTTTCATTAATTAATTGTTCTATTAAACGTGCTAAATTTCCACGATACGTAATTCCATTTTTACGAGTTTCCACATCATGATAAATGTCTGGACTTCCACTATTACCCCAATCCCAAGACATGACTTTATTATACATTAATTCACTGTCGACGCGACCCATGTCAAAAGGGTTGGCTTTATCGATTGCCGTTTTAATGGGAACTAACTTATAACAGAGTCCATCCAGTTGCAAATAATCTTTCATCCAGATATAATCGTCATCTCCAAAACTACCTCCAGTAAAATACAATGGTCGTTCCCAATTATTATTTGCAACGATGTCGAGCATAAGTAATCGGTTTTTATATAATGCACCACCTTTGATTTCTAAATCAATAAAAGGCACAATTTTATCCGCATCTTTTTCTTTTACCAAACCGTTATTTAAAACCACTTCTTTGTTTACAGGGACTCTAATAAATCGTGTTGGGAAATAATTTGAGTTTAATAAATGATTAGGATAATAACTTGGATCTTCACCTTGTTGTTGAACAATATGTCTAAGTTTAGTTCTCGGATTATCACTAGTTATGAAATCTAAAAACGCCTTAATATCAAGTGTATCATTTGATATTTCTCGACGCATTGTGTAATCTCTTGTTCCAAATTTATACTGATCATGTGTAAGTTGAGAAGGAATTGGTTCACTTTCGTAAGCTTTACGTTTCATTTGATCAATATACCAGTCTGTTTGAAACAAACTCGTATTTATAACTCTTACATCTGTTCTCACGCCTTCAATTTCTTGCAAATACCATAATGGGAAAGAGTCATTGTCTCCAATAGTAAAAAGAATAGCATTTGGCGCACATGATTCTAAATACGTTCTAGCCATTGAGTTTGCTGTGTATTTGCCAGAACGATCATGGTCATCCCAATTATTAGCTGCTAGTATTCCTGGAACTAAAATTAAACAAACTAATGTAATAGCTGGTGCTAACAATTTAGTAGAAGCATATTGTTTGATCGCTTCAAATATGGCATAAACACCAAAACCAATCCAAATTGCAAATACATAAAATGACCCGACTACTGAATAATCGCGCTCTCTGGGTTCAAAGGGTCTAACATTAGTGTAAAATTGAATTGCTAATCCTGTAAACAGAAAAAAGACAAGTAAGGTCCAAAACACTTTTTTATCTTTTCCTAATAAGAACAAAAAGCCAATTAAACCCAAAATAAGAGGTAAAAAGTAATATGTATTTCTGGCTTTGTTGTGCTCAATATCACTCGGTAAATTGTCTTGAGACATCCCTAAATGCCACTCATCAATGAAATCAATTCCACTTAACCAATTGCCATGAAGATCGTCGTATTTCCCTTGAATATCATCTTGCCGTCCTGTGAAATTCCACATAAAATAACGCCAATACATATAGCCTAGTTGATATTCTAACATGTAAGCTAGGTTTTGACCAAATGAAGGTTTTTCGATATCTAAAAACTGTTGTCCATATTGTTTTAGGAAATTATTATAGTCTTCATAATCTACCCGACCTTGAGCAACGCGTTGTCTGAAATCTGTCACGATAGCTCTAACTTCATTTTCCATCCGATATTCTGGTTTAATTTGAAAATTCAACAAACCAGTGAACATCATATAGTTTTCAGCATGTTCCGAACTCCACATACGTGGTAAATATGCCGCCTGATCAGAATTGAAATTTTGTTTCGCGTTTTTAAAATCATTTACAATTACATATTCACCTTTTTCATAATCTTTTTCATACTTAGGTTTGTCATCAATAAAGGGTTGATTTTCATCATATCCAGTATATTGTTCAGTAAAAAGAGGTCCATGAAACAAATGTGTTTCCGGATATTGTTCTAAATTATAATACGCCAAAAGTTCTCTGGCACTGGACGGATTGTTTTCATTTATAATCACGTTGGCATTTGCTCGAATTGGTAATAATAGCCATGAAGAAAATCCGATGAATATGAACATCAAACAAAGAATTAAAGTATTCGCATGTTTAAAACCTTTGTTTTTCGTGTGTTTTAAGCCATAATAAAAAGCTAAAATCACTAAAATTCCAGCAATAACTGAACCTGAATTGAACGGCAATCCAATGGTATTAACAAAAAATATTTCTGAAGCACTAAATAGTTTTAATGCATTTGGAAGTAGAAGTTTAAATATGAAGAGTAAAATAGCAACTGATACAATATTGGCAACTACGAAGTTTTTTGTAGTTAGGGTTTTGTAGTTTTTAAAATAATAAATCAAGCCTATAGCAGGAATTGTTAATAACCCCATAAAATGAACACCAAATGAAAGTCCAATAACAAAAGAAATTAAAATGAGCCATCTATTCCCTCTTGGCTTGTTCATGTCTTGTTCCCAGCGTAAGCCTAACCAAAACAGTATTGACATAATTAGTGTCGCCATTGCATATACTTCAGTTTCAACAGCGTTAAACCAAAATGAATCTGTAAATGAAAAAGCTAAACTACCTACCAAAGCACTACCTAATATAGCAATGTATTGCGCATTGGTTAAGGTGTATTTATTTGATTTGTCAGGGTTATTTTCTTTTCGTGGATCGGATTGAGCAACTAACTTTTTAAGAAGTAGCGTAATAGTCCAAAACATAAACAGAATAGTAAAAGCACTGGCAACGGCACTCATCATATTTAACATCATGCCAATTTGAGACGGCTCAAATGCAAACATTGAGAAAAACGCACCAAGCATTTGAAAAAGAGGCGCTCCAGGTGGATGTCCAACCTGTAATTTAGAAGACGTTAAAATATACTCACCAGCATCCCAGAAACTCACTGTAGGTTCAATAGTTAAAGCGTAAGTAATTAAGGCTATAGTAAAAGCAAACCATCCTAAAATGGTGTTCCATTTCTTGAAATTGAAAGGCGTCATAGTGTTTCGTATTATTGCGAGCGAATTTAACAATAATTATATTAAACAATAATGTTTTTAAGGTAAGGTTAATGTTTTTGAATTATTTTCCTGTTTTTTTTTGTGCAAACCAAACTTTGTTTTAAATTTGCACTCTCATTTTGAGATTTTGGCCCATGGTGTAACTGGCAACACGTCTGTTTTTGGTGCAGAAGAGTCTAGGTTCGAGCCCTAGTGGGCCAACAAAATTTAAATCCTAATCATTTTTATGGTTGGGATTTTTTGTTTTCACTAGAATTATTTAGGGTGAGAAGTTTATGCTGAGCGAAACCGAAGTAAGCCAACAAAAAAGTCTTCCATTAATTTGGAAGACTTTTTTTATGTCGTTTAATTCTTGTTTTAAATTTTAAATGTAATCACAGGACGCTTAGCATGATTCACTAAATCTTCACTGATACTACCATTAAAGAAGTGAGATATTCCTTGTCTACCATGTGTGCTTATGCCAATTAAGTCGGCATTTAATTCTTTGGAAAAGTTTAAGATCCCTTTTTCTACAGTTTCATCATTATAGATATTAACGGTATAATTGTCAAATGGATGGCCTTCTATAAAATTAGAAATTCTATTTTTAGCCTTAGTAGATGTTGTGAATTTATTCGCAGTATTCACCATAAGCAAATGTATTTTAGCATCAAAAGCTTCAGCAAATTTAGTAGCCTGTTTGTAAGTTTCTTTGTTGTCATTTTTAAAATCAGATGCAAAAACAAAATTTTCAACTTGAAAATTGTCATGCTCATTTTTAATTACTAATACAGGAATGTCAGACGAGCGTACCACTTTTTCCGTATTTGAACCAATAAACATTTCTTTAAAACCGTTTGCGCCGTGGGATCCCATAACAATCAAGTCTATTTGATTTTCATGACAAGTTTGAATAATCCCATTGAACTCATTTGATTTTTGAATGGTTTCATGAACAGTAATGCCATCTAAATAGGGACTAGCCATTACAGCTTCAAATTTTTGATGTGCCAATTTTATAAAAAACATTGCTTCGGGTAATGGACTTTCATGGCTTAAAGCATCTACTTCTTGCAATGGCAATTCTAGCATATGCAATAAATAAATTTCGCTATTATGTTTTTTAGCTAATTGTGAAGCAACTTTTAGTGCGTTTTCAGCTTGTTTCGAGAAATCTGTTGGAACTAATATTTTTTTCATAGGAAAGAGGTTGATGTTTATCTCATAAAACTAATAATAAAAATCGACTTTATTGTATTTGCAAGAATCAATAAAAATGTTGTATATTTGCAGCATTGTAAGAAAAAAGGGGTAAGAGGGGACGGGAAGTCCCCTCTTTTTATACTAAAAAATGTTTAGAGATACCGTAAAGCAGCTATTAGAAGCAGGTCTTGAAGAAAGACCAGATTTATTTTTGATAGATTTTAAAATTGGAGAAGATAATGCTATTAGAGTCATAATTGATGGTGATAATGGCGTACTTGTTGAAGATTGTATGTTTATAAGCAGAGCAATTGAACACAATTTGGATCGTGAAGAGCAAGACTTTTCTCTAGAAGTAATGTCAACTGGTGCAACAACACCTTTGACACATCAAAGACAGTATACAAAAAATATTGGTAGAATTTTAGAGGTTAAAACCAGAGATAACAAAATTATTGAGGCCAAATTAGCTGAATCTAATGAAGAAGCTATTTTTTTAGAATGGTCTGCTAGAGAACCAAAGCCGATAGGCAAAGGAAAGATTACAGTAAAAAAACAAGCTAAAATAGCATATAGTGATATTTTAGAAGCACAAGTGAAAATAAAATTTTAATTCATAATAGTTATGGAAAATATTGCATTAATTGATTCGTTTTCAGAATTTAAAGACGATAAATTAATAGATCGTGTAACGTTAATGGCGATTTTAGAAGATGTACTTAGAAATGCATTGAAGAAGAAATATGGAGATGATGACAACTTCGACATTATTATAAATCCTGATAAAGGAGATTTGGAAATATGGAGAAATAGAATTGTTGTTGCTGATGATGAAGTAGAAGAACCAAATCAAGAAATTGCCTTATCTGAAGCTCAGAAAATTGAACCTGATTTTGAAGTTGGTGAAGATGTAGCTGAGGAAGTGAAATTAGTTGATTTGGGTAGACGTTCTATATTGGCATTACGTCAAAATTTAATTTCTAAAATACACGAGCATGATAATACTAATATCTATAAGCAATTTAAAGATTTAGAAGGCGAAATTTATACAGCGGAGGTTCATCATATTCGACATAGAGCAATTATCTTGTTAGATGATGACGGCAATGAAATTATATTACCAAAGGAAAAGCAAATCCCTTCAGATTTCTTTAGAAAAGGAGAAAATGTAAGAGGGATTATTGAAAGTGTTGAGCTTAAAGGGAATAAACCTTCAATTGTAATGTCTAGAACTGCGCCAGTGTTTTTAGAGAAATTATTTGAACAAGAAATTCCAGAAGTATTTGATGGTTTGATTACTATTAAAAGTGTCGTTAGAATTCCTGGTGAAAAGGCGAAAGTAGCAGTCGATTCTTATGATGATAGAATTGATCCTGTAGGGGCTTGTGTTGGTATGAAAGGATCAAGAATTCACGGGATTGTTCGTGAGCTTGGAAATGAAAATATTGACGTAATCAATTATACTAATAATCTCCAATTATATATTACTAGAGCATTAAGTCCTGCAAGAGTTACATCGTTAAAAATTAATGAAGAAACGAAACGAGCGGAAGTCCTATTAAAGCCAGAAGAGGTCTCTAAGGCGATAGGTAGAGGTGGTCATAATATTAGATTAGCTGGTCAATTAACTGGTTATGAGATTGATGTATTTAGAGAAGGCGCTGAAGAGGATGTGGAATTATCTGAATTCACTGATGAAATTGAAGGATGGATCATTGAAGAATTTAGTAAAGCTGGTTTAGATACTGCAAAAAGTATCCTTGAACAAGACGTTCAGGATTTAGTAAAAAGAACAGATTTAGAAGAAGAAACAATTATTGATGTTATTAGAATTCTTAAAGAGGAATTTGAGGAATAACATTTATTTAAGTTATATTACAGGCAATTTATGGCTCAAACAATTAGATTAAATAAAGTATTAAGAGAACTCAATATCTCAATTGATCGCGCGGTTGATTTTTTAGAATCAAAGAACGTTGACATTGAGAAAAGTCCTAATACGAAAATCTCAGAAGAAGTTTACATTATTCTTTCTAACGAATTTCAAACTGACGCTAGCAAAAAAGTAGCTTCATTAGAAGTGAGCGAAGCGAAGCTAAAGGAAAAAGAAGAATTACGTGAGCAGCGCGAGCGCGAATTAGAGGAGAAGGAGAAGGAGAAGGCGAAGAAAGAAGAAGCTAGCAAAGTTGTTAAAGCAAAAGCTGAGTTGAGTGGTCCTAAACAAGTTGGAACTATTGATTTAAATCCGACAAAAACTGCGCCTAAGAAAAAACCTCAAGAAGAGAAAAAGGAAGAACCAGCAAAAGTTGAAACACCTAAACCTGTAGCTCCAAAAAAACCTGAAGTAAAAGAGAAGGACACAGTAAAAAAGGTTGCAGTAAAAAAGGAAGCGCCGGTAAAACCTAAAGAGGAGAAAAAAGAGGAGGTGTCTGCAAAGACGGTTGTGCCTGAAGTTCCAGCAGTAATAGTTGTTGGTGATCAAGTTGTTCTAGACGAAAAAGTAGAAACAAAATATCAAAAACTTACTGGGCCAAAAACTACAGGTGAAAAAATTGACTTATCTAAATTTAATAAGCCAAAGAAAAAGAAAGAAGAAAAAGCATCTGCAACAGATAGGGATGCACATAAAAAGAAAAGAAAGAGAATCAGTAAAAGCCCTGGGGCAGGAGGTACTAAACCAAATTTTAGAGGTAACCAAAAAGGCGGGTTTAAAGGAAAAGGACCTGGAGGTAAACGCCCGAGTACTGTAAAAGAAGAGCCTAGTGAAGCTGATGTACAAAAACAGGTAAGAGAAACTCTTGAAAAACTACAGGGTAAATCTTCAAAAGGTAAAGGAGCAAAATATAGAAAAGAAAAAAGAGATCAACATAGAGAACAAACTGAAATTGATCAGCAAATCGAAGCGGCCGAAAGCAAAATTCTAAAAGTAACAGAGTTTGTAACAGCAAATGAAGTAGCGACAATGATGAATGTTTCGGTAACAGAAATTATTTCTGCGTGTATGTCTCTGGGAATGATGGTGACAATGAATCAACGTTTGGATGCCGAAACGTTGTCTGTAGTAGCAGATGAATTCGGATATAATGTTGAATTTGTAACTTCAGATTTAGAAGATGCAATTGAGGAAATTGAGGATAATGTAGAGGATTTAACAACGCGTGCTCCAATTGTAACTGTAATGGGACATGTTGATCATGGGAAAACGTCACTTCTAGATTACATTCGTGAAGAAAATGTTATTGCTGGAGAGTCAGGAGGAATTACACAACATATTGGCGCTTATGGTGTTCAATTAAAAGATGGTCAAAAAATAGCGTTTTTAGATACTCCGGGTCACGAAGCGTTTACAGCAATGCGTGCTCGTGGAGCTCAAGTTACAGATTTAGTAATTATTGTGATTGCGGCTGATGATTCAATAATGCCACAAACAAAGGAAGCAATTGCACATTCACAAGCAGCTGGTGTTCCAATTATTTTTGCTATTAATAAGATAGATAAACCTGGTGCTAATCCTGAAAAAGTAAAAGAAGAATTGGCGCAATTGAATTTATTAGTTGAAGATTGGGGTGGAAAAATACAATCTCATGATATTTCGGCTAAAACAGGTGAAGGTGTTAAAGAGTTATTGGAAAAAGTATTGCTTGAGGCAGAATTATTAGAGTTACAAGCTAATCCAAATAAAATGGCTAATGGAACTGTTGTTGAAGCATTTCTAGATAAAGGTCGTGGGTATGTATCTACAATTTTAGTTCAAGCGGGAACGCTTAAAGTTGGAGATTATGTACTGGCTGGAAAAAATAGTGGTAAAGTTAAAGCCATGCATGATGAGCGTGGAAATGAAGTTGTAATGGCTGGTCCATCAACTCCAATTTCAATTCTCGGATTAGATGGCGCACCACAAGCAGGTGATAAATTTAATGTATTTGACGATGAACGTGAAGCGAAACAAATTGCTGCTAAACGTACGCAATTACAACGCGAGCAATCAGTAAGAACACAACGTCATATTACACTTGATGAAATTGGACGTCGTATTGCGCTTGGAGACTTCCAAGAGTTAAATATTATACTCAAAGGAGATGTGGATGGTTCAGTTGAAGCCTTGACAGATTCTTTCCAGAAATTATCAACTGAGGAAATACAGGTTAATATTATCCATAAAGGAGTTGGTGCTATTACTGAAAGTGATGTATTATTAGCAACAGCCTCTGATGCTATTATTATTGGATTTAATGTGAGACCTATGGGTAATGCACGTCAAATTGCTGATAAAGAAGAAATCGATATCAGAATGTACTCGATTATTTATGATGCAATTAATGATCTTAAAGATGCTATGGAAGGCATGCTGTCTCCTGAGTTAAAAGAAGAAATATCTGGGACTGCTGAAATTAGAGAAACGTTTAAGATTTCTAAAATTGGAACTATTGCTGGTTGTATGGTCTTAACAGGAAAAATATTAAGAAATTCTAGTATTCGTTTAATTAGAGACGGAGTTGTTTTCTATACAGGAGAGTTGACATCGTTAAAACGTTTTAAAGATGATGCCAAAGAGGTGGCCAAAGGTTATGATTGTGGTATGCAATTTAAGAATTTCAATGATGTTAACGAAGGCGATGTTGTTGAAGCATTCCATGAAGTGGAAGTAAAAAAGAAATTGAAATAAAACCATATAAAATAAAAAAAGCGACCAATTGGTCGCTTTTTTTATTTCTTCTTATCTCGTTTGGGTGTAAAAATAAAAGCATGCGTATAATTCTTCTTTATTTTCAAAAGCGCTTTATCAGCCTCTAAACGACTTCTGAAATTTCCTACCCAAATTTTATATTTTGGTGTTTCAAAAACTTTATCAACCGTCCAGTCGCCATATTTAAATTTAAATTCTCTTTCAGTTTTTTCAGCTCCTTTACGGTCTCCAGAATACACTTGGATTCTATATAGCTCTACAGTTTTCAAATCTTTCTTGTATTCTAAAAGCGTGCTAATATCACTATCCTGATCAATGGTCACTTTGCCTTCTTGTGCCAGAGTACTTAGTGAGAACAGGAATAACACAATTACAGAGGTTAAACTTTTTATTTTCATTTTAAACTTATTTTTTTTCAATTAATGGTGTATTGCTAATATGTCGTTATAAATGCAAAATTATAAAATTAAATGTTACTGATAACAATGTAAAATATTTAAACTAATTTAGGGTCATATTTATTATTTAGAATCTTTATAAATTAGCAATTAACAGTTCTGTAACATTTCGAAAATCGACTTTAAATGTTACTTTTGCGTGAGATTTTTATAACAGTATTTTTTTTCTATTAATGAAAAAATCGTACCAAAGTTTGGAAGATAATTCAACAAAAAATATGAAACAGGTGATATACCGTAAATTAACCTCAAATATACTTCATTTAGGGTTTATTCTTTTGCTCACGTTTTCAACTACTCTTAATGCCCAAGATGGGGACTCAGCAAAGGGAAAAACACTATTTAATACGAATTGTGCGGCATGTCATAATTTAGATAAGGCAATGACTGGTCCATCGCTACGTTATGTCGAAACTAGATTGTCAGACGAGCAAGGATTAGATAGAGCTTGGTTAAGTGATTGGATTCGTAATAGTGCAGGACTTGTTAAATCAGGTGATTCATATGCTAACCAAATATACAATGAATATAATGGGACTGCAATGACTGCATTTCCTACATTGTCAGATCAGGATATTTCTGATATTTTGGCTTATACCGCTACTGATCCAGTAGTTGCTGCTACGCCTGTTGCTGCAGCTGGAAGTGGATCTGGTGCAAGCGAAGGTGGAATTTCAAATAAAATTATATTAGGAGCCTTAGCCTTACTATTTGCTTTATTGGCAATGGCATTAGTTTTAGTGAGACAAACTTTAAATCGTTTTGCTGAAGCCAAAGGCGTTGAGTTAGCTGATAAAAAACGATTACCATTATGGAAAGCATTTGCTAAAAATCAATTCCTAGTGCTTGTTACAGCAATACTTTTCTTACTAGCAAGTGGCTATTATGTATTTGGTTATTTTATGCAAGTTGGAATTGATCAAGGTTATCAACCTGTTCAACCTATACATTTTTCTCACAAAGTACACGCAGGAGATAATGGGATAGATTGTAAATACTGTCATTCTTCAGCTAGAGTGAGTAAAACTTCAGGAATCCCTTCATTAAATGTTTGTATGAATTGCCATAAGTCAGTTTATGAATACAATGGTGAAACTACTGCTGAGCACAGTAAGGAATTTTATGATGGAGAAATTCAAAAATTATATGCTGCTGCAGGATGGAGTGACGCAGATCAAAAATACACTGGAGATGCACAACCTGTAAAATGGGTGAGAATCCATAATTTACCAGATTTTGCTTATTTCAATCACTCGCAACACGTTACAGTTGCGGGAATTCAGTGTCAAACATGTCACGGTCCTGTTGAAGAAATGGAAGTGATGTATCAATATTCTCCATTAACAATGGGATGGTGTATCAATTGTCACAGAGAAACAGAAGTGAATGTAAAAGACAATGCTTATTATACCAAAATTCACGAGCAATTATCAAAGAAATATGGTGTTGATAAATTGACAGCGGCTCAAATGGGTGGATTAGAATGTGGTAAATGTCACTATTAATTAATAACAAGAAGTAATTCAATTATATAATATGTCATCAAACAAGAAATACTGGAAAAGTGTTGAAGAGCTAAACAATGATAGCTCTATTGTTGAGACGCTACAACAAAACGAATTTGTTTCTGAAATTCCCACGGAAGAATTTTTAGGCGATAAAGACACATTAGAGTCTTCATCTACTACCCGTCGTGATTTCTTAAAGTACGTTGGTTTTAGCACTGCAGCTGCATCACTTGCTGCTTGTGAAGGGCCAGTCATTAAGTCTATCCCTTATGTGGTTCAACCAGATGAAATTATTCCTGGTGTAGCAAACTATTATGCAACTACAATTGCAGATGGATTTGATTTCGCAAGTGTTTTAGTAAAAACACGTGAAGGTCGTCCTATCAAAATTGAGAATAACACGATGGCAGCTACCAATGGTGGCGCTAATGCTAGAGTGAATGCATCAGTTTTAGGATTGTATGATAGTTTAAGAGTTCAAGGTCCAAGAAAAGGCGAAAGTGCAATTTCATGGGGAGAGTTTGATGCTGAAACAATTCAGACATTTAATGGTCTAAAAGATTCAGGAAAGGATATCGTATTATTGACACAAACTTTTGCAAGTCCTTCGACTTCAAAATTAATTTCTGAATTTTCGGAAAAATATGGAAATGTACGTCACGTAGTTTATGATGCAGTTTCTGAATCTATAGCTTTAGATGCTTTTCAAGCCAAATATGGTGAAAGAGGATTAGCAAGTTATGATTTTTCAAAAGCAGAGACTATAGTTTCAATTGGAGCCGATTTCTTAGGGGATTGGCAAGGTGGAGGATTTGATACAGGATACTCTAAAATGAGAGTACCGCATCATGGTAAAATGTCACGTCATATTCAGTTTGAGTCTAATATGTCGCTTTCTGGAGCAAATGCAGATAAACGAATTCCTTTAACACCAGCTCAGCAAAAAGTAGCTTTAGCAAAATTATATAGTTATGTTGTTGGAGGATCTGTTTCTGGTGATTTACCAGAACATATGGATGAAGCCGTGCGAAAAGCGGCAGCTCAATTAAAGAAAGCGGGAAGTAATGGTGTCGTAATTACAGGGCTTCAAGAAATCAATGCACAAACCGTTGTATTGGAGATCAATGAATTTTTAAAGAGTAAAGCATTTGACACTGCTGCACCAATAAAAACAAGACAAGGAAATGATAAGGCAGTAACTACTTTAATAGCTGATATGAAAGCAGGAAAAGTAGGTGCAATTATCATGAGTGGCGTTAATCCACTATATACTTTGGCTAACGCCTCTGATTTTGCAGAAGGTTTAGCTAAAACTGATGTATCAGTGACGTTCTCGATGAAAGCTGATGAAACATCTTCTGAAACACAATATATTGCAGCAGCACCTCATTATTTAGAATCTTGGGGAGATGTTGAATTTAAAAATGGACATTATGGATTAATGCAACCTACAATTCGTCCTTTATTTAATACGAGACAATTTCAAGACGCTTTATTAAAGTGGACTGGAAATGATATGTCTTTTAATGATTATATTAAAGATACTTGGAATGGTGGATTGTTAGGAGGAAACTCTTTTAACAAAGCGTTGCACGATGGTGTCTATATTGGAACTATTGCATCAGAAACAGTTGATACAACGGACGAGACTACCATTGAAACACCTTCAGGAAATGCAGCGAGGGCTTTAGCGGCTTCTGCAAAAGTATCAGACTTAGAATTAACCTTATATACTAAAGTAGGTATGGGAGACGGTCAACAGGCCAATAACCCATGGTTACAAGAATTTCCTGATCCGATTACAAGAGCGTCTTGGGATAATTATCTAACGGTATCAAGAGTAGATGCTGATCGTTTAGGAATTAAAAACAGACACGTTGCAGATGGTGCGTTAAACGGAAGTTTAGTAGAATTAACTGTTAATGGAGTTCCTGTAACTGTTCCGGCTTATATTCAACCAGGACAGGCAGTTGGAACAGTTGGTTTGGCTTTAGGATATGGTCGAAAAAACGGATTAAAAGAAGAGTTGCAAACAGGTAAAAATGCCTACCATTTCTATAATAATTCGAACCCTGTGCAATCAGATGTTTCAATTAGTGTTGTTGCAGGTGAGCATGAATTTGCTTGCGTTCAGTTGCACAATACCTTAATGGGTCGTGGAGACATCATTAAAGAAACAAATTTAGAAGTATTTAATACTAAAGATAAAAAGCATTGGAATGCTGTTCCTGTGGTTTCTTTAAATCATAAAGAAACACCTGTAACATCTCCTGATGTTGATTTATGGGATGAATTTGATCGTTCAATTGGACATCATTTCAACTTATCTATCGACTTAAATGCTTGTACGGGATGTGGCGCATGTGTTATAGCATGTCATGCTGAAAACAATGTTCCTGTAGTTGGTAAAACAGAAGTAAGACGTAGTAGAGATATGCACTGGTTGCGTATTGATAGGTATTATTCTTCTGAAGACTCTTTTGAAGGTGATAATACTAAGAAAGATGAGATTTCAGGTTTAGCAAGTTCTTTAAGTGAATTTGGTGAATTGGAAGATCCAGCGGATAACCCTCAAGTGGCTTTCCAGCCTGTTATGTGTCAACATTGTAATCATGCACCTTGTGAAACTGTTTGTCCAGTTGCAGCAACATCTCATGGTCGTCAAGGGCAAAATCATATGGCTTATAACCGTTGTGTAGGAACGCGTTACTGTGCAAACAACTGTCCTTATAAAGTACGTCGTTTTAACTGGTTCTTGTACGCTCAGAATGATGAGTTTGATTACTTCATGAATGATGATTTAGGACGAATGGTATTAAATCCAGACGTGGTTGTACGTTCACGTGGTGTTATGGAAAAATGTTCTATGTGTATTCAAAAAACACAAAAAACGATTCTTGATGCAAAACGTGATGGACGTGAAATTGAAGATGGTGAATTCCAAACAGCGTGTTCTGCGGCATGTAGCAATGGAGCAATGACATTTGGAGACATTAATGATAAAGAGAGTAAAGTTGCAAAACTTAAAGAAGATAATCGTATGTATCACTTGTTAGAAAGCGTTGGAACAAAACCGAACGTGATTTATCAAACGAAAGTGAGAAATACAACCGAAGCATAAAAATTAATTAAGAAACAATTATAAAAGGATATGGCGTCTCATTACGAAGCACCTCTTAGAAGACCTTTAGTTACGGGTGAAAAATCATACCACGATGTTACCGTGGATGTGGCAAAACCGATAGAAGGTAAAGCAAATAAATCTTGGTGGATAGTATTCTCAATAGCACTTGCTGCTTTTCTTTGGGGAATAGGTTGTATTGTATATACAATATCTACTGGAATAGGAACCTGGGGTTTAAATAAAACTGTAGGTTGGGCTTGGGATATTACTAACTTCGTTTGGTGGGTTGGTATTGGTCACGCGGGAACATTAATCTCTGCGGTACTTTTACTTTTCCGTCAAAAATGGAGAATGGCAATTAACCGTTCTGCAGAAGCAATGACAATTTTCTCTGTAGTTCAAGCGGGATTATTTCCAGTAATTCACATGGGAAGACCTTGGTTAGGGTATTGGGTGTTACCAATTCCAAATCAATTCGGTTCCCTTTGGGTTAACTTTAACTCCCCATTACTTTGGGATGTATTTGCAATCTCAACATATTTATCAGTGTCTCTAGTATTCTGGTGGACTGGTTTACTTCCTGATTTTGCAATGATTCGTGATAGAGCAGTAAAACCATTCCAAAAGAAGATCTATTCATTATTAAGTTTTGGATGGTCTGGACGTGCTAAAGATTGGCAACGTTTTGAAGAAGTGTCATTGGTACTTGCTGGTTTAGCAACGCCTTTAGTACTTTCAGTACATACTATTGTATCCTTTGATTTTGCCACGTCGGTGATACCAGGATGGCATACAACTATTTTCCCGCCTTACTTTGTGGCTGGCGCAGTATTCTCAGGATTTGCCATGGTAAATACGCTTCTTATTATTATGAGAAAAGTATGTAGTCTTGAAGATTATATTACAGTACAACATATCGAATTAATGAACATTGTAATTATGATTACAGGTTCTATCGTTGGTGTGGCATATATGACTGAGTTATTTATAGCTTGGTATTCAGGAGTAGAGTACGAACAATATGCATTCTTAAATAGAGCAACAGGACCTTATTGGTGGGCATATTGGGCAATGATGACTTGTAATGTGTTTTCTCCACAATTCATGTGGTTTAAAAGGCTTAGAACAAGTATTATGTTCTCATTCTTTATTTCAATAGTAGTAAATATAGGAATGTGGTTTGAACGATTTGTAATTATTGTAACCTCATTGCATAGAGATTATTTACCATCATCTTGGACAATGTTCCAACCTACATTTGTAGATATAGGAATATTCATTGGAACAATTGGGTTCTTCTTTGTATTATTTTTATTGTACTCTAGAACATTCCCTGTAATTGCGCAAGCTGAGGTGAAGACGATATTGAAATCTTCTGGAGAACGTTATAAAAATATAAGAGAACGAGGCGATAGTTTAGTTGGAACTGGAGCTGATGCGAGAACATCAAATGTTTCTGAAGATAATTCTGATAATTTAAAAAACGACGAGTAGCATATGGAAGCTTCAAAAGTAATTCACGCTATTTATACTGATGATGATGTATTAATGTCTGCGGTTAAGACCGTTAAAGCAGAAAAACATCACATTGAAGAAATTTATACGCCTTTCCCGGTTCACGGACTGGACAAAGCCATGGGATTAGCGCCAACACGTATTGCAATAGCATCATTTATGTATGGTTGTGTAGGATTAATCGTGTCAATTGTAATGATGAACTTCATTATGATTGAAGATTGGCCACAAAATATTGGAGGAAAGCCAAGTTTTAGTTATATCGAAAACATGCCGGCTTTTGTACCAATTATGTTTGAGTTGACCGTATTTTTTGCGGCCCATTTAATGGTAATAACATTCTATTTAAGAAGTAGAATGTGGCCATTTAAAAAGGCTGAAAATCCAGATGTAAGAACTACAGATGATCATTTCTTAATGGAAATTGCTGTTCATGGGAATGCATCTGAATTAGAAAGTTTGTTGAAAGAAACAGGTGCAGTAGAAATTAATATAGTAGATAAAGAAGAAGCACATTAATATGAAGGGCTTAATAAAAATAACAGTTATAGCATTAGTATTAGTATCGTTTGTATCCTGTAAAAAGGACACTAGACCTAATTATCAGTTCATGCCTAATATGTATGAGTCAGTAGGTTATGAAACGTATTCAGAATCTAATGCATTTGCTAATGGTAAAGAAGGACAATTGCCTGCAGAAGGATCTATACCTAGAGGATATATTCCTTTCGAAATAGATAATACGCAAGACGGATTTCTATTGGCAAAAGAAACATTAATGAGTCCTTTAGATTCTACACAAATTGACTCTAAAAGAGGTAAAGAATTGTATACAATTTATTGTGGTATATGTCATGGTAATAAAGGAAAAGGACAAGGTAATTTGGTGAAAAGGGAGAAAATCCTTGGTGTACCAAGTTATGATGATGCAGGAAGAGCAATTACTGCTGGAAGTACTTACCATACCATTTATTATGGTAAAAATGCAATGGGTTCTTATGCAAACCAACTTAGAGAAGAAGAACGATGGCAAGTTGTAGCGTATGTGCTACAATTAAAAGCGGATTTAGAAAAGTAAGATTAGATAAAGTTTATATATAGATATGTACACATTCTCAAAAAAATTAAAAACATTTTCTATCATTCTAATGGTCGTAGGATTATTAGGAGTTGTATATGGTTTTATGGATTCTCATAAATCATATACAGAGGTTGAAACGATGCTTGCTGATGAAGCTCATCACGGTGGAGGACATGGTGAGGAAGCAACACATGTTGTTACAGAAACGTCACATGACACGCATGCAACTGAAGATACTCATGCAGATGAGGCACATTCCGAAACAACCGATGTTCATGTTGATGAACACAAAGAACATGTAGAGCATGTACAGCATCAAATAGCGAATAGACCTTGGTCTGCGTTGTATGTTGCAGCTTTCTTTTTTATGATGATAGCTCTTGGAGCTTTAGCCTTTTATGCTATACAATTTGCATCTCAGGCAGGCTGGTCACCAGTACTATTTAGAGTTATGGAAGGAATTACGTCTTATGTGCTTCCTGGTGCTTTGATTGTTTTGGCAATAGCCGTTGCATCTCATTATTTAGGACATAATAGTATATTTATCTGGATGAATGAAAACATGTCCAATCCTGATCATGAAGACTATGATAAATTAGTTGCTGGTAAATCAAGCTTTTTGAACATAACAGGATTCATAATTAGAGGATTAATCTTTATCGCTGGATGGAGTTTATACAGATATTTTGCACGTAAATTCACAATCGCACAAGATAGTGCAGGAGATAATAAGAACTTTAAAAAGACCTTCCGTATTTCGGCTGCCTTTTTAGTATTCTTTATCTATACAGAATCTATGATGTCTTGGGATTGGATTATGAGTGTTGACCCACACTGGTTTAGTACATTATTTGGTTGGTACGTTTTTGCAAGTATGTTTGTAAGTGCAATTACTGTTATCGCCTTAGTGACGATGTACTTGAAATCTAGAGGTCATTTACCTTTTGTCAATGATAGTCACCTACATGATTTGGCTAAATTCATGTTCGCATTTAGTATATTTTGGACCTATTTATGGTTCTCTCAATTTATGTTAATCTGGTATTCAAATATTCCAGAGGAAGTAACATATTTCGTAACAAGATTTGCAGATTATAAGCTTCCTTTCTTAGGAATGGTAGTGATGAATTTTGTATTCCCAATCTTGCTATTAATGAATAGTGATTATAAAAGAATTCCATGGTTTGTAGTTATGGCTGGACTCGTAATATTGGCCGGACATTATATTGATATTTTCAATATGATTATGCCTGCAACAGTTGGAGATAGATGGTTTATTGGTATTCCTGAATTAAGTTCAATTCTATTGTTTGCTGGACTATTCATTTTTATTGTATTTACCGCATTAACAAAGGCTAATTTATTAGCTAAAGGGAACCCTTTCTTAAAAGAAAGTGAGAATTTCCATTCTTAATTAATTTTATAACGAAGAGAAACGACAATGACTGCTTTTTTAACAATTATAATAGTACTTTTTGTAGCTGTAGCCATTTGGCAAATGGTTAAGATATTCGACCTTGCACAAGTTGGTGATGATGCAAACACAGGTGTTGCAACAGATAAAGATAATACCATGAATGGGTATTTGATGATTGGGTTTTTAATCTTTATTTATGCAATTACAATTGCGAGTTTTTGGTACTTGGGTGATTTGCCATTAATGTCAAATTCGGCATCGGCACATGGTCCTCAAGTTGATAATTTAATGATTATCTCAATGGCTCTTATTTTTGTGGTGCAAACCATTACGCAATTCTTGTTGCATTATTTTGCTTTCAAATACAAAGGAGAAAAAGGAAAGAAGGCATTGTTTTTTGCAGACAATAATACACTGGAAGCTATTTGGACAATTATTCCTGTAATTGTGTTATCAGGATTAATTATATACGGATTGTTCACATGGTCTAACATTATGAATGTTGATGAAAGTGAAGACCCTTTAGTAATCGAATTATATGCACAACAGTTTAATTGGAAAGCTAGATATGCTGGAGAAGATAATACATTAGGATTAGCTAATGTTAGATTAATTGATATTGATAGAGCTAACATATTGGGATTAGACGAATCTGACCCTAACGCTCAAGATGATAAAATCACGACCGAACTACATTTACCAGTTGGTCAACCCGTATTATTTAAAATGCGTTCTCAAGATGTACTTCACTCGGCTTATATGCCTCACTTTAGAGCACAAATGAACTGTGTTCCTGGTATGATAACTCAATTTGGTTTTACGCCAACAGTAACAACTGCAGAGATGCGTCAAAACCCTGATATCGTTGATAAAGTTGCAAACATTAATAAGATTAGAATCGAGAATAGTGAAACGATTCTAGCTTCAGGTCAGGATTTAAGATATGAGTTTGATTACTTATTGTTATGTAATAAGATTTGTGGAAAATCACATTACAATATGCAAATGAAGATTATCGTAGAAACGCAAGAGGAGTATGATGCTTGGATAAAGGAACAGGCAACTTTTAAGAATACAATTAACTAACTAAGAAGAATAAAACGATTAAAGATTATGTCAGCACACGCAGATACACACGATCACGACGAGCACGAACATCATCATAAAGAGACTTTCGTTACTAAATATATATTTAGTCAAGATCATAAAATGATCGCTAAGCAGTACCTGATTACAGGTACTATTATGGGAGTTATTGGTGTTTTGATGTCATTAATGTTCCGTATGCAAATTGCATGGCCAGAAGAGCCTAATATTCTTTTTGAAGCTTTATTAGGGAAATGGGCGCCAGGTGGTGTAATGGATGCTGATATATATTTGGCATTGGTAACTATTCACGGTACTATTATGGTATTCTTTGTACTTACTGCTGGATTAAGTGGAACATTTAGTAATTTACTTATTCCCTTGCAAATTGGTGCGCGAGATATGGCCTCAGGATTTTTGAATATGGTATCCTATTGGTTGTTTTTCTTATCGAGTGTTATCATGGTGATTTCATTATTTGTTGAAGCTGGCCCAGCTGCAGCAGGTTGGACAATCTATCCACCATTAAGTGCCCTTCCAATGGCACAAGGAGGATCTGGTATGGGAATGACATTGTGGTTAGTCTCTATGGCAATATTTATTGCATCATCTTTATTAGGATCACTAAATTATATAGTTACAGTAATAAATTTACGTACAAAAGGAATGTCTATGACTAGACTTCCATTAACAATTTGGGCGTTTTTTGTAACTGCAATCATTGGTGTTGTATCGTTTCCGGTATTATTATCGGCAGCATTACTATTAATAATGGATCGAAGTTTTGGAACATCATTCTTCTTATCTGATATTTTTTTACAAGGAGAAGTGTTACATTACCAAGGAGGTTCACCTGTATTATTTGAACACTTATTTTGGTTCTTAGGACATCCTGAAGTTTACATTGTAATCTTACCAGCAATGGGACTAGTTTCTGAAATTATGGCTTCGAGTTCTCGAAAACCAATTTTCGGGTATCGTGCAATGATTGCTTCAATACTTGCTATTGCATTTTTATCGACTATTGTTTGGGGTCACCATATGTTTATCTCTGGAATGAATCCATTCTTAGGTTCGGTATTTACATTTACGACCTTATTAATTGCAATACCATCTGCAGTAAAAGCATTTAACTGGATAACCACCATTTGGAAAGGAAACTTGCAGCTCAATCCTGCGATGCTATTTTCAATCGGATTCGTTTCAACGTTTATCACTGGTGGTTTAACAGGAATTATTCTTGGAGATAGTGCCTTAGATATTAACGTTCATGATACGTATTTCGTAGTGGCTCACTTCCACTTAGTAATGGGTATTTCTGCCCTTTATGGAATGTTTGCAGGAATCTATCACTGGTTCCCTAAAATGTTTGGTCGCATGTTAAATAAAAATCTTGGATACCTTCATTTCTGGATTACAGCAATTTGTGCTTATGGTGTGTTCTTCCCAATGCACTTTATAGGAATGGCTGGATTACCAAGACGTTATTATACCAATTCTAATTTTCCATTATTTGATGATACAGCAAATGCAAATGTGATCATTACAATTTTCGCTTTAGTTGGAGGTGCAGTTCAATTAGTATACTTATATAACTTCTTTAGCAGTATTTTCTTCGGAAAGAAAACGGTTCAAAATCCATGGCGTTCAACGACGTTAGAATGGACAGCTCCTGTGAAGCATATTCATGGAAACTGGGAAGGTGATATTCCTCATGTACACCGTTGGGCTTATGATTATAGCAAGCCGGGTCATGATGTCGATTTTGTACCTCAAAACATTCCTTTGAAAGAAGGTGAAGAAGAATTACAACATTAACAATTGTATATATAATATTGAAAAGCCTTTCTAAATCAGAAGGGCTTTTTGTTTATATTTGTGTACTATGAACGACAACTTAGATCCAACGAATGATAGTTTTTCTCCTGAAGAGATTGATGTTGAAAGAAAATTAAGACCCTTATCATTTGATGATTTTACAGGACAGGAACAAGTATTAGAGAATCTTCAAATATTTGTGCAAGCCGCTAATTTAAGAACCGAAGCTTTAGACCATACCTTATTCCATGGTCCTCCTGGTTTAGGAAAAACGACCTTAGCACATATTTTAGCAAGTGAACTTTCTGTAGGTATTAAAGTGACTTCTGGGCCTGTTCTAGATAAACCTGGAGATTTGGCAGGATTACTTACAAATTTGGAAGAACGAGATGTACTCTTTATTGATGAAATCCACCGACTAAGTCCTATTGTAGAAGAGTATTTATATTCGGCAATGGAGGATTATAAAATCGATATCATGATTGAATCTGGACCAAATGCCAGAACTGTTCAAATCAATTTGAACCCTTTTACTCTAGTTGGAGCTACAACGCGTTCTGGACTATTGACAGCTCCAATGCGAGCGCGTTTTGGAATTCAAAGTCGATTACAATATTATAAAACCGATCTATTAACGACGATAGTTCAAAGAAGTGCCACGATTTTGGATGTGCCAACTTCTATGGAAGCGGCTGTAGAGATTGCTGGAAGAAGTAGAGGAACACCTAGAATAGCGAATGCATTACTGAGACGGGTTAGAGACTTTGCGCAAATAAAAGGTGATGGAACGATCGATATTAAAATTGCAAAATTTGCACTTGAAGCTTTAAATGTTGATGCTCATGGTTTAGATGAAATGGACAATAAAATTTTAACAACAATTATTGATAAGTTTAAAGGAGGTCCAGTTGGTATTTCTACGATAGCGACTGCTGTGAGCGAGAGTACAGAAACTATTGAAGAAGTGTATGAACCTTTTTTAATACAACAAGGTTTTATCATGCGTACACCTCGTGGACGAGAAGTTACAGAGCAAGCATATAAACATCTAGGTAAAATTAAAGGCAATACACAAGGAGGCTTGTTCTAATGAGCAATTATAAATATCCAAATAGTGTTTCCTTTTACGAGTTTTTAATAAGATTAGCAGCTATTGCCAAAAACCCAATCCACTATCATAATAAATGGTTCAATGAAAAGGGAGATACATTTTCTATTAAATCACCATTTTATGGACATATCGTTTTAACCAGAGATGCGGTCTTAACAAAACACATTCTTCAAAAGAAACATAAAATTTATCACAAGTCTAGAATTCAAACCACACATTTGTCAAAATATATTGGCTATGGATTGCTTACTTCCAGTGGTGATTATTGGTTAAAACAACGCCGTTTAATACAGCCTGCATTTCATAAAGAGAAGATTCAGAATCTAGTATCATTAATTGACGAAACAATTCATGAGCAAGTAAATCAAATCAAATCAAATGGTTATGTGGATTTGTATCCAATTATTAATGAGCTAGCTTTTGAAGTTGTAGCCAAATCCCTGTTTGATTTTTCAGCTGAAAAACAGACCTTAAAACGTTTGCAGTTTATCATAGAGAAATTGCAATTGTTTATAGTCAAAGAATTGCGAATGCCTTATAAAAAGCTCTGGTATACCCTAAATGGATCTATCAAATATCATATGGCTTTGGTTAAGGAAAGTCGTGAAATAATAAATACTATTATTGATCAGAGAAGACGCTCAAATGAAGATCATGATGATTTATTAGACATGTTAATTCATGCACAATATGAAGATGAATCAACAATGACTAATGAACAATTGATTGATGAAATATTAATTTTGTTTGTTGCAGGTCATGAAACAACCGCAAACGCATTAACATTTACCTTAAAGCTATTGGCTCAAAATAAAGAAGCTCTGAAGAGAACGGAACAAGAAATTTTAATTACCGACAACCAGAACTTATCGGCATTACAACTGCTACCAAAATTGAATTATACAACCTGTTGTATCGAAGAAAGTATGCGACTATATCCACCAGCATGGATAACGGATAGAGTAAATATTGAAGATGATCAAATAGATACTTATTTTTTAAAAAAAGGAACAATAATTGGCGCGTCTATCTATGAGATACATCGTAATTCTAAGTATTGGGACCAACCAGAAGTATTTCTTCCTGAACGTTTTTTAGCAGAGAATAGAAAGGAAATATTGCCATACTATATGCCTTTCGGAGCTGGACCTAGATTGTGTATTGGAAATAATTTTGCCATGTTTGAAATGACTTTGGCAGTCAACGCAATCATTAATAAATTTCATATTACCACAAATAATGATGCTATTGATGTAAATCCGTTAATTACATTGAAACCAGTAGGTATTAAGTTGAAATTTGTTCCAAGATCCTGATTCTAATTTATCTCAAATGCTAAAAGTGTTTTTGATATTAGTTCAATTTTGAAAAGCCAAATCATCCTAAAAAACGATGCGTTGGTCTGAATTTTGGCTTTTTTTATAATAAGAGTTCTATATTTCTAATAGAATTGAAACCAACTATTTTATGAAAAGCATATCATTAACCAGAATTTCTGTCATTTTGGTAATTATAGTAATGTCATCATGTGCTACAGACGATGGCTATGTTCGAACCGAGAATCAATCAAATTTAGAACAAAGAATCATAGAATTGTATGGTTCTAAAGACGCTTTGATTCTTCCACTGTCAAATGATTACTCTAATATCCCTAGCGATATTAATAATCCGATTACTGCGGCAAAAGTTGAATTGGGAAAAATGTTGTTTCACGAAACAGGAATTGCATTAAATGCGATAATGGATGAAGGTATGACAACTTATTCATGTGCTTCATGTCATCATGCAGATGCGGGCTTTCAAAGTGGATTACAACAGGGGATTGCAGAAGGAGGTTCCGGTTTTGGTCTTAAAGGTGAAGGACGAACAAAAAGCAGCTTGTACTTAGAAGTGGATCTAGATATACAACCTATTCGAAACCCAAGTGTATTAAATGTAGCGTATCAAGACGTGATGTTTTGGAATGGTCAATTTGGTGGTACAGGAACTAATTTTGGTACAGAATCTAGTTGGACCGAAGGAACTCCGAAAGAAATTAATAACCTAGGGTTCGAAGGTGTAGAAACACAGGCGATTGCAGGTGCAGATGCTCATAGGTTTAAAATTGAAGCAGAATTCATAGAAAATTCTTCTTATAAAGAATTATTCGATAATGCATTTCCAGATATAATTCCTGAGGAACGTTATACTAAATTAAATGGAGCGCTTGCCATCGCAGCTTATGAAAGAACATTGTTACCCAACCAAGCCCCTTTTCAACTTTGGTTAAAAGGAGATGAGTCTGCAATGAGTTCAAATGAAGTTGAAGGCGCATTGTTGTTTTTTAACCAAGCTAAATGCTTTAATTGTCATACTGGACCAGGCTTAAATGGTATGAGTTTTCATGCCTTAGGGATGAATGATCTAGAAGGTGACAATATTATGACTATCGTTGACGAAGCCACAAAAAAAGGACGTGGTGGATTTACAAATAATCCAGAGGATGATTTCAAATTTAAAACACCGCAATTATACAATCTTAAGGATGTCACATTCTATGGACATGGCGGAACTTTTCAAAGCGTTGAAGATGTAGTGCGTTATAAGAGCGCAGCTATTGGTCAAAATCAAGATGTACCCGCTAATGAGTTATCAGAAATGTTTGTGCCCCTTAATTTATCTGAAACGCAAATAAATCAAATAACGGCGTTCCTCGAACTCGCATTATATGATAATAATTTACAGCGTTATAGTCCTGATACGCTTCCAACGGGAAGTTGTTTTCCTAATGCTGATGCTCAATCGTCTATAGATTTGGGATGTAATTAATCCTATTAGAAATATCAACAGTTGTATTAGATTGAAAAAACTAAGTTGTAATTTCGTATTCTTCAATTATGACAACATCAAAATCCACATATTCAGAACGCATTAAATCAGAAGCCAATCGCTTAGGGTTTTTATCTTGTGGAATTAGTAAAGCCGATTTTTTGGAAGAAGAAGCACCGCGATTAGAACGCTGGTTAAATAGTAATATGCATGGTGAAATGTCTTATATGGAAAACCATTTTGATAAGCGTTTGGATCCTACTATTCTTGTTGAAGATTCTAAAAGTGTAATTTCGTTGTTGCTGAATTATTTTCCTTCTGAAATACAACAGGATGCAACTGCACCAAAAATAAGTAAGTATGCCTATGGAACAGATTATCACTTTATTATAAAAGATAAATTAAAAGCACTATTGCGCTATATTCAAGATGAAATTGGCGAAGTGCATGGTCGTGCTTTCGTTGATTCAGCGCCTGTTTTAGACAAGGCTTGGGCTGCTAAGTCAGGATTAGGTTGGGTTGGTAAGCACAGTAATTTGTTAACTCAACAAGTAGGTTCTTTTTATTTTATTGCAGAACTAATTGTCGATTTAGAGTTAGAATATGATTTGCCA
This sequence comes from Flavobacteriales bacterium 34_180_T64, assembly GCA_002162765.1. GTDB lineage: Bacteria > Bacteroidota > Bacteroidia > Flavobacteriales > Flavobacteriaceae > MAAR01. Next base: position 38,434 of record MAAR01000012.1, on the reverse strand, counting down.
ACTACAAATCATTGTGGTACCTGTACAGCATGCATAGATGCTTGCCCAACACAGGCAATTACAGAACCGTATGTGGTCGATGGAAGTAAGTGTATTTCTTATTTTACCATTGAGCTTAAGGAAAATATTCCTACTGAATTTAAAGGTCAGTTTGATGATTGGATGTTCGGTTGTGATGTATGTCAAGATGTATGCCCTTGGAATCGTTTTTCAAAATCGCATCAGGAACCTTTATTTAATCCGCATCCTGAATTGTTATCCATGACAAAGAAAAATTGGGAAGAAATAACGGAAGATACGTTTAGAAAAGTGTTTAAAAAATCAGCAGTAAAACGGACTAAGTATTCCGGATTGACCCGCAATATCAAATTTTTAAAAGATTAAACATTTGCATTAAAGGATTCTTATCTTTGTGAGTTCGATTAATTCATTTATTTATGAGTAAGCAAAGTAAACGTAGAGAAGCTTTAGTGTATCATGCTAAACCATCTCCAGGGAAAATTCAAGTAGTTCCTACTAAAAAGTATGCAACACAGAGAGATTTATCATTGGCCTATTCTCCTGGAGTAGCAGAACCATGTTTGGAGATAGAAAAAGATAAAAACAATGCCTATAAGTATACTGCTAAAGGTAATTTAGTAGCTGTTATTTCAAATGGTACTGCTGTTTTAGGACTTGGTAATATTGGCCCAGAGGCCTCTAAACCAGTTATGGAAGGGAAAGGCTTGTTATTTAAAATATTTGCAGATATTGATGTTTTTGATATTGAAGTTGATACTGAAAATATTGAAGAGTTTATTCAAACTGTAAAAATGATCGCGCCAACCTTTGGGGGCATTAACCTGGAAGACATTAAAGCACCTGAAGCATTTGAAATTGAGAAGCGACTAAAAGAAGAATTAGATATTCCGGTGATGCATGATGATCAGCATGGAACAGCAATTATATCTGCTGCCGCCTTATTAAATGCATTAGAAATTACTGATAAAAAAATAGAAGAGGTAAAAATTGTGGTCAGTGGAGCAGGTGCCGCTGCAATTTCATGTACGCGTTTGTATATGGCATTCGGGGCGAATCGTAATAATATAGTGATGCTCGATAGTAAAGGTGTTATTAGAGATAATAGAGAAAACCTTAGCAAACAAAAGGCAGAATTTGCGACACATAGAAAAATAGATACACTTGACGAGGCAATGGAAAACGCTGATGTATTTATTGGCTTATCAACTTCAGATATTGTAAATCCTAGTATGCTTAAGTCTATGGCAATAAATCCGATTGTTTTTGCAATGGCAAATCCAGATCCGGAAATCAGATATCAATTGGCAATTGATACAAGAGATGACATAATTATGGCAACGGGACGATCAGATCATCCTAATCAAGTTAATAATGTTCTTGGATTTCCTTTTATTTTCAGAGGTGCCTTAGACGTACGCGCTACCAAAATAAATGAAGCAATGAAAATGGCTGCGGTAAATGCATTAGCAAGTTTGGCAAAAGAACCAGTGCCAGAACAAGTTAATATTGCTTATGGAGAAACCCGATTGACATTTGGAAAAGACTATATTATACCAAAACCTTTCGATCCTAGATTAATTGCTGAAGTTCCTCCAGCTGTTGCAAAAGCGGCAATGGATAGTGGTGTCGCTAAAGAACCTATTGAGGATTGGAATAAATATAGAGACGAACTTCTAGAACGATTAGGTTCTGATAATAAAATTGTAAGGCTACTGATTAACAGAGCAAAAACAAACCCTAAACGTGTTGTTTTCGCGGAAGCAGATCACCTAGATGTTTTGAAAGCTGCTCAAATTGTTCATGAAGAAGGAATTGCCGAGCCAATTCTATTAGGGAGGCGCGATGTTATTGAGCGTTTAAAAGAGGAAATTGAGTTTGATGCTGATGTCACAATTATTGATCCTAAATCAGATGAAGAAACAGATCGTAAAAACGAGTATGCTAAAGTATATTGGGAACAACGTAAACGAAAAGGAGTAACCTTATACTCGGCACAAAAAGTGATGCGGGAGCGAAATTATTATGCCGCTATGATGGTGAATACAGGAGATGCTGATGCCCTTATTACCGGTTATTCAAGAAATTACCCTTCAGTTGTTAAGCCCATGTTGGAGCTAATAGGCATGGCTCCAGGTTCCACGCGAATTGCAACAACTAATGTAATGATGACACAACGTGGACCAATGTTTTTGAGTGATACTTCAATAAATATAAATCCATCAGCAAATGATTTAACTAGAATTGCTCAAATGACCGCTGGTGTTGTGAAAATGTTTGGAATGGATCCGGTTATGGCCATGATTTCCTATTCTAATTTTGGTTCGTCAAAAAACCAAACAGCCATTAAAGTAAGAGAAGCAGTTGCTTATTTACATAAAAGACATCCAAAACTTGTAGTAGATGGGGAGTTACAAACAGATTTTGCTCTAAATAGTGAAATGTTACAGGATATATTTCCGTTTTCAAAACTTGCTGGAAAAAAAGTGAATACACTAATTTTTCCAAATTTAGAATCTGCAAATATTACGTACAAATTGCTTAAGGAATTGAATAAAGCAGACTCTATTGGTCCTATTATGATGGGGATGCGAAAACCAGTACATATCCTTCAATTAGATGCAAGTGTGGATGAAATTGTTAATATGGCTGCAATTGCGGTTATTGATGCGCAACAGAAGGAAAAAAGAGAACTGGAAATAAGGGCAGCTTTAGCAAAGTAAACACCTTTGAATTGCAAATAATTTTATTACATTTGAGTCATTAATCAAAGCAATTAAATGATTACGCACATTCAGGGAAGATTGGTAGAAAAAAATCCAACAGATGTTATTATAGATTGTAATGGCGTTGGGTATTTTTTAAACATTTCACTACATACGTTTTCTCAAATTCCTGACAAAGAACAGATAAAGTTATATTCGTATTTATTAGTTCGTGAAGACTCTCATACACTCTATGGTTTTTCTTCAATTGCTGAACGTGATATTTTCAAATTGCTGATTTCGGTTAGTGGTATTGGTGCAAGTATAGCAAGAACCATGTTGTCTTCATTAACACCAAAACAAGTGAGAGAAGGAATCGCTCATGGAGATGTTGTTTTAATACAATCTGTAAAAGGAATTGGAGCTAAAACAGCACAACGCGTTATTTTGGATTTAAAAGATAAAATTTTGAAAGTTTACGATATCGACGAACTTTCTTCGGTTGAAAGCAATACCAGTAAGGATGAAGCGTTATCTGCTTTAGAAGTTCTTGGATTTGTAAAAAAACAGTCTGAGCGTGTTGTAGACAAAATAGTATCTAATCAACCTGATGCGAATGTCGAAACCATTATTAAAGAAGCATTAAAAAATTTATAAAGGATTTGAGGACAACTAACTATACTTTTTCAAAATCGATTAAAGCCTATTTACTATTCAGCATTGCAATGTTATATGGATTTTTTGTTTTTGCTCAGCAAAATCCGGTAGTCCAAGATACCACCAAAACGGGGTTTTCTTTAGGAACTCTTACAATGCCTAATCCTGATAGTATTATTTCTAAATACACGTACGATCCACTTACGAATAGATACATTTATACTGAAAAAGTAGGAGAATTTAATATTAAATATCCAATAATTTTAACCCCAGCCGAATATCAAAAATTAGTCATTCAAGAAGCATTAAGAAATTACTATAAGCAAAAAATTGATGCTCAAAATGGAAAGAAGGACGGGACTGACGAACAACAAAAAAACTTACTCCCAGAATTTTATGTTAATTCAGGCTTTTTCGAAACTATTTTTGGAGGGAATACCATTGAAGTAATTCCTCAAGGTTCTGTGGAAATGGATTTAGGAGTTTTATTTACAAAACAAGACAACCCATCATTTTCACCAAGAAACCGAAGTAATTTCACCTTTGATTTTGATCAAAGAATTAGTTTAAGCTTACTTGGTAAAGTTGGTACAAGGCTACAAGTTACTGCCAATTACGATACGGAATCTACATTTGATTTTCAAAATCTGATCAAGTTGGAGTATACGCCAACCGAAGACGATATTGTAAGAAAAATAGAAGTTGGTAACGTAAGCATGCCATTAAATAGCTCATTAATAACTGGAGCACAAAGTCTATTTGGAGTAAAAACTGAGTTGCAGTTTGGTAAGACCAAAGTTACGGCTGTCTTTTCAGAGCAAAAGTCTCAAGCAAAATCTGTTGTGGCACAGGGCGGAGGAACACTCGAAGAGTTTTCATTTTTTGCTAGAGATTATGATGAGAATCGTCACTTCTTCTTAGCCCAATATTTTAGAGAGAACTATGATAAGGCCTTAGAACGCTATCCGTTTATTCAAAGTAATATTCAAATTACAAGAGCTGAAGTTTGGGTGACTAACCGAAGTAACCAAACTGAAAATGTTAGAAACGTTGCCGCTTTTCAAGATTTAGGAGAATCTGAAATAATAGGATCAACTGTAAATATTCTAGCACCTGGAAATTTTCCTGACAATGGCAACAATGCTTTTGATCCAACTAATATTGGAGGCGCAGGCTCTCAACTTTCAGATTTGGTGAGAGATATTACTACAGTCGAACAAGGAATTTTAATACCTGCTAATGAAGGTTTCGATTTTGGAAAACTTGAAAACGCAAAGAAATTAATTCTTGGATCCGATTATCAATTAAATACCGAGTTGGGTTATATTTCCTTAAATCAGCGGTTATTGAATGATGAAGTGTTAGCGGTTGCCTTTCAATATACTATTGGAGGTGAAGTGTATCAGGTTGGTGAATTTGCGAATGACGGTGTAGATGCTACGGGAGTTTCAGTTGATGTTGGTACTGGAAATCAAGTCATAAATAATAATAGTCTTATTCTGAAAATGCTGAAAAGTGCTGTGACTAGTGTCGATCAGCCGATTTGGGATTTGATGATGAAAAATATTTACGACACAGGGGCATTTCAATTGAGTCAAGAAGATTTTAAGTTGAATATTTTTTATACAGAAGCCTCACCCTTAAATTATATAACTCCTGTTGATGGTACATCATTCCCGTTGTATGATAATAATACACCATTTGACCCAACTGATGATACCGATATTACCGAAACGCCGTTGATTCGATTATTTCATTTAGATCGACTGAATTTTAATAATGATCCACAACAAAATGGTGATGGGTTTTTTGATTTTGTTCAAGGGATAACAGTTTTAACTCAAAATGGTAAAATTATTTTTACTAAAGTTGAACCTTTTGGAAAATATTTATTTGATGTCTTAGATGATCCTCTGAATCCTGGCGATTATGATTTGGATACCTATACAAATGAAAATCAAGAAAAATACGTTTATGATATTCTGTATAAGTCAACCAAAACGGCGGCTTTAGAAGAAATAGAAAAAAATAAGTTTCAACTTAAAGGACGATTTAAGTCTACTGGAGGCGATGGTATTCCATTAGGTGCATTTAATGTCCCTAGGGGATCGGTAAAAGTAACTGCAGGTGGTCGCGTATTAGTTGAAGGTATTGATTATACGGTAAATTATCAATTAGGACGCGTTCAAATTTTGGACGAAGCATTAAAAGCGTCTAACACACCAATTCAAGTTTCAGTAGAAAATAATGCAGTATTTGGTCAGCAAACAAAGCGATTTACAGGTATTAATATTGAACATCAGTTTAATGAAAATTTTGTATTAGGTGCAACCTTATTAAATTTAAATGAACGTCCTATAACACAAAAGGCAAATTATAATTCTGAACCAATTAACAATACCATCTTTGGTATTAATGGAAATTATTCTACTGAAGTGCCATTCTTAACAAGACTCGTAAATAAATTACCCAATATAGATACTGATGTTCCTTCCAATGTATCGGTTCGTGGTGAGTTTGCATATTTAGCACCTGGCGCTCCAAAAGGAACAGATTTTAATAATGAAGCTACAGCTTATGTTGATGATTTTGAAGGTACACAAGGCGCCATAGATTTATTGTCTCCGTTGTCATGGTTTTTATCAAGTAGACCAAGAGAGTTAGGTAGAACGTATACCGAAGGACCTGAAGATGAAAAAGGATTGCAAAATGGATTTGATAGAGGATTCTTAAATTGGTACACGATTGATCCTATTTTTTACAGCAGTCAGAGACCTAGTGGATTGTCTGATGATGATATCTCTAATTTATATACGCGTCGTGTTTTCATTGATGAAATTTTCCCTGAGATAGATATTGCGCAAGGGCAAAGTACAGTGCTTAACACTTTAGACCTTTCCTATTACCCTGCAGAAAGAGGGCCTTATAATTTGGAACCTTTAGCTAGCTCAGATTTAAATGGAGATGGCTTGTTAGATGATCCAACGGATAGTTGGGCTGGTATTACGAGACAGATAACGTCTACGGATTTTGAACAAGCAAATGTAGAGTATATTGAATTTTGGTTGCAGGATCCATTTTTGGACAATACAACAAACCCTGGAGGGAAATTAAAAGTAAACTTAGGAAACGTTTCGGAGGATATTTTGAAGGATGGTAAAAAACAATATGAAAATGGATTGCCAGAAGATGGAGATATTTCATCACTTTTAAATTCATCAACAGATTGGGCTGTGCCTCAAAATCAATCATTAATTTATACATTCTCTACTTTGGGTCAACAGCGTGACAATCAAGATGTTGGTTATGATGGATTTGATGATATTGAGGAAATCACTCAATTCGGAACCGCTTTTGGTGAAGATCCATCGAATGATAATTATAGATATTACCTAAATACAGATGGAGATATTTTTCAGCGTTATAAGCAGTATAATGGTTTAGAAGGAAATTCTCCAGAAACATTTACAGATACCAATAGAGGCTCAACTACCCAACCTGATGTTGAAGATATCAATAGAGATAATACGATGAATACCATCGATAGTTATTTTGAATATGAAATTGATATAACCCCAGGAAGCTTAAATGTTACTAACGAACAAATTAATGATACTAAAACGCGTAATGTAACATTACCTAATGGAGACACGCGCGAAGTTAAATGGTATCAATTTAGAATCCCAATTTCTGAACCGACACGAGCAATTGGAGGCATTACCGATATTAGATCAATCCGATTTGCAAGATTATTCTTAGACAATTTCTCTGAAGAAACTATCATGCGTTTTGCAACCTTAGACTTAGTTCGAAGTGATTGGAGACGCTATACATTAGACCTAGATACAGATACAACTAATAATAGTCCAAATGCCGAATTAAATGTTGGTGTTATTGGGTTGCAAGAAAATGAAGGGAATTATGTATCTCCTCCAGGCGTTGAATTAGAGCAGTTAAATAATAATAACAATATTATTAGACAAAACGAGCAAGCTCTAGTGATGGAAGTTTGCGATTTGATTCCTACTGATTCTAAAGGAGTTTATAAAAATATAAATGTAGACATGCGTCAGTATAAAAAACTGCGAATGTTTATGCATGCGGAAGATGGTACTTCTGGAAACTTGGCGTCAGGTGATTTAGTAGGATTTATTAGAATGGGTAATGACTTTACACAAAACTTTTATCAAATTGAATTACCACTTGAAGTTTTAAACGGCACTTCACCTTCTAGTGTTTGGCCGAATGAAATCGAATTAGATTTAAGTGTTTTACAAGATATTAAAGCTGAAGGGATTAGCAATAATACATTGGCAAATGATACACCAACATTTTATGATATAGAGCCAGATGGATTGGTGGAAGTTGGAGAATTTGATCCGTATACCTTAGGTCAACAGCGTGTTGCTATAAAAGGAAATCCCAATTTTGGAGATATTAGAGTATTGATGGTTGGGGTTAAAAACCCAGGAGCTGGGACGGTTCCAACAGATCAATGTGGTGAGATCTGGTTCAATGAATTACGTCTATCAGATTTAGATAATGAAGGTGGTTGGGCTGCGATAGCAAGTGTGGATACGAATATTGCTGATTTTGCTAATATTAGCGCAACAGGTCGTCAAAGTACCGTTGGATTTGGTTCAGTAGAACAACGTCCAAATGAAAGAAGTAGAGAAGATGTAAAGCAGTACGATTTTGTTACTAATTTAAATTTAGGACAGTTATTACCAAAAACATGGGGTGTTCAGATTCCATTTAATTACGCCCAAAGTGAAGAATTAGTGACACCAAAGTATGATCAGTTTTATAAAGATTTAACGCTTGAATCAAGATTGAATGCCGCCGAAACTAGTGCGGAGGAAGATCGCATTTTAGAACAATCTGAAGACTATACTAAAAGACAAAGTATTAATTTTATTGGCGTTAAGAAGAATAAAACTGGAGATGCGACGCCTCACTTTTATGACGTTGAGAATTTGACCTTTAATTATTCGTACAATAAAGTTGATCACAGAGATTTTGAAATTGAGCGATCCTTAGACCAAAATGTAAGAGCAGGCGTAAATTATAACTATAACTTTGCACCGAAAACTGTCGAGCCATTTAAAAAGAATGATTCCTTGTTTACAGGGAAATATTGGAGAATATTAAAAGATTTTAATGTGAACCTAATGCCAACAAGTTTCTCTATTAATACAGATATTATTAGACAATTTAGTAAACAAAAATTTAGAGATACTGAACTTGGAGGTGCCAATATTGGAATAGAAGAATTGTTCAGGAGAAATTATAGTTTTGATTTTCAATATGCTGTAAATTATAATATTACAAAGGCCTTAAGCCTGAATTTTTCTGCAGCTAACAAAAATATTGTACGCAATTACTTTATTGATGATGAATTGAATGGAAGGCAAAACCCGGAATTGGATGTTTGGGATGGATTCTTTGATTTTGGCGATCCAAATATTCAAAATCAACAGCTACAAGTAAATTATGAAATTCCGCTCTACAAGATTCCTACATTAAGTTTCTTGAGAGCGACATATTCGTATACGGGCGATTTTAGATGGCAAAAAGGATCTGATTTAAACACGAATTTGCCTATCACTACAGAGGAAAATGGTGTTGAAGTAACCCGAAATTATAATTTAGGGAATTCAATTCAAAATGCAAATACGCATAACATTAATTCCACGCTTAATATGTCTCAATTATACAAGTACTTCGGACTTGTAAAAAAACCAACACGTGGTTTGTCTAATAGAAAAGCGGTACCTGGTGCACTAGGAAAGGACGGAAAACCTGCTGATAATGCAAAGAAAAGAACAACATCTAAAGCTGGTGCTGGGACTAAAATCTTAAATGGAGCAATTGATGTTTTAACGAGTGTTAAACGTATTCAGATTAATTATTCAGAAAATAATGGAACCTTCTTACCAGGATATTTAAGAACTCCAGGATTTGTTGGAACTCTAAAGCCGACTTTTGGTTTTACATTTGGAGGTCAAAATGATATAAGAGATCTTGTTGCAAGAAATGGATGGCTAACAGTGTATCCAGATTTTAACCAGCAATATACAGAGGTTACCAATCGTATTTTGGATGTATCTGCTAACGTTGAGATAATAAAAGATTTAAAGATCGATCTTGTTGGGAGCAGAACCTATTCTGAAAATTTCTCAGAAAATTTTAGAGTTGAAGATCTTGACGGCGATGGTGAATTAGACTATAATCATTTAGTGGGAAATTCATTTGGAAACTTTAATATTTCAACCGCATTGATTAAAACAGCATTTAGTACAAGTGATGAAAATCAATCTGCAGCATTTGACGATTTTAGATCAAATCGATTGTTGGTAGCAAACAGATTGGCTAGAAATTTTTATGGAAATTCTGCTTTCCCAGTTGATGCTGAAGGCTATCCAATTGGGTTCGGTAAGAACAACCAAGCCGTATTATTACCAGCATTCTTGGCTGCCTATTCAGGACAAAGTGCGGATAAAGTGAAATTGAGCGCATTTAGAGATGTGCCAATTCCAAACTGGTCATTAAAATATACAGGGTTTATGAAAATGAAGTGGTTCAAAAAACACTTCAAAAGATTCTCAATTACCCATGGTTATCGCTCGAGTTATACGATTAATCAGTTTAGAAGTAATTTAGATTATGATCCTGAAAACCCAACAGATTTAGACCAAGGAGGGAATTTTAAAAATGCAACTTTATTTAGTAATATAAATCTAGAAGAGCAGTTTAGCCCGCTGTTTAGAATCGATTTTGAAATGAAAAACTCGATTAAAATATTGGCGGAAATGAAAAAGGATAGAATTTTGTCAATGAGTTTTGATAATAATTTATTAACTGAAATTCAAGGTAAAGAGTATATTATCGGATTAGGATATCGTATTAAAGATGTTAAAATACGATCAAAAATTGCAGGTGCAAAGCAAACGGTGAAAAGCGATTTAAATATGAAGGCCGATGTCTCTGTTAGAGATAATAAAACCATTATAAGGTATTTAGATTTAGACAATAATCAGATTACTCAAGGACAAACAATTTGGGGAATTAAGTATTCAGCAGATTATGCGTTTAGCAAAAACTTAACGGCATTGTTTTATTTTGATTATACGTTCTCAGAATATGCAATTTCTACCGCTTTTCCTCAGACCACAATTAGATCTGGCTTTACATTAAGATATAATTTTGGAAATTAATTATTGAAACTAAAACATTAAAAATTACATTTGTATATTAAAATTATTGAATAAAATGAATATACCTTCAGATTTAAAATACACCAAAGACCACGAATGGGTTAGAATTGAAAACGATTCGATAACCATTGGAATTACAGATTTTGCACAAAGTGAATTAGGAGATATCGTATATGTTGAAGTTGAGACAGTTGATGAGACATTGGATGCTGAAGAAATTTTCGGTACTGTAGAAGCCGTAAAAACGGTTTCAGATTTACTTTTACCAGTTTCAGGAGAGATTATCGAATTTAATGAGACATTAGAAGATGAACCTGAAAAAGTGAATTCAGATCCTTATGGTGCTGGTTGGATGATTAAAGTTAAATGTTCAGATTTAAGTCAATTGGATGATTTGATGTCAGCAGATGCTTATAAAGTACTCGTTGGTGCTTAATAAAAACATGGCACTTCTAAGTGTCATTTTTTATACGCTATTTTTAACTGTTTTGAGTTTAATGCCTATCGATGAAGAGATCCCAAGATTTGGGTTTTCATTTGACGATAAAATTTATCACCTTTTTGCTTATTTTATATTCACAGTGCTATTGTATACTTATACAACTGCAGTGCAGATTAAGCGGAAAATTTTAGTGGCATTTAGTATTGCAGTTATCTATGGCATTATAATTGAGGTTTTACAGGGAACACTAGGAAATAAAAGAACATCGGAAGTATATGATGTAATTGCTAATGTTTCAGGTAGTTTAATAGGAGTTCTTGTTATACTATCAATGAGAAAACTAAAGTTAAAATAAATTAATCGTTTGCTTTTTTAACTATTTATTGGTTATTTTAGCATTCCTTAAAACTCATTAAGCACATGGAACCAAAAAAAAATACACAGGCAGATGTAAGTAGAAATAGTTCTATTTATTTTGCTGTAGGTCTAGCATTAATGTTATTGTTGACAAACTTGGCGATTAACTATAAGACTTATGATAAGTCTGCTATTGATATTGGTCAGTTAAACTTGGATGATTTGGATGAAGAAGAAATTCCAATTACAGAGCAGATTCAGACACCACCACCACCACCACCTCCTCCAGCAGCTCCAGAAGTTATTGAGATAGTAGAGGATGAAAAAGAAGTGGAAGAAACAGTAATTGAATCTACCGAAACAGATCAGGAAGAAGAAATTGCAGAAGTAGAAGAAATTGAAGTAGAAGAAATAGAAGAAGATATTGAAGTCCCATTTGCAGTTATTGAAAATGTGCCAATTTTTCCAGGATGTGAAAAGGAAAAAGGTAATAATGCAAAAAAGGATTGCATGTCGGCTAAAATCGCAAAATTTGTAAATAAAAAATTTAATACAGATTTAGCGGCTGATTTAGGATTATCTGGAAAACAACGAATCAGTGTTATTTTTAAAATTGATAAGAGCGGTAACATTACAAATATTAGAGCTAGAGCACCGCATCCTGGATTAGAAAAGGAAGCAAAACGTGTGATTGGTTTATTACCTAAAATGAAGCCCGGAAAACAAAGAGGAAAGGCCGTAACAGTACCTTATTCTTTACCTATATTATTCCAAGTACAGGACTAAAGGATCTATTAAAATATATATAATTCAAAATCCCGTCTAATTAATTAGACGGGATTTTTACTTTGGTATGCTTATTGAGATTTTATCATAATATTAACATATTAAATTAAGTATTATGAAACAATTAAAAAAAAGGCACACTATTGCTGATCAGAGCAATAAAAGTGTCGAAAAATCACAAAAGCATGATGTAAATTTACAAAAAAACTCAACGCTTTATTTTCAAGTTGGATTAATTCTTTGTCTGCTTGGCACCTATTCTCTTTTCGAAATGAATTTTGAAACCAAAGTTAAAGGCCCAATTGAAGTTGGTGTCGCAATTGATGAACCTACAGAATTTAATGTCAAGAACTACGTCGCTGAAGAAATTGTAACTCAGGAGAAAAAAATTCTAAAAAAGAAAACAAAACTTGTTAGTCAAGAACCTAAAATTGTTAAAGATGATTTTAAGGATAAGCTAATCGCTACATTAGTAACTGCAGAACAAAATGTGACTGATAAACCAGCGAGTATTGAAGATATTACTACCATTGAAGCGCCAGATGATGAGCCACAAATTTTTAGTTTAATAGGAGTTGAGCAAGTGCCTATTTATCCTGGATGTGAAAAGGCTGGGAATAACAAAGAGCGTATAAAATGTATGTCCAGTAAATTATCTAAGCTCATATTGAGAAAATTCAATCGAGATTTAGCTTCAGATCTGGGTTTATCTGGATTGCAACGTATAGATGTGCAGTTCAAAATTGATAAATCTGGACATGTTACAGATATCAAAACCCGTGCACCATATTCACAATTAGAAAAAGAGGCGCTACGTCTAGCAAATAAGATTCCAGTAATGACGCCTGGGAAGCAAAGAAATAAACCGGTATCGGTACTTTATAATTTGCCAATAGTTTTTAAGGTGAATTAAGGAGTATTGTTAGTTATAATACAAAGCCGTTGTCTTAGATAGATAACGGTTTTTTGCTGTAATTTCATTATGAAAAAAATAGTATCTTTCGCCTATAAAATGGATTTTCGAACCTTATGAAGAAATGCTTCCTACTAATTTTTACTTTAACGTCGTTTTTGCTGCAATCTCAAAATAATGAGACCTTCGAAAAATCACCGGTTTTTCCAGAATGTGAAACCCAATCGATTGAGCAATTAAAAAGATGTTTTAACAATAAAATTAATCAGCATATATTTAAGACATTTAGCGTTCCTCAAATTGTGTCTGATGACAGTTATAAAGGAAATGTGCAAGTTCTTTTTGAAGTAGATAAGGAAGGTGAAATAAAGGTGATTTATATTGATGCTGTTTATGATGAATTAAAAAAAGAAACATTGCGGGTTTTTAATGCCTTGCCAAAAATTACACCAGGCACCTATAATGGCAAACCAACATATGTTCAATATTCCTTGAATATAAACATTCCATTAAAAGATCCTTCAACAATCACTAATGAAGCCTTAGCTGAAACCACTAGAAGAATTAATAGTTTAGACGAACTAGTCTCTGGTGAGTATGACAGTATTAATAATAGTCTGGTTAAGTATGAAAAATTAGAGTACGAGAGTCAATTAAATATACCGTTCACACATACCTATTATGCGAGATTTGATGAGCAAATGAATGGTTTGGGAACGAATAGCCATACTGCTGCAAAACCTTTTATGTTCGATGAGGTTGCTTCCTATTATGATTTTGAAGCAGAAAAAGAAGCACTTGCTAAGACAGCAGAAAGCTGGCTTACTCGAAAATTATGGAATGAACATTTAGTTGAGATTCAAAGTAAAGACTATTGGTTTACTATAGATCCAATTTTTGATTTGCAAGTTGGTAAGGATACAGATGCCGATTTTAATAGTACGTTTAATAATACCAGAGGGTTTATTGTTCAAGGAGGTTTAGGCAAAAAATTTAATTTCTCAGCTTCAGTATATGAAAGTCAAGGTCGTTTTGCTCAATATTTTAATCAGTACGCAGAAAGCCTAAAAGCATTTGGTCCAGATCCAGCAATTGTTCCGGGACGAGGTATTGCCAAACGATTTAAGGACGATGCTTATGATTATCCAGTTGCCGAAGCGTATCTATCTTATACACCTGCAAAATTTATTAATTTTCAATTTGGTCATGGTAAAAATTTTATTGGTGATGGCTATCGTTCATTATTTCAAAGTGATGTTGCCAGTCCGAATCCATTCTTAAAAGTGAATACTAAGTTTTGGAAAATAAAATATACGAATACTTGGATGTGGTTAAAAGATGTTAGACCTGAGGCTACAATCGACGATGCGTTTTTAACTAAATATATGGCCAATCATTACCTGAGTTGGAATGTTTCAAAGCGCTTAAATATTGGTTTATTTGAATCTGTAGTTTGGACCAATTCTAACGAACGCGGATTCGATATTAATTACTTAAATCCAATCATCTTTTTTAGAGCCATTGAGTTTGAAACAGGTCAAGGTGCAGGTAACGCAATTGTTGGAGCTTCTGCCAAGTATAAATGGAACAATAAAGTGAACTTATATGGTCAGTTTATTCTAGATGAATTTTCCCTGAACGACGTAAAAGCAGGTAATAAAAGTTGGAAAAATAAGTATGGTTATCAGCTAGGTGTGAAGTATTTTGACGCCTTTAATGTTGATAATTTGATGCTTCAATTTGAGTATAACCAAGTCCGCCCTTATACCTATTCTCACAACACTGTTGTGCTTAATTATGGACATAATAATCAGTCGATGGCACATCTTTGGGGCGCTAACTTTAAAGAAGTCATCCTAATTGGACGCTATAATTATAAACGATGGTTTGCCGACGCAAAATTAATATTTGGATTACGTGGTTTTGATGTAAATGATGGTGCTGATGATTTTAGTTATGGAGGTGATATCTATAGAGATTATAATGACAGACCTTCCGATAGTGGTATTGAAATTGGACAAGGAATTAAAACCAAAACCCTCAATGCCGAATTGCAAACAGGTTATATAATTAATCCAGTGAGTAATCTTAAGTTATTTACAAATATTAGTTATCGTAATTTTAATCCGGAAGCTACAACTTCTGCAACTTTCAAAAGCAGTACTGTTTGGTTTAATATTGGTTTAAAGACGGATTTGTTTAATTGGTATAATGATTTTTAGTTGCTGCTTTTTAAGCTTTTGTAAAAGGTCCGACGAATTTTTTCTGAATTTATAAAACTCCAACTATATCCTAAATCGTCAAATGTCTTAGTAATTGAATTATCTGCAGACACCTCATCTTCGGATCTGCCTTTTTTTATTTCTTCTAGAATTCTAGTTTTTAAGGTTTCCAACATGACTAGATAGGATTCATATTCTTTTTTGTTAGATAAAGAACCATGTCCTGGAATTATCTTTGTGTCTTCATTAATAACGTTCAATCCTTGCTTTACAGCTTCAATATAGCCATTAACACTTCCGCCAGCATTTAAATCGATATAAGGATACCAGCCCTTAAAATAAGTGTCTCCTGTATGTAGTACATTGCTTTTAGTAAAATACAACAAAGCATCACCATCTGTATGTGCATGTTCAGCATGGAATATTGTTACTTTCTCACCATTGACATGCAAGTTTAGCTTATCATTAAAGGTAATTACTGGTAATGCGTCTTTAGAATTCATTGTCTTATCACGCTTTGGAGTAGTTTCTAATCGTTGTCTCACATTATCATGCGCAATAATTGTAGCTCCTAAATTGTGAATATTTTCATTACCACCAGTATGGTCGCCATGAAAATGCGTATTTACTAGAAATTGAAAAGGTTTATCACTTAACTTTCTTATTGCAGCTTCAATTTTTGAAGTCAATGCTGCGAATTGGTCATCGATAATAAAAACGCCATCGTCCCCTACAGAAATACCAATATTACCACCTGCTCCAACAAGCATATATACGTTTTCAGAAAGTTTAGTTGTTTTGATTCTTACATCGTCAAGTCCCTGTGCATAGGTGGAAGTCCCTAAGAACAAAATAGATATGAATAGTAATGCTTGTGAAATTTTCATGATGATTGATTTGTGTTTTAAAGTCAAATAAAGATACTAAAACTTACAAGTACTCAATAAAAATGTGAATTACTTATGTTAAGCGTTGCTCAAAAGTAATTTTCAAAGTATCTTTGCGAACGCATTATTAAGCTACAAACAACACACTATTGAGTACGAATAATTCTACAGTTTCAGCACATTCTATCATTTCTGATTTTAAGGAAATCACAAAAATGCGACTCTCGTTAAGTGTCGTGTTTTCTTCAATGGCTGGGTATTTATTAGGAGCAATTGCTGTTGACGCAATTACCTTAGTATTATTAGCTTTTGGAGGCTACTTTATGGTTGGTGCTTCAAATGCATTTAATCAAATTATAGAGAAGGATATTGATGCCTTAATGGATCGTACTAAAAATAGACCAATTCCGGCTGGAAGAATGTCTGTTAATCACGCATTCATTATAGCAATTGTGTTTACTGTTTTAGGAATTATAGCCTTGTATGTTATTAACCCTAAAACAGCAATGTATGGCGCTATTTCTATATTCTTATACACTTGTGTGTATACACCATTAAAAACAATAACACCATTAGCGGTTTTTGTTGGTGCTATTCCTGGTGCAATTCCTTTTATGTTAGGATGGGTTGCTGCAAGAAATGATTTTGGTATAGAGCCAGGAACTTTATTTGCGCTACAATTCTTTTGGCAATTTCCACATTTTTGGGCAATAGGATGGTTTTTATATGAGGATTATAAAAAGGCCGGTATTTCTATGTTGCCAACAAGAGAAAGAGATAAGGGAACAGCTGTTCAAATTATTATGTATACCATTTGGACCATGTTAGTTTCAATTATTCCAGTTTTTGGTTTTACTGGAGATCTATCCTTATCTATCGTAGCTGCAATTATTGTATTTGCATTAGGAATGGGGATGCTTTATTTTGGATTACAATTGTTTAAGAAAAGAACAACAAAAGCTGCTAGACAATTGATGCTAGCCAGTGTTATATATATTACATTACTTCAAATAGTATATGTAATTGATAAGTTTATAGGATAAAAAATGGATTTAACAGAAGGAACATTAGAGCAAAAAAATGACAGAGCAAAAAAGATGATGCTCTGGTTTGGGATAGGATCTCTTATTATGTCATTTGCTGGATTAACAAGTGCAGTTATTGTAAGTAGTAAACGGCCAGATTGGTTAGTGGACTTTGAGCTACCGGAGGCATTTTATATGAGTACGCTAATTATTATTTTAAGTAGCATTACTATGATTTTGGCCAAACGCGCGTTGAAAAGTGATAACGGAAAGGCAACTACATTGTTTTTATGGCTTACTTTAGGCTTAGGAATAGCGTTTATCTGGAGTCAATTTAGTGGGTTTTCTCAAATAATTGACTTGGGTTATAATTTTACGGGACCTACAAGTAATGTCACAATGTCCTATATTTTTCTAATCGCATTTGTACATGGATTGCATATTGTGGCGGGAATAATTTCATTAGTAATTGTAATAATTAATCAATACAGACAAAAATATAATTCTACCAAAATGCTTGGTTTTGAATTGTCTGCTACATTTTGGCACTTTATTGACATTTTGTGGTTGTTTCTTTTTGTGTTTTTATATTTCATGAAATAATTGGAACTGGATTAAAACCTTTATGAGCATTAATGATTTGCTTATTTAGAGTCTTTAAAATTTAGTGTTGTAAGTTTCTTTAGAAAAATAAATTGATTATTTTTGTCCAACTTTTAAAAACTAAACGCTTTATATGAATACTACAGTTGTAAATACTGGAACGGAAGGCAAAACTTGGGGCGGAGGAAATCAACCTCTTAAATCAAGTTATGGAAAAATGATGATGTGGTTTTTCATCGTATCTGATGCTTTGACGTTCTCGGGGTTTTTAGCAGCCTACGGATTTTCGAGATTTAAATTTATTGGGTCTTGGCCAATAGCAGATGAAGTGTTTACTCACTTTCCTTTTTTACATGGTGTAGATGCACCTATGTATTATGTGGCTTTCATGACTTTTGTGTTAATTATGTCTTCTGTAACTATGGTACTTGCTGTAGATGCAGGACATCATATGAATAAGGCAAAAGTGACATTTTATATGTTCTTGACAATTATTGGAGGTTTAATTTTTGTCGGTTCTCAAGCTTGGGAGTGGAATACTTTTATTAAAGGAGAATATGGTGCAGTTCAAACAAAAGGTGGTAATATACTGCAATTTGGTGAGTACCAAGATGTAAATGGAGAACAAGTATTTAAACGTGTAGCGGTTGCTGATTTTGCGATTGCTGGACATGATGAACGTGTTCAACAAGAAAGTAAAACAGGGTTGTGGTTTGTGTCGGAAGAGACATTACCAGAGTTTACTGTAGATGAGGTTTACAATGGTTTAAAAGCGAATAGCAATGTGTTAGTAAGAACACAAATTATTGATGAGCATGGTGAAAAAACAGTATTATCTAGAGGTGAATCACTAAAACAGATTAAAGACAACGGAAAACTGTTTGTACAAGGAGCAAATCTTCAAGTTAATGAATATGGAACTTCTTTGTTTGCTGATTTCTTTTTCTTCATAACAGGATTCCACGGATTTCACGTGTTTTCAGGTGTTGTGATTAATATCATTGTTTTCTTTAATGTTATTATTGGAACTTATGAAAAACGTAAGAGCTATGAAATGGTAGAGAAAGTTGGATTATATTGGCACTTTGTCGATTTAGTTTGGGTATTCGTATTTACATTCTTCTACCTAGTTTAATTTAAGATAATTTAGTTTAAAATGGCAGACGCACATAATTTACAAATATTGAGAGGCTTAATTAAATTTAAGTCAAACACACAAAAAATTTGGGGAGTATTAATCTTGTTAACTATTGTAACTACAGTTGAAGTTGCTTTAGGGATTATGAAACCTGAATCTTTAATGGTATCCGTTATAGGAATGAAATTATTAAACTGGATATTCATAATTCTTACCATCGTAAAAGCCTATTATATTACATGGGATTTTATGCACATGAGAGATGAAACAGCAAGTTTAAGACGCATGGTAGTTTGGACTGCTATTTTCTTAATTTGTTACTTATTATACATCCTATTGCAAGAAGGTGGTTATATTGAAGGGATATACTCTACTGGCCATGTAAAAAGAGATTTTTAACAAATTTTAATTCGTTAAATAGATATATAAAGGCGGTTTTTAAACCGTCTTTTTTTATTTTTGCAACTCAAAGATAATTGTAAATTAATGACTACTAAATCCATTAAAAGAAATGTAATACTGGGAATCTTGTTTTTCCTTCCTGTGATATTTTTATTGATGTTATATCCGTCTACGCATAATTATAATCCTTTAGATATCATAAATAAAAATGTGCAGGATCTCGATGGCTTTTCTTCCGATTCAGGCGATGCTGTATTACTGAAAGACCATATTACCGTGCTTTGTTTTATGGGAGATTCTCCTATGGATAATGTTATTGCTGCATCTAATTTAAAAGAATTAGTGTATGATAAGTTTAAAGGGTTTAAAACGTTTCAAATTGTTTTAGTGTCACCTTTTGGAGCAGAGGATCAAGCTAAAGCCCTTGAAAAGGAAATCAGTATGGGAGAATATCTTAAGTATTTACATTTTGTTTTTAATGATCATCTTGCAATCAAGCACGTCTTTAATAGTCTAAAAAGTGCTTCTACGCTTAATCAAGCCTTGGCAACTGATGCAATTTTTATAATTGATAAAGATTTAAATCAAAGAGGTCGAATTGATGATCGAACGGATTCTGAATTGGCGTCCAATAAGCCTATTGTAGGACTAAATTCTTATCATCCTTTAGAAGTGGCCGAAATTAAAAATAAGATGAGTGAGGATGTACGTATTTTATTCACAGAATATAGGCAAAAACGAAAAGGTAAGTTTGATTCTTCAACACGAAGAGCAGATGAATTAAATCAAAATCATGAGCAAAAAAACTAATTATTCGTACATAGGAATTGCACTTACAATTCTAGTATTTGGTATAATCTTTATTCCAAGGATTGTCGATAGAGTTACTAATAATGATATTACACGAAGTGAAAGTAGATCTGATCAAACAAAAATCACGAAAACAGAGACCTCAGATTTGGCCTTTTTGGAAATTAACAATAGTCCTAAAAAAGTGCCTGAATTTGAATTTACAAATCAACATGGTGAATTAATTTCGAATACAGATTATGAGGGAAAGGTATTTTTAGTTGAATTCTTTTTTACGACCTGTCCAACGATTTGCCCAAGAATGAATGCTAATCTTGTGGAAATTGAAAAAGAATTTAAAGATTTTGAAAATTTTGGTGTTGCTTCTTTTACCATCAATCCTGAGAATGATACTCAAGAAGTATTGAAAGCTTATGTCGAAAAATATGGGATTACAAACCCAAATTGGCATATGTTAACAGGAGATCAAGAAAAGATTTATCAATTGGCTAATGAAGGTTTCAATTTATATACAGCACTAGACATAGAGGTAGAAGGTGGTTTTGAACATTCCGGGAATTTCGCGCTAATAGATAAAAATGGCTTTATTCGCTCAAGAATTCAAAACGGAAATCCAATCATATTTTATAATGGAATTATTTCTGAGGCTGAAGGAACAGATGATGAAGGTATGTCTCAAGAAATAAGTATATTAAGAGAAGATATTGCAAAACTTTTAAAAGAATAATGGAACAACCTGATTTAGACGCAGAAAAGAAATACAATAAATGGATTGTTGTCTTGTCTATTGTTATTCCCATTGTGGTTGCCGCTTTATTTGGAGTAAATCTTCGCGAATTAGGATTTGATGTTGAACCATTAACAATATTACCTCCTATTTATGCTACTATCAATGGGTTTACCGCATTACTTCTTATCGTTGGATTTTGGGCTATTAAGAACAAAAAAATAGTGCTTCATGAAAACTTGATGACTACTGCAATTGGAAGCTCAGCTATATTTTTGATTTTGTACGTTGTGTATCACATGACAAGTGATTCTACAAAGTTTGGAGGCGAAGGCTTGATTAAATATGTGTACTACTTCATATTAATTACGCATATCTTATTGTCTATTGTCATTATTCCTTTTGTATTAATTACCTATGTAAGAGCGATAACGAAAAACTTTGAAAAGCATAAGAAAATTGCAAGAATAACATTTCCGCTATGGTTATACGTTGCAGTTTCTGGTGTATTAGTTTATATTTTGATTTCTCCTTATTATTAGAAAACAGTGAAAAAAATAATACTCCTAGTTTTAATTTTGATTCTTTTTAGCATTTCTACTTATGCGCAATGTGCCATGTGTAGAGCCGTTTTAGAAAGCGAAGAAGGACAGTCTACAGCTGAAGGCGTTAATAATGGTATCGTGTATTTAATGTTAATACCTTATTTATTAGTTGCTGGACTCGGATTCATTATTTATTGGAAATATTTTCGATCAAAAACGGCAAATTAATATTTTTCGATTTACTGTAACATATTTCTTTTTATTCAGTCTTATTAATATCAATCAAAACTCAATTCTTAACAATTTGTTGGCACAGAATGTGGCGCGTTTTATGTAGCATTGTAAGAATTAACCATCCATATTATGATTCAAATCAAAGATTTACACAAATCTTATCATATGGGAAGTAATTCCCTGCACGTTTTAAAAGGAATTAATTTTGACGTCAAAGAAGGAGAACTTGTGTCCATCATGGGCTCTTCTGGTTCTGGAAAATCTACCTTACTTAATATATTAGGAATGCTTGATGAGGCTGATCAAGGCAAATATATTCTAGATAACCTAACTATTGAAAATCTTAATGAAAAAGTAGCAGCAAGATATAGAAGCGAATTCTTAGGATTTGTATTTCAATCCTTTAATCTTATCAATTATAAATCTGCTTTAGACAATGTTTCTATGCCGTTGTATTATCAAGGTGTAAAAAGAAAAGAACGCACCGAAAAGGCCATGCACTATTTGGAAAAAGTTGGATTAGCAGACTGGTCTCATCATTTACCTAGTGAATTATCAGGAGGCCAAAAACAACGTGTTGCCATTGCAAGAGCATTGGCAAGTAATCCAAAAGTGCTTTTAGCAGATGAACCTACAGGAGCATTAGATACAAAAACTTCCTATGAAGTTATGGAACTTATTCAGGGCATTAATGATGAAGGAAAAACAATTCTGGTCGTTACCCATGAGCATGACATTGCTCAAATGACAAAACGAATTGTGAATCTAAAAGACGGAATTATTATTGACGATAAAAAAATTGAACAAGTAAGAGCAACTCAGTATGTTTAGCATAGAACGTTGGCAGGAAATATTTGAAACCCTTCAAAAAAACAAACTTCGTACGTTTTTGACCGGTCTTTCTGTGGCTTCTGGAATCTTCATATTGGTAATCCTTCTGGGTTTTAGTAAGGGCATTGAAAATGGTGTTACTACCCAATTTCAACAAGATGCTACTAATCTTATTACAGTATGGACAGGTCGTACTTCAAAAGAATATAAAGGTTTAAATCCTGGTCGATTTATACAGATGAAGAATGATAATTTTAATTCTATTTCTCAAAAATATGATGATTTTATTGAACACGAAACCTCACTAAATTCAATATGGGGTAGTCAAATTACTTATAAAAACGAAAGTGGTAACTATAGATTAAGAGGTGTAATGCCAGGACATCAGTTTATAGAAAATGCTGATATTGGGTCAGGTAGATTTCTAAATGAATCTGATATTGCCGAGTTTAGAAAGGTAGCTGTTATTGGGAATAAAATGAAAAAGGATTTATTTAAAAATGAAGATCCTGTTAATAAAAACATTTCCATATATGGTATGAGTTTTAAGGTCATAGGAGTGTTTTTTGATCCAGGTGGCGAACGTGAGGAAAATCAAGCCTATATCCCAATTTCAACATCACAAAAAGTTTTTAATAGAGGAGACAATATTAGAAACATGTGCTTTACCATTGAAATGGCTGATAATTTTGACGAGGCTGTAATTAGATCTCAATTAATAGCTGAAGGTATTGAAAATCAGCTCAAACAAATTCATAATGTAGCACCTGATGATATGAGCGGAGTTAGAGTAAATAACTCTCTAGAAGATGCTAAAAAGATCTATACGTTAATAGATACAATTAGAGCAGTATTTTGGTTTGTTGGAATAGGTACTATCATAGCAGGAATTGTTGGTGTTGGTAATATCATGCTCATTATTGTGAAAGAACGCACTAAAGAGATTGGGATACGAAAAGCCCTTGGTGCTCTGCCTATGTCCATCGTAGGAATGATTCTACAAGAGGCTGTTTTTGTAACCATGTTCGCTGGTTTATTCGGGCTAATAGCAGGTTTAGGACTTCTTGAGTTGGTTGGACCACAAATAGAAAGTGATTTCATAAAATATCCACAAGTAGATTTTAATATTGCATTAACCACAGTGTTCTTATTAGTTTTTGCAGGTGCATTAGCAGGTTTTATTCCTGCATATAGAGCGGCTAAAATAAAACCTATTGTGGCACTAAGAGACGAATAATATGTTTAGTAGAGATCGTTGGAACGAAATATTAGAAGCCTTAAATGCAAATAAATTTAGAACTTTTTTAACGGCGTTTGGCGTGTTTTGGGGGATCACAATATTGGTTCTGTTATTAGCGCTAACCAATGGGCTTAAAAATGGCGTGACTGCAGATTTTGGAGATTTCGCTACAAACTCTATGTTCATGTGGACACAAGGAACTTCAATGCCTTATAAAGGACTTCCTAAAGGGCGTTATTTTAATTATAAATTAGATGATGTTGCTGCGATAAAAGCAGGAGTTCCAAATTTAAAATATGTGTCACCTAGGAATCAACTCGGTGGTTTTAGAGGGTCAAATAATGTGGTAAGAGGTACCAAAACTGGCGCTTTTGAAATTTATGGGGATTATCCAGAATTTATAAAACAACAACCACTCGATATTCTTCAAGGACGTTTTATTAGTTACTCCGATATTAATGCAAAACGGAAGATTTGCGTTATTGGTACTGAGGTAATTCGTGGATTATATGATAAGGGTGAGGATGCCATGGGAACTTATATTAAGATAAATGGCGTTAACTTTTTAGTTGTAGGCACCTTTAGGATGAGTAATAGTCAAGGCGATAATGAGCAGGATGCGAATACAATATATATTCCATTTACAACATTTGGACAAGCCTTCAATCGCGGAGATCGCGTTGGATGGATGTCTATTACCGCAAATGATGACGTTAGTATTACTACGATGAAAGATCAGATTTTTGAGCTTATGAAGTCCAGGCATAAAATACATCCTGATGACAATAGAGCAATTGGACATTATGATTTATCTGAAGAATTTGCGCGTATCACAGGATTATTTTCAATACTTACATTAGTAGGTTATTTTGTTGGCGCATTAGTCTTAATGTCTGGGATTATTGGAATTAGTAATATTATGCTCATTGTTGTTAAAGAACGTACAAAAGAAATTGGAATAAGGCGTGCTTTAGGCGCTGCACCATGGACGATAAAATCTCAAATTTTACAAGAGAGCTTAATACTAACCATACTTTCTGGTATGGTGGGAATTTCATTTGCTGCATTCGTAATCTGGGGATTGAATAAAATTCTCGATATGAATGGTCCAGTTGAAAATTTCGCGAACCCTAGTGTGAGCATGCAAGTTGTATTTACCGCATTAACCATATTAGTCGTGTCTGGAGTTTTGGCTGGATTAATCCCAGCAAATAGTGCGACTAAGATGAAACCTGTAGATGCTTTAAGAATTGAATAAAATAAAATAACATATAACCATGAAACGAACGAAAACCATAATTTTATTAACTGTAATAGTTGTTGTTTTTGCAGCAGCCTTATATTATTTATGGCAAAAAAATCAGGAAGATCCTGTGACTTATACTACAGAATTGCCTAGTGAACAAACTATTATAGTAAAAACAGTTGCTACAGGAAGTATTGTGCCTAAAGAAGAAGTTTTAATAAAACCGAATATTAGTGGCGTAATTGAAGAGGTCTTTATTGAAGCTGGAGAATATGTTAAATCCGGAGATTTAATTGCTAAAATTAGAGTAATTCCTAATGTGTCTTCGTTAACTAGTGCTAAAAATAGCATTGCACTAAATCGAACCATAATGCAAACCGCTCAAATAAATTTACAAACTCAACAAGCCACCTATGATCGTCAAAAGGCTTTATTTGACAAAGGTATTATTTCGGCAAATGAATTTGAAGGTGTGAAAAACACATACTTACAATCAAAACAAAGTGTTGAGCAAGCGCGTATTAATGTCAATTCTGCAAGACAGAATTACGATATTATTAAAACTGGAACTACAAGCGGTCTTGGTAATATTGCCCAAACTCAAGTAAGAGCTACAGTTTCAGGAATGGTTTTAGATGTTCCAGTTAAAGCAGGTAATCAAGTAATTGAAGCAAATAATTTTAATGAAGGCACTTCAATAGCATCGTTGGCAGATGTTAAGAAAATGATTTTTGAAGGTAAAGTTGACGAAAGTGAAGTTGGAAAAATAAAGGAAGGTTTGCAATTGAAAATTACTGTTGGTGCAATTGAAGATGAGACTTTTGACGCTGTTTTAGATTATATTGCTCCTAAAGGTGTAGCAGAAAATGGTGCAATTCAATTTGAAATAAAAGGAACTTTAAAACAAATAGATTCTACATTTATTAGGGCTGGTCTAAGTGCAAATGCTTCTATAATTTTAAATAAAGCTGAAAACGTATTGGCTTTAAAAGAAGCATTAGTTCAATATGATTCAGATACAAAATTACCATTTGTTGAAATAGAAATAGGAGATCAACAATTTGAGCGTCGAGATTTGGAGCTAGGAATTAGTGATGGTATTTTTGTAGAAGTAAAAAAAGGAGTCACTAAAGACGATAAAATTAAAGTCTGGAATCGAGTACAAGGCATACCAGATTATGCTCAAAATAATTAACATTTACTGTAACACTTTAACATTTATAGAGACTTATAATTTAATTATGAAAAAAATAATCATCATATTTTGTGTTTTAATAGCAATTAATACGCATGCTCAAGATAAAAAGTGGACGCTTAAAGAGTGTGTAGAACATGCCTTAGAAAATAACATTTCTGTTAAACAAAGTGAATTAGATTTAGAATTATCTGAAATCGATAAAAAGGACGCAATTGGAAACTTTTTACCATCACTTAATGCATCGACGTCTTATTCTTGGAGCAGAGGATTAAATCAGGATCCAGTAACATTTAGTGCAGTTAATGCAACTACTAATACTTTTTCCGGAGGTCTAAGCTCAGGATTTGATATATATAGAGGTAGAAGAAATCTTAATCAATTACATCGTTCAAATTTAGAGATATTGGCAAATCAATATCAACTAGATAATATGAAAGATGATATTTCATTACTTATAGCGAACTCATTCCTACAAATATTATTTAATAAAGAACAGCTCAAAGTATTAAATGCGCAACAATTGGTTTCTGAACAAGAATTTAATAGAACTAAAGATTTAGTGGAAGCAGGTTCTTTACCAAAAGGCGATTTATTAGAAATCCAAGCGACTATTGCAACACAAGAACAGCAGATTGTGAATGCTGAAAATGCCATTCTTTTATCTCGTATAAATTTAGCACAGACTTTATTTATTAGTAATTATGAAAATTTTGATATAGTTGATACAGATTATTCAGTACCTCCTACAGTAATTTTAAGTCAATCACCACAAGCAATTGTTGCCAAAGCTAAAGAGACACGTTATGATATTAAAATTGCTGAGAATAATACTAAAATTGCAGAATACAATTTAAAAATTGCTAAAGGAGCTCTACAGCCAACATTAACAGGAGCTTATAGTTTTGGCACTAATTATTTTACATCAGAATTATTTGATACGCCTGCTTTCGAAACTCAAATTTCAGATAATAAAAGTCATAACATTTCTGTAAATCTAAATATCCCTATTTTTAATGGATTTTCAGGAAAAAATAATGTTAAGAGAAATCAAGTTAGTTTGGAACGCTCTAAAAATCAATTAGAACAAACGAGTTTAGATCTGGAAACTAAAGTTTACCAAGCTTTTAATGATACTAAAGGTGCCTTAAAAGCATATGAAGCGGCACAAAAAACATTGGATGCAAGAGAACAAGCTTTTGACTATTCAAAAGAGCGATACAATGTAGGATTATTGAATGCATTTGATTATAGTCAATCTCAAAACGGATTTGAAGCAGCACAAAGCGAAGTGATTCGTACAAAATACGATTACATATTTAAACTAAAAGTATTAGAATTCTATTTTGGAATTCCAATTACAGATATAAATTAATCATGAGTAAAACAACCAAAATTGTACTATTTTCAATAGTAGGTCTAATCATTTTAATGCTTATTGGATCATCCGCAGGATGGTTTGGAAAACAGGATAATTCGAAAGAAGTCGATATTAAAAAAGTCGCTCTTATCGATATTACTGAAAAAGTTTCAGCAACAGGTAAAATACAACCTGAAGTGGAAGTGAAACTTTCTAGTGAAGTTTCGGGTGAAATCATAGAACTGCCTATTGTTGAAGGGCAACAAGTTAAAAAAGGAGATTTATTAGTTCGCGTTAATCCAGATATTTACCAGTCTAGTTTAAATCGTTCGCAAGCATCTTTACAAAATGTAAGAGCAGGTTTAAACCAAGCAGAAGCTTCTCTTAAAGAGGCACAAGCAAGTTATACTAGGAATCAACAGCTTTTTGAAAAAGGAATTATTTCAAAAGCAGATTGGGATAAAGCAGTTTCAACTTATGAAATTGCTCAAGCAAATAAACAAAGCGCATATTATAATGTGCAAAGTGCTGGAGCTACTGTTAGTGAGGCAAGAGATAATTTAAACAGAACTACAATTTTTGCACCTATGAGTGGGACCATTTCTAAATTGGATGTGGAACTTGGTGAGCGTGTTGTTGGAACGCAACAAATGGCTGGAACAGAAATATTAAGAGTCGCGAATCTTAATAATATGGAAGTTGAAGTTGATGTAAATGAAAATGATATTGTAAAAGTGCAAATCGGTGATTCAACCATCGTTGAAGTTGATGCATATTTAAAGAAAGAATTCAAAGGAATTGTAACAGAAATCGCGAATTCTGCTGCAGGAACTTTAACAGCTGATCAGGTGACAAACTTTAGAGTTAAGGTGAGAATTGTTGAAGAGTCTTATCAGGATTTAATGAAAGATAAACCTGAATATTATTCACCTTTTAGACCTGGAATGACGGCTACAGTAGATGTCATTACGGATAAACGAATTAAAACAGTCTCCGTTCCAATTAGCGCAATTGTTATTAAAACGGATACTACTTTGACAAGAAAATCATCTCGTAAAGCTAAAAAAGAAGACGATGATGAAGGTCCAAAAGAGAAAGTAGAAAGTGAAGAAAAATTTGAATGTGTTTTTGTCAATAATAATGGCGAAGCAAAACTACGTGTAGTTAAAACAGGTATTCAAGATGATTCTAATATCGAGATTGTATCTGGACTTAAAGAAGGCGATGAAATTATTACTGGACCTTATAGTGTAGTTTCTAAAGTGCTAAAAACTGGAGACAAGGTTAAAGCTAAAGTAGAAAAGGATAAGAAAGATAAAGACGACGACGACGAATAAAAAAATAATTAGACCGTGAGCTTAATATTAAGCATAGAAACCACAACAACAAACTGTTCAGTCTCTCTTTCAAATGAAGGAGAGACTTTAGTTTTAATGGAAGATAATAACAAGAATTATTCTCATGCTGAGATGCTACATGTTTTTATCGATAAAATTATAAAAAAGGCAGATATCAAACGGTCTGATCTAGACGCAATTGCAGTAAGTAAAGGACCTGGTTCATATACAGGTTTGAGAATTGGCGTTTCTGCCGCAAAAGGATTGTGTTATGCGCTTGATAAACCCCTAATTTCGATTTCAACATTAAATGCCTTAGCACATCAAGTAAAAACTGATGAAGGTGTTATTATTCCAATGTTAGACGCAAGACGTTTAGAAGTGTATTCAGCGATTTTCGATCATCATTACAATAGCCTTCGAGGGATAGAAGCTCAGATTCTAGATCAAAATGCTTTCGAATCTTATCTTGAAAAGAATCTAGTGTATTTTATTGGAAACGGAGTAGAAAAGACCAAAACTCTAATTAATCATTCCAATGCAATTTTTGTAGAAAACAAATTACCTTCCGCTAGAGAAATGGATAAGCTCGCTTTTGAAAAATACAAAAAAAACGACATCGAAGATGTCGCTTATTTTGAACCCTTTTATTTAAAAGATTTTATTGCTTTAAAAGCAAAGTCTTAAGCTTCTTTTCTAATTTCAACTTGATGTGGATATGGTATATCTATACCTGCAGCATCAAGAGCTTCTTTTACGTTTTCAGTTATATCAAAATAGACAGCCCAGTAATCTTCTGTCTTACACCATGGTCTAGTCGCAAAATTTATTGAACTATCAGCTAATTCAGAAACATTAACGGTTGGTGCAGGCACTTGAATAACTTTTGGATTGTCGTTTAGTACTTTCAATAAAATGGACTTAGTTTGTTTAATATCTGAAGCATAATCTACCCCAAACGTTAAATCAACACGTCGTGTGCCTTCCGTTGTATAATTAATGATTGTGCCATTTGAAAGAGAGCCATTAGGAATAATAATCTCTTTATTAGAAAGTCCAGTTAATTTAGTAGTAAAGATTTCAATCTCTTTTACAACACCTACTTCCCCTTGAGTCTCAACGAGGTCTCCAATTTTAATAGGTTTGAAAATCATAATTAAGACACCTCCAGCAAAATTAGCTAATGATCCTTGCAGTGCTAAACCTATTGCTAAACCAGCTGCAGCCAGAAGAGCAGCAAAAGAGGTCGTTTCTATTCCTACTGTTCCTAGGACAACTATTATAAGAATAATTTTAAGAGTCCAATTTAAAAGATTTGACAAAAACTTTTTTAAACTGACATCATAATTTCTTTTCTCTGCCGTTTTTCTAACTGCGCTTAAGATTGCTTTAATACTCCAGGACCCAATGATCCAAATGACTATAGCCGCTAAAACTTTAGGGCCAAAATCCATTAAGAGTTCGTATCCTTTATCTATCCAATTTTGTAATTCCATGATTGTAATTTTAAAAAGGCAAATTTACGGATAATCCGTTATAGCCTAAAATTAGAGACGACAATAGATGTGCCTACTTGAAATGAAAATGCTACAGTGTATTTATATAATTAAGTAAACTAATTAAATCTTCTTTTGAAGACGTTTTTAATTTATTAGATTTAATATACGCGAGTATGTCCTTAGAGTGCTCTGGAAAAAGATTGGCTATATCTTTCTTTTTTTTTGGTAACCGCAAAGCAGTTTCATTTTTGTAAACGATGTAAAAGGCGTCGTCTAACCTCTTAAATTTAGCCGGCTTAGCCTCTTGATAACTACTTTTGGCGGGTTGTCTCTCTATAAATTTTTTAACCTCTTTGACAAGTAATGGGTTCGTTAGAATTGAACTTGTTAAAAAGACAAAATAACCGCGCTGGGCAATACCATCTTTATCGATATAATTTAAAGCTTGATACGTTTTATTGTCTTTTAAAAACGTGATAGATACATTTTTGATATTTTTATTAATATTATGAATGGTATTCTTGTCTGATTGTACTTCGATTTCATCATTAACAGCGTTATATCTTAAATTGTATATTTTATCTTTATCAGCTGATACTCGCGCTGGAGAAAAGGCCATGTTTATATAAGGATTACCTTGAATGGTTTTATCACTTCTGTCAAATGTATAAATACTCCCAAAATTTGATTCAACAAGCGTCTGAGTATTTATAAGGTCCTGAGAAAAGCTTTGAAAAACAAAAATAAAAGAAGTAAAAATGACATAGAATGGTTTCATAATAATAAGATTTAGTTTTAATGATTTTGACACAAATATAATGCCAGTAGTAAATTTCTTATAAAGATAGCAAATTGAATCCTAAATATAGAAGCTTGTATGAATTCTATTCAATTAGTTTAACAGCTTCATTAACATTAGAAACTGGTAATTTGCAGGCATTATTTACGCATACATAAATTAATGTTTCATCCTCAATATATCTATTTTTTAATAATGGCAGACTATTATCAATTTTACTTCCAGCAATAATTTTATTTGGAATGTAATAGGTGTTTAGTTTTGATATTTTTTGCATCACGTCATCACCAACAATTGCAATTTCATAATATGGCTCAGTATAATTTAGCATTAAATCCAACCAATTTGAATAGCTTGAAGGATAGGTGAGTATTTCTGGTTTCACATTATTCAGCATTGTAGTAGCCACATTATAAAAGTGCGAATTATTAAAATAATGAGATAACTTGAACAAATTTTTTGCCATGATTGAACTACTCGCAGGAATCACATTATCACGATATTCAATAGTTCGCGATACTAAACTTGGGTCTTCGTCAGAAGTGAAATAGAACATACGATTTGTGTCATCAACAAAGTGATCAAACACATAATTTGATAAATCTCTTGCAATTAATAACCAGGTTTCATCTATGGTGTTTTCATATAAAGCTAGAAAGGCATCAATAGTATTTGCATAATCTTCTAAATAACCATTGATGGAACTAGTGCCGTTTTTGAAATTATGATTTAGACCACCATCTGCTCTTAATTGAGTGTCTCTTATAAAAGCTGCATTTTTTAGTGCAACCTCTAAATATTCATTATGACCTAAAACTCGGTATGCATCAATATATCCTTTCAGCATGATGGCATTCCAAGACGTCAAAGTTTTATCGTCTAGTCTAGGTTTTTCTCTTTTGGCTCTTTCTTTCAATAATAGTTGCTTCCATTTTTTCTTTTTAGTATCCAATTGCTCCTGAGTTAAAGAGAATTTTTTCAGGCTAGAAAGATCATCATCTTTACGAATAAGAACATAGTTGTTATGTTCCCAAAACCCATAGTTATTGATGTTGTAATAATGAGCAAAAAGTTTAAAATCGTCCTCTAATAGTAATTCCAATTCATCTTTTTTCCAGACATAAAATGCGCCTTCTTCCAGTTCATTTAATGAATTATTACTATCGGCATCAAGTGAAGAATAAAAAATACCATTTGTATGAGTCAATTCATTCTTAATAAAATCAAGAGTTTCTTCTATGACATTTTTGTACAATTTGTTTTTCGTAATTAAGTAAGCATCTGCATAAAGACTTACAAGTTGGCCATTATCATATAGCATTTTTTCGAAATGTGGAACATGCCAATTTATATCTGTTGCATAGCGCGAAAACCCACCACCTATTTGATCAAAAACACCGCCATACGCTATTTGAGTCAGTGTTTTGTTAACATATTCTTGCAGCTTTTCATCCTTGGTTTTGTAGGCATACCGAAGTAAAAAATGATAATTATTGGGCATCATAAATTTAGGAGACCTATTTAAACCTCCTTCTCTATGATCGAATTGTTTAGACCATTTATGAACAGCTTCATCAATAAAATTAGGTTCGAATTTTGGTGTTTCGGAGTTGAGATTCACAATATCTAAAGCTGCAATTCCTTCTTCTAACTTCTGGGCATATTCAAGTAGTTTTTCTGGCTTTTCTTTGTACAATTTTGATATTTGTTCCAAGGAACTGATCCATTGTTCTTTTCTGAAATACGTACCACCCCAAACTGGCCGTCCATCAGGTAAAGCAATAACATTCATCGGCCATCCACCACTACCAGTCATTAGTTGAACGGCATTCATATAAACCTGGTCAATATCAGGTCGTTCCTCTCTATCAATTTTTATATTGATGAAATTTGTATTCATTATTTCAGCTACTTCTACATCTTCAAAACTTTCATGCTCCATTACATGACACCAATGACACGCAGCATAACCAACACTAATAATGATAAGTTTATTTTGAGTTTTTGCTTCATTTAAAGTTGAGGCATTCCATGCTTTCCAATTTACTGGATTATGGGCGTGCTGCAGCAGATACGGACTTGTCTCATTTATGAGATCATTAGTGAATTCATGTGTCATAGGATTGGAATTTTGTCCTTTACAGCAAAGAATGGTAAAAGAGATAATAAGAAGTAACTTGAATCGCATATTTCAAAGTTATGAAAAAGCATGGCATAAAAAAAGCGTTCAATTTTAATAAAATGAACGCTTTTAATTATAACTGAGAAAAACTTATAACGTACTAATGTGATTCATAAGCTTTATTAAATGGGCTTCTTTAGAAGTTTTGATCTTATTAGCTTTTATAAAAGCTATAATATCACTTGATTTTTCCGGAAACAAAGCAGCGATTTTTTTACCTTTGTTAGGTAAAACGACTGCAGAATTATCGTTAATCTTAATGTAGTATTCATCTACTTTTTTATAATATGCAGGTTTTGGCGCAGAATACCCGTTTTTAGGAGCAGCCCCAGCAATATATTTTTTAAATTCTTTATTTAAGAGTTTAACCTTATTGTCTGCAGGAGAAACATTAACAAAAAATCCTCTTTTCAGATTGCCATCTTTGTTTTCGTAATCATAAGATTGATACGTTTTATTGTCTGAAATAAAGGTGATTAATACATTCTTAAGACTCTTGTCTATAGTGTATTTTTTGCTATTTTCATCTTCAACTTCCATTTGGTCAGCAAGCGCATTATACCTAATTTTATATACTTTAATTCCATCACTTTTTACACGTGCTGGAGAAAATGAATCATTAATGTATGGCGACCCTTTAACCGATTTATCACTCTTGTCAAACGTATAAGTTTGATTAGAACCTGCGATTAATGTTCTATTGTTTTCTTGCGCATTTAAAGAAACGCTGATAAACAATGCTAGAATGGAGACTAATAAGATCTTTTTCATGTTTTACTTATGTTGATGAATTAATTTTTAAAAATTTAAGTAGCGAAAATAGAAATATATTTCAAGTGCAAGGAATAATTAATCATAACATTTTCCTAAAACAATGAATTTTAACAGATTTCATGCGTTATTGACAGCTCATTTAGATCTGATATAGTATATATCGAGTGAAGACAACTCATAGACATCAAAAGTAAGTTGAGATTTAATCTGTATTCAGAGACTTATTTAGCTTTTACATTAGAGTATTGAACTAATCATAAACAGTACAGGTATACTCAACAGTTTTAAAGGGTATTCTACTTGTTTTTAGCCATTAATAGCTTCAACACTACTAACTTTGTCTTTAAGCATTTCCTTTAACATGTTTTCAATACCGCTCTTTAAGGTGAAAGTTGAAGAAGGACATCCACTGCAAGCACCTTGCAAAATAACTTGAACTACTTTGCTTTCTGGATCATATGATTTGAACTCAATGTTACCTCCATCACTAGCAACGGCCGGTTTTACATATTCTTCTAAAATATTTACAATTTGTTTTGAAATATCATCTAATGATTCAAAATGATCTTCAACATGCTTTGTGGTTTTTTGAAGTGCTTCAGGCGCGTTTTCAAGAATAATCACTTTGCCGTTTTCGATGTATGATTTAATAAATTCTCTTAACTCTAAGGTAATGTCATTCCAGTCAGCA
Source organism: Flavobacteriales bacterium 34_180_T64 (assembly GCA_002162765.1). Classification (GTDB taxonomy): domain Bacteria; phylum Bacteroidota; class Bacteroidia; order Flavobacteriales; family Flavobacteriaceae; genus MAAR01. Next base: position 3,592 of record MAAR01000012.1, on the reverse strand, counting down.
ACTTCATATTTGGTGATGGATACAAAATTTTCATCTAAAAACACCCCCTTTACAAATGGAAAGTGAAATAATTCTGAAGCTAATGGAGAAAACTTAGCCTCATCAATTGAAACAAATTCATAATTTGAATTCACTATTTTTTTATTAGTCACAAATTTGAGTACTGAAGGATTTGGAGTGCTTTCAGCATAGACAGTAACAGGTACTTTTTTAGTCTTAATTAAATTCTCTTCAATTATGATCCCGCCCTTATTAATAAATGATTCTATCTGAGTTGCAACTTCTTGTTGGACATCTGACCATTCTACAATGTTATAACGCTCAATTGCAATAAAATTTCCGGAAATATAAACTTTCTTAACAAAGGGTAAATAGAAGAGTTGCTGGGCTAAAGGGGAAGATTTAGCAGCATCGATATTATTAAACTCAAAGCTCTCATATTGGGTTAAAAAAGAGTCGGCTTCAAATTTTATTATTGAGGGATTAGACGTTTCTTTTATTGAAATTGTTACCTGTATCATTGCAATTAATTTTATGCAAAAATAAGGAAACAAAAGGGTAACTAAATGCAGGTTTTGTGTTAAGATTTTTAAAATTAGCGGCTCATTTTTCAGTTTTATCTTACATCAGCAATAATTTTTGAATAACGAATCAGCTTTATTTGCAATGAGATAAGTGTTAAACTGTCAATTTTGTAGCAATTAAATAGGGTCTAATTAGTTAAAATGTATTAAATTTCCGCTTTTATTTTATTGAACCTACTTAGGAAAATGAAGAAATTTAGCATGCAAAATAATACGTTGGAAGTTTTTTCATATCAAAGTTTGCAAATGTTTAGTTGCGCTTTAGGAAAAAGTATATGTTCAATAAGCAATTGTAATAATCGTTTTAATTGTTTTTGCAATTAAACTAATTGATCAATTAAGTGTTATGAAGAGATTTTGCATAGTTATTACGTTTTTAATTTCCTTAACTGCAAGTGCACAAGATTTGTTGATGCAGTCAGGGACTTTTAATAGATGTGATCCAGATATATTTTATGATTCAGGGGGTGATGCTGGAGCTTATGGAAGTAACGAAAATATTGTGACTACTATATGTGCTGAAAATGCGGGTGAATTTATTATCTTGAATTTTACACATTTTAGCACGCAATTAAATACCGATATTTTAACCATATATGATGGAGATTCCACTGCGGCACCTTTAATTGGATCATATTCCGGAGTAGTAAATCCTGGATTCGTTCAGGCTTCAGATACGAATACAAGTGGCTGTATTACCTTAGAGTTTATTTCTAATGATACTGGAACGACAACAGGTTTTGCTGCAGAGATATTCTGTGCCGTTCCTTGTCAAACAATTACACCAACAATTAGTGCTGTTCCAGCAGTTAATGGATCAGGAGTAATTGAAGTATTGCCAGGAACATCAATTGATTTTACGGGTAGTGCTACATTCTCTGATGATGGAACAGGTGCAACTTATGACTGGAATTTTGGAAATTTAGATACAGGAACCGGTCTTACAGGTACAAGCATTTATAATAATCCAGGGACTTATACGGTGTCATTTTCTGCTACCGATACCAACCCTCAAGGGTGTACAGAAACTGCTTTGGTATCGGTACTTGTTTTAGAACCAATAATTACTATTAATAATTCTGCGTATGCAGAATCATCTTATTCGCCCGAAGAGCTCATAGAAAATGTTTTGGTTTCCGGAGGTTGTTCTGCGGTTGATAATTTTTCGTATCAAGTAAATGGTACGCCAACGAGCTTAACAACTAAAAGTTATGGGTATTTCACAAGAGGAGGTGCCGTAAATTTTCCTTTTGAAGATGGAATTATTTTAAGCACAGGAAGAGCGCATCCTGCTGGTAATGTGAGTAATGGAGGAGCTCTAGTGACATTCAATAACGGACAAGCTGGAGATGCCGATCTTGAAGCTGCTTTAAGTCAAACAAACACTAATGACGCAACATTTATAAAATTTAACTTCGTACCAACATCGAGTACCATCAGTTTTCGCTATATCATGGCCTCTGAAGAATATGACGGAAGTACGGAATGTAGTTTTGCTGACAGTTTTGCCTTCTTATTAAGAGAAGTTGGAACTACAGCATATACAAATTTAGCGGTATTACCTGATGGCACGCCAGTTAGTGTTTTAAATATTAATAATTCGGGAGTATGTACTGCGAATCCAGCTTTTTTTGAGGGATATTTGATAGGCGAAACAAATTATGGCGGTAGAACAGTTGTTTTAACTGCCACTGCTAATGTAATTCCTGAAACAACATATGAAATTAAACTCGTGGTTGCGGATCAAGGAGATTCTATATGGGATTCTGCGATTTTTCTTGAAGCAGGGAGTTTTATTTTAGGAGGAGAATTAGGAGATGATATTACTATTATGGCTGGTACGGCAGAATGTTTAGGACAATCGATTGACCTAGATACGCAGGCTCCATCTGCTAACCATGTGTGGTATTTGGACGGTGTTGAAATAGCTGGAGAAACAAATTCTGTTCTTAATGTCACAGAACCTGGCGAGTATAGTGTTGATGTTGTCTTTTCTGGTTCATGCCAAACTAGTGATTCGGTAATAGTTGAGTTTAAACCAAGCCCAATTGCAAATGTGCCACCAGATATTAATCAATGTGACCCTTCAGGTACTGGATTTGCAGAATTTGATTTAACACAAAACGATGCATTTGTTTTAGATACTCAAGACGCTGCAGACTTTGTAATTACCTATCATCTAACAGCGCAAGATGCGATAGATAATGTTGGCGCCATAGTGTCTCCATATACTAACATTTCTAATCCTCAAACTATTCACGTTCGTATTGCAGACGTCACTCAAACTTGTTTTGAAACTACTTTTTTCGATATCGAACTTTTTAATTTGGTAATTAATCCAGTTTTAGATTTAGTTGTATGTGATGATGATAGTAATGATGGTTTTGCTCCTTTTGATTTAACATCACAAGATATAGGAATTTTAGGTGCTCAGCCAGCTGCCGATTTTGAAGTGACTTATCATCTTAATTTTGCTGACGCTGATGGAGATACAGGAGCTTTAGTTAGTCCTTATACTAATATTACAAGTCCTCAACCAATTTTTGTTCGCGTTGAGAGTGTAAGTGATGATACATGTTATATGGCTTCGACGTTATCAGTTTTTAATTTAACAGTTAATTATCAAGCTCTTGCAACACAGCCAACAAATATGGAAGTTTGTGATGATATTAGTAATGATGGCATCTCAACTTTTGATTTAAGCACTCAAGATTTGACTATATTAAATGGACAAGATCCTTTAATTTATAACGTTACTTATTATGAGTCTCAGGCCAATGCCGATGCGCCTATTAATGCTATTGCTAATATTAATGCATATGATAATATCACTAATCCACAAACGATTCATGTACGCGTAGAAGACCCATTATATCCTGCATGTTATGGATATACCACCTTCGATCTAATAGTCTTACCCTTACCTGCCGTATTGGTACCAACCCCGTTGTATGTATGTGATGATGATGGGGATGGTTTTGGACAATTTACGTTGACGGATAAGAACG
>MAAR01000014.1:10841-12606 GCA_002162765.1 Flavobacteriales bacterium 34_180_T64 | reverse complement strand
TTGAACAGTAACATTAGCGGTACATGTAGATACATTACCATTAGTATCCGTTACTGTAAGCGTTACTGTATTGTTACCTATATCGCTACAATCAAAAGATGTAGTATCTAAAGCAAGTGAAGCAATGCCACAGGCATCATTAGATCCAAAGTCGATATCAGTAGTCGTAATTGATCCATTCCCAGCAGCATCTAAAACCACAGTCGCGTTTTGACAAATAGCCGTAGGGTTCGTATTATCTTGAACATTCACAATAGCAGTACAGGTGGAAGAATTACCGCTATTATCAGTTACGGTAAGAGTCACAGTATTATTTCCAACATTACTACAATCAAAAGATGTAGTATCTAAAGTAAGTGAAGCAATTCCACAAGCATCATTAGAACCGTTATTAATATCAGCAGTTGTGATAGTTCCATTCCCAGCCGCATCTAAAACGACAGTTGTGTTTTGACAAATAGCCGTAGGGTTCGTATTATCTTGAACAGTAACATTAGCAGTACAGGTAGATGTATTACCATTAGTATCCGTTACAGTAAGGGTTACTGTATTGTTCCCAACATTACTACAATTAAAAGAAGTGGTATCTAAAGCAAGTGAAGCAATGCCACAGGCATCATTAGATCCAAAGTCGATATCAGTAGTCGTAATTGATCCATTCCCAGCAGCATCTAAAACTACAGTCGCATTTTGACAAATAGCAGTAGGAGCCGTATTGTCTTGAACATTCACAATAGCAGTACAGGTGGAAGAATTACCGCTATTATCAGTTAAGGTAAGAGTCACCGTATTATTACCGACATTACTACAATTAAAAGAAGTGGTATCCAAAGCCAGAGAAGCAATGCCACAGGCATCATTAGATCCAAAGTCGATATCAGTAGTCGTAATTGATCCATTCCCAGCCGCATCTAAAACGACAGTCGTGTTTTGACAAATGGCATTAGGATTCGTATTGTCTTGAACAGTAACATTAGCGTTACATGTAGAAACATTACCATTAGTATCAGTTACAGTAAGCGTTACTGTATTGTTTCCAATATCTGAGCAACCAAAAGCGGTAGTATCTAAGGACAATGAAGCAATTCCACAGGCATCGCTAGAACCGTTATTAATATCAGCAGTCGTAATTGACCCATTCCCAGCCGCATCTAAAACGACAGTCGCGTTTTGACAAATAGCCGTTGGGTTCGTATTATCTTGAACAGTAACAGTAGCGGTACATGTAGATACATTACCATTAGTATCCGTTACAGTAAGGGTAACGGTATTGTTACCTACATCAGCACAACCAAAAGTGGTCGTATCTAGGCTAAGTGAAGCAATTCCACAGGCATCGCTAGAACCGTTATTAATATCAGCAGTCGTGATTGACCCATTCCCAGCCGCATCTAAAACGACAGTCGCATTTTGACAAATGGCAGTAGGAGCCGTATTGTCTTGAACATTCACAATAGCAGTACAGGTGGAAGAATTACCGCTATTATCAGTTAAGGTAAGAGTCACCGTATTATTACCGACATTACTACAATTAAAAGAAGTGGTATCCAAAGCCAGAGAAGCAATGCCACAGGCATCATTAGATCCAAAGTCGATATCAGTAGTCGTAATTGATCCATTCCCAGCCGCATCTAAAACGACAATCGCGTTTTGACAAACCGCCGTTGGGTTCGTATTATCTTGAACAATAACATTAGCATTACATGTAGAAACATTACCATTAGTATCCGTTACTGTAAGCGTTACTGTATTATTACCGACATTA
>MAAR01000014.1:0-10832 GCA_002162765.1 Flavobacteriales bacterium 34_180_T64 | reverse complement strand
TATTACCGACATTACTACAATTAAAAGAAGTGGTATCCAAAGCCAGAGAAGCAATGCCACAGGCATCATTAGATCCAAAGTCGATATCAGTAGTCGTAATTGATCCATTCCCAGCAGCATCTAAAACGACAGTCGCGTTTTGACAAATGGCATTAGGATTCGTATTGTCTTGAACAGTAACATTAGCATTACATGTAGAAACATTACCATTAGTATCAGTTACAGTAAGAGTCACCGTATTATTTCCAACATTACTACAATTAAAAGAACTGGTATCTAGGCTAAGTGAAGCAATGCCACAAGCATCATTAGATCCAAAGTCGATATCAGCCGTAGAAATTGATCCATTCCCAGCCGCATCTAAAACGACAGTCGCGTTTTGACAAACCGCCGTTGGTTTTGTTGTATCATTCACAACAATAACTGTACGTATAATTTGAATAGCATTATTACCATCTGCGTCAACCACATCATAGGTAACTGAGTACGATCCAACAATTGAGGTGTTTACTGCTGTGGAATTGATAATGATATTAGGTGTAAGATTACCGTCACATAGATCGGTTGCTACGGCATTTAATTCTATATAAGAAGAACAAACTTCAATGCTTTGTGGATTACCTCCATTAAGTGTAATAGTAGGTGGGTTAGTGTCTCCACATTGTGCTACAGCAAAATTTACTGTAGATAAAATGAGCAATGTAATTAACATATTTTTCATAAGTAGCTAATTGTATTAGTTTGGGGACTAATTTAGGCAAACATATTAAAAACATCCATGAAATGCAAATAAATCCGGTAAAACGTATAATATTGTAAGGCATTCATCGAAATTTATTCGATGATTTAATTAGTACAGTAGTTTTTATTACGAATTAAGATGTGTGCTATTGCCAATATGCCTCTGTTTTACAAGTATGGGATGAATAAAAAAAGCCTCGAAGTATTTCGAGGCTTTTTAAAGTTAAGATTTAAAGATTTGGGATTATTTATTCAACTAAAACTTTCTTAGATACTGAACCGCTAACAGTATGCACTTTAAGAATGTAGGTTCCAGTACTTATATTCTTAACTTCATATTCTGAATAGTTACTTTCAGAAATAGTATCAATTGTATGGATTGTTTGTCCAACAATATTTATTAATTCTATAGATTTTATTTCTTCAAATGTAGGATTCACTAATACAATACTTTCTAAGTTATTAGCAAAGTAAACATCCAATTGACTTAATGCATCATCACCAACACTTAAAGCGTTGTCAACGAATGTAATCTCATATTTATCTAAATATTCTCCTGCGACAGCAAAGAATTCAAAATCAGAATCAGACAAGTTATGATATGTGTCATTTTCTATGTCGTGAATGTAAACAATCATTCCAGTATGTGGATTTTCAATTTCATCGATAGTTATCATGTTCAATCCATCAGTATCTGTTTTAAATCCAAGTGGGAATCGTGTGAAAACATCAATATTATTAGTTCCTTGAATAATGTATTTTTCACTGTCAATCATCCAGAATAAATCATCAATTTGATTGTCATTTAGTTTACCATCATAACCCCAATCTATGTTTGGAGAAGCATTTTGATCTACTGTTAATAGGAGTTGTCTTCTTATGGTGTTCACAGAATTAAAACCTAATCTCATTTTAGTTCTACCATCACTAGAGACTTCAACAGCATCAACTTCCGAATCATTAGGTTCTGAAGATCTTAAGAACACAGAAGAACTACTTAACGAACCATCTTCTTTTTGGAAAACACGTTGGCCATTATTAAAATTAATAGTACCACCAGCGCCTTCAGCGACAACAAAGAATCCTTGATTTACAGGAATATATCGACCTGGCGTTTTAGCTGGTGCACCACCCATTCCAACATCTGGATCGGTAGTTCCTTGATAAGCAGAAGGCGTTCCGCCTGATAAATTATAAGTAGCATAACCCCCTTGATAATCGCCTAAATTATGATTGCCGCCTCCCCAATGTTCCCAGAAATATAAGGTGCCTGTTGTAGCGCCTGTGCCACCAATAACGCTTCCGTTATCTAGAATGAATTGTTGGGCATCAATAGCAGATGAGTAAGGGTTACCAACTAAATAATCATTTCCTGCGTTAATAGTTAAGTTTATATCTCCATTATTAGGTTTACCGTTGAATACGTAGTTCTGATCTGTTAATATTGTTCCAGTTCCTGGACCTTTCATAGTATAGCCTTCTCCTGCTAATATTGTTCCAGTACTTCTAATATGTTGCCAAGACGAATAGTCATCATCTAATTGATTTGAAAATTTCCAAATCCAATAATCGGCAATCATAATCGGCGATCCAGAAGAACCATCATATCCTGAATTGCTAAAATTAATTGCAGTTGGATAGGTGTCATACATCACATCAGTAACATCAAAGGAATTGTTATTAGTTGTTGTATTTATGACACCTACTGGAGATGACCAATAATTATAGGTATAAAGATCTGAAGTACCTTGTTGGTCTCTTTGTAAGTAACCGCCACTAGTAGGATCTAGATCACTATCAGTAGTTTGGATAAGTTGAGACTCACCTTCTAAATCAATATTTCCATCTAAATTTAAGTAATGTGTTACCGTTAAGCCATACCCGTCATAGGTTGTAGTTCCCTGATCTGTATAACCTTCAACGGTAAGTTTGTTGCTGTCTATCATTAGACCGAGTACCGTTCTGTTTTCATTATTTGCGACTGGCAATGAAGCATTATCCATGTCTACATTATCAGTTATTCTAACAATGTTCCAATCAATAGTTTGATCAGAGTCTACTAGTGAAACTGTTCCAGGCATGTATTGTAATGCCCCATTTGTCCATGTCGATGCCGTGTCCCAATCTGTAGAAGTACCACTAGATTCATAAGGTAACGGCGCTGTTTGTCTATCTACAGTATCCAGATTTCTTAAAGCACCATGAATATTATTATTTGACATGTCTGTAGTGTTTGTATAAGTATATACAGACATTGGGTAATACCCTGCTAAATCTGACCAAGGAATTGTATTTACGTCATTTTTAGTTATTGTAGTTGGTAAAACGATACCACTTACAATAGTTGAATTGTCTGCAATTTCTTGATTCATGATATATCGCAATTCATCTTCTGAAAGTGCTATATCCCAAATTCTAACTTCATCAATATTACCAATATAATGTGCAGTAGGAGCGTTTTTTCCAGCCGCAGCAATATAGAAGGATTCACTTGTTGCATTTGGTGCCGTTAAAGGTAATGCTGAATCTTTTACACCATCAATATAAAGCGAAGCTCTACCATCTGAATAGATAATGGCTAAATGATGCCACTCATCAACAGGAATAGAAGCCGTTGATGACAATCCGATTGTACCGCCACCATTTTTCCATTCCACTCTAAATTTACCAGAACTTGATATTTTAAAATCATAACCATCGGTAAATACACTATTACGTTTTGAAATTACAGAGGTGTTATTTGAACCTGTAGCTCTATTTACCCAAGCAGACATTGTAAACTCAGAAGTATTTAAATCAAATTCATCTTCCATGTCAATATAATCAACAACACCATCGAAATATATAGAACGTTCAACGATTACCTGAGGCGCATATCCAAAGGTTATAAATTTCGTGCCATCAAAATCATATTCAGTTTCTAAATTTCCATTACCATCAGATTTCATTATTCTGTAATCTGCAGTAGGACCAAAATTAGCTGTATTTGATATAAACATTAAATAACTCCCTGGAGGCGTAATGTTTCGAATTGCATCTTGAGGTATTTTCACTCTAACAAGAGGAATATCTCCGTTGTTTTCTACAACTTTCCAGATACGTTGCATTGCTGTAAATGTAACATCAGTTGTAAGGGCAGGAGAAATTCCGGCACTCATGTTAACTGAAATTGTAGAAGAAGCAAGGTCTAAATCCAGACCGTTGTTACCCCAAGTAAGGAATTGTTGATTGTTTAAAGTCGTAAGGTTACTAGATTGGTTTAAGTTGTTTGTGTCATAAATATGGGTTAATCCCATAGTTATGATTCCACGTCCTCTAAGTCCACCGTCAAGATCGTTATTAACACTTCTTGATTGTTTTTGATTTAAATCGGAAACATCATCACGACCAATTCCAGTAACGTCATAGTTGTATCCTATGTTTGCAGACTGATCCCAAATTACCCTACCATCACTATCAACATAATCTTGAGATGTGCCTTGAACACCTAATGTAATTCCATATTTAATAGCTAAATAAGACTGTATTCTGTTTCTAGCAGTAGTCATGTCGGTATCAACTTGACGTGTTTTATAAGAAATAACTTCAGCAATTCTAGCATTTGTAGTTGCTTCCCATCCTTCACTACGTCCAATCCAGAACCTAGTATCACTAGCATTGGCATACTCAGCAATATCATTTTGAGTTGTTTCTATGTCGTTTGCATTATAGTATAATTCCTGTTGTGTGTTTGCAGTATTATTTCTAGTGTTAATTATGCCAGCATTGTCATAAGTAGAACCTGTTCCAATTTCTGCAACCGCATAGCCATCACCACTTTCACTAGAACTGTAGGTGTCGTACGCGTAGCAAATAACTTCACCACTAACACGTCCGGTATAATCTCCAAATCCAATTCCAGTAGTATCTGTTGAGCCAGTAGCTAGTGTAGAATCTCCACAAATTACATCCATAAATCCAAAAGAATTTGTAATTGTTGTATCATCTGGTATCAAGACAATAAATACTTCTTGTGTAAAATATCCAAAATCACCAGTAAGAAATTCTTCAGCAAGGTTGTCATGAGAAAAATCACTATCGATTGTAAATGAGCTAAAGGTATTGTCAAATTCAACCACGGGGTTGAAATTAACATTTTTAATTGCATTGTCTCTATAGGTTGGCGCTTGACCAGCTTTATAAGGTCTTACATCACTACCGCGACCTTGATCTTCCCATAATGAGACACTTTGACCATCGGTATAACTTAGACCATCAGTACCTTTTAACCAAAGTGCAAGATCTGTTGATATACCACCTGGAGCAACTGTTGGATTGGCTTTGTCAATTACAGAAATGAAATCAACAGCCATATCACTTGTGCTTCCAGAGCCAATAATTCCTTGAATTCTAAGTTTTATTGTTTGACCAATATAAGCAGTCAAATCTACTGAGATCGCTATATAAGATGAATTGTTATTATTTTGTATTGCACCTGTTTGCGTCCATAAGTTCGTTGGATATGTTACGCCACTATCTGTACTTAAATCAATATTTAATGTACCAGTATTTGAACCGTATAAATGATGGTTGAATACTAATCTAGGGTTTGATGTTCCTGTTAAATCAAAACAAGGGCTAATTAAGTTTGCTGTATTAGTTGTATTTCCATCAGCTTCAACGTACATGTAAAATGTTCCATTAGCCGCGTCAGATGGACCTGTAGATCCTGAAGGTGTTCCTGCTGAATCTCTTGTCCAATCAAAATTATCTCCTGCGTCTTGTGTCCATATACCTATTCCAGATTCAAAATCTTCAGAATATGGGAATGTTGAAACATAGCCACCACAAGCATCTGTACCTGTTCCTTGAATATCAAAATTATAAGGGTTTTCATCAGCATCGTCATTAGCAATTGTAAGAGTTGCTGTTCTTAAGCCCAATGCACTAGGGTTAAATGTAATATCAAAAGTAGTAGAACTGCTTGCCGTAATAGGAGTTGTCGGAATTGCTGTAATGGTAAAGTCTGCAGCATGTGTTCCTGAAACTACTACATATGGCGATGCACCAGTAAGTAATAAATTATTTACCGTACCAAGGTTTTCAATTGTAAATGAATTGACATTAGTACCAGACGCTAAATCGACGTTACCAAAATCAGTATCATCTGTTACTGAAGGCGTGGTATCTCCATCTACAATTGAAATTGAATTCCCTATCAAATTCATTTCTTGGATTGTAGTTGTACCAGTTCCTTGAATATCAAAAGTATAAGGGTTTTCATCACTATCATCATTTACAATACTTACCGTAGCAGTTCTTAAATAAAGAGCACTAGGATTAAAGGTGATGTCAAATGTTGTACTTCCGATGCCAACAATAGAAGCAGCTGGGCTACTTGTAACTGAAAAATCAGCCGCATGGGTACCTGAAAAAGTAATAGCTCCTATAGTCAATGTTCCAGCATCAGTATTTTGAATGGTAAACGTATTTACTTGTGTGCCAGCTGTAACATCAACATTTCCAAAATCTGTATCATCACTTGCGTTAGGCGCAGCGGCTCCATTTACAATGTTTATGGCATTTCCTTGAATATTTATTTCAGGGTTTAAAGGATATCCTTCGATTAATACATCATCAAAGTAGTTTGATTCATCTGATTCATTACAATCACTTGAGAATCTAAATTGAGATGATGCAGATAGCGTGTAAGTGCCTCCATCTATATTAAAAGTAAAACTATGTGGTTTAGAACTTCCTCTAGTAGTAAACTCATCAGCTTTATCATATACATTTAATAGGAGCCATGATGTGCCATCATAATATTCTAATAAAAATCCTTCGCCGTTGTCAACCTTGTCTGCTTTATGACAAAATGAAATATCAATAGACGAATTACCTGTTAAATCCAAAGCAGGAGATGTTAATCTGTTTTGAGCTGTATCATTTCCGGCTGATCTTAAAATGTAATTTCCATTACAAGACCATGTGGAATTATTTACTCTTGATGCGTCTGTACCACCATCAGTCCATCCTTCAATTGAAGGCTCAAAATCATATGAGTAAAGAGTGACTTGTGAATAAACAGAATTCGCAATTACAAATGCACAAAATATTAGTGCATACTTTAGTTTTGAAAGTGTAAAAGTTTTCATAAGCGGTTAAATTTTAGTTTGGGACTAATTAATTTATAGAGCAAACATATAAGAAAACTCCATGAAATGCAAATAAAATCGATGAAATGCAATACTAATTTGTAACTAATTGATTTTCAGCATAAAAAAAAGGCTAAAATTCTTACGATTTTAGCCTTTTTTAAAATATTCTTTGATGTTTATAATTTTATTAGTCGCTTAACTATACTGTTAGTTGATTCATTATCAATTATTTTGATAAAATATGTGCCGTTAGAGATGTTATCGACATTATTTAAATTAAACATCCCATTTTCCGAGCGTAAAGATTCAATTCTAAAAATGGATCTCCCACTTATATCTATTAATTCTACATTAATATTTGAACTATTATATTGACTAGGTAATTTGATATGAATTGAATTCATAAATGGGTTTGGAAAAATATTGGTATCAGCCAAAGTGTTTTCATTTATACCTAAAGTATCTACAGTTACATTAACTGGTATAATAATTACATCATCACCACAGTTTACATTTGTAGAAGTTAATTCCACATTATAAATACCGGTTGAAGCAAAAGTATAAATGGGGTTAGTATCTGATGAAGATCCTGATCCATCTGCAAAATCCCATGAATAGCTACTTGCATCATTAGACGTATTTGTAAATGTTACTTCTCCGTTATTCACAGGATTGGCCACAAATGTAAAATTTGCTGCTGGATTTGGATTAACATTAACAACAATTTCTTTTCGTTTACTTTTTAGAGCATTTATTTTCCAATCGTAAAAGAAATAGTAATAATTGGTGTCAACGCTACTGTTAGTAATTGTGATGCTACCGTTCGTATAAGGATAATTCGTATTGGCATTATTATTTCTAAAGAGCGTTAATCCAGATGAAAGTTCCTTACCAACTAACCTTAGGTTTGTATCTATAGGAATTAAAAAATCTAAAGTTACTGATTGAACACCTGCTGATTCTAAGACAATAATTCTAGAGTCTAACATAGTACCAGAACTATCTTGTAATTGGATTTCAATTTCACCAGCTTGGTTACTATTTACCATTATTTCATTTAATACAACCGATTCTGAACAGTCAAAAACCAGATATCTTCCATTGCCTCCAAGCATTCCTCCTCCTGAAGAATGGTTTGTTTCACCAACATTAGCTTTTGAAATAACATCTTCAACGAAATATGAAGTTGTAGAATTGAGTGCTGCTGTTGTAAAGTTGGCACCTGAAAATACAGGACTAGAATCATTAATGTTTTCATACCAATTAAAAGTTCCTGAGCCAGTTGCTGTTAAAGTAGCAGTTAGATCTGCACAAATTGTATCGTCACTAGCTAAAGGCTCTGGAGTCATGGCAATCATTATTACATTTTCTACAGATGTAGTATTATCGGTTACTGTGACACTATTATTTTGAGTAATATAACCCGGAGCTTCATAGGTTACTGTATAAGTACCACCTTCTATTAGTCTATAATAATCGCCTAAATCTGAGTTTGAAGTAATCCAAGAATTTAATGCATCATGACCGGAAATAGATATTTTCGCAGCAATTGGATTACCAGATTCATCAGAGACGATACCTTGAAAACCATAATTAGCTTGTTTCATGTAATCCAAAAATGCCTGTTGATTGTAATTCCAGTGAGCGGGTAATTCAGATCCAGGAATAAATTTCGTATCAGACAGCTCGATTGTTACTTCTTTTGTATGTCTGTAATAATTCATATAATCTTGACGTCCTCCATATACTTGATACCAAATTGAACCTTGCGTTACACCTGGACTCGCTGGGTTTTCAGGAAAATCATATTCTATAGTCATATAACCTGAAGGGCTATTGTTTTGGGCATGTGTCGCATATTCTGCAGATATTGCCTCATAATAGTTGTGATCAGCATGTTTTAATGTTGTATTATCATAAGGATAATTTACGACTTCTGTACCACCATGAAAATTTGCAGATAGGACAAAGTCTCTCGATGCTTCAAATGCCAAGAAAGCTTTAGTCTCTGGTTGATAAGTGGCACCGTTATCATGAATTCCTGCAACATTATCAGGATAGTTTCGATTTAAATCTTGACCATTAGCATTTGCTCTAATCGGACTTGTAATAGCAGTGTCATTATTAAAACTTCTATAGCATCCATCAGGGTTAGCTAATGGGTTAATGTAAATTTCGGTTGAATTTACGAGGTCATCAACTTCTGAATTGCTTCCATAGTTAGTTAGTAAATAATCTATTAAACGAATCATCAAAGGATAACCAGTTAATTCATTACCATGCATTGAAGACGTATACAAGAATTCCGGTTCAGCTTCTTCAGATGAAACATTGTCAGAAATCTTTAATACCCAAAGGTCTCTACCTAGTGGTGTTGTTCCAATTGATTGTAAGGAACAAATAGAAGGGTAGGTTGCAGCATAATAGTTCATCTTCGCTACATACTGATTGTAAGTTGGAAAATCATTCCAACTTGTATCCCAAGCTAACACATTATAATTCGATGTGTTATTATAATTGAATTCGTTGTCACTTTGATTTACAACAAATGGAAGTCCATAAGATAAGAATTGTTGAAAGGTCACTACGTTAGCATAAGCTTCAACCTCTAGAGTTTCTCTATTTACTTTATGACCTATATTAAGAAATCTCGAAATTTCTTCAACTTGTTGCTCACTATTGGCAGTAAACACGAAGCATACTTCGCCTTTAGATTCTATATAATCCTGAGCTTTTTGTAATTCATTTGTTTGTGAATGTATGCTGAAAGATGTAAGTAATAGCATACCTAACACTAATGTAATTTTTTTCATCAGATTTGGGTTTTGATAAAATTTGGATTATAATATTTTTGCTAATATATTATAATTAATTTTATATTTATCCATAAAATGCAAATATATCCGATTAAATGTTATTATTTGTATGAATTATATAAAAAAGGGTTGAATCAGAATTCAACCCTTTTTTATATAATTAGGAGTGTTTAGTCAAACTTTAATAGTTTTCTCATGATACTTTCTCCATTTTCTGTATTAGTCACTTTAATAAAATATGGAGCTTCTTCTAATTTATCTAAGTTACCTATTACTATTTTATTATTTGAGCTAGTCACTATTTTGTTGAATACAATTCTACCATTTAAATCTAATATGTTTATTTGAAAATCTGTATTATTATAATGTGATGATAATTGTATTGTAATTTGATTATTAAACGGATTAGGATATATTCTGACTTCAGTGTTGTCAAATTCTGGATTTCTAAGCGTGTTTTCTTCAATTGTCACGGTTGCATTACAATTTGTACTATTTCCGTTGTTGTCAGTAACTGTTAAAGAGACTGAATTATCACCTATATGACTCGTATTAAAATTAGATGGAGTCACAGAGATAGTATCAATTCCACAATTATCAGATGATCCGTTATCAATTTGGTTTGCGGAGATCGTTGCATTACCAAATGTATCTAACATTACTGTTATGTCTTGCGTATTACAAATAGGAATAATAGTATCAAAATCATCAGCCATACCATTACAATTCTCATCAATACCATTACATAGAATCTCAATTGCATCCGGATTTACTGCATTATTAGCATCATCACAATCATTGCTATTATCTGTGTATCCGATTGGTGTAGAGCAATCTTGTATGGTATTATTTATATCACCGAACCCGTCTCCATCACTATCTAAATAGTAGGTTGTTGGAGTTCCAGTTACGATCCAACTACAAGTTGGGGTATCAAAGTTTGCAGTCTCCCAGCATTCTAAACCAGTAGGGATAGGATCTTGAGTTCCTGTTACAATCCAACTACATGTTGTGTTATTAAAGGTTGCAGTTTCCCAGCATTCTGTTGTTGGCTCAAGAGCTTGTGTTCCTGTTACATCCCAAACACATGTTGTATTATTAAAGGTTGCAGTTTCCCAACATTCTGTTGTTGGTTCAA
>MAAR01000007.1 GCA_002162765.1 Flavobacteriales bacterium 34_180_T64 | reverse complement strand
TGCTGCATCTCCATCGGCTGCCTCATCCCAACAATTTGGAATAATTGTAGCAAACCCTTCTAAATAATCTGGAACAAATACATCACAAGCCGATAGAAAATTAACTGGACCTGTCCAGCTACTGAATTCTCCGCCGCCGCAATCTGCACGCACATAAACTTCATAATCTGTTACCGCTGTTAAACCAACGGCTGTATATGGATTGTTAGTTGTTGACGTTCCAGCTCCTACAGGAACACCTGTTCCGATAGGTTGTACCGAGACTTCCCATGTGGTTTCTGTACCAGAAGCTGTCCAACTAACATCCGCTGTTGTTGAGGTAATACCTGCCACTGCCAAACCTACTGGTTCAGGACATGACACATCAAATACATTTATTAAATCAAAACCAATACCGTCATCTTGTACAGAACCATCTGAACCAAAAGCAAATCTTAAAAATACACTTCCTTGACCTCCTAGTCCTACAAGTGCATGACGCGCAATAACCCATCCTTCAGATCCATTTGCAGCTCCTCTTCCAGACCAACCTTCTTGCTGACCTCCAGGGTTACCGTTTATTGTTCCGTCTGTATACCAATTATTAGGATCACCAACGGCACCTACATTTTGCCATGAGCCTCCATTATCTATTGATGATTGTAAAACCATCCCATCCCAACTAAATTCTGAATTCCACCAAATACTAAATTCTATTGATGGTGCAGCGAGTGCTGTAAAATCAAATTCCGGACTTGAAACGTTTGAAGTTTCGTTTGCATTGTATTGTCCTGCTAAACTTGTTACCCAGGCGTTAGCGCCAGAAGCGGCACTATTAATTACTGCACCAGTTGGGTTTCCAAGTGCCCAGGTTCCAGCTGCTGTATTATCAGCAATCCAACCTCCATCATTTACTTCAAAATCTTCCACATAAGGAAATGAAGTGATTTGAGCATTTACCTGCCATCCAAAAAACAATGTAAATACTGCTATTAATATTGTAATTTTTTTCATTTGTGTTGATTAGTTTAATTAGTTTTTCATTTCAAACAATTCATAAATCATTGATTATAAATGTTTTGAAATTTTAGTCAATTTTTTTAACAAGTTCATTACGTAAATAAGTAACATTTGGAGCGTTGTTATTAGCTTCCGAAGATAAAAAAAATGACAGTTAACATAGTATTAACATTGCTATAATAGATGAAGTGCATTTATTATCGATAAAAAGAAAACAGAATTAACAATGTCAAATTACTCCTACCATTTTAGAATGATAAAAACGGGGAAATGATCACTAAAACCACCTTTATATTTTTTACCTACATAGGTTCTATACGGATGTCCTTCAAATTTTCCGTTATACTGTGTTAAAAACTTATCTCCAAAAATATGAGCCTCATCAAATTTGCATGCATCTTTCTTGGTTTCAAAAAAATTAGTTGTAATCATAATTTGGTCAAAGAGGTTCCATTTAAACTTATGATTTAAACTGCCTTCTTCATAACTAAATAAAGTTTCCATTGGATTAAATAAGGACTGCTCATTAGTCAAGAACTTTACGCTTTCATCATTTGGATTGTCATTAAAATCTCCCATCACAATCACTTTTGGATCACTATGGTTGTCGTGAAGCTTAACCAGAACTTCATTTGCTTTTTTTGCGGATTCAAATCTCTTAGGAGCTGATTCTTTTTCGCCTTCACGTCTTGAAGGCCAATGATTCACGACAACATGTATATCTTCGCCATTTAAACTCCCTGAAACCAACAAAATGTCTCTTGTAAAATCTCGATTGCCATCATCATCTTCTAGAAGTACAGTAAATATTTCTGATGACAGTACTTTGAACAGATCGTCATTATATAATAGTGCGACATCGATTCCTCTTTCATCATTTGAATCGAAATGCACATATTTATAGTGATACTCTTTTAGATCCTCACTTTCTAATAAATCTTGGATTACCTTTTTATTTTCAACTTCTGCAAGACCAATAATAGCAGGTGGTTGTCCAGTAACATTGAAGCCTATTTTAGAAATAACCGCCCCTAATTTATATATTTTTCTATCATATCTTTTTTGCGTCCAGCGTTTGTCTGAAGTTGGCAAAAAATCATTGTCATTCGTACGCTTATCATCATAAATGTCAAATAAATTTTCAATATTATAAAAGGCAATAGTCAAAGACTCAAAATTAGATGTTCCTGTAGTCACGCTTCTGAGATTTAAGTTTTAAAAATAGTAAATCGCAAGCATTCATTTGCTTAACTTTGCATAATATTTATATGCAATGATAGAGAAGAAAGATACTACTTTAGAAAAAGCCGTCTTAATAGGAATAATTACTAAAGCTCAGGATGAGGTGAAGTCCAAAGAGTACATGGACGAACTCGAGTTTCTTACTTACACGGCTGGAGGAGAAGTCATTAAGCGGTTCTCTCAAAAAATGGAAATGCCTAACCCTAAAACATTTATTGGGACTGGTAAAATAGAAGATGTACGTGTCTTTATAGAAGAAAACGGCATTGGGACAGCCATCTTTGATGATGAACTTTCATCAGCACAGGAACGAAATATTAGCGCCATATTAAATTGTAAGGTTCTGGATAGAACTAATTTAATACTTGATATTTTTGCACAACGCGCCCAAACCAGCTATGCCAGAACACAAGTAGAATTAGCACAATGTGAATATTTATTACCTAGATTAAGAGGGATGTGGACTCACCTTGAACGCCAAAAAGGTGGTATTGGAATGCGTGGTCCAGGTGAAACTGAAATTGAAACAGATAGACGTATTGTACGTGATAAAATTGCACTACTAAAAGCACGTATTAAAATTATAGATAAACAAATGAGTGTGCAGCGTGGAAATCGAGGTAAAATGGTTCGCGTAGCACTTGTTGGATATACCAATGTTGGGAAATCGACTTTAATGAATGTTGTTAGCAAGAGCAAAGTCTTTGCAGAAAACAAGCTTTTTGCAACTTTAGATACTACCGTTAGAAAGGTTGTCATTCAAAACCTTCCCTTTTTGTTAACTGATACTGTTGGGTTTATTAGAAAACTACCAACCCAACTGGTGGAGTCTTTCAAGAGTACCTTAGATGAGGTTAGAGAAGCCGACTTATTACTTCATGTTGTTGATATTTCACATCCAAATTTTGAAGAGCACATTGAATCTGTAAATCATATTTTAGACGAGATAGAGAGTGCTGGTAAGCCAACAATTATGGTATTCAATAAAATTGATGCTTATGAAGCAGAGCCTTTTGATGCTGATGATTTAATTAATGTCAGAACGGGAGCTAATTACTCATTAGAAGAATGGAAAAACACTTGGATGCATAAAGTTGGTAATAATGCGCTTTTTATTTCTGCTTTGAATAAACAAAATCTCGAAGTGTTTCGTAAACGTGTCTATGATGAAGTACGAGAAATACATGTGACACGATTTCCTTATAACCACTTCTTATATCCAGATTATACTGAAGAATAAATAAAAAACGCACCTAATAGGTGCGTTTTTTTATAACCATATATTGTCTACGTTAGAAATTGTAACTCAATCCTAAAGTCCAATATGTTTGTAAATCATTATCAACATTATCGAACGTTGGAATAGCACTCGTTCCCATAGGATCATACTGTCCTAAAGCATAGTTAAGCGCTTCTTGTTTGTTACTTCTCAATCCAAAATCAAATCCGACACCAATCATTTTCCAAAGTGTGTATCCAAATGAATTTGTCCAAGTCCAGTTTGACAAGTCACCATTCTTATAACTTTGAAACATTGATAAATTCGATTTAAAATTAATGGCTCCAATTTGTCGGGTATAATCAGCAACAATTTTTGCTCCTAGAGACGAGTCAAAAACAGTATCTCCATCACTAAATACAAAATTGTAGTTTAATGGATGAATTACTACAATTAAATCGGTAAGTGGCGTCCATGTCAAACCAATACCAAAATCTAAATACCCTGGATCATTAAAATTATCTAACAATGTGGTTCTATATTCAGTTAATGCTGATACCGCCCATTTATCACTTAATTTTCTTCCATATAAAGAACTAAGGCTAAACACATCTGTTGTTGGCTTGAAATCATCATCATCTAAATCGGTGTCCTTATTATCCAACTTCACCCAATTAAAATTTGTAGTTAGAGAATTTCTCCAAAAGAATTTATCTTGAATTAAATTAGCATATCCATTTACAGTAAATCCGATATTTCCAGATGAATTATTCGGCGTGCCTTGAGAATACCAATTGTTGAAATTTGATAAACTCCCCCCAATAGTCCCAAAAGCTCCAACTCTCCAACCTGGCAGCGTATCTATTTGCCCTTGAATTGCATCAGCGCGTCCTTGAATTGCGCTTATAGAATCTTTCTTGATTTTTAATACATCTTCTAACTCTTCTTTAGTTTGTGAAAAACCAAAAGATATAGATAACACTAATAGCGTTGTAAAAAGTAATTTTTTGTTCATAGTTTTTAATTAAAAATTTCTTAATAAAAGGAATTACAAATATAGGGCATCATCAATTCAACTCAAATTAAGGTATCCTTATATGTCTTAATGTTGGACACCTAACTCAAATTAAAAGTCACTTATAAATGAAATTATTTTTTCTTGAAAAGCGGCACAGAAGAACAGGCCTCACCATACATAATAGATTTTGCAATTGGTTTTAATTTTTGAGACAATAAAACATATGCATTATCGGGAACGGGTTTATGAGAACATCCCTTTATAATAATAGGTTTGTTTTTATAGGCAGAAACATCGAGATTAAATATGATATCTTGATAAATACTAAGTTCTAAGGTTTCCAGAGTACCAATCAAACTCTTCTTTACGTACGGCTCCAATTGAATACTTAGCAGCATAAAAGCCCAGGCAGGAACAATAGCATCAGTTGAACACATAAGGGCAACGTATGTGTCTTGATATTGCTTCCAATTATGATTCTTAACCTGATCTCTAAACTCCTTTTCTCTTAAAACAAGACCTTTATAAAGCCATTCTTTTATATCAAATAAAATGCGCTCTCCATCAGGATAATAGTCTTCTAAATCAAAAACTACTAAGCTACTACTGGCGACTCTATTTATAATTTCATCTGACATTGTTAGAGCATTCCTAATTCTAATTTTGCCTCTTCACTCATTAAATCTTGACTCCAAGGGGGGTCAAAAGTTATTTCTACTTCTGCGCTTTTAACGTCGTTAAGTGATTTTACTTTTTCTTCAACTTCAAGCGGGAGCGTTTCAGCAACCGGACAATTAGGTGTCGTTAAAGTCATCAATATTTTTACGTCTAAATCTTCATTTACAAATACATCGTAAATTAAACCAAGTTCATAAATATCAACAGGGATTTCTGGATCGTAAATTGTTTTTATGACTTTTACGATTTTCTCTCCAAGGGCATTGGTATCTATTGTAGTTTCCATTTTAATTCAATTGTGTTTGATATGCAATAGCATATATTTTTAGTTGCTTTATCATACTCACCAAACCATTTGCTCGTGTTGGAGACAAATGTTCTTTAAGTCCTATTTCATCTATAAAGCCTGTATTCGCTTCAATGATATCATTTGGTTGCTGATTAGAAAACGTACGAATTAAAATAGCTATGATTCCTTTTGTAATTATAGCATCGCTATCAGCAGTAAAAACTACTCTCCCGTTTTGCATCTCAGCATGCACCCAAACTTTACTTTGACAGCCTTTGATGATATTATCTTTCGTTTTAAATTGAGCATCAATAAGCGGTAAATCCTTACCTAAATCAATCATATACTGGTAACGTTCTTCCCAGTCTTCAAACATTGAAAACTCATCAATAAGTTCGTTTTGTATCTCTTTTATTGTCATCAAAACAGTTTTAAGCAAAAATACAATTTATCTATTCCTTTAGCATCATCTTTTTCATGGATAACAGTTTATTAACAAGTTCCTCTATAGATTTAGGAGGACGACCATGATCGAAAATTTTAGTTTTATAATTATCGCTGTCAATATCTATTTCTACGGTTGCCATTGCAGCAGCATCAAATTGGAATGTTTTGCTTGGAGGTTCCAACTCGCTTATTGTATTAACATCAATGTTTTTATATAATGACATAAGTAATTCCCAATCTTCTTCATTACAAACCGCAGCTTTAGTATCTATTAAATCTCTATCATTACTAATCGTAATAGAATCCTTTGTAACCCATATTTTTTCAAAAAACCCCCGAGTGGTTTGTTGATATGTAAATACAGTTTTTGATTTCCTTTTATTTGCGTGTAAAGTGTCTTTATTGTCCCGTATCAAAATCAATTCATCGTTTACAATTTTATAAGAACTAGCGTTTGTTAAATATTCCAGAAATTTTCGTTCAAATTGATTAATTTTAGGTTTACAAAAGGCTTGCGTAGTAATTAATTGTGAAACAGAAATATGACTCCCATCAATTGAATATGTTCCCGTAAAATTATTGCATCCTGAGAATCCTGACACTTTATTCGTTTTCGAATCAAATTCCAAAGAAAGTTCTACTGGAAAGATGTCGTCTGCACCAATTTTAGCAATTTCATAAGCTCCAGAAACTACTTCCATGTTTTGAATGCTTTTGTTGTTTTGCGTACTCGCAATTTCTTTAGTATTCCCACAAGATTTAAGAAAGAACACCGTTAATATAAGTGTTATAAGTTTCATAGTCTTCATGATATTAAGGTTTAAAATTTAATATACAAAAAAGGAGCCAAACTGTTAAAACCATTATATAATAAACACTAATCGATTGATTTTCAGGTTTTTAAAATTATTATGTTTATCTAAAGCTAAGACAACATCATTTTCGCTTTTTTCAATCCTTCGATAAACATATCAATCTCTTCCTTAGTATTGTAAAATGCAAAAGATGCTCGAATGGTTCCTGGAATA
Organism: Flavobacteriales bacterium 34_180_T64; assembly: GCA_002162765.1. Classification (GTDB taxonomy): domain Bacteria; phylum Bacteroidota; class Bacteroidia; order Flavobacteriales; family Flavobacteriaceae; genus MAAR01. The sequence continues at coordinate 56,962 of MAAR01000007.1, read as the reverse complement.
TTATAAAATTCCATGATGGGTTGCGCACAATGATGACCCGTTCGTACAGCGATTCCTAATTTGTCCAAAATTGCACCTATGTCATACGGATGGATTCCTTCCAAATTAAAGGATATCAAAGAAGTCTTATGTTGAGAAGTCCCATATATTTTCACGCCTTCAATTGATAATAACTGATTTGTGGCATAATCCAGAAGTTCCAGTTCATATTGAGCAATATTATGAAACCCAATGGAATTCATATATTCGATGGCGGCACCAAAAGCAATACCTCCACAAATGTTGGGTGTGCCAGCTTCGAATTTGTGTGGAAGATCTGCGTAAGAGGTTTTTTCAAAGGTCACCTCAGCAATCATTTCCCCTCCACCTTGATAAGGAGGTAGCTTTTTAAGCCATGACTCTTTACCATATAACATGCCTACGCCAGTAGGACCACACATTTTATGAGCAGAAGCCACATAGAAATCTACATCTAGAGCTTGAACATCAGGAATTAAATGTGGACAAGCTTGCGCTCCATCTATTAATACAGCAGCACCAACCTCATGTGCTTTACTTATTATATCTTCAATAGGGTTGATTGTTCCTAATGCGTTTGATATATGGTTTACAAATACCAATTTCGTTTTGTTGGAGAGCAAATTTTCATATTCGGACATGATTAATTCACCTTCCTGATTCATTGGAATCACTTTTAATACAGCACCTGTTTGTTCACATAGCATTTGCCAAGGCACAATATTACTATGATGTTCTAAGGCTGAAACAATTACTTCATCGCTCTTTTTCAATAAATCCTTAAACCCATTGGCGACCAAATTGATACTGTGCGTTGTACCTGATGTTAGTATAATTTCGTGTGCAAACTCAGCATTAAAATGTTCTTGAATTTTTACTCTAGCATTTTCATATAGATCAGTAGCTTCTTGACTTAAGGTATGAACCCCTCTATGAATATTTGCGTTGTAATTACTATAATAATCTACAATAGTATCTATAACGACTTGAGGTGTTTGAGACGTTGCTGCATTATCAAAATACACTAAGGGCTTACCATTTACTTTACGCGAAAGAATTGGAAAATCATGTCTTAAATCTTCTACTTTAAACATTTTGGTTATTGAAAGAAATTAGATGAATTCAATTACAAATCAAATCCAATATTTACATTGAGCTTTTTCGCAATTAACTTATTAATTCGTTGTTTCATTTCTGGAATTTTCACAGAACTTAATACGTTATTAGTAAAGGCATACATCATTAACGCCTTAGCTTCTTTTACAGGAATTCCGCGTGAGCGCATATAAAACAGAGCACTTTCATCCAATTGCCCTATTGTACAACCATGTGAACATTTAACGTCATCAGCAAAAATTTCCAATTGAGGCTTCGTGTTTATTGAAGCTTTATCACTAACCAAAATATTATTATTAGCTTGAAATGCATTTGTTTTTTGTGCCTCCTTATCAACAACAACTTTACCATTAAAAACACCTGTTGCATTGTCGTCATAAACACCTTTATAATCTTGATGACTTTCACAATTTGGCTCGATATGATGAACTAGAGTATTATGGTCGACATGTTGCTTTTTACCAATAATTGTAATCCCTTTTAAGGTAGAATCGATACGCTCTCCATGTTGATAAAAGTTAAGGTTATTTCGCGTTAATTTTCCTCCAAAAGAAAATGTATGAACCGAACAATGACTCTCTTGCTTTTGTTTTATAAATGTATTATCTATTAAGGATGCATTTAGATTGTCATTTTGAACCTTATAATAATCTACTATGGCACGTTTATTAGCAAATATTTCGGTGACGCTGTTCGTTAAAATTGGGTTATCCGTTAAACTTTGATGGCGTTCAATTATTTGCACATGTGAGTTTTCGTCTACCACAATTAGATTGCGAGGCTGTAACATCATAGCGGACTCATTACCCGTTGAGAAATGTATAATTTGAATTGGCTTCTCTACCAATTTATTTTTTGGAATGTGAATGTAAGCACCTTCACTTGAAAACGCAGTATTTAGAGATGTTAAGCCGTCTTTAGCTGCCGTTTTATTAAAATAGTTTTCAATAAGAATGCGATATTTTGTTTTGGTCAATGCCGCAGACATTAAACAGACATCAATCCCATCATGAGTTGTTTGTGACAAATGTGAAGAATATTTACCATCAATAAATATAATTTTATAGGTATCAATATCATGAATAAAATATTGCTTAACATCCTTATATTCTAACGCGTTTTCTTGATTAGGAAAGATACTATAATCATGTTTGAGTATACTATTTAACGAGGTGTACTTCCAATCTTCTTCTTTTTTAGACGGAAATCCATTCTGTTCAAAAGTTTTAATGGCCTCACTTCTAATGTCATGCACTGGAGTATCAATTTCTGTTCGATTTTCGAATACTAAAAATGATGATAAGAGTTTTTCTTTTAAATCCATTTGCTTTTTATTAAGCGTTCACTTCTTCTTTAATCCAGTCATATCCCTTTTCTTCAAGTTCATGAGCCAATTCTTTTGTGCCAGATTTTACAATTCGTCCATTATATAATACGTGAACAAAATCTGGAACGATATGTTCCAATAATCTTTGGTAATGTGTAATGACTATAACAGCGTTGTTTTTACTTTTCAACTTATTTACACCATTGGCAACTATGCGAAGTGCATCAATATCAAGTCCTGAATCCGTTTCATCTAGAATAGCCAATTTAGGTTCTAACATGGCCATTTGAAAAATTTCATTACGTTTCTTTTCCCCTCCTGAAAACCCTTCATTTAAAGAGCGAGACAAAAACTTTCTATCAATTTCTAAAAGCTCAGATTTTTCTCGAATAAGCTTCAACATGTCTTTTGCTGGCATATCTGCTAGACCTTTCGCTTTTCGAGTTTCATTAATTGCAGTTTTCATGAAGTTTGTTACGCTAACACCTGGGATTTCAACAGGATATTGAAACGATAAAAACACGCCCTTATGAGCACGTTCTTCAGCAGCTAGCTCATCAATATTTTCGTTTTCAAAAAGAATTTCACCTTTCGTAACTTCATATTCTTCTTTTCCTGCTACAACCGAAGCCAAGGTGCTTTTTCCAGATCCATTAGGCCCCATTATAGCATGTACTTCTCCTGCTTTTACCTCTAAATTAATGCCTCTTAAGATTCCTTTATCTTCGACACTAGCGTGTAAATTATTTATCTTTAACATATTACTTTGTTCCTAGTTTTATAACATCATTTTCATTAGGATTAGGCTTAGATACCTTTAAAATTTCAACAATTTCAATTCTATTATCCCAACCTTCTTCGCCTTCCGGCTTTTTTGATAGTTTCCCTCTGACAACCACAGGAATCATATCGGTATCTTCTAATTTAAAAGGAGCAACCTGAGCATTTAAATCATGCATTTTATCATTAATTACTACCCCAAACATTTCTTTAGGTGTCTGTATTACTGCAGCATCAGCATAATAAATAAATTGGCCTTGCAATAAGGTTAATCCGTCGTTCTGTTTTGCTGTTTTATCAGCAGTTGCTCCATTTTCAGTACCTGAATCTGTTTCTACTTTTTTATCAGTTTTACAACTTGTAAAAACTGAGAGACATACTAATAAGATTAATACTTTTTTCATGTGTTTCTATTTATTGTTTTTCAAAGGTCACATGCTGTTCGCTATTAATCATTCCCTCGGGCGATAAAGCTTTTAACACGCTCGTTTCATGTTATTTTAATTTTATCCGACACTTCCTTCTAAACTAATTTCTAATAATTTTTGAGCTTCAACCGCAAACTCCATAGGAAGCTTATTCAAAACATCTTTACTAAAGCCATTTACAATAAGAGCAATTGCCTTTTCGGTATCTATACCACGTTGATTGCAATAAAAGATTTGATCCTCACCAATTTTACTTGTGGTGGCTTCATGTTCAATTTGTGCCGTTTTATTTTTCGCTTCAATATAAGGGAAGGTATGCGCCCCACATTCATTCCCCATTAATAAACTATCACATTGAGAAAAATTTCTTGCATTATCAGCTCTTGAACTAATTTGAACTAAGCCTCGATATGAATTTTGAGATTTTCCTGCAGATATTCCTTTTGAAATAATTGTAGATTTCGTGTTTTTACCTAGATGAATCATTTTCGTTCCAGTATCTGCTTGCTGATAATTATTAGTCACAGCAATCGAATAAAATTCACCTACCGAATTATCACCTTTCAATATACATGAAGGGTACTTCCATGTTACAGCAGAGCCAGTTTCAACTTGAGTCCAAGATATTTTTGCGTTTTTCTCACACAAGCCTCTTTTGGTCACAAAGTTAAATACACCACCAATCCCTTCCGCATTTCCTGGATACCAATTTTGAACCGTAGAATATTTTATTTCAGCATCATCTAAAGCAATTAATTCTACAACTGCAGCGTGCAATTGATTTTCATCTCTACTTGGTGCTGTACAGCCTTCGAGATAACTAACGTAACTCCCTTCATCGGCAATAACTAAAGTTCTTTCAAACTGACCTGTTCCGGCTTGATTAATTCTAAAATAAGTAGATAATTCCATAGGACAACGAACGCCTTTTGGAATATAACAAAACGATCCATCACTAAATACAGCACTATTTAATGCCGCATAAAAATTGTCTTTTTGAGGAACCACAGTTCCTAAATATTTTTTTACAAGTTCAGGATGTTCTTTAATAGCTTCAGAAATACTCATGAAAATGATACCTTTTTCACCAAGTGTTTTCTTAAAAGTAGTAGCAACAGAAACAGAATCTACAACAATATCCATAGCGATATTATTCATTTTTTTCTGTTCATCGACTGAAATTCCTAGCTTTTTATACATCGCCAATAGATCTGGATCAACATCATCTAAAGATTTATTTGGATCTACCGCTGTTGGTGCTGAATAATAAGCAATGGATTGAAAGTCTGGTTTTTTATAATTAACATTAGCCCAATCTGGTTCAATCATTTCCTTCCAAATTCGAAAAGACTCTAATCTCCAGTCTGTCATCCATTGTGGTTCCTCTTTCTTTTTGGAAATTGCACGAACTATATCCTCATTTAACCCAATAGGGAATGTGTCAGAATCTAAATCGGTATAAAACCCATATTCATACTCCTTAGTTTTTAATTCTTCACGAAGATCATCTTCCGTATATTTCGACATAATTCTTCTTATTTATAATGAGAATGATTCACCACAACCACAGGTACGGTTTGCATTTGGATTATTAAATACAAATCCAGCGCCATTCAATCCTCCTGAATATTCAAGTGTGGTTCCAATGAGGTATAAAAAACTTTTTTTATCTACAATTATTTTAACGCCATTGTCTTCAAATACTTTGTCTTCTTCTTGTTGTTCTTTATCAAACTTCAAATCATAAGACAAGCCAGAGCATCCACCGCTTTTTACACCAACACGCACATAGTCTGTAGACGCATCAAATCCATCATCAGTCATTAATTCAATGACTTTACTTTTGGCTGTTTCAGAAACTTTAATCATAAGTTATATAGATTTCTTCTAAATAGTGAGGCAAATATACAATATAAGTCCATTTTTTCAATCAATCCTAACATTATATTAGCAAATAGACACATAGGTTTTTTAGATGCTGTTTGGAATCAATTTATTACTGAAAATAGTCGGGATTTCATTGCTTTATTAATAAATTTGCAGCATGATAGAAGATAAGAATCAACAACGTACCCCTTTAAGTGAATTAGGAGAATTCAAATTAATTGAACATCTCACTAAGCATTTAGATATTAAATTAAAATCGACAGTAAAAGGTATTGGTGATGATGCCGCAGTTATTGATATAAAAGAAAAGAATATAGTCGTCACAACCGATTTACTTGTTGAGAATGTACATTTTGACTTAAGCTATATGCCGATTAAACATTTGGGGTACAAAGCTATTGTTGTCAATTTATCTGATGTCTATGCCATGAACGCACAGGCAACTCAAGTTACAGTTTCTATTGCTGTTTCAAATCGTTTTCCTTTAGAAGCGCTTGAAGAATTATACGCAGGAATTGAAACTGCAGCTAAAGTTTACAATGTAGATGTTGTTGGTGGTGATACGACCTCATCGACTACTGGATTAATTATTTCTGTAACTGCTATTGGAGAGGTTGAACAAAATGATGTGGTTTATAGAAATGGTGCAAAGCCAAATGATTTATTGGTGGTATCGGGTGATTTAGGAGCGGCATATATGGGACTTCAGGTTTTAGAGAGAGAAAAAGAAGTATTTAAAGTAAACCCAAATAATCAACCAGACTTAGATGCTTATACATATATCATTGAACGTCAATTAAAACCAGAAGCTCGCAAAGACATTGTTTCCTTATTGAAGGATTTGGAGGTGAAGCCTACTTCAATGATTGATATTAGCGACGGATTGTCTTCTGAGATCATTCATTTATGTACGCAAAGTAATGTTGGGTGTGATTTATATGAAAACAAAATTCCGTTAGATCCACAGGTTATTTCTACCTGCGAGGAATTTAAAATTGACAGCACAACAATTGCTCTAAATGGCGGAGAAGATTATGAATTATTAATGACTGTTCCTCAGGAAGATTTTCCAAAAATTAAGGCCAATCCTAATCTTAGTATAATTGGTTTTATTACAGAAGAAAGTAGAGGCATGCATCTTGTAACTCGTGGCGAGTCAAGAATTCCTATAATTGCGAAAGGCTGGAATGCGCTTAACGATTAAAAGCCAAACTTTGTTGTTTTCTCATTGAACGTCTACTATGTATACGTTCTAAAACCGAATTGATTTCTTTATATGTTGGTGTTAATGGAGAAATTCCACCTTTTCCATTGGTTGTCATTTGTGCATCACAGTGTTTACACTTATATTCTTTAACGTGAGAGGTGATTTTTTTTGATACCGAATAGTTGTGTCCAAAAAATGAACAGTAGAGACTTTTCATTTTGCTATCGTTTTAGTTATTAATTTTAGAGGATAACTAAATATATGAAAATCAGCAAATAAGAGCTGTTTTAGTGCAAATATATCGATGAACTGAACGTTTTTCGCTTTAAACGCATCATCCGACGTGTGTAAATCCGCTCTAAAATGGTATTAATCTCCTTATACTTAGGGGTTAATACTGTGAGATTGCCATTACTATTTGTTGTTAATTGTTTCTTACAACATTTACAAGTATACTCTTTTACATGTGAAGTCACTTTTTTTGAAACCTCGTATTTATGACCAAAAAGATCACATCTTAAATTATAAGATTTCGAAGCGTTGGTAGTTTTTTTCATGCTGGTAAAATTTGGGAAGACTAACTTAGGGAAAAAACTGTTTAAAACGTCAAAAAGCACTTATTTTTCGATAAATTGCATTATTTTGTACGTTAATTCCTTCTTGTTTTCAATATGACTCATATGTCCATCAGGAAATTCGACAATTTCAGTATTCGTATTTTTCGTTTGTTCTATTAACGTATCATATTCTAAGACAGGATCTTTACGTCCAATTATCATCATCTTTTTAAATTCTGATGATTTTAACAAAAAAGTTCTGTTTTTACGAATTTTCATGCCTTCTAAAGCGGCAATAATTCCTTGTAAAGGCATTCGTAATGCTTCATCTTTTACCGAATTTATTTCCATTTCTAATTTGACACGATTGATATCAGCAAATAAATTGGTTATGGCTAGTTTCACAAATATCCTATGATTTTGTTTTACAGCTGCTATTGCTCGATCTCTATTCACTTGTTTTTCGTCTGAATCATTTAAGGCACTAGAATTCATTAAACACAATCTAGAAACTGAATTCATATACTTCTCAACTATAGCTAGTGCTACATATCCGCCCATAGAATGCCCTACAATAGCATATTTCTTAATTTCCAAATGGCCGATAACAGCTATTACTGCTTCCGCCATGTCTTCCATAGTGTGTATATATCCAATACAACCCGATTTACCATGACCCAATAAATCTATACAGATCACCCTGTTTTTAATTGATATCTGTGACGTAAGATCATGCCACATCGTGTTGTTTTCAAGAAAACCATGTAAAAGTATCACAGCATCTCCCATGCCTTGGTCTGTGTAAAAAACATCTATGCCTTTGTATTCCAGTATCATTTTTAAACTATATTAGACAAAGATAATTTTGTAAAATGAATAAAACTAAACAAACCTTTATCTTTGGGTTTGCCATTTTTGCCGGTTTTTTTGGAGCTGGAAACTTGATACTGCCTCCATTGCTCGGTTTTAATTCTGGTCCAGATTGGTGGATTGTTACCATTGGATTTTTAATCTCCGCAACTATATTCCCTTTATTAGCATTATTTGGTCATGCCAAATTACAAGGTACTATGCTAGACTTTGGGAATAAAGTTTCACCTGTATTCAGTTTGATTTTCTGTCTTTTGATATATACTATAGCCATTGCCCTTCCTTGTCCGAGAACTGCTGCTGTTACTCATGAAATGGCGATAGCGCCATTTTTTGGAACACCCCCGATTTTAACTAGCCTTATTTATTTTAGTCTGGCCTTTTTGTTTGTCATGAATAGGAATACCGTTTTAGATCTTTTAGGAAAATATTTAACTCCAATAATTGTTTTAATCCTACTTGTAATTATAAGTATTGGACTATTTTCTCCATCAACAGGAATGAATCTATCTAATTTTGAGACCCCATTTGTTAGTGGTTTTCTTGAAGGATATCAAACTTATGACGCTATGGCCGGACTAATGATGGGTGCTGTAGTTGTGATTTCTGTAAACAATCTTAAAGGAGATATGTCTTCTGCTGAAAAAAAATCAATGCTAACAAAATCAAGCATTATTGCAATGTTTGGATTGTTTATTATTTATGCCGGTCTTATCGCCATTGGTGCTTATTATAATACAGAATTTGAGAATACTATTTCTAGAACTGAGCTTTTATTAGGCTTATCTACAAAAACTCTAGGAGGTATTGGATCAGCGTTTTTGAGTGTTTTAGTCGGGCTCGCTTGTTTTTCTACCGCAGTTGCTATTATTGTCGGAACAGCAGATTTTTTTAAAGGATTATTCAAGAACTCAAAAAAAGCGTATTTAATTACGGCAATTATATCCTGTGTCCTCGGTGTTCTGGTTGGGCAATTTGACGTTCACTATATTATAATTATTGCATTACCAGCTTTAATGTTCATGTACCCAATCATTATTGCTCTCATTTTATTGAATCTATTACCCAATAAGTTCGCAACTAAATTGGTATTTAGAAGTGTTGTGATTATCACTTTTATTTTTAGTATCCCTGATTTTCTTGGGTTTTTACTAGCTCCTGAACAGCTGGAAGGAATTACATCTGTTATCCCATATGCGCAGCATAATCTAGGATGGGTATTGCCTGCCTTACTTACTTTTATTTTAACCAATCTCTCTATAAAAATTAAAGCTCAATACGTTTAAATGTATTGAGCTTTAATTAATTTTTAATTTATGGATTGAATTAAGAATTCATCAAATTCTCAATGTCTTCAACTTCAATTGGAATGTTTCGCATTAAATTAAAAGGTGCTCCTGAGTCTTGAATAACGACATCATCTTCTAAACGAATCCCAAATCCTTCATCTGGAATATAAATCCCAGGTTCAACAGTAAATACCATATTAGCCTTCATTGGCTCGGTTAAAATACCATAATCATGAGTGTCTAAGCCCATATGGTGACTCGTGCCATGCATAAAATACTTTTTATAAGCTGGCCAATCAGGATTTTCGTTCTTTACATCTGACTTATCTAATAATCCCAATCCTAATAATTCTGAAGTCATAAGCTTACCAACTTCAACATGATATTGTTCCCATATTATTCCTGGAACCAATAATTTAGTTGCTTCATTTTTAACTCTATTAACTGCATTATAAACGTCTTTCTGTCTATCTGTGAATCGTCCTGAAACTGGAATTGTTCGCGTCATATCACTAGAATAATTTGCATACTCGGCACCAACATCAATGAGTATTAAATCGCCTGCTTTACATTGCTGATTGTTTTCAATATAATGTAATACATTGGCGTTATTTCCAGAAGCGACAATTGGTGTGTATGAAAATCCTTTTGATCGGTTATTCAAAAACTCATGCATAAACTCAGCTTCAATATTAAATTCTGAAACACCAGGTTTTACAAATTTTAATACACGTCTAAAACCTTTTTCAGTAATATTACTTGCCGTTTGCAAGAGTTCCAATTCGATAGGATCTTTAACGGAACGCTGACGTTGCAAAATTGGATTACTTTTCGCCACATTATGAGCTGGATATTTTTCACGAAGCCATTTGGTGAACCTATCTTCACGGGTTTCTGTTTCTACAGATGCTCTATAATGTTCATTGGTATTTATATAAACCGTTTCACACTGGGTCATTAACTCAAACATAATTTTCTCCATGTCTTGTAACCAATACACAGTTTTTATTCCACTGGTACCATATGCCGCTTCTTTCGTTAATTTTTCACCTTCCCAAACTGCTATATGCTCATTAGTCTCTTTTAAAAATAAGATTTCACGGTGCTTTTCTTTTGGACAGTCTGGAAAAAGAACAAGAATACTTTCTTCTTGATCAACCCCACTTAGATAAAATATATCTCGATGTTGCTCAAAAGGCATTGTACTATCTGCACTAATTGGATAGGTATCATTGGAATTAAAAACGGCCAAACTATTTGACTTCATCTGAGAACAGAAGTTTTTACGATTTTTAATAAAAAGATTGGAATCTATTTTATGGTATTTCATTGGAAATTATTTTTACTCCCATAAGGAAGGTTGATCACTAATATTTAATCAAAAATAAAGAAAGAAAGATATAACTAGGAAGCCAAATGGCGTTAATTTACATTTTTACGAATACGACTCATATGTCGAGATGAAATTCCTAAAAATGATGCTAGATAATGCAAAGGAACTTGTTGCAATATTTTTGAGTCATTTAGCAAAAGTTTTCTATAACGCTCTTCCGGCGTAAGCGTCAGTAAATCAATCCTATAATCATCAATTAGGAATATTTGATTTTCAATTAGGTTGTAGTAAAAACGACTAAACGCTTCATTTTCTTTTATTAAATGATTAAATGCTTCTAAATTTATTACCCAAAGCTTGCAATCACTTATCACTTTTATATTTTTTCTAGAGGGAATTCCATACATAAAACTTTTCAAAGCAGAAGTACAAGTGTTTTTTAAAGCCAAATACGTCGTTTTTTCCTCCCCAAGAACATCAATAGAATGTTGTAGAATTCCACTTTCAACAAAACAAAAATATTGACATACTGATCCTTCTTTTACGAAATAAGCATTCTTTTTAAGTCGAATATATTGAAATGAACTTGTGATTTCTGAGAGGAATTCTTCAAGTTGAACATCATTAATAACACATTTTAAATAGCTTACAAACTTCTCTTGAGATTCTTCCATTTAAATTTATTGTATTTAAAATAGTAGAAGTTATAATACACAATAAATGTAGTTAGATTTAATTTTTGATGCAATTTATCGATATATTGTTATATTTGAACGATGAAACACCTAAAATCGTAATATTAATCTTTATCCCAAATCATGAAAAAAATTACTTTTAAGCACGTAATTCTATTTGTATTGTGCACGTCTTTAACTTCCACAATTTCTTTAGCACAAGAGTTTTTAAAAGAAATTTCTTTAAACGAACAAGTTTTATCGTCAACTCAAATTATTGAAGGTAAAGTAATCTCAAGAACCTCTTTTTGGGATGCAAATCACCATAATATTTATACGGCTAACACTGTAGAGGTTTATAAAGTGTTCAAAGGTCAATCTACTTTAGAAACCATTGAGGTTATAACTAGCGGAGGAACTGTTGGGTTAGATAATGAAGAAGTGACCCCTAGTCTAGAATTACGAGATAATGATATGGGTGTGTTTTTGCTTCAAGATAGTACGATACTATTATCATCAAACTCGCAATTATCTCGTTTTAAATCTAATAGTTCAGTTCAAGGATTTTTTAAATATAACTTAATCAATAATTCAGTTTCAAATCCTTTTGTAAAACATTTTGGAATTACCTCGGAGTTTTATAATGAATTAATGACGTTGACAAATTCTGGGTTTATTAATGTTAATTCTATTTCAGTAGATAATTTAATTTCTCAAAACCAAGCTTTTAGAGGGGGTTCTGTGATTAATAATTTCACGCCGAGCTCGATCACTGCTGGAACAAAAAGCATTTTAACGATAAATGGCGCTGGTTTTGGTGCAACTAATGGAACTGTAGGTTTTAGAGATTCAAATGATGGAGGTACTAGTTACTTTGTAGCATTAGATTCTCAAATCATTAGTTGGTCTAATACTCAAATTCAGATTGAGGTTCCAGATAGAGCAGGGTCAGGAACTATCCAGGTTAACGGATTTATAACTTCAGGCTCATCTCTAGCAGTTCCTTACGCTGAAACTAATGTAGAATCAGATGCTGTGAGCTCTGGAACATTCGTTGCATATCAAAATCGACATGTAAATGATAATGCCTCAGGCGGTTATACCTGGCAAATGCAGACCGATTTTGACGCAAATGCTTCAGCAAAAGCTTCATTTTTAAGAGCCTTTGACTCTTGGATTTGTGAAACCGGAATTAATTGGATTAATGGCGCGGTTACAACAACAGATGTTGTAGCTTCAGATGGTATTAATATTATTCGATTTGATAATGGTGCCGAATTACCGGTTGGTGTTTTGGGACGATGTACCACAAGATCTTCCGGTTGTTTTATAAATGGAGGGACCTCCTTAGCTTGGTATGTTTCAGAATTAGACATACAGTTTAACGATACAACCAATTGGAATTACGGCCCTAGTACGCCTACATTTACTCAATATGATTTTGAAAGTGTCGCAGTCCATGAGCTTGGACATGGTCATCAATTGGTTCATGTAATAGATTCGAATGCTATTATGCATTATTCCATTTCCAATGGAGATTCTAACAGAGTATTGGGAGCAAATGATATCGCAGGTGCAGAAGATGTTCAAACTAGAAGTAACTCGTCTTCTGTTTGTTCACAAACAGCTATGACTGATTTTGACTGTAATCCTTTAAGTGTTTCCGATGCTATTTTAGAAGAAAACATCTCCATGTATCCTATCCCAGCAAAATCGAGCCTTTTTATAAAAAACGCATCTAACACCATTCTGAAAAACGCCATTATTTATGACGTTAGAGGGCAATTAATTTCTAAAATTGATTTGAGCGAATCTGCTTCTTTAACTGAAATTAATGTTAGTCAATTTGCTTCTGGAGTATATTTCATAAATATCAAATCAGAGACTGCTTCTGTTACAAAGAAATTTATAATTGAATAAACGTATTATAATTATAAAAAAGGGTGTTCATCAATATGAACACCCTTTTTATTTTTGCAGAATCTAGATTGAAACATATCGCTATAAAATGGTTTTTTTATAAATTATTTGCATGCTCCAGTTTCCTCTTAAAATCTCTAAACAAGGATTTTGATGCTACTATTAGAATGGTTAATTTTCGATGCATAAAATGCAACCTTATGAAATTTCAATCACTCTTTTTTATTAGTCTTCTTCTATGTGCACATATTGGGCACAGTCAACAAGCTTCAACTACGGTAGAAACAGCAGAAAAGGCCTTAAAGGACAAAGAACAGTTGATCGAAAATTCTATCGTTAAGAACGTGCCTTTCAATAATATTGGGCCTACAATTATGAGTGGAAGAGTTACGGACTTAGCTGTTAATCCTGATAACTCTGCAGAATTTTATGTGGCATATGCTTCTGGAGGTGTTTGGCATACGACTAATAATGGAACTACATTTGAGCCAATCTTAGATACTTCAAACACTCAAAATGTCGGCGATATTGCGGTTGACTGGAGTACAAGAACCATTTGGGTTGGTACTGGTGAAAATAATGCATCAAGGTCGTCATATGCTGGAATTGGCATTCTTAAATCTAAAGACAACGGTCTCACATGGGAGCATGTTGGTCTTTCCGATTCACATCATATTGGGCGTATCTTAATCAATCCTAAAAATTCAGATGAGCTAGTCGTAGGTGTTACTGGCCATTTATATTCTCCTAACAGTGAACGCGGAATATATAAAACAACTGATGGAGGTAAAACTTGGAATCACACCCTTTTTGTGGATGATATGAGTGGTATTATCGATCTGCAACATTCGCCAAATGATTATAATATTATGTTCGCTTCATCTTGGACAAAAGATAGAAAATCTTGGAATTTCGAAGGCAATGGTAGCAATTCTGGAATCTACAAAAGCATTGATGCAGGTAATTCTTGGACTAAAGTGTCTACTGCCAAAAGCGGATTCCCAACTGGAACCGGTGTTGGTAGAATAGGTTTGGCAATATATGACGCCTCCACGATTTATGCGATTCATGACAGTCAATTTAGAAGACCCAATGATTCAGAATCTGAATCATCATCTGATGAATTAACAAAGAATAATTTCAAAACAATGAGTACATCTGAGTTTTTAGCTTTAGATAACAAAAAACTCAATTCGTATCTTAAAACTAATGATTTTCAAGAAAAATATCGTGCTGAAAATGTTAAACAAATGGTACGAAGTGGTAATGTTAAACCAGCCGATTTAGCCCATTATCTAGAAAATGCAAATTCCTTATTATTTGACACTCCTGTTGTTGGTGCTGAAGTCTATAAAAGTACTGATGGCGGAAAAACTTGGTCCAAAACTCATGAAGGGTATTTAGATGATATTTATTACAGCTACGGATATTATTTTGGGCATGTGTATGTCGCTCCTCAAAATCAGGATCATATATATATTTACGGTGTTCCAATTTTAAAATCTAAAGATGGTGGAAAAACATTTTCCTCAATTAGTGCCGACAATGTACATGCCGATCATCATGCGTTATGGATTAACCCAAAAGATCCGAATCATTTGATTAATGGTAACGATGGTGGTGTGAACATTACCTATGATGATGGTGAAAACTGGATTAAAAATAATTCACCTTCTGTGGGACAATTCTATGCCATAAATATTGATCATGAAACACCTTATAACGTTTATGGAGGTCTACAAGACAATGGTGTTTGGGTAGGTGCACATAATGCTCGAGAAAATAAACGCTGGCACCAAAGAGGAAATTATCCTTGGGAAGGAATAATGGGCGGAGATGGGATGCAAATTGAAATAGACAATAGAAATTCCAGCATCGTTTATACAGGTTATCAGTTTGGAAACTATTTCAGAATTAATAGAGACACCGATGAGACTACATACATCCAACCAAAACATGAATTAGGTGAAAACCCTTATCGTTTCAATTGGCAAACTCCAATTTTATTATCAGCACACAATCAAGACATTTTGTATTTAGGCGGTAATAAATTAATGCGTTCTATGAATCAAGGAAATGATTGGGAGTCTATAAGTGATGATTTAACTCAAGGAGGAAAAAAAGGAAATGTTGCCTATGGTACATTGTCCACACTTAGCGAATCTGCATTTCAATTTGGATTAATCTATACTGGAAGTGATGATGGGTTAATTCATGTCACTAAAAATGCCGGCGGCTCATGGAGTACTATTTCTTCATCATTACCAAAAGACCTTTGGGCGTCTAGAGTTATCGCTTCAAAACACAAAAAAGAACGTGTATATGTATCGCTTAATGGCTACCGCTGGGATGATTTCTCAGTGTATGTATATATGAGTGACGACTATGGTAACACCTGGAAAAATATCAGCTCAAATATACCAGCATCTCCAGTTAATGTTATCAAAGAAGATCCAGAAAGTGAAAATATCTTATACTTAGGTACAGATAATGGTGCTTATGTTTCTTTTAATAATGGGACTAGTTGGGAAGCGTTTAGCAATGGATTAACAAGTGTTGCCGTTCATGATATCGTAATTCAACCTGAGTCTAAAGATTTACTTATCGGAACTCATGGAAGAAGCATTTATAAAACCAACATAGCGCCTTTACAAATGATGAATGCTTCTAATATGACCTCCTCAATTGTGATGTTTGATATAGAAGACACCAGGCATACATCGAGATGGGGAAGTTCTTATGGAATGTGGTCAGAGGCTTATACGCCAACTTTAACGATTCCGTTTTACTCTAATTCAAAAGGTGAATTTGTCGTTAAAATTAAATCCGAAGGAGGTGCACTCTTAAATAAAATTAATGTTCAAGCTGATAAAGGATTCAACTATACCGAGTACGATTTATCTTTAACTTCTACTGGAAAAACTTCACTTCTAAATGAAAATTCAAGTATTGATATTGAAAAAGCTGAAAATGGAAAATACTATTTGCCAAGTGGAAATTACACGATTCAAATAGGTGATACTGAAACGTCTTTTATTATTAAATAAGATACTACAGCACTGATTTTTGAGTTATAAAATAAAATTGAAATCATGAAACCAATAGTAGTCACAGTATTAGTCTCTCTTCTACTATTTTGTTCATGTAGCGAAGATAATGATGATACTATTCAACCCTCTGAGCCAAACTTGATTATTAAATTAAAGTTTGATCCAATGCAAGAACGTCTGAATAATCAAGGGCAGCCTTCAACAGTTCCAGATGGAAATGCAGCCCAATCTCCAATTATGAGTAGAATGAGTGCCAATTATATTGAATTAGCTCCGGAAGCTTTTACGGCTTTGGGAACTGGCGAAATTCTATTTGAAGGACCGGAAACTAATATAGGAGGAGCAACAGCAATAGATTTTCAAAATGCAGTTTTTGCTGGTAATAATGAGACTTTTTTAAGCATTCCTTTGAGCGATGTTACTCCAGGAACTTATAATTGGGTTCGCGTGTCTTTAGCATATCAAGAAGGTGATATCGATTTACTAGTGGATGGCAATGATATTAATGGAACTCTGGCAAGTTTTGTAGGTTATAACTCTTTTATATCATCTTTTGATCTTAATGGAAGTTCAATTGATGTCAACGATAATAGGCTACAAGGGTTTTGGGCTTTTGAAGCTCTCGGGTTCACGAGTCAAGGACAAGCACCAGAAGGTGCTACCACAGTTCCGAACCCCTTATTTGCATCGTCTCCAATTCCTCAAGGTTCTTGTGTGGTTACAGGTCAATTTGAAAATGGATTCACAATTACAGGTAATGAAACTCAATCCGTAGAAGTCACTTTATCCTTCTCTACAAATAACAGCTTTGAATGGATAGAGGTTAATGCTGATGGTAAATATGAGCCTGCAGCTGGCGAACAAGTTGTGGATATGGGACTACGTGGATTGATTCCTTTAGTCTCTAATTAAATACATTCTAAATTGAGATTAAAATAGCAGCTAAAATTTGTAGGGCTTCAGCATGAATCTTATCTTTGTTGGACAATTAATTAACTACAATTATAATGAGTGGATTTTTTAAATCTTCGATTGGAAGAAAGGTAGCCATGGCGCTTTCTGCTTTTTTCCTCATGTTTTTTTTACTTCAACATTTTGCAATTAATAGTTTATCAGTTTTTAGTGCTGATCTTTTTAATGAAGTTTCACACTTTATGGGAACCAATTGGCTCATACAGTTTGTAATGCAACCTATTTTAATTTTAGGCGTGGTGTTTCATTTTGTGATGGGATTCATTTTAGAGCTAAAAAACAAAAAGGCGAATGGCGTTTCATATGCAAAAAATAATGGTGCTGCGAATTCATCATGGATGAGCAGAAACATGATTTGGAGTGGTGTTGCGATTCTAGCCTTTATTATTTTACACTTTATTGATTTTTGGTTTCCAGAAATTAATACGAAGTTCATTCAAGGCGATTGGTCTGGAATGCATGATGGAGAACTTAGATATTTCCACGAATTACAGCATAAATTTTTAAGCCCAATTAGAGTTGGAGCTTATGTGTTAGCTTTCATATTTCTAGCCTTGCACTTATTACATGGATTTACTTCAGCATTTCAATCTATGGGAGCAACAGCTGGAAGAAAGAAAACATTACAAACTATCGGTAAAGCGTACTCCATTATAATTCCATTCGGATTTATAATTATTGCTGTATACCATCATCTTAACCACCATTAATCTTATATTATTATGGCTTTAGATTCAAAAGTACCAAAAGGTTCAATTAAAGATAAATGGACAGATTATAAAAATCACATTGATTTAGTAAATCCTGCAAACAAACGTCACATAGATGTTATTGTGGTTGGAACTGGTTTAGCTGGTGGTTCTGCCGCTGCTACATTAGCCGAACTAGGTTATAATGTAAAAGCATTTGCTTATCAAGATTCTCCAAGACGTGCGCACTCTATTGCAGCTCAAGGAGGAATTAATGCCGCTAAAAATTACCAAGGCGATGGTGATTCAACCTATAGATTATTTTATGACACTGTAAAAGGTGGTGATTATCGTTCGCGCGAAGCAAACGTATATCGTTTGGCCGAAGTATCAGCAAATATTATTGATCAATGTGTGGCGCAAGGTGTTCCTTTTGCCCGCGATTATGGCGGACTTTTAGATAACCGTTCCTTTGGTGGTGTATTAGTATCTCGAACATTTTATGCAAAAGGACAAACAGGACAACAATTGTTATTAGGGGCTTATTCAGCAATGAATAGACAAATTGCTCGTGGTAAAATTGAAATGTTCAATCGTCACGAAATGCTGGATGTTGTTAAAGTTGATGGTAAGGCGAGAGGTATTATTGCTCGTGATTTAATTACTGGTAAAATTGAACGTCATTCAGCGCATGCTGTGGTTATCGCTACAGGAGGTTATGGAAATGTTTATTTTTTATCTACCAATGCAATGGGTTCAAATGCAACTGCTGCATGGAAGATTCATAAAAAAGGAGCGTTTTTTGCGAATCCTTGTTATACACAAATTCACCCAACATGTATTCCTCGTTCTGGAGATTACCAGTCTAAACTAACCTTGATGTCTGAATCACTACGTAATGATGGTCGTATTTGGGTCCCTAAACATATGGACGATGTCATGGCAATTCGTGAAGGACGTAAAAAGCCTACCGATTTGACTGAAGAAGAACGCGATTACTATTTAGAACGTCGTTATCCTGCCTTTGGAAATTTGGTGCCACGTGATGTAGCTTCAAGAGCTGCAAAAGAAAGATGTGATGCTGGTTATGGTGTAAATGCAACAGGAGAAGCAGTGTATCTCGATTTTAAATCGGCAATTAATCGCTACGGAAAAGAACAAGCAAAGATTCATAATATTACAAATGCTTCTGAAGAAAAAATATACGAACTAGGTCAAGCTATCGTTGAAGCCAAATATGGAAATCTTTTCCAAATGTATGAGAAGATTGTAGATGAAAATCCATACAAAACACCAATGATGATCTATCCAGCAACACATTATACAATGGGTGGCATTTGGGTAGATTACAACCTAATGACTACTGTTCCTGGATTATACTGTATTGGAGAAGCCAATTTCTCTGATCATGGTGCTAACCGTCTCGGTGCTTCAGCATTAATGCAAGGACTGGCAGATGGATATTTTGTATTGCCTTATACGATTGGTGATTATTTATCTGACGATATCAGAACTGGTGAAATTCCTACGAATACTCCTGAGTTTGATGCCGTAGAAAAAGAAGTGACTGATAGAATTGACTTCTTTATGAATAACAAAGGATCTAAATCTGTTGACCACTTCCATAAAAGACTTGGTAATGTAATGTGGGATAAAGTAGGAATGGCTAGAAACGAAAAAGGTTTAAAAGAAGCCATGGCCGAAATTAAAGCGATTCGTGAAGAATTCTGGAAAGAAGTTAAAGTTCCAGGTACTGCTAACGAAATGAATCTAGAGTTAGAAAAAGCTGGCCGTGTTGCCGATTTCTTGGAGTTAGGTGAATTATTCGCAAAAGATGCTTTAGAGCGTAACGAATCTTGCGGCGGACACTTTAGAGAAGAGTCTGTTGAATTAGATGGCGAACAGAAAGGAGAAGCGAAACGTAATGATACCGATTTTGCTTTTGTTTCAGCTTGGGAATATAAGGGAGAACCTGCAGATGCAGTATTACATAAAGAAGAATTAGAGTTTAAAGATATTGAACTAAAACAACGTTCATACAAATAAAAGGCATTATGAATTTAACACTTAAAATTTGGAGACAAAAAGACGCTTCTTCTAAGGGTCAAATGGTCGATTATAAAGTCACTGATATTTCAGAGCACATGTCTTTTTTAGAAATGATGGATGTTTTGAACGAACAACTCGTGAATTCAGGTGATGAGCCTGTCGCTTTCGACCATGATTGTCGTGAAGGTATTTGCGGTATGTGTTCGATGTATATTAATGGAGAAGCTCATGGTCCTGATAGAGGCGTAACAACCTGTCAGTTACACATGCGTATGTTTAAAGATGGAGACACAATTACAATAGAACCATTTAGAGCAGCTGCATTTCCAGTGATTAAAGATTTGGTAGTTGATAGAATGGCTTTTGAACGTATTCAACAAGCTGGAGGATATATTTCTGTAAATACCTCAGGAAATACACAAGATGCAAATGCATTACCTATTTCTAAACATGCAGCCGACGAGGCCATGGATGCTGCAACTTGTATCGGTTGTGGTGCATGTGTCGCTTCTTGTAAAAATTCGTCTGCCATGTTATTTGTTGGTGCAAAAGTATCACAATATGCATTGTTACCTCAAGGTCAAGTAGAAGCCGTAGATCGTGTTCAGAATATGGTTGCTCAAATGGATTTAGAGGGCTTTGGTAACTGTACCAATACGGGAGCATGTGAAATTGAATGCCCAAAAGGCATTTCATTAGAAAACATTGCTCGTATGAATAGAGAACTTATGAAGGCTTCGCTTAAATAAGAGACTTGAATAATATAAATAAAAAACCCTAACATGATTTGTTAGGGTTTTTTTAGGCTTTAAATTTATCCTCTATTACTTTCTCCAGGACGTCTTGTTTTTGACTTCCCGGTTTGGTTAAAACGATACGTAAATGTTAAACTGTATTTAGGTCCTAGTAATTTTCGGTACGATTCATAACTAAAATCATCTCCTGTTCTGGTTGAAACCTGTTCTCTTGAATCTAACATATTCCTAATATTAAAAGTAACTGTTGCTTTATTCTTAAGAAAGTTTTTGTTTATTCCGAAATCTAAGCTGTGAGTTGATTTCGAAATTGTTTGAGCGCTTTCATTTCTTCCGTTATAGTTAAAGCTCGTTTGTAATGTAATATCTGAAGGAAGTTTAAATCTTGAATTCACTCTTGTAAACCAACGGCTATCTTCAAAATCGAAATTTACTGTACTATAGACTCCTTTTTGTTCAAATCTAAAATAATTTAATTCCCCTGACAATTGCATCCACTTATATGGATTATAGCTCATTGAAATTTCAATACCAATTCTATTTTCGGTGTCAATATTTATAGGTTTTGTTACTAAGACATCTTCTGCATTGCTTTCTGTAATGAATTGAAATGGATCATCAGTATTTTGAAAATATATTGAAGGATTTATCCTAAGTTTCCCCATACGTGTTAAAAACCCAAGTTCCAAAACATTCGTTAATGCAGGATCCATATCAGGGTTTCCTTGACGTATCGAATTTAGTTGCGCTAAACCTCCGAAAGGATTTAAATGCCAAAAACTTGGTCTGTTGATGCGTCTACTATAACTTAACTGTATGCTTGTTTTGTCTGAAAACGCATACGTAAAATGAGCCGTTGGAAATAACTTAGTGTAATTTTTCGTGTTGCTAAATTCACTATTTCTATCTGAAATGTCAATTTTGGTCAACTCAGTTCTAAGCCCAAACTGATAACTAAATTTATTTATCTTACTCGAAAACTGTGCGTAAACACCGCCAATTTTCTCATTGTAATCTAACTCATTTTCAATGCCATTAAGAATATTCCAATTAGTCCCATCAAAACTTTCAGCCTTATAATCACTGGTGATAATTCTTGTTTCGCCACGTAGTCCAGTTTCAAAAGTTGATTTTTCATTAATAGGATTCACAAAATCTATTTGTAATAAGTAATCTTTACTACTTTCAATATCGCGCGTTCTAGATAGTTGCTTCTCTAATAGAATAGGTGCTGTTTTTTGAGTTACGAAAGTCTCATTTTCATCATCATCCCAAAAATCATATTGAAAATCTACACTTAACTTTTTACCTTCTTTTTCAAAGGTTTTTGCATAATTAATTTCCAATTGGTTATGATCCATCGGCTCGTTATAAGTTTCATTTCTTGTAATAATACTATCTAAAACCTGTTGCTCATCAAAATAATTGTAATTATAGTTTGCCCTATTATTTCTATCAATTAACACCTTGTAATACGATGCGGTAATAGTATTTTGTTCGTTTAAATAGTAATCCATTCCAAAGTACAGATTCGCCATTTTAGTATTTCTGTATGAGTCTATTGTTTGATCTAAAATAACGGTATTGCCATTCACCAAAGAATTTTGAGTTACGCGCTCGATAATTTTTGAATCTACAAATCTATAGCCTATAGTAGAAAATACATTAAGCTTATTGGTTTTATAATTTAAACTCGCATTAGTATTAAAATCAGCTCTTATAGAATTACTCATGCTTAAAGAACCACTAAACCCTTCGCTTTTGTTTTTTTTCAGAATCACATTAATAATGCCGGCTGTACCAGCAGCTTGATATCTAGAAGACGGATTTGATATAACTTCAATGCGATCAATTTGTTGTGCAGGTATTTGATCTAAGCCATTGTTAGCAGTCAAAACAGATGGTTTTCCATTAATCAGCACAGTAACGTTAGTATTTCCTCTAAAGCTAACGACTCCGTCAAGATCTACAGCTACTGATGGAACATTTTCTAAGACTTGACTTAAAGAACCGTTCTGAGATAGAATATCCTTTCCAACATTGAATACTTTTTTATCTAACTTTAATTCTAGTGTGGATTTTTCTGCAATAATTTCTACTTCGCCTAAAGCTTCGACATCTATACTAAGTGAAATTACACCTAAATCTAAATCTTGTTTTAACTCAATTTGAGTTTCATAAGTGACATAAGAAATGTACTCAACTCTCAACAAATAGCTTCCGCGTTTTGCTGCAATAGAAAAATTACCGTTTTCATCACTGATGATCCCGTCAATAAGGGCGTCATCGTTATATATTGATATCGTGGCAAATTCTAAAGGTTGATTGGTTTCTTCATCAAGAATGGTTCCTGTGATGTTTTTTGCTAACTCCTCCGTATTTCCAACACATAAAATGGAAATAAAACAAAGGATCGTTGTAAATAATACTCGAGACATAAAAGTTGTTTTTTGATTGATGCAGCAAAAGTCCATAATTATTAAAGCTGATAATTATGTAACGGATGAATAGTCTTTTGCAACATATAAATGTGGCTTTGCATTGGCTTTTTTGCATTTATAAGTAGATTACTAGAATTCATAAGTAGGAACTGATAATTCGTCGATCTTTAGAGAAATGCTCTTAGATTCTCTTTATTTTTGAAGCATGAAAGATTATTTTTCAAAAGCTATAGATTATATACAACAGCGTGTATGGCTGAGTCACATGCTTTTTTGGGTTGTTTTATTTTTAATTCAAATCCTAGGGGTGGAATACCAACAAAATCAACAAGCTGTGGTGGTTCATAAATCTATTATGTTACTCCCAAAAATATTAGCTGCATACGCGCTATTATATTTTCAATTGCCAAAGCTACTCTACAAAAAAAAATATCTGCTATTTGCGTTGTCTTTAATAATAACCAGCTATGTTTTTTCTGTACTAGCTCGCCTTTTAGTGGTCCATCTCGTAGAAGAGCTCGTACGAGAAAGACCCTTCGAGCAAGAATCTGTAACAGAGATATTGACCGATTTAAAAGCGCTATACTCTCGTTATTCTTTAGTTGTCTATTTTCCAGCATTTATAATGCTAATGTATTCCCTAATAATAGAAAAATTCAGCAGAAAAAATCAGATGGAACAGTTACAAAAAGAGAAGTTTTCGGCAGAGCTCAACTTCTTTAAAGCCCAAATTCATCCACACTTTTTATTCAATACGCTCAACAATTTATATGCTTTAACCTTGCAAAAATCTGACAAGGCATCTGATACGGTTCTTAAGCTTTCTGAAATTTTAGATTACATGCTTTATCAATGTAATGACAGCCGAGTTCCTGTTGTCAAAGAGCTTAAGCTAATTCAAAATTATATCGCTCTCGAACAACTGCGCTATGGCGATAGATTGGAGCTTAATTTTAATCACGAAATCGATAATTTAAATACTCAAATTGCACCTCTAATATTGATGTCCTTAATTGAAAATGCGTTCAAGCATGGTGCCAGTGGTTCCATCAACAAACCAATCATTAAAATTGATATACAAGTAGCAAACGGCCTTCTTCAATTCTCAATTTACAACACTAAGAACACGATAAATCAAGAAGACCTAACCAACTATAAAAAAGGAATTGGAATGAGTAACACTAAAAAACAATTAGAATTGCTTTACCCTGATAAGCATTTGTTAACTATTAATGAAGAATCTTCGTCGTACGAAGTGAAACTTCATGTAGATTTGAACGAATGAAGAAAAAGTGTCTAATAATTGATGACGAACCTTTAGCAATTGAAATTATTAAAGCGCATGTCTCTAAGATTCCAAACTTGGAGGTTGTGGCCACTTGTCATAACGCTTTAGAAGGCTTTGAAGTGCTTAAAACACAAGAGGTAGATCTCCTCTTTTTAGACATTCAAATGCCGCTACTTACCGGAATCGAGTTTATAAAATCACTCAGCAATCCCCCGAAAGTGATTTTCACGACAGCCTATAGAGAATATGCTATTGAAAGTTATGAACTTGAAGCTGTAGACTACCTCTTAAAACCAATTTCATTTGATCGCTTTTTCAAAGCCGTAAATAATTATTTCAAACGTATTGAAACTAAAACGATTGTCGTTTCTAAGGAAACCTCGTCAGATGACAGTTCAGGTCACATCTTTGTTAATGTGAACAAAAAGCATCATAAAATATTATTTAATGAGATCGTATATGCTGAAAGCTTAAAAGATTATGTTTGTATTCACACCTTGAATGGCTCAATCACAACGAAGGACAAGATCAGTGATTTTGAAGATAAGTTACCCTCTTGTTTTTTACGTTCTCATCGTTCGTATATTGTCAATTTAAATATGGTAACCGCGTTTACGTCCCAAGATATAGAGCTTGGAAATATTGAAATTCCTATTGGTGTTAGTTATAAGAAATCGGTGATGGAGTCTTTAAAATAGCTAAACTTTTGAAGGTCTAAACTCCCAATTATAGCGTATTTTTGCTTCTTTATAGTTTCAAAACTTCATCATGGAAAAATCCAGTTCATATTATAAAATACATTCTGAAAAATATCATTCAGAAGCCCGGAGTCTCTATAAAAGAATGACTCTTCTTAGCTCCTTGAGACTACTCGTGTTTTTAATTACTGGAATAGGTATTTATATTACATTTTCAAAATGGGAGATTGCAGTAGTCATTGGTGTATTAGGTGTTATCCTTTTCATTTATTTACTTTCCAAGCATTCAGATACAAAATCTAGAAGAGATTTGTTTCTTGCTTTGGTTAAGATTAACACTGAAGAAATTGACATTGCATCTGGTAAATTTCATGATAGAGATAGCGGAACACAATTTCAAGATCCGACGCATTTTTATAGTCTAGATATTGATCTTTATGGTAGAGGTTCCTTTTTTCAATTCATTAACAGAACAACAATAAGTGAAGGAACTCAAAAGCTTGCCAATGAATTAATGGCCAATAATATTGAGGGTATTGTTCAACGACAAGAAGCAATTAAAGAATTGAGTTCAAAATCAAAATGGAGGCAGTACTATTCGGCAACCTCAAGTTTAATATCGGTCGAAACGAAAGCGCAAAAAATTATAGATTGGCTCCACTCTCATCAACCATTTATTTCTAAACAATTGGTATGGATTCCTGCACTTTTCTCAGCAATATCAGGACTTCTATTTCTATTGGTTATAAGTCAGTCTATCTCCCCTGAGTATTTAGGGTATTGGCTTCTTCTTGGATTGGGTATTACAGCATTTTTTGTAAAACGAATCAATGTACTCTCACACAACACTGAAAAAGTTAAGGACACATTTAAACAGTATGCCTTATTATTAAATCAAATAGAATCAGAAACTTTTTCATCTGCTTTGCTGCAAAAGAAACAACAAGACATTGAAGCAGAGCACAAAAAAGCATCCGTTATTTTTTCACAATTTTCAAAACATCTTGATAGTCTTGACAATAGAAATAACATGATTTCAGCCATTTTTGGCAATGGGTTGTTCCTATCAGACATTAAAAACGCAATGCAAATAGAAAAGTGGATCTCCCGTTATAATACGACTGTGGAACACTGGTTCGAAATCGTGTCTTTTTTCGATGCTTATAACTCTTTAGGGAATTATGCGTTTAATCATTCCGATTATGTTTATCCTGAAATACAATCTCAAGCAACAGCTATTAATTCAACTGAACTTGGTCATCCATTATTAAATGACGCCAAACGCATCGACAATGATTTTAAGATCGATCATCAACAATTCTATATTATTACAGGCGCAAATATGGCTGGAAAAAGCACATTTTTGCGAACCGTTTCTTTACAAATAATTATGGCTAATATTGGTCTGCCTGTTTGTGCTCAGTCTAGCATCTATTCACCTGTTAAATTAATAACAAGTATGCGTACTAGTGATTCGTTAACAGATGATAGTTCGTATTTCTTTTCAGAATTAACACGGTTAAAATTCATCGTGGACGCTATACAAAATGACTCCTACTTCATTGTTTTAGATGAAATCTTAAAAGGTACAAATAGCACAGATAAAGCTATTGGCTCTAAAAAATTCGTTGAAAAATTAGTAGCATCAAATGCAACTGGGATAATTGCGACTCACGATTTAAGTTTATGTGAAATTGAAAGTAAACTACCAGAAGTCAAAAATTACTTTTTCGATGCGGAAATTATTAATGATGAACTTCATTTTGATTATACCTTTAAGAAGGGTATTTGTCAAAATATGAATGCTAGCTTCTTATTGAAGAAAATGAATATTGTTTAAAAAAAAAACTCTTACTATTTCTAGCAAGAGTTTTTATATATTAAAGAATTGTTTCTTAAGCTTCAAAAGGCTCAATAGAAACATAAGATCTGTTATCTTTTTTCTTTGTGAATTTTACAAGACCATCAACTTTAGCGTGTAAAGTATGATCTTTTCCTTGGTATACATTCTCACCTGGATGGTGTGTATTACCACGTTGTCTTATGATGATATTACCAGCTATTGCAGCTTGTCCACCAAAAATCTTAACACCTAAGCGTTTCGATTCTGATTCTCTACCATTTTTCGAACTACCGACTCCTTTTTTATGTGCCATTTTATTTCGATTTTATGATTTATAATTAACTTAATGCAGCAATTAAATCAGCTTTCTTCATAGAAGAGATACCTTCAATTCCTTTAGACTTAGCCATCTCTTTCAATTCAGCAACGGTTAGTTTACTTAAATCAGTTGATGCTTTTGCTTCTGCCTTTGGAGCAGCAGCTTTAGTCTCTGCCTTAGGTGCAGCTTTTTCTGCTTTAGCAGGCGCAGCTTTCGCAGCTGGTTTTGCTCCCGAAGCAACAATGCTTTCTATTACGATTTCAGAAAGAGCTTGACGGTGACCATTTTTTACTCTATAGCCTTTACGTCTTTTCTTTTTGAAAACAATAACTTTATCACCTTGAAGGTGCTTAATGACTTTTGCACTTACTTGTGCTCCGTCTATAGCTGGGGCGCCTAAAGTTACATTGTTACCATCGCTAACAAGAAGTACATTATCGAAAGACACTTTCTTTCCTTCTTCTGTTGCTAAACGGTTAACAAAAACTTTTTGGTCTTTTTCAACTTTAAATTGATGCCCTGCTATCTCTACAATTGCGTACATAGCGTAACGTTTTTATTAATTAATTTTGTTCAAAAATGAGTGCAAATATAAAGCTAATTAATTAAACTACAAACGATTTATGTGTTTTAAGAAATATTGCGGCTTTTTTTGAAAAGCTGCATAAAGGCTAGTGTAAGTACTACTGCAGATGCCAACCCTTCTATTAAAATAATAAAAACTAACATTCCAGCGCCATTATTGTAGTTAGAAAACCAATCTCCAAGCAACCTTTCTGTGAATTTCGGATCCAAATGAAACATATAAATCGCCATAAAAACAGTAAATATTAAAGTTGCAATAAAGCCGGTAATTAGGCCCGTTTTAAATCCATCAATATATGTGAATTCATCAGAAAGTAAGTTCTTAAAATACTTAATAGCATAGTATATCCCTCCAGCCATAACAATGCCATTAAATAATCTTAGCAAAGGGTTTTGATGTAAATTAAATATTCTTAATAGAAGAAAATATGCAATTAGAATGAACGCAATAAGGAGCCCAAATTTTAAAGAAACTGAAATAGAAGTTTTCATAATATATCATGTTTGAAATCCATGCTCATTAAATTTCGTGAAAATTTGCGAAATAATATAATTTTAAGCTTCTTTTTTCCAAATAGGTAACAATAAAAGCTTTATGATTTCTTATTTTTGTGTGCATTTGTAACAAATTGCAATGCCCATAGACTTACTTTAAATAAAAACTAATTTTTAAAACAAACTCACAATGAAAAAATGCTTATTTACTTTAGCTGCTTTTGTACTTGCTATTACAGCAACAACAGCACAAGAAGTTAAATTTGAAGAATTTGATCTAGACAATGGATTACATGTTATTCTTCATCAAGACAATACGGCTCCTGTAGTGATTACTTCGGTTATGTATGATGTCGGAGGTAAAGATATAGGAGGAAGCCCAGAGGCACCTCGGACTGGTTTTGCACACTTTTTTGAACACCTCTTATTTGAAGGCTCAGAAAATATCGAACGTGGAGAGTTTATGAAAATCATTCCGGCGAACGGTGGAACCTTTAATGCCAACACTTCTCAGGATAGAACTTATTATTATGAAATCTTCCCTTCAAATAAATTAGAATTAGGGCTTTGGCTAGAATCTGAACGTATGTTACACCCCGTAATTGATCAAATTGGTGTGGATACTCAAAATGAAGTTGTCAAAGAAGAAAAGCGCCAACGTTATGATGCGCCTTATGGAAAAATTATTGAAGCCATTGGTTTAAACCTTTTTAACGCACACCCTTATAAGGATCCTAACATTGGCTATATGGAACATTTAGATGCTGCAACTTTAGAAGAGTTCACTGCCTATTTCAAAACTTTTTATGGCCCAAATAATGCTGTTTTAGTAGTTGCCGGTGATATAGACGTTACTAAAACTAAAAAATTAATTGGTGATTATTTCAATGAAGTTAAAAGAGGTCCAGACGTAGTTAGAAACTTCCCGAAAGAAACACCAATTACTGAAACTATTAAAGCAAAAGCATACGATAAAAACATTCAAGTCCCTGCCATCGTAGCCACCTATAGAACGCCTGGTTATGGCACAAGAGATTCTTATGTATTAGATATGATTTCATCTTATTTAAGTGGTGGAAAAAGTTCCGTTTTATATAAAAAATTAGTTGATGAACAAAAGCAAGCTTTAGCGGCGCAAGCTGTAAATATTAGCCAAATGGACTATAGTATATTTGCTTTCTTTTCAATTCCAATTGGAGATGTGACCTTAGACACTTTGTTAACTGAAATTGATGAAGAAGTTGCTAAAATGCAGAATGAATTAATTTCAGAACGCAATCATCAAAAACTGATCAATCAGTTTGAAAATCAATTTGTAAATGCAAATGCAAGTATTGCTGGAGTTGCTGAATCATTAGCAACGTACTACTTATTATATGGTGATGTGAATCTAATCAATAAAGAAATTGACATTTACAGATCGATTACAAGAGAAGAAATTCAAGCTGTGGCCAAAAAATATTTAAGTCCGAATCAACGTGTAGAATTAGAATATTTACCAAAAAAAGATGATCAATAAGATGAAAACAATATATAATATGAAAACTAAATTTGCAGCCTGTATTGTACTGTTCTTAATGACAGCTGGGGTTACTGCACAAATTGACAGATCAAAACAGCCAAAAGCTGGTCCTGAGCCACAAATTTCATTAGAAGTTCCTGGAGAATTCGAATTAAAAAATGGATTGAAAGTTTTAGTGGTTGAAAATCACAAACTTCCAAGAGTATCTTACTCTTTACGTATAGACAACAAACCTATTGCTACTGGAAAAAAAGCCGGTGTTGAAAGCATTCTAGGAAGCATGTTAGGCAATGGAACAACGAGCATTTCTAAAGACGAATTTAATGAAGAAATCGATTTTTTAGGCGCAAGTTTAAATTTTGGATTTAGTGGAGGATTTGCAAGTTCATTGTCAAAATATTCTAATCGTATTTTAGAACTAATGGCCGATGCTGCAATCAATCCATTATTGACTGAAGAAGAGTTTGAAAAAGAAAAAGTAAAACTCATCGAAAGTTTAAAACAAAATGAAAAAAGTATCGATGCTATAAGTGGCCGTGTTCGAAATGCCTTAGCTTATGGAACAAATCACGCTTATGGAGAGTATACAACAGAAGAAACCATTCATAATGTAACCTATGGTGATGCCGTAGCATTTTACGAAAAATACTTCAATCCTAACAATACTTATTTAGTGGTAATTGGTGATGTAGATTTTAAAAAGGTAAAAAAACAAATTAAAAAACATTTTGGAGAATGGAAAAAGTCGGTGGATGTATCTACCACTGTAAGTCCAGCTGCACCAAACGCGCAATACACACAAATTAATTTTGTTGACTTCCCGACGGCAACGCAATCAAGTATCTCAATCACTAATAATGTAGATTTAAAGATGAATGATGAAGACTATCATGCTGCATTAATTACGAATAACATCCTAGGTGGTGGTGGTGAAGGGTATTTGTTTAAAAACCTTCGTGAAGCTCATGGATATACATATGGTGCATACTCTAGTCTTGGTGCTAGTAGATATGGTTTAGGACGTTTTAATGCGTCTGCGAAAGTGAGAAATATGGTAACTGATAGTGCTGTAGTTGAAGCCTTAAAAGAGATTAACCGTATTAAAACGGAGCCAGTAGATCCACAAACTTTGAGAGATGCTAAAGCAAAGTATGTTGGACGTTTTATTATGGGATTAGAGCGACCTCAAACCGTGGCTAACTATGCCTTAAATATTAAACAACAAAATTTACCTAAAGACTTTTATACAACATACTTACAAAAAATCAATAATGTAAGTGCTGAGGACGTTAAAAGAGTTGCAAATAAATACATGAAGTCAGAAAATGCTAGAGTTGTAGTGATTGGAAAAGGGTCTGAGGTTTTAGAGAATCTTGAAAAAACAGGAATTCCAATTAAATATTATGACACCTATGCGAATGCTGTAGAGAAGCCATCTTATGACATTCCTATGCCAGCAGATATGAACGTTATTAAAGTGCTTAATGCATATATTAACGCCATTGGTGGTAAAGAAAAATTAGATGCTGTAAACTCTGTATTTATTACTGCTGAAGCAGAATTACAACCTGGTGTAATGATGAATTTATCAATGAAAAAGACTGTGAAAAATCAGGCGTTTCAAGAAATCACTGCCATGGGACAATCTATTATGAAATCGGTAGTTGATGGAGAGGCTGGTTATATGGTTATGCAAGGACAACGTAAAGATTTAAGCAACGACGAATTGAAAGAAGCACAAGCAGAATCGTCTCCGTTTCCTGAAGTTAACTATTTGAATGGAGGCGTAACTCTTGAGAAAATTGAAAAAATCGAAGGAGAAAATGCATACAAAATAAATGTAGGTGATGATACCTCTATTTATTATAGTGTTGAGACTGGTTTGAAAATTATGGAAGTTAAATCAGCTCCAACTGGATCTGTTTCTACTTCTTATTCGGAATACCAAGAAGTGTCAGGCGTGAAATTCCCATTCAAAATTGGACAATCATTCGGACCTCGTAAATTTGATTTTATTGTAAAAGAAATTAAAGTTAACGAAGGTGTTGCTGACGTCGATTTTGACTAATACAACTTTATAATTACTAATCAAACCGAAGTCTTTAGGCTTCGGTTTTTTTATTGAGTTTTTTTATGAGAAAGATAAACGCCAACTAGAATTACGATAGTTGCAAGACCTTGTAAAAAACTAAATCCTTCTCCATCAATAACCCCCCAAATTAATGCCACTATTGGCATTAAATACGTTACTGAAGATGCAAACACCGGTGTGGAAATTTGCACGAGTTTATTAAATAACACTTTAGCCAAGGCCGTTCCAAATAATGATAGTAGCACTACATAAAATAATGCCAATTTAAAATTAGGATTACGATACGTGGATTCGCT
Organism: Flavobacteriales bacterium 34_180_T64; assembly: GCA_002162765.1. GTDB lineage: Bacteria > Bacteroidota > Bacteroidia > Flavobacteriales > Flavobacteriaceae > MAAR01. The sequence continues at coordinate 24,462 of MAAR01000007.1, read as the reverse complement.
AAAAAAATCTGAATATACCAAAATGATAAACGCCGGAATCATAAGCGGTATAAAATTTCCGACAGCTATGGTCAAGGGTTTTATTTCCTGTAAATAGCGTTTTATAATATTCACGTTTACTGCATACAACACCGTGGAAGCGATGACATAACCTGCATACATGTAATTTTGATCTGGATTTAATTCAGCTCCTTTTAAAATCAAAAGACTGGTGCCAATAAAACCAATAATGACACCGAGAATTTGACGTTTAGTTGATGCGATCTTAAATACGGCAAACCCCAATAATATAGTATTTAACGGCACTAAAGAATTCAGGATTGATGCCACAGAACTATCAATTTCAGTTTCAGCGATAGCGAAAAAAAATGCCGGAAAAAAAGACCCACATAATCCTGATATGATCAGCCATTTCCATTTCGACTTATCAATTGATTTTATGCTCTTTAATCCAGCTGCAAATAAAAACAACCCAGTAATTATTATTCTTAACGCTCCCAATTGAAAAGGTGTTAAGCCTAAAAGCGATTTTTTAATTAAAATAAACGAGCTCCCCCAGATTATGGCAAGCGCTATCAGATACAACCATTTTTTGTTGATGCCCTTCATAGTTAACAGCTAATAAGTCACAAAATTCGTTAATTTTAATGCAAGAAACGCCAATATTTATTATGTTTGTTTCAAATTCTATATTTAAAACCTATGAAGACATTTAAAAACTTACTAGTAGTAGCTATTGTGGCGGTTACAGTAATGGCTTGTAAAAATGAAGCAAAACCAGACGTAAAAACAGTTGAAACTGAAACTGCTGCAATCGCTTCAAATGAATTAGACCCAAACGCTAATTATGCAAAAGCAGAATTTAGCATCGATGGAATGACTTGTGCAATAGGATGTGCAAAAACTATCGAAAAGAAAATGGCTAAAATGGAAGGTGTAAAATCTGCAACTGTAGATTTTGACAAACAATTAGCAATGGTAGAATACGATGAGGCCAAGGTAACGCATGCTTCTTTAGAAGAAGCGGTTGCTAAAGCTGGTGAAACTTACAAAGTAACTAATATGAAAACGGTTGAAGCGTTTTCAACAGAAGAAGGTCACGCTGCTAAAATGGGTGATAAAAAAGCCTGTAAAGCCGATTGCACTAAAGCATGTTGTGCTGAGAAAACAGATGCTGAGAAAAAAGCATGTAAGGCAGATTGTAAAAAAGAATGCTGTTCTAAAAAAGATAAAGCTTAGTCTCTTATAAATTAAATTATATCGCAGCCACTCCTAGGAGTGGCTTTTTTTTTATCGTAACGGGAATCCCTTTGCAGCCCACCAAGGATGTATTTCAATTTCTAAGCGACCCGCTTTAACCATTGGGTCCGAATTGGCTAAACTATCGGCCATTTCTATTGTAGCTGTGTTATAAATGGTAATTCCTCTAATGATACCATCGTCTCCAAAAGGTCCTGATATATCTGCATAACCCAAGTCGTACATTTTACCCAAATGCGCCAAATGTGCAGTTTGTAAGGCATTGGCTTCTTCTTCATTTTGGTTTCTTATTGGTCCTCGTTTTAAAAACGCTATAAAATACTGCTGCATAATTACTGTATCTTGTGTATTCTCATCCACATAATCAAAAATTTTAAACCCCTTTGAAGTCAAATTATCTTTGATTTGTTTTATGGTTTCAACGGTTTCTACAGAGTTATTTTCAGAATCTGATGGTGCTACATTATTCCCTTTTTTACAAGCAGAAAAGAGCATCATAATAACAAGTACTCGAATAGTGTTTTTCATTTTTTTGATTTTTAAAGTCTCAAATTACTAGTCCCATGTTTTATAGGGTTGTTTGCTCAATTGTGAATTATAATATTTTATATCACCAGTTACCTCTTTACCAAACCAGCTAGGCTTGACTAATATTTCATCTTCATTTTCAAGTTCAACTTCAGCAACAATTAATCCTTCGTTTTCTCCAAAAAATACGTCTATTTCAACTACATGAGAACCCGATTTCACTTCATATCGAATTTTATCAATAATCCCTTTTTCGCAAATTTTCAAAAGCGCTTCTGCTTCCGACTTACTAATACTAGTTTCCCATTCAAAACGTGTCAACCCATCATTTGTAGACTGTCCTTTTACAGTTAAAAAGCCAACTTGATCCTTTAGTCTAACTCTTACCGTACGTTCCTTATCTGTATTTAAAAACCCTTGAATAATCCGAAAGGAAGTAAAAGATTCTTCTATAAAGGCTTTTGAAGTCACCAGAAATTTTCGTTCTATTTCTATCATGAAATTGTGCTGTGTTAATTTTATATAATTTTAATTCCTTCAATCATAAATTTAATGATTAAAGGCATTTAATGTAAATTTACGCTATGCCAAACAATTTACCAATACGAAAGATTATTCATGTTGATATGGATGCATTTTATGCATCTGTAGAGCAAATGGATCGTCCTGAGTTAAAGGGTAAACCTGTTGCAGTTGGAGGCAGTGGCAAACGAGGTGTTGTGAGTGCTGCTAGCTATGAAGCTCGAAAATTTGGCGTTCGAAGTGCTATGAGTGGTGTAATGGCTCGACGGAACTGCCCCGAGCTCATTTTTGTCAAACCTAATTTTGAACGTTACCAAGACATCTCAAATCAGATTCGAAAAATTTTTCATGACTATACCGATTTGGTAGAACCGCTTTCTTTGGACGAAGCCTATTTGGATGTTACCGAGAATAAATTAGGAAACCCTAGTGCGTCTCTTATTGCACAAGACATACGAGCCCGAATTTTTAAAGAAGTTGGATTAACCGCTTCAGCAGGAATTTCAATTAATAAGTTTATTGCTAAAGTTGCTAGTGATTACAACAAACCTAATGGACAAAAAACCGTAAATCCAGAAGATGTATTAGAATTCCTTGAAGCGCTAGACATAAGAAAATTTTATGGTGTTGGGAAAGTGACTGCTGAGAAAATGTACCAAAAAGGAATTTTTACTGGAAAGGATTTAAAGTCGAAATCTATTGAGTATTTAGATCAACACTTTGGAAAGTCTGGACGCTATTATTATCATATTGTAAGAGGTCAGCAACACAGTGAAGTGAAGCCTAATCGCATTCGAAAATCGCTCGCTGCCGAACGCACATTTAATGAAAACCTGTCTTCTGAAATATTTATGTTAGAAAAATTAGAACATATCGCGGAGGAAGTCTCAAAACGATTAAACAAGAGCAAGATTGCTGGAAAAACGGTAACTCTTAAAATAAAGTACAGCGATTTTTCTCTTCAAACACGTAGTAAAACCTTGCCTTATTACATTCATGATAAGGACATTCTACTTGAAACAACTAAAGATCTTTTATATCAAGAAAAATTAAGTGATTCTGTAAGGTTATTAGGAATCTCACTTTCGAATTTAAATACAGAAACCCCTAAAAAAACAGTTCAAAACAAAACCGAACAACAATCAGTAAGTGTACAATTAAAATTTGAGTTTTAACTGCGTTAGTGATTGAGCAATTGTTGGAGCTCCTTGTAAAGAGCGACTTGCGAAAGCACGACGGTTTTAAAAAAACCGAAACGCCCAGAATTTAAAAACTTCGCTTCGTAATTTCAGAGACTCGTAAGGTGTTCACCATACCTTTATCTTGAATTGGCATCGCAGCCAAACTTATGAGCATATCTCCAACATCTAAATAGCCTTTTTTACAGGCAATTGTGTTGACATCTTCTATAGTTTCATCTGTACTGACATACTTGTCATAATAAAATGCTTTTACGCCCCAAAGTAAATTTAGTTGTGTTAAAATCCGTTTATTCGAAGTAAACACTAAAATATGTGCTGAAGGTCTCCAAGCTGAAATTTGAAATGCTGTATAGCCACTATTTGTCAATGTAGAAATAGCTCTAGCATTGATTTCATTAGCCATATTTGAAGCGTGATAACAAATTGATTTTGTGATATAGCGTTTTGTTCGAATATGAGGTGGAATTTGTGGCACTTGAATTAATGGTGAATCCTCAACGCTTTTAATAATATTAGACATTTGTCGAATAACCTGAACAGGATAGCTTCCAACCGATGTTTCTCCAGAAAGCATTACTGCATCTGCGCCATCCATAACTGAATTAGCAACATCATTAACTTCGGCTCTTGTTGGTGTGAGACTAGAAATCATAGTTTCCATCATTTGGGTAGCGATAATTACCGGAATTCTCGCACGTTTTGCTCTAAGGACCAATTGCTTTTGAATTAACGGAACTTCTTCTGCCGGAATTTCAACCCCTAGATCACCTCGCGCTACCATTAAGCCATCACAATAGGCAACTATTTTATCAATGTTTTCTACAGCTTCAGGCTTTTCAATTTTCGCAATAATTGGAATTTTATGATCAGAATTTTGTCGAATAAGCTCTTCTAACTGCATTAAATCTTCAGCATGACGCACAAAAGATAATGCCATCCAATCTACTTTTTGTTCAATAGCAAATAGGGCATCTTCAATATCCTTTTCAGTTAATGCTGGTTGTGAAATATTTGTATTAGGAAGGTTCACTCCTTTCTTTGAACGTAGTGGTCCACCTTGAATTACACGCGCTTTCACTTCACTCTTATTATCTGTAGAAACGACTTCAAAAATAAGTTTACCATCATCCAAAAGGATTTGTTCTCCTGCTCTTGCATCTTGTGGAAACCTATCATAGGTCATATAAACCCTGTTTTTGTCACCTTCAAATCGCTCACCAGTAGCAAAGATGATTTCATCACCTTCATTAACAAAGACTTCCCCTTTCATGACTCCAACACGAAGTTTTGGGCCTTGTAAATCTGCCAACACAGCTACATTATATCCAAATTCTTCGTTGAGATCTCGAATCATTTTTATGCGTTCTTCAACATCTTTATAATCGGCATGAGAAAAGTTAATTCTGAATACATCAACACCTTCATCAAGCATGCCTTTCAGCACTGCTTTAGTACTTGTTGCAGGACCTAAAGTGGCTACTATTTTTGTTTTTTTTCTTTTCAACATGGATTAAAAAATTAAATTGTCTTTCGCTTTTAATTGTTCAGTATTAATACTGTAAGCGGTAATAATTTGAGGAATTGATTGTATTTTGTCTAAAATGATTTTCTCATTAAAATGCAGTGCTTCATTGGTTATTTTTATAAGGTAATCTACATTTTTCAACTCTGGCATTAAATGGTATGTTTTTAATACTTTATGTTGAGTTGTAAACAACGAACCTGTGCTTTGTAGACTATCTTCTTCTTTTCTACATACATTTGAAACTAAATTCCAAATGGTGTCTTGCTCTAAATTATCCCATTCATAAATCGAATATGAAGACGCAAAATATTTGTAATCTAAATCTTGCGGCTTTCGCTCTAGTTTTAGATCTAAATACATATTCAAAAGATACACTAATCTGTAATCTTCTAGTCTACAATGAATAGCTAAAAGTGAAAAAGAAGCATCATAAAAATCGTCAACAAGTAATTTATGTAAAGCCATATTAAACTCCCACTAACTGTAAATATAGTACTTTATCCCAATTTTAGTAATAAGATTTTGTTATTCTTAACAAGTAATTATTACGGAAACGTTATCGTTATTAAAATGATCTAGAAATTCTATTTTGAAATGCAAAAAATGCTCGTTTTGACGCTTTCTCTTCTGCTTTTTTCTTTGAAGTCGCTCTTGCTTTAGCAATTACTTTATTGTTTATTGACAATTTAACTGAAAAGTGTTTTAAATTATCATTCCCAGTATCTTCATAAACGTTGTAGTCGAACGTTTTCTTTTCTTTCTGACACCATTCAATTAATAGGCTTTTATAACTTATTACTTTCCCTTCCAAAGTCTCAATATCAATATGTGGTTTAATGACTGTTTTTTGAATGAAACGTTCACAATACCCATAACCTCGATCTAAAAAAATGGCGCCTACTAGGGCTTCATAAAGATTACCATGAATATTATTTCCAAAATTAGATTTTGGTATTTTACTTTCAACCAAATCAATCAAATTAAGTTCTTTTCCAAGTTCATTTAAATGTTCTCTACTTACAACCTTTGATCGCATTTTAGTTAAATATCCTTCATCTCCATGAGGTACTTCACCAAACAAATACGAAGCGATAACTGCACTTAGCATAGCATCACCAACAAATTCAAGACGTTCATAATTTAAAGCATTCCCAAGACTGTCTTTAATATTCATTGAACGGTGCGTAAATGCTTTTAAATATAAGCTCTTCTTTTTAGGTTTAAATCCTAAAATTGCTTTAAGGAGCAAAAAAAAATCCCCGTCTGAATCAGAACGGGAATTTAATATGTTGCGAATGTAGCTCATTCGATATTTAATCTAGTTTTTTGAACAGCACACAAGCGTTGTGACCTCCAAAACCAAAAGTATTGCTCATAGCGACTTTAACGTCTCTTTTTTGCGCTTTATTTAATGTCAAATTTAATTCAGAATCAATATTTTCATCAACGGTTGTATGATTAATTGTAGGAGGAACAATACCATGTTCCATTGCCAAAATTGAGGCAATCGATTCAATAGCTCCTGCAGCTCCTAACAAGTGACCAGTCATAGACTTTGTTGAATTAATACTAATGTTTTTAGCGTGGCTACCAAACACCTCTGAAATCGCTTTTAGTTCAGCAACATCTCCAAGAGGCGTTGATGTTCCATGCGTGTTGATATGATCAACTTCTTCAGGTTTTACACCCGCATTTTCTAAACAATTTTTCATTACAGCAATGACACCAATTCCTTCAGGGTGAGGTGCCGTCATATGATGTGCATCAGAAGATAATCCACCTCCTAATAACTCAGCATAAATTTTGGCTCCTCTAGCTTTTGCATGTTCATAATCTTCAAGAACAATAGCTCCGGCGCCTTCTCCTAATACAAAACCATCTCTGGTAGCATCAAAAGGCCTAGATGCCGTTTTTGGGCTTTCATTTCTAGTTGATAAGGCATGCATAGCATTAAAACCTCCCATACCAGCAATAGTAACTGCTGCTTCGCTTCCTCCTGTAACAATAACATCACAATGCCCTAAACGTATCATGTTTAAAGCATCAAACATAGCGTTAGCAGAAGAAGCACAGGCAGATACCGTTGTATAATTTGGGCCCATAAAACCATGTTTTATGGAAATATTTGCTGGTGCAATATCTGCAATCATTTTAGGGATAAAGAACGGGTTAAATCTTGGAGTACCATCGCCTTCAGAAAAGTTTAATACTTCGTTCTGAAACGTTTCTAATCCTCCTATTCCTGCTCCCCAAATAACACCAACTCGTAATTTATTTACTTTATCTAGATCTAGTTTGGCATCTATGATCGCTTCATCAGAAGCCACCATAGCGTATTGCGCAAATCTGTCCATTTTTCGAGACAATTTTCTATCTAGAAAATCAGTAGGATTAAAGTTTTTTAATTCGCAAGCGAACTTTGTTTTGAACTTTTCAGTATCAAAATATGTTATAGGCGCGGCACCACTTTTACCACTAATAAGTGCATCCCAATATTCATCTTTGGTATTGCCTATAGGTGTTAAAGCGCCAAGACCTGTAACTACAACTCGCTTAAGTTCCATAAATTTTAATGCTTATTTTGCAGATTCTATATATGATATAGCTTGACCAACTGTTGCTATATTTTCAGCTTGATCGTCTGGAATTTGGATATCGAATTCTTTTTCGAATTCCATTATTAATTCTACAGTGTCTAATGAATCTGCTCCTAAATCGTTTGTGAAGCTAGCTTCAATAACAACTTCGTTTTCATCAACTCCCAATTTGTCTACGATAATCGCTTTTACTCTTGATGCAATGTCTGACATAATCTTTTAATTTTAAGTTTTAATTAGTTGGCAAAAATAAAAAACTTTATTTTTAAAACACACCTTTAGTCTAAAAATGTGATTGTAAAATACAAAAATTGAATTGAAGTATTTCTATTTTACCTTCTAATTGTTAATATTTATTCTTTTTTTTGTTCGAACAATCTTAACATTATAATCTGTAAATGAAACGTATTGTAATTTTTGCGTCCGGAAGTGGTACTAATGCTGAAAATTTAATTGAGTTTTTTCACAACAGAGATAATGCTTCTGTTATTCAGGTTCTTAGTAACAATTCCCATGCCAAAGTTTTGGATCGTGCCAAAAAACTTGAAGTTAGTGCGCTGTCATTCAATAAAATAGCGTTTTCAAAAAATGAAGATGTTCTAAATATTCTAAAAGCATCGGCACCCGATCTCATTATACTCGCAGGATTTTTATGGAAAATTCCTGAATCTATTATAAATGAATTCCCTAATAAGATCATTAATATTCACCCCGCTTTATTACCAAAATATGGCGGCAAAGGCATGTATGGTAAATTTGTGCATGAGGCTGTTGTGGCTAATCATGAAACCGAAACTGGTATTACAATTCATTATGTCAATTCACATTATGACGAAGGAGCTATTATTTTTCAAGCAAAATGTGAAGTAAATAGATTAGATACTGCAGATGATGTCGCAATCAAAATTCATGATTTGGAAATGACCCATTTCCCTGAAGTCGTTAATAAATTATTAAATGGCTAGAAAAAAGAAAAAATACTATACAGTGTGGAAAGGTCATCATTCGGGTATATTTGAGTCTTGGGACGATTGTAAGGCACAAATAAAAGATTTTCAAGGTGCTCAATATAAGTCCTTTTCAACTTTTGAAGCCGCAAAAAAAGCGCTTCAAGGGAATTACAAAGACTATATAGGTAAAAACAAAAAATTTAAAAGTGACCTTTCAGAAGTACAACTAAAAAAAATAGGACAACCAAATTACAAATCCATTTCAGTTGATGCCGCATCAAGTGGTAATCCTGGCAAAATGGAATATAGAGGTGTTGACACAAAAACCAAAAAACAACTTTTTATACAAGGTCCTTTTGAAGAAGGCACTAATAATATTGGAGAATTTTTGGCCATTGTACATGGATTGGCTTTATTAAAAAAGAAGAAAAGCAATCTTTTCATCTATACAGACTCAAGAACGGCCATGAGTTGGGTAAAAAAGAAAACTTGCAACACCAAACTTGAGCGAAATGAGAAAAACAAAGCGGTCTTTGATTTAATAGATCGCGCTGTAGCTTGGTTGAAAGAAAACACATTCACTACGACAATAGTAAAATGGGAAACAAAAGCTTGGGGAGAAATTCCTGCAGATTTTGGCAGAAAATAAATTCGCTTTTAACTACTTAAAAATATTATATTTGCACCAAATTTTGAACCCGTTATATGAAGAAATTAGTCATTGTTGGAACGGTAGCTTTTGATGCCATCGAAACTCCATTCGGAAAAACAGATAAAATTCTAGGAGGTGCAGCCACCTTTATTGGATTATCCGCTTCACATTTTAATGTAGATTCTTCTATTGTTTCTATTGTTGGAGATGACTTCCCTCAAGAATATTTAGATTTATTATCTGATAAAAATATTGATATTTCTGGTATTGAAATTGTAAAAGACGGAAAAACGTTCTTTTGGAGTGGACGCTATCACAATGATATGAATACACGTGACACGTTGGTAACAGAGCTGAATACGCTTGCTGATTTTAATCCAGTAGTTCCTCACAAATATAAAGACGCTGATGTTGTAATGCTTGGGAACCTACATCCAATGGTTCAAATGAGTGTGCTTGATCAAATGGAGAATAAACCAAAACTTGTGATTTTGGATACCATGAATTTTTGGATGGATAGCGCTTTAGATGATCTTCATAAAGTTATTAAACGCGTTGACGTAATTACCATAAATGACGAAGAGGCACGACAACTAACAGGCGAGTATTCATTAGTGGTTGCTGCAAGAAAAATTCACGCTATGGGTCCTAAATACGTTGTGATTAAGAAAGGGGAACATGGTGCATTGTTATTTCATGATGACAATGTGTTTTATGCACCAGCGCTGCCTTTAGAAGAGGTTTATGATCCTACAGGAGCAGGTGATACATTTGCTGGAGGGTTCGCAGGATATCTTGCCAATTCTGAAGATGTCAGCTTCGAAAATATGAAAAATGCCGTTATTTTTGGTTCAACTCTTGCTTCCTTTTGTGTCGAAAAATTTGGCACTGAACGCATGCAAAATTTATCAAGCGATGAAGTTTTCAAACGCTTACAACAATTTAAACAACTAACTCAATTTGAAATTGAATTAACATAAACGAACGCGCTCTAAATAGAGCGCGTTTTTATTTATAATACACAACACAACTAACAATGAGCGATGCTTTAAAACATGAATGCGGAATAGCACTCATCAGACTTTTAAAACCATTAGAATATTATAAAGAAAAATATGGTAGTGCATTTTATGGTGTAAATAAGATGTACCTCATGATGGAAAAACAGCATAATCGTGGTCAAGATGGTGCTGGTTTTGCAAGCATAAAATTGGATACTAATCCTGGCGATCGTTATATTAGTAGAGTACGTTCAATTGCGCAGCAACCTATTCAGGATATTTTTGCACAAATCAACGAGCGCATCAACAAAGAACTTTCAGAACACCCAGAGTACAATGATGACGTTGCTCTACAAAAGGAAAACATCCCTTATATAGGAGAGTTACTTTTAGGACATGTTCGCTATGGAACTTTTGGAAAAAACAGCGTAGAAAGTGTACATCCTTTTTTAAGACAAAACAATTGGATGCACAGAAACCTTATAGTTGCTGGAAATTTCAATATGACCAATGTGAATCAATTATTTGACGGCTTAGTTGAACTTGGTCAACATCCGAAAGAAAAGGCTGACACCATTACTATCATGGAAAAAATTGGTCACTTTTTGGATGATGCTGTTGCCAAAAAATATAAACAATTAAAGAAAGAAGGGTATAATAAAGTAGAATGCACACCTCTAATTGCCGAGCGTTTAAATGTTGCTAAGATATTAAAGAGAGCGGCTAAAAATTGGGATGGAGGTTATGCTATTGCTGGATTACTCGGTCATGGTGATTCTTTCGTTTTAAGAGATCCTTCTGGAATTCGTCCTACATATTATTATAAGGATGATGAAATTGTAGTAGTTGCTTCAGAGCGACCTGTTATTCAAACTGTATTTAATGTTGCTTTTGACGATGTTAAGGAACTCGATCCTGGACACGCTCTTATAACAAAAAAATCTGGTGAAACATCAATTCAAAAAATATTAGAACCCTTAGAGCGTAAAGCGTGCTCATTTGAACGTATCTATTTTTCAAGGGGAAGTGATGCTGAAATTTATCAAGAGCGAAAAGAATTAGGGAAATTATTGATGCCCAAAGTACTTGAGGCTATTGATCATGACACAAAGAATACGGTGTTTTCATTTATCCCAAATACTGCTGAGACTTCATTTTTCGGGATGATAGAAACAGTTGAAGATCATCTTAATGAAAAGAAAACCGAAGCCATTTTAAATGGACAACGTGGTTTATCTGCTGAAAAAGTAACTGAAATACTGTCTGAGCGTCCTAGAATTGAAAAGATTGCTATAAAGGATGTTAAGCTCAGAACTTTTATTACAGAAGATAGCAGTAGAGACGATTTAGTGGCTCATGTCTATGACGTAACTTATGGTGTGATAAAACCAACCGATAACCTTGTAATAATTGATGACAGTATCGTTCGAGGTACTACATTAAAAAAGAGTATTATAAAAATGATGGATCGGCTTAATCCAAAAAAGATTGTCGTTGTATCTTCTGCTCCACAAATTAGATATCCAGATTGTTATGGAATTGACATGGCTAACCTAGAGGGTTTGATTGCATTTAGAGCGATGCTTGAATTGCTTAAGGAAACTAATAAATACCATTTAATTGAAGACGTTTATATAAAATGTAAAGCACAGGTTTCGCTTAAAGATACTGAGGTAAAGAATTATGTAAAAGATTTATATAAAGAATTCTCAGCTGAAGAGATTTCAGCAAAAATCTCTGAACTTATTTGCGATACTACTATTAAAGCAACTGTACAGACTATATTTCAACCCGTTGAAAATTTACATAAAGCGTGTCCGAAAAATTTAGGAGATTGGTATTTTACAGGTAACTATCCAACGCCTGGTGGAAATCGTGTTGTTAATCGTGCATTTATTAACTTTTACGAAGGAAATAAGGAAAGAGCATATTAGATAAAACACTAGCAGAAGGCACTTTATCCGAAAAAAATGTTGTTAATCTGAAAAAAACGCATTTCATCTAATATATGTAAAGTTTTAATCAAAATACGCATACATTGGTATCACCATAACATAAGTAGGTTAAGTTCATGGTAGATTTGGGGCAAAAAAAGGTGAACTTCTGTTCACCTTTTTTTATTGCCCTTACTTTTACTTTTAAAGTATTGACTTTCAAATTTTTGTAAGTATTCCCTTTCGGCACATAAATAGTAAGAATAAAACCCAAAACCCTTTAAATTTTCCGTTTAAGCTAATTTATAAGTCGTTTATCTAAAAAATTAAAAAAAACCAATAAAGTGCTTATATATTTGTTTCACCATAACATAAGTAGGTTAAGTTTATGGTAGATTTGGGGCAAAAAAGGTGGACTCTCTGTTCACCTTTTTTCATTTTAATAATTTACTATAGATGGTCATAAAAAAAAGCAAACCTCTCGATTTGCTTTTTGTAATATATATGTACTACTATTATTTAGCTTCGGAGTAGCGTCGTTCAACTTCATTCCAGTTAATAACATTAAAAAATGCATTGATATAATCTGGTCTTCTATTTTGATAATTTAAATAATACGCGTGCTCCCAAACATCCAAGCCTAATATTGGAATTCCCTCACAACCAACACCAGACATTAACGGATTATCTTGATTTGGTGTAGAGCACACTTCAACCTTTCCTCCTTTATGAACACATAACCATGCCCAACCTGAGCCAAAACGTGTTGCAGCAGCCTTACTAAATGCATCCTTAAATGTATCTACTGAGCCATATGCAGCTTCTATTGCTTCTTTTAACTCGCCTGACAAATACCCTTTGCCTTCAGGATTCATTACATTCCAAAATAACGAATGATTATAAAAACCACCACCATTATTTCTAACAGCGCCGTTATTCATGTCTAGATTTGTAAGAATTTCTTCAATTGGTTTCCCTTCTAAAGCAGTTCCGGAAATAGCATTATTTAAATTATTGGTATATCCTTGATGGTGTTTAGAATGATGAATTTCCATAGTGCGAGCATCGATATGAGGCTCGAGAGCATCATAAGCATATTGTAATTTTGGTAGTTCGAATGCCATAATATTAAGTTTTATAATGTTAATAATTAATTCATCCAAATTTACATATAATACAGCGTAATTAAAAATATTAAATTGTTATGAAACCATTGATTATTTCTATCTTTCATTAATTTTAATGCTATGAATCCATCCAATCCTTTTATAATATATAATGCCTCAGCTGGAAGTGGAAAAACCTTTACCCTTGTAAAAGATTATCTCAAGATTTTATTACAATCAAATAATAGTCTTGCCTTCAGAAACATCTTGGCACTTACATTTACTAATAAGGCCGTTGGAGAAATGAAAGAACGGATTATAGAAACCTTACAACAATTCGCAAATCCTGAAATTATTGAGTTTCCAAATAACATGTTTAATATGTTATCTGAGGAATTAACCATGACGCCCGAAACGCTTCATAATAAATCAAAAACCATTTTAAATACAATGGTTCATAATTATGCGGCTTTTGATATTTCTACCATCGATAAGTTTAACCATAGACTCATTAGAACTTTTGCTCACGATTTAAAACTCCCTCCGAACTTTGAAGTAGAATTAGATACCACAAGTATCCTTGCGAAGGCAGTTGATAAGCTCATAGATAAAGCTGGTACAGACAAAACGCTAACCAAAGTCTTGGTCGATTTTGCCATTGAAAAAGCCGATGACGATAAAAGCTGGGACATCGCTTATGATTTTAATGCAATTGCCAAACTACTAGTAAATGAAAATGAAATCCCTTTTATTGACACAATTAAAGATAAAACACTAGATGATTTTAAATCCTTAACTATAAATCTTAAAGGGAAAATGTCACAACATGAGCTTTCTATAATTGAAGCATCAGAGCGCATATTAACTTTAATTGATGAATCTGGATTACAATTTGATGATTTTTCTGGTAGTTATTTACCCAAGCATTTTCAGAAACTCGTAGCGAAAAATTTCAATATCGGTTTCGAATCTAAATGGCAGGAAGATCTTGAAAATAAGACCTTATATCCAAAACGAGTAACCTCCGATATCGCCTCTATTATAGATAGCATTCAACCAGATATTTCAAATGCATTTGCTGAAACCAAAGATCAAGTCTTTCAATATAAGTTTTTAAAAAACTGTTTAAAAAACCTTACGCCACTATCCATTTTAAATGCAATCAACCTTGCGCTAAAAGGAATTAAAGAGGAAGAAGATTTAGTTCTAATCTCTGAGTTCAATTCTATCATAAGTAACGAAGTTAATCAACAGCCAGCGCCTTATATTTATGAGCGTATTGGCGAGAAGTTTAAGCATTATTTTATAGATGAATTTCAAGACACATCTCAGTTGCAATGGAAAAACTTAAGTCCGCTAATTGAAAATGCGCTTTCTGCTGAAAATTTAAGTGGAGAAACTGGGTCTGCCATGATTGTTGGTGATGCAAAACAGGCTATTTATAGATGGCGAGGAGGAAAAGCGGAACAATTTATTGACCTGCACAATAAAATCGAACACCCTTTTGTATTTGAACAAGAAGTAAAGAATCTCCCTGTTAATTATAGAAGTAAAAATACGATCGTTGCTTTTAACAATGCGTTTTTTTCTGGCCTTTCAGGCTATGCTTTTACCAATGAAGAGCACCAAAACATTTACCAAGCGAGTACCCAAGATTCATTCTTAAAAGAGGAGGGCTATGTCGAACTCTTATTTTTAGAGGTTAAGAGAGAAGATAAAAATAGCCATCATTGTGAACAGGTTTTAAAAACCGTTAATAAAGCCGTAGCAAATGGTTTTGATTTAAGCGACATCTGTATCATAACTAGGAAAACTAAAGAAGGAATTTCGGTTGCCGAATTCTTAAGCGACCATGATATTCCTATAGTGTCTTCAGAAACACTATTGCTTCAAAACTCTCCTGAAGTAAATTTTATATCAAGTATTATTAATCTCGCGAATCAGCCAAAAAATAGTGCTTATAAAATCGAAATATTATATTACTTGGCAGAATATAAGCTAAAACTGGAAAACAGACATTTTTTTTATAGTGAATTGGTGCATTTAGAGCCCAGTTCACTATTTAAAGCCTTAGAAAAATACGGTTATAATTTTGACTTTAATAGTTTCTTACATCAACCTTTATATGAAGCAGTTGAAACTATAATTAGAACGTTTGAACTCAATGAAAACTCCAATGCATATATTCAATTCTATTTAGAAGAAGTATTGTCATACTCTCAAAAATACAATGCAAGTTGGGCTGGGTTTACTTCTTATTGGGAGCTTAAAAAAGAGAAACTTTGTATTGTTTCTCCACAAGGTATTGAAGCTATACAAATAATGACTATTCATAAATCTAAAGGTTTAGAATTTCCAGTTGTTATATTTCCATTTGCAAATCAAGATATCTATTTTGACATGTCTCCTAAAGTTTGGTTTCCGGTAGAAAAACAAAATTTCAATGGCTTTTCCCATCTCTACATTAACTTAAATAAGGATCTCGAAAATTACAGTACAGAAGGCGCCGAACTCTATGCGGATTATCAGGCAGAATTAGAATTAGATGCTATAAATTTATTGTATGTTGTGCTTACCAGAGCTGTCGAACAGCTTTTTGTGATTTCAGAATTAGACCTTGATAAAAATCAAAATGAAAAACTAAAAGTATATTCAGGGTTATTTATTAATTATCTAAAATCGTCAAATCTTTGGAGCAACGATCAACATGAATATCAATTTGGAAACGCTAAAAGAATAAGTTCAAAACGTTCAAAGCAAGTGGCAAAATCACAAACACAATTTATTTCTACAGCAAAAGAAGATCATAATTTAAAGATAATCACAAATTCTGGTTACTTATGGGATTCTGCACAAGTACTTGCAATTGAAAAAGGAAATTTAGTACATTATATTATGTCATTTATTAAATCTAAAAATGATATAGACTCTGTTTTTGACCGTTTGAAATCTCTTGGAAAATTAAATGAATCTCAAAGCAATCATCTTAAGCCATTAATTCAGAATCTCATTAATCATAAATTGTTAGCGCCATATTTCAATCAAGATTTAATTATTCACAATGAAAGAGATATCATCACTGCCCAAGGTCAAATTCTTAGGCCAGATAGAGTTGTAATCAACTCAAAAGGTGAAGCTGTAATAATTGATTATAAAACTGGCTTAGAAAACCCAAAACATAAAGAGCAATTGTATCAATATCAAGACGTTTTGGAAGAGATGAATTTCAAAATTGTAAAAAAAATTCTTGTGTACATAAATGATGCTATTAAAATAAAAGAATTTTAAATTTGCACTAAACAATAATTATTATGTACGGAAACTTAAAACAACACCTACGAAACGAATTAAAGGATATAAAAGAAGCAGGGCTCTATAAAGAGGAACGAATTATAACGTCTCCACAGGGCGCCGAAATCAAATTAAATACTGGTGAAACGGTTCTCAACTTTTGTGCGAACAACTATCTTGGATTGTCGTCTCATCCTGATGTCATTCAAGCGGCTAAAGACGCTATGGACACACATGGTTTTGGAATGTCATCAGTTAGATTTATTTGTGGTACTCAAGATATTCATAAAGAATTGGAAGAGAAAATTGCGAATTATTACAAATCCGAAGACACCATTTTATATGCTGCAGCATTCGACGCAAACGGTGGCGTATTTGAGCCTTTGTTAGGTCCTGAAGATGCTATTATCTCAGATTCATTAAATCACGCTTCTATAATAGATGGCGTAAGATTATGTAAGGCTGCAAGATATCGTTATGCTAATAGTGATATGGCCGATTTAGAACAACAATTAATTACGGCTAATGAAAAAGGAGCTCGTCATAAAATTATTGTTACAGATGGTGTGTTTTCCATGGATGGCATTGTTGCGCCACTTGATGAAATTTGTGATTTGGCGGATAAGTACGACGCATTAGTGATGATTGACGAATGTCATGCTGCTGGTTTTATTGGAGAAACAGGACGTGGCACATTAGAAGATAAGAATGTATTAGATCGAATCGATATCATAACAGGTACTTTGGGTAAAGCTCTTGGTGGTGCTATGGGTGGATATACAACTGGTAAAAAAGAAATTATTGAAATCTTACGTCAGCGTTCTCGACCGTATTTATTCTCAAATTCTTTGGCCCCTGCAATAGTTGGTGCCTCAATAAAAGTTTTTGAAATGCTCGATAGTGATACCTCATTAAGAGATAAATTAGAATGGAATACAGACTACTTTAAAAGGGGTTTAAAAGATGCTGGTTTTGATATAGTTAAAGGCGATTCTGCCATCGTTCCAGTGATGCTTTATGATGCAAAATTATCACAAACTATGGCAAAAATGCTCTTAAAAGAAGGGATTTATGTCATTGGATTCTTTTTTCCCGTTGTCCCAAAAGGAAAAGCAAGAATCCGTGTTCAACTCTCTGCAGCGCACGAAAAAGAACATTTAGATAAGGCAATTTCATCTTTTATATCTGTTGGGAAAACTCTAAATATTATTTAAATTCAATCCAAACACCTCTATTTTAGGGCAAATAATCAATATTTTTATATATTTGTCTTTGTTAATAAACTTTAACAACTTACTTTTGCTTACAATTAACACTTAAAATTAAAATTATTAGAATATGAAAAACCTTAGCAGATTATTTTTCGCTATGTTGCTTTTATTAAGCTTCAACGCTAATGCACAGGACGAAAACAATCCTTGGGCAATTGGGATTGGTGTAAACGCAGTAGACTTTTATCCAACAGGAGAAAACCCACCATTAGGTGATACTTTTGATGAATTATTTAACGTCACTGACCACTGGAATTATTTACCTTCTGTTTCAATGCTTACAGTTTCTAGATACCTAAGCGATGGCTTTACTTTAAGCGCTGCAGGTACTATTAACAGAATCAGCAAATGGGGAGATTCATCAGCTGATGATTTATCATATTATGGTTTTGATGGAACAGTAAAATATAGCTTTGCTGATTTAATTAACTCTGAAAAGTTTGAGCCTTACCTAGGAGTAGGTGGTGGTTACACTTGGGTTGATGAAATCGGAGCAGGAACTGTAAACGGAACTTTAGGATTTAACTATTGGTTTACTGAAAATGTTGGAGTTACATTCCAATCGTCTTACAAACATGCTTTCGAAGATTATTTATCTACACACTTACAACATTCTATTGGATTAGCGGTTAAGTTTGGTGGAAAAGATACTGATAATGATGGTATTTACGATAAAGATGATGCGTGTCCAGATGTACCTGGTTTAGAAGCTTTCAATGGTTGTCCAGATTCTGACAACGATGGTATCCAAGATTCTAAAGATGACTGTCCAAATGAAGCTGGTTTAGCTGAATTTAATGGTTGTCCTGATGCTGATGGTGATGGTGTTGCTGATAAAGATGATGACTGTCCTACTGTTGCTGGATTAAAAGCGTTAAACGGTTGTCCTGATGCTGATGGTGATGGTGTTGCTGATAAAGATGATGCTTGTCCAAACGAAGCTGGACCTTCTGCTAACAAAGGATGTCCTTGGGCAGATACTGATGGAGACGGTGTTTTAGATAAAGATGATAAATGTCCTAACGATGCTGGTGAAGTTGCCTTAGACGGGTGCCCAAGACAGGCTCCATCTGAAGCTGTAATGAAAACGCTAAATGATTATGCTAGAACGATCTTATTTGATAGTGGAAAATCTTCAATTAAATCTAGTTCTGAAACTGTATTACAAAACATCACTGCAATATTAAAGGAATATCCTAATTCTAATTTCTCTCTAGAGGGTCATACGGATAGCCAAGGTGCTAAGACTTCTAACCAATTATTATCAGAAAGAAGATCAAGTGCTGTTAGAGATTTCTTAATTGCAAGCGGAATTAATGCTGACAGATTAACTTCAGCAGGTTTTGGTGAAGATTATCCAATCGACAACAACAAAACTGCTTCTGGTAGAAGAAACAACAGACGTGTAGAAGTAAAACTTAAAAAATAAGTTTTAATAATCCACATAAAATAAGTTTTAAAAACGCTCCGAAATTCGGAGCGTTTTTTATTTTTATACTATGACAAGTTTTATAAAGGATGTTATAGTAGATCTACAAAATAAAGAACAGGATTTTTCTCAATTAATATTTGTACTTCCGAGTAAGAGAGCTGGTGTCTTTTTGAAACAAGCTGTATCCGAAAATTTAAAAAAAACCATTTTTGCGCCAGAAATACTTTCTATAGAAGAATTCATTGAATCGCTCTCAGATGTCCAATATGCCACCAATACAGAGCTGCTTTTTGAATTCTATCAAGTCTATTTAAGCAATACTCCTAAAGACCAACAGGACGGTTTTGATACATTCAGTAAATGGGCTCAAATACTAATTCAAGACTTCAACGAAATTGATCGTTATTTAATTCCTCCAAATTCCATTTTCGAATATCTAAGTGCCATTAAACATATTGAATCTAACCATTGGTCATTGGAAGAAAACCAAACTCAATATGTAAAAAATTATCTTTTATTTTGGAATCGCATTAAAACATATTACACCTTTTTTAAAGCGCAATTATTATCCAAAAGAAAAGGATATCAAGGCTTAGTTTATAGAGAAGCTGTTGAAAATATAGAGCAATACACCTCTTCTTTCAACCCGAACAAAACGCACGTTTTTGTTGGGTTTAATGCATTAAATAAAGCCGAAGAAACAATTATACAAGAACTACTTCAGCAAGATTTAGCTTTAATCTATTGGGATATTGATAGTGCATTTATAGACAATCCAATCCATGATGCCGGACTTTTTACAAGAACACATAAAGCGAAATGGACATACTATAAAAATAATCCGTTCAATTGGATCAATACGCATTATGCTCACAAAAAAAACATAGACATAATTGGAACACCAAAGAATATTGGACAAACAAAATATATAGGTGAAATTCTAGGTGACCTACAACAAAAAAATAAAACCTTAAAAAGTACAGCTGTAATACTAAGCGATGAATCCTTACTTCTGCCACTACTTAATTCTTTACCTGAGCAAATTGATGCAATTAATATAACAATGGGACTGCCTTTAAACATCATTCCATTGACCTCGTTATTTGAATCTCTTTTTCATATACATAAGACAACAACGCCTTCACTGTATTATAAAGATGTAAAAGAAGTATTGTCACATCAATTCATTCTACCATTACTCAAAACAGAAGAATCTGAATATTCCAACATCATAATTGATCACATCCAAAATCACAATCTTGTTTATTTAAATCTTGATAAATTAAAAGAATTGGCCAAAGAGAAATCGGTAATCATAGATTTACTTTTTGGTTCTTGGGAAAATAAACCTCTAAAGGCCATCAAAATATGTATTCAGCTTATTTTAAGAATTAAAGAACATCTTGATCTTGAAAAGGCCAAAAACCTATTGGCTTTAGAATACTTATATCGCTTTAATGAAGTGTTTAATGAACTTTATAACTTAAATCAAACTTATGAGCACATTCAGACCATTCAAACGTTATATGGTCTCTATAAAGAGCTTTTAAAAAGTGAAACCTTAGATTTTAAAGGAGAACCTCTTGAAGGATTACAGGTTATGGGAATGTTAGAATCTCGCGTTTTAGATTTTGAAACTGTAATTATTTCATCGGTAAATGAGGGTATTCTTCCTGCTGGAAAAAGTAACAACTCTTTCATTCCTTTCGATGTAAAAATTGAAAATCAGCTTCCCACTTATAAAGAAAAAGACGCTGTGTACACCTATCACTTTTACAGATTATTGCAACGTGCTAAAAATGTGTATATCCTATACAATACAGAACCTGACGTGTTAAATGGTGGTGAAAAAAGCAGGTTTATAAGTCAAATGGAAATTGAAAAAGTCCATTCATTAAATAAATATATTATTGCACCTGTTGTGCCATTAATTACAAGAAAAATGAAATCGATTTCTAAAACAGCTGATGTTTTGGATCGTTTAGAATCCATTTCCAAAAATGGATTTTCCCCTTCATCTTTAACAAACTATATTCGAAATCCAATCGATTTTTATAACCAAAAGATTTTAAAATTAAAAGACCTTGATACCGTCGAAGAAACTATTGCAGCAAATACCCTCGGAACCATTGTCCATAATAGTTTAGAGGATTTATATAAGCCATTTGAAGGTGAATTCTTGAGTGAAAAAATTATAAACGGCATGATGTCGCAAATAGATAAGCTCGTAAGGAAACACTTTAAATCTGAATATAAAGACGGTGAAATTTCAAAAGGTAAAAATCTAATTATTTTTGAAATTGCCAAACGCTATGTCTCCAATTTTTTAAACTATGAGATTACCGAAATAAAAAAAGGGAATCAAATAAAACTCATTGCTGTTGAAATTGAAAATAAGGTTTCAATCGAAATCCCAGAATTAGACTTTCCTGTTTTTTTAACTGGTAAGGTGGATCGCGTAGATGAATTTAATGGAACTACAAGGATTATAGATTATAAAACTGGGAGAGTAGAACAATCCAAGGTAGAAATTGTTAATTGGGAAGACCTGACAACAGATTACGAGCAATACAGCAAAAGTTTTCAGATTCTCACCTATGCATATACCATGAAATTAAATAACCAAATCTCATTGCCAATTGTAGCAGGTATAATTTCATTCAAAAATTTGAGTAAGGGCGTATTAACTTTTGCTAAGAAAGACAGAGCAGGTGCTTATGCTAAAAAAGAAACTGCTATAGCTCATGAAACTTTGGACACATTTGAGCTAGAACTAAAAAAATTGATTTTAGAAATTTGCAATCCAGAAATCCCCTTTGTTGAAAAAGAAATAAAATGATTGAAAAGAATCTTGTTTTAAATAGAAGTGAGAAAAAACCAATAGTCTGGGATGCCTTTTTTAATTCAAATAAAAAACCGAAGCCTTTGGTTATTTTTTGTCATGGTTATAAAGGATTCAAAGATTGGGGAAGTTGGGATTTAGTTGCTGAAACATTTTTGGAGGAAAATGTATTCTTCATGAAGTTTAATTTCTCCCATAATGGTGGAACCGTTGAACATCCAATAGATTTTCCGGATTTGGAGGCATTCGCGGAAAATAATTACACGAAAGAACTTGAAGATTTAGAAGATCTAATAAATTTTCTGTTATCAAAGGGTAATCCATTTAACCACGAAATAGATCCAACTAACATTACACTCTTAGGACATTCTCGAGGTGGTGGGATCTCAATTTTAAAGGCTTCAGAAGACCAAAGAATCACTAAACTAATTACCTGGGCAAGTGTTTGTGCTTTTGGGAAACGAACTGCAACAACAGGTAATTTAGAGCAATGGAAAAAAGAAGGCGTGAAATATGTTTTAAATAGTAGAACGAAACAGCAAATGCCTCATAATTATCAATTTCATGAAAATTATATGACAAATAAAAAACGTTTAAATATAGAAAATGCCACCAAAAATATTGCAATTCCACAATTGATAATTCATGGAAAAGAGGATCCTTCTGTTAAATTTTCAGAAGCTGAAAGTATATATTCTTGGAACTTAGATAGTGAATTGTATCCCGTTTATAATTCAAACCATGTATTCAATTCTAAACATCCATGGGAAGATAATGATCTGCCTCTCGCATTAAAACAAGTCGTAGAAAAAAGTATTGCCTTCATTAAAGAAACCAATTGACCAATTACTCAAAGTAAACTACTCTAAACAATGTGTTTAGTTAATTACTTCTGAATTTCCTCATCGGAAATCCCTCAGAATTAATTAACTTAGTCCTTCATCGGAAAATCATTGTGAAAAACGTTATTACTCTTATACTTACCACTATCTACCTGATAAGTCCGATATTAATGCAATCACAAAATAGCCAAATTGCAAAATCAATTTCTTTTATTGATTATGGACCTATCGCTTTTGATAGTTTTTGGCGTCTTCCTGATGATGAATTCAAAGAATATCCTCTCGTACTTTTTACTTCTCGAGTAAGCACTAACAACCAACAAAGTATTTATTATACACAATATCTCAGAACAGATATTCCAATTGGAGGTAATCATACATTAACGTTCCGAATACCTTACCACTATTTTCAAGTTAAACCAGACATAGCCCAGAATCTTGACATGGCCAATGATTCAGGAACAGAATTTGGTGATATTGATATAATTTTCAATATTAGTTTTCTGAAAAATGTCTTGAACAAAAACACTAAGAATCGCTTATCGATATATCTTACAGCTGAAATGCATACTGCTCCAACTGGTCGTGAAAACCGACAATTTACAGATGTACTTAAACTACTAGGCACTGCAAATGCAGTCTATTCAATAGTGAAAAATAAAAAGCACTCACTAAATAGTGTTTTATGTATTGGAGCCGGAGGCTGGGATGATCCTGCCCCACAAAATCAGAACCATGCAATAAAAATAAGCAGTAAACTTAATTACAACCTGAACCTCAACAATAACAATGGAATAGGAGTTTTCTTAGGCGAAACATTTATTTCTGCGGAGGGAGATAACAATAAAGGTATATATTGGAAAGCAGGATTCAACTATTGGAAATTTAATGGAATTCAATTTGGATTAAACTTAGGTCTATTAAAATATCTCAACGAATCGAATGTCTTTGTCCGTCAATATGGATTTAGTGCATCCGTACCCATAAAATGGCATAAAAAATTATAAGGTGCTTTTTATTGATACTTAGATTTTACCCTCGGAGCTCCGAATAATTTGATTATAAGTACTCGGAATTTTTGTTCATTCAAAGATTGAGAAAGAAGATTGGTTATCAGAAGTTGAAAAAAGAGCAATTATAGAGGTTTGTGAAAGAAATGGTGCAAATAAAATAATCATAAACGATTCACAAAATGCATTATCAAAATCACAAGCTAAAAAGTTATTGAATTAAAAACTACACACAACAACGTGTATAATTCATGCTAGCGCATGAACTTCCAATAAAAATTATATCTTTAAACTAACGATTTACAACGACTAAAAATCCTTCAGCATTCGATTTGAAGGCCCAACAACGTCGTTTAAATAAGTTTGTAAAAGAATATAATCACATTAGACCTCATGAAGCTTTAGAAATGAAAACCCCTGCAGATTGCCATGATTTTTCTAATAGACCATACCCTGAAAAAATATCGAAATATGACTACCCATCAAAAATGAAAGTC
>MAAR01000019.1:1571-66396 GCA_002162765.1 Flavobacteriales bacterium 34_180_T64 | reverse complement strand
TTGAATTTGTGTTTAGTGGATCGTTATCATCACAATCCTCACTGGTTGGAATACCATCACAATCTGCATCATTGACATTTGAATTCGTGTTTAGTGGATCGTTATCATCACAGTCTTCACTGGTTGGAACACCATCACAATCTGCATCATTTATATTTGAATTCGTGTTTAGTGGATCGTTATCATCACAGTCTTCACTGGTTGGAACGCCATCACCATCTTCATCAGAAATCACTAAAAAATCAGCTGTTGCTGGAGCTGATGTAAATGTCCCCGTTGTAAATGTCACATTATTTATATAAACTCCCGGAGTCGTCCCTGTTGGAACATCTACTGTATATATAACATTCAAGGTTGTATTCCCTGATACTACAAACTCGGTAAACGGATATATAGTAGAAGGTGATCCTCCTACAAAATCCAGCACACCAGTGTCACCAAAAGCGGGTAAGACTACTGCATTATTAACTGTAATATCACTAGCCACATGTAAAGCATTGAAAGAAAACGCGCCTGGAAGAATGTCAGTAATATTATCAATAGATGCAGGAGAAGCAGATGTATTTTCTATACCAACCGTATAGGTTATAGTTGTAGGAGTTGTAATAGTACTTATTGGAGATACTGTTTTAGTAATATTTAAATTATTTACAGTTGTTGGGAATGTTGTAAACTGAAAGGCTTCATAATTTCCAGTATACTTCAAAGGAATTCCAGATTGGCCATAGGCATAAGGTTGAGCTTGTGTGGAAGCATCTACACAGCGCAACTTAAAATAGTATCTTGCAGTGACCCCAATTCCTGAACCGTTTACAGCACATATGGCATCAATCGAAAAAAACATTTGATCTACTGACCCAACTGGAACACATGATAAATCAGATGCTAAAATCTCAACACCCACTAATTGGAAGCATTCCGCATTAAAATCGGTGTTTCCTGCGGGTTGGAAATCAATATTATCTCCATCTCCAGGGTTTCCGAATTCATATGCTACATCAAACATAGCGATTTGACCAATCCCATTATCAGATGTAAGATATTCAGATATCAGTAAACCTGTCGCATTAGCACTATTTCCCTTTTCATTTACCAAACTATCGGTAGAAGATGCTATGGTAGTTCCAGATTCATCTTTTAGATCTGCAGTAATAGTACCAACTTGCGCCTCAGGCACGCAAGGATACACTATAAACCAATAAATCGTTTTACATTCTCCATTTGCTAAAACACCAATATTTTGAGTTGCTGGCTGATTACTAGCTAAACCATACCCCGCTCCTGAAACAGTTAGCGTTGCTGTTAATGGACCTGTAACCCCTGTTGTATTACAAAACTCATAGGGTATATACACTGCTAAAGGTCCTTCTTGATTAGGTCCAGGGCAGGATTTATTACTATCTATAATAAGATTGTTATTCCCATGAAATGTAACGGTTTGCGCTTGAAAGCTTAACGTATAAAACAGAGTAAAACCGATTAAAATCAATACTTTTTTTAAGCAAAAGAAGTTATTAGAGCATCGAAATGATATGTTCATCTATATATGGTAAGAGTTAGTATTTGTGATTGCTGATAAAAAATTAGAGATCATTTTAGTTTTGTTAATTCGGGTCAATCCGAAATTTCAATTATCAGTCTGTAAAACTAAGATTGATAGAGCTAAAAAAAAATACTGATAAATCAGTATTTTTCTTCTCTAAAAAAAAGATTATTACTTCTTTAGAAGGTGTGTAACAATGCCGATGTATTCTTAACATTGTTTTTTTTAATTAGATTTTGCCTATGAGTATTAACTGTAGATACAGAAATATTAAGTTCTACTGCTATTTGATCACTGGTTTTCCCTTGGGAGATTAGTTGAAGTACATTTTTTTCTCTTTTAGTTAGATTTAATTCAGGCTGAAGTATTCTTGTTAACTCCATTTTTAATGCTTGAAGCTTCTCATCTAAATAATTCCCATTATCTCCAAAATTCTTAATATCTATTTGAGTCTTGACATTTGATCCATGTAGCTCTGTAATATCAAAAATACCTGTCAATACATATTTTGGAATATCATTTTTCCCTCTTTCCAAAATAGTGACTGTTCGCAAGAACGATCTAGGATTCCCTGGGATAAGTGTAGCATTGAATCTTAAATGAAAAGTGCACTTTTTTGGTTCTACGTAAGTCGCATAAGTAAACTCCACTAATTTTGTATCTGCCGTCAGTATTCTTTCAACTTGACCTTTATCAACACCATCAATAATATTTTGAATGGTTCCGTCTTGATCTTTCGAAAATTCTAGGTTGTAATTCTTTTGGTATATTAAAGGTTCTTGAGCCTGTATATCCATTACAGATACAAAATCTGGTTGCGCTATTTCAACATACCGCTGCACCCAGTCCATATAATTTTTGGAATCTAAAGTGTTAGTATCAGTGCTTAAATCCTTAAATATACCAAATAGTTTTTCTAAACTGTATGTTGCCATTTATTATAGTTTAAACCTCAAGAAGTCAATAGTTAATGTAGGATAATTCCGAAAACAAAGATAAATTAATGGAATCATTAAACCAAACTATTCCATGGCTAAACATTTATTATATCTTTGCCAAAATTTAACTTTTATGACCTTTCTTGAAGAAATAAATAGACGACGTACTTTTGGAATCATTTCCCATCCGGATGCTGGAAAAACAACCTTGACGGAAAAACTTTTACTTTTCGGTGGAGCCATTCAAGAAGCTGGTGCGGTAAAGAGCAATAAAATCAAAAAAGGAGCTACTAGTGATTTCATGGAAATTGAACGTCAGCGTGGAATTTCTGTAGCCACGTCTGTTCTAGCATTCGAATATAACGACATCAAAATTAATATTTTGGATACACCTGGACACAAGGATTTTGCTGAAGACACGTTTAGAACGCTTACAGCAGTTGATAGTGTTATAGTAGTGGTTGATGTTGCAAAAGGCGTTGAGGAACAAACTGAAAAATTGGTTGAAGTTTGTAGAATGCGTAACATTCCAATGATCGTTTTTATTAATAAAATGGATCGTGAAGGAAAAGATGCATTTGATTTATTAGATGAAATAGAACAAAAATTGGGTTTAAAAGTGGTGCCACTAAGTTTTCCAATAGGAATGGGCTACGACTTTAAGGGCATCTATAATATCTGGGAGAAGAATGTTAACCTTTTTAGTGGAGATAGTAGAAAAGATATAGAAGAAACGATCGAGATTAAAGATTTAAATTCTGAAGAATTAAACGATTTAATCGGAGATCAAGCTGCCAATACGCTGCGAGAAGAAATTGAATTGGTTGATGGTATTTATCCTAAGTTTAATAAGGACGATTACTTAGCAGGTGATTTACAACCTGTATTTTTTGGTTCAGCACTTAATAATTTTGGAGTAAGAGAATTGTTAGATTGTTTCGTGGATATAGCCCCAACTCCAAGACCCAAACAAAGTGAAGAACGTTTAGTAGCACCTGACGAAAATAAATTCAGTGGTTTTGTATTTAAAATACATGCTAATATGGATCCGAATCATAGAAATCGCTTAGCATTTGTAAAAATTGTTTCCGGTGAATTTAAACGAAATGCACCATATTTACACGTTAGAAATAACAAAAAAGTAAAATTTTCGAGTCCGAATGCCTTTTTTGCGGAAAAGAAAGAAATTGTAGATATATCATATCCTGGAGATATTGTTGGTCTTCAAGATACTGGGAATTTTAAAATAGGGGATACATTTACTGAAGGTGAATTACTAAATTACAAGGGTGTCCCGAGTTTCTCTCCTGAGCATTTTAGATATATTAATAATGCAGATCCGTTAAAATCAAAACAACTTAATAAAGGCATAGATCAATTAATGGATGAGGGAGTGGCTCAATTATTTACGCTCGAACTTAATGGTAGAAAGGTAATTGGAACTGTTGGTGCATTGCAATATGAAGTCATACAATATCGATTGGAGCATGAATATGGTGCCAAATGTATTTACGAAAATTTGAATGTTTTCAAAGCCTGCTGGATCGAAGCTGAAGATCCAAAGAACGATGAGTACAAAGAATTTTTAAGAGTTAAACAACGTTATTTGGCGAAAGACAAGCAGGATCAGCTTGTATTTTTAGCCGACTCTTCATTTTCTTTACAAATGACACAACAAAAATACCCAAGTATCACCTTTCATTTTACTTCCGAATTCAATTAAAAACAAAAAAAACAGCATGTCGTTCGTCGATTAGTTGCTAAAAATGTTGTATTTAATCGATTAATCATTACATTTAATCGATTATTTGAAGGTGACCATTATTTTGTTATCTACATTTAATTTAGAATCATAACCCCAAATAATGATCTACTTATGGAAACAAATGCAAATGTTTTCAGTAATACGGATATTACTGTAACCTTCGAACCTTGCGTCTGCATTAATGCAGAACGTTGCGCAAAAGAACTTTCAAACGTATTTAGAAACTCTGTTATTCCTTGGGTAAACCTTGATGGTGCATCTTCAAGTAAAATAATAGAACAGGTAAAAAAGTGTCCATCCGGAGCTTTACAATTTTACAAAAACAAAGAAGTCGCTTAATTTAAGTTAGATTCGTCTTAGCCTGAATCGCTTATAATAAAAAAACCCTCTGGATATTTCCAAAGGGTTTTTTTTTATTTATGCTTGACCAGTTGGTCCAAAATTCAATGGAATTGGAGGCTGTTCATAATCTTTAATTTCACCATGAGCACTTTCAAATCGCTTCACGTTATCTCCTAAAGCTTTAAGCAAACGCTTCGCATGTTGTGGTGTCAATATAATTCTTGACTTCACTTTGCTTTTTGGTGTACCTGGCATAATACTTACAAAATCAACAACAAACTCAGATACTGAATGATTTATGATTGCCAAATTGGAATATGTTCCTTCAGCCACTTTCTCATCTAATTCAATATTAATTTGACCTTGTTTCTTTTGATTTTTATCTTCTGCCATACTAATTATTAATTATAATTCATTTCCTCTTTTACCTTCATCATTTCGTTGAACTCTTCTTTAGAGCCAACAATAATGCTTTCAAAACGTCTTACACCTGTTCCTGCTGGAATTCTATGACCAACAATTACATTCTCTTTAAGACCTTCTAAATCATCTACCTTAGCGCTCACTGCAGCTTCATTTAAAACTTTAGTAGTTTCCTGGAATGATGCAGCAGATATAAACGATTTAGTTTGTAATGACGCTCTAGTAATACCTTGCAAGATAGGAGTAGCAGTAGCTGGCCTAGCTTCTCTAGCAGTAACTAACGCTTTATCCTCACGACGTAAAATCGAATTTTCATCTCTCATTTCACGAGAAGAAATAATCTGTCCTGGTTTAAGGTTTTCAGAATCCCCAGCTTCTTCAACTACTTTCAATCCGAAAATCTTATCATTCTCTTCAATGAAATCAGCTTTATGAGCCAATTGATCTTCTAAGAAAATTGTATCACCAGAATCAATGATTTTTACTTTACGCATCATTTGTCTAACAACCACTTCGAAGTGCTTATCATTAATTTTCACACCTTGTAAACGATATACTTCTTGTACTTCATTTACCAAGTATTGTTGAACTGCAGATGGTCCTTTAATATTTAAGATATCATTAGGTGTAATTGAACCATCAGATAATGGCATACCAGCTTTTACATAATCATTTTCTTGTACAAGAATTTGATTCGATAACTTCACTAAGTATTTCTTAATATCACCTGTTTTAGATTCAATAATAATCTCGCGATTACCTCTTTTAATTTTACCAAAAGATACAACACCATCAATAGCACTCACTACTGCCGGATTAGATGGATTACGCGCTTCAAACAATTCTGTTACACGAGGTAAACCTCCAGTAATATCACCAGCTTTAGCTGATTTCCGTGGTATTTTAACTAAAATTTTACCAATATTAATC
Source organism: Flavobacteriales bacterium 34_180_T64 (assembly GCA_002162765.1). Lineage (GTDB taxonomy): Bacteria > Bacteroidota > Bacteroidia > Flavobacteriales > Flavobacteriaceae > MAAR01. Next base: position 60,455 of record MAAR01000019.1, on the reverse strand, counting down.
TTCTCACCATCATCAATCATTAAGTGAGCTCCTACAGGTAAATTATATGAACGAATTGTATTTCCTTTAGCGTCTTCAATATGCATTGTAGGAATCAACTTCTTGTTTCTAGATTCAGAAATTACTTTTTCTTGGAATCCAGTTTGCTCATCAATTTCTACTTGATACGTTATACCTTGTTCAATGTTTTCATATTTTACTTTTCCAGCAAACTCTGAAATAATAACACCGTTATATGGATCCCATTGACAAACAACATCATCCTTTTTAAGCTTAGATCCATTTTTCACATAGATGTAAGATCCATAAGGAATATTATTTGTACTTAAGGTAATTCCTGTTTTGGCATCAACCAATTTAAGTTCAGAGGTTCTTGAAATTACTACATCAACCTCATTTCCTTCATTATCTTTACTCTTAACTGTTTTAAGATCTTCAATTTCAGCAACACCATCAAACTTAACCGTTAACTTATTTTCTTCAGAAATGTTACCCGCAATACCACCAACGTGGAATGTACGTAATGTTAACTGTGTTCCTGGTTCACCAATAGATTGTGCGGCAACAACACCAACAGCTTCACCTCTTTGTACCATTTTACCAGTAGCAAGGTTACGTCCGTAACATGCAGAACAAATTCCTTTTTTAGCTTCACAACTTAACGCAGAACGCACTTCAATAGAATCTAATGGAGAGGCCTGTATACGTTTAGCAACATTATCATGAATATGTTCACCAGCAGCCACTAAAAGCTCTTCAGTAATTGGGTCATATACATCGTTTAAAGATGTACGTCCAACAATTCTATCTTCTAGTGTTTCAATAATCTCTTCGTTCTTCTTCAATGCAGATACTTCAATACCTCTCAATGTTCCACAGTCTTCACTGTAAATAATTACATCTTGAGATACATCTACTAAACGACGTGTTAAGTAACCAGCATCGGCAGTTTTAAGTGCGGTATCGGCAAGACCTTTACGAGCACCGTGTGTAGAGATAAAATATTCTAAGATTGAAAGTCCTTCTTTAAAGTTAGAAAGAATTGGATTCTCAATAATCTCTCCACCTCCGGCAGTAGATTTTTTTGGTTTTGCCATTAATCCACGCATACCTGTAAGCTGACGAATCTGTTCTTTGGATCCACGAGCTCCAGAATCAAGCATCATATATACTGAGTTAAATCCTTGTTGATCTTCACGAATACGTTTCATTGACAATTCTGTCAATTCAGCATTAGTAGAAGTCCAAATATCAATAACTTGGTTATAACGTTCGTTATTAGTAATTAATCCCATATTATAATTTGCCATAATACCATCAACTAAGCCATTAGCTTTATCAATCATACCTTGTTTTTCAGCTGGGATAATAATATCTCCTAAACTAAATGACAATCCACCTTGGAATGCGAACTTATATCCTAATGTTTTAATCTCATCTAAGAACGATGCAGTTTCAGGAACACTAGTTGCTTTTAATATATTACCAATAATATCTCTTAATGATTTTTTAGTAAGAACCTCATTAATATAACCCGCAGCTTCTGGTACTTTTTCATTAAATAATACACGTCCAACTGTGGTTTCAATAATTTGAGATGTTAATACACCTTCATCATTAAAATCTTGTGTTCTAACTTTAATAGTTGCGTTTAGTTCAACTCTCTTTTCATTGTAAGCAATAGTTACTTCTTCTGGAGAGTAGAATGTTAAACCTTCACCAATTACCTTATAATCATCAGTCGTTTTTCTCTGCTTGGTCATATAATATAAACCAAGAACCATATCTTGAGATGGTACCGTTACTGGTGAACCATTCGCAGGATTTAAGATATTATGAGATGCCAGCATTAATAATTGACATTCCAGAATAGCTTCAGGACCTAATGGTAAATGCACCGCCATTTGATCTCCATCAAAATCGGCATTAAATGCAGTACACACTAACGGGTGTAATTGAATTGCCTTACCTTCAATTAATTTAGGTTGAAACGCCTGAATACCTAGCCTGTGAAGTGTAGGGGCACGATTTAAAAGCACGGGATGTCCTTTTAAAACATTCTCTAAGATATCCCAAACTACAGGTTCTTTTCTATCTATAATTTTCTTCGCAGATTTTACTGTTTTTACGATTCCTCTTTCAATCAGTTTTCTGATAATAAAAGGCTTGTAAAGCTCAGCTGCCATACCTTTAGGCAATCCACATTCAAATAATTTTAATTCTGGTCCAACAACAATTACCGAACGTGCTGAATAATCCACACGTTTACCAAGTAAATTTTGACGGAAACGACCTTGTTTACCTTTTAATGAATCAGATAAAGATTTTAAAGGTCTGTTAGAATCTGTTTTTACTGCAGACGCTTTACGTGTGTTATCAAATAATGAATCCACAGATTCTTGTAACATACGTTTTTCATTACGTAAAATCACTTCAGGAGCCTTGATTTCAACAAGTCTCTTCAAACGGTTATTACGAATAATTACACGACGGTATAAATCATTTAAATCTGAAGTCGCAAAACGACCACCATCTAAAGGTACTAATGGACGTAATTCTGGCGGAATAATTGGAATGGCTTTCATAATCATCCATTCTGGTCTATTCTCACGATTCGCATTAGAATCTCTAAACGCTTCAACAACTTGTAAACGTTTTAACGCTTCGGTTTTACGTTGTTTAGATGTTTCAGTATTTGCTTTATGACGCAAATCATAAGACAATTGATTTAAATCTATTCTAGCTAATAAATCAATTAAACACTCTGCTCCCATTTTCGCAATGAACTTTTCAGGATCAGTATCGTCTAAATATTGATTTTCTTGAGGAAGTGTTTCAAGAATATTTAGGTATTCTTCTTCAGTTAAGAAATCCATTTTTTGCAATGGTTCTCCCTCTATATTTTTTGCATTACCAGGTTGAATTACTACGTATCGTTCGTAGTAAATAATCATATCTAATCGCTTAGATGGTAAACCAAGTAAATATCCAATTTTATTTGGTAACGAACGGAAATACCAGATATGAGCAACTGGCACAACAAGGTTGATGTGTCCAACTCTATCTCGACGTACTTTCTTTTCAGTTACTTCAACACCACAACGGTCACAAACAATACCTTTATAACGTATTCTTTTGTATTTTCCACAAGCACATTCAAAATCCTTTACAGGACCAAAAATACGCTCACAGAATAAACCGTCACGCTCTGGTTTATGTGTTCGATAATTAATAGTTTCTGGTTTTAAAACTTCGCCACGAGATGCTCCTAAAACAGACTCTGGAGATGCTAAACCAATAGAGATTTTATTAAATCTCTGAATTGTATTCTTATCTTGTCTTCTTGCCATAATATATGGTACTATCGAATTATTTTGTAAACTTTATATATTCCCTCTTTCGAGGGAATTAACTATTCCTCTAATCTAATATCTAATCCTAATCCTTTCAATTCATGCATTAATACATTGAAAGATTCAGGTAGTCCAGGTTCTGGCATTGGCTCTCCCTTAACGATTGCTTCGTAAGTTTTTGCTCTACCAATAACATCATCAGATTTTACTGTTAAGATTTCACGCAAAGTACTTGACGCTCCATAAGCTTCAAGTGCCCAAACTTCCATCTCTCCAAAACGTTGACCACCAAATTGTGCTTTACCACCAAGAGGTTGTTGTGTAATTAAAGAGTAAGGTCCTATTGAACGTGCGTGCATCTTATCGTCAATCATATGGCCCAGTTTGATCATATAGATCACACCTACAGTAGCCGGTTGATCAAAACGATCTCCTGTTCCACCATCATAAAGATACGTATGACCAAATCTTGGCACACCAGCTTCATCAGTAAATCCATTTATTTGATCTAGAGTAGCACCATCAAAAATAGGTGTAGCATAGGTACGTCCTAATTTTTGTCCAGCCCAACCTAAAACAGTTTCATAAATTTGTCCAATATTCATACGAGATGGTACACCTAATGGATTCAATACGATATCAACTGGAGTTCCATCTTCTAAGAATGGCATGTCTTCTTGACGAACGATACGAGCAACAATACCCTTATTTCCGTGACGTCCTGCCATTTTATCACCCACTTTTAATTTACGTTTTTTAGCAACATAAACTTTAGCAAGTTTTATGATACCTGCTGGTAATTCATCTCCTACAGAAATCGTAAATTTCTCACGACGTAATGATCCTTGTAAATCATTTTCTTTAATCTTATAGTTATGAATTAAATCAGCAACTAAACTGTTTGTATGTTTATCAGTAGTCCATGTACCAGAAGTTAAATGCGCATAATCATCAACAGCATTTAACATTTTTAAAGTATACTTCTTACCCTTAGGAATAATCTCTTCACTTAAGTCGTTGAAAATACCTTGAGCCGTTTTTCCATTTACAATTGTAAATAATTTTTCAACTAAAACATCTTTTAAGTCGTCAAATTTCTTGTAGTAAATGTTTTCTAAAGCTTCGATATCTTCTTTATCCTTAGCTCTTTTACGCTTGTCTTTTACAGCTCTTGAGAATAATTTTTTCTCAATTACCACACCATGTAATGATGGTGAAGCTTTAAGTGATGCATCTTTAACATCACCTGCTTTATCACCAAAGATAGCACGTAAAAGTTTCTCTTCAGGTGTTGGATCAGATTCTCCTTTAGGTGTAATTTTACCTATTAAAATATCACCAGGTTTGATTTCAGCACCAACGCGAATCATTCCGTTTTCATCTAAATCTTTAGTAGCTTCTTCAGAAACATTAGGAATATCATTGGTTAATTCTTCATTACCTAATTTCGTATCTCTTACTTCTAATGAATACTCATCGATATGAATAGATGTGAAAATATCATCACGAACAACTTTTTCAGAAATCACGATGGCATCCTCAAAGTTATATCCTTTCCATGGCATAAAGGCCACTTTCATATTTCTACCTAAAGCTAACTCTCCATTTTCAGTTGCATAACCTTGACAAAGTACCTGTCCTTTTTTCACTTTATCACCTTTCTCTACGATAGGTTTTAAGTTAATAGACGTACCTTGATTGGTCTTTCTGAATTTCACTAAAGGATATGTTTTAGTATCGCTATCAAAGCTCACCATAGCAGCATCATCAGTACGTTCGTACTTGATTGTAATTTCATTTGCATCAACATATTCAACACGACCATCTCCTTCAGCATTTATCAATACTCTTGAATCTGAAGCCACTTGACGTTCTAGACCTGTTCCTACAATTGGAGCTTGTGGACGCAATAATGGAACTGCTTGACGCATCATATTTGATCCCATCAAGGCTCTATTCGCATCATCATGTTCTAAGAAAGGAATTAAAGATGCAGAAATTGAAGCAATTTGATTAGGTGCAACATCTGTATAATGAACATTTGCTGGATCAATCACTGGGAAATCACCTTCTTGCCTTGCAATAATCTTATCTTCAAGAATTTTCCCATGATCATCAACTCTAACGTTAGCTTGAGCGATTAGCATGTCTTCTTCCTCTTCAGCACTTAAATATGTAGGTATATTTTTAATATCAACTACTCCATTATCAACCTTTCTATATGGTGTTTCGATGAATCCCATGCCATTTACTTTTGCGTAAACAGATAGAGATGAAATCAGACCAATATTCGGACCCTCAGGAGTTTCAATAGGACATAAACGTCCATAGTGTGTATAGTGAACATCACGTACTTCGAAACCAGCACGTTCTCTTGATAGACCACCAGGACCTAAAGCAGATAAACGACGTTTGTGCGTAATCTCTGCTAATGGATTGGTTTGATCCATAAATTGAGATAACTGATTTGTACCGAAGAATGAATTAATTACTGATGATAATGTTTTAGCATTAATCAAATCAATAGGTGTAAATACTTCATTATCACGAACGTTCATACGCTCACGAATTGTACGTGCCATACGCGCTAAACCAACACCAAATTGAGAAGACAATTGTTCACCAACTGTACGTACACGACGGTTAGATAGGTGATCAATATCATCAATCTCAGCTTTTGAGTTAATCAACTCAATTAAATATTTGATGATAGTAATGATATCTTCTTTGGTAAGTACTTGCTTATCCATTCCAATATCAAGACCCAATTTCTTATTCATTCTATAACGACCAACTTCTCCTAAAGAGTAACGTTGATCAGAGAAGAATAATTTATCAATAATACCACGAGCAGTTTCTTCATCAGGCGGCTCAGCGTTACGTAATTGACGGTAAATGTGTTCTACAGCTTCTTTTTCAGAGTTTGTTGGATCCTTTTGAAGTGTATTATGTATAATAGCATAATCTCCTTGTTGCGCACTTTCTTTGTGTAATAAAATTGTTTTTACACCAGCTTCAAGAATTTCTTCTATATTTTCTTTATCAATAACTGTATCACGATCAAGAACGATTTCATTTCGTTCTATCGATACAACTTCTCCTGTATCTTCATCAACGAAATCTTCATGCCATGTATTTAATACACGTGCAGCAAGTTTACGACCAACGATTTTCTTTAATCCTGATTTTGACACTTTAACTTCTTCAGCAAGGTCAAATATTTCTAGAATATCTTTATCACGTTCAAATCCGATCGCTCTAAATAAAGTGGTTACAGGTAATTTTTTCTTTCTATCAATATAAGCATACATTACTTGATTGATATCAGTTGCAAATTCTATCCAAGATCCTTTGAAAGGAATTACTCTTGCTGAATACAACTTGGTTCCATTAGCATGGAAAGATTGACTAAAGAATACACCAGGTGATCTATGTAATTGAGATACAACTACACGTTCTGCACCATTAATGCAAAATGTACCACTTGGAGTCATATAAGGTATAGTTCCTAAGTACACATCTTGAACAATGGTTTCGAAATCCTCATGTTCAGGGTCTGTACAATATAGTTTTAACCTTGCTTTAAGTGGAACACTGTATGTTAATCCTCTTTCAATACATTCTTCAATTGTATATCTTGGAGGATCAATAAAGTAATCCAAAAATTCCAAGACGAATTGATTACGTGTGTCTGTGATTGGAAAGTTTTCCATGAAGGTATTATATAGGCCTTCATTTCCTCTTTGTTCTGATTTAGTCTCTAATTGGAAAAAATCCTGGAAGGATTTTATCTGAATATCCAAGAAATCCGGGTACTCAGTTCTATTAATAATAGAAGAGAAATTTAATCTTTCAGCTGTTTTTGCTAACATCGATGAACGAGATTTTGATTAAAAATTATTTTATACGTGTACATAACATTAATATACACAAAAGGGTTTAGGTCATAGAGATAATCTCCAGACCTAAACCATAAATTGTAGGTTAGTTAAGCTTACTTAAGCTCAACCTCAGCTCCTGCTTCTTCTAAAGAAGTTTTTAAACCTTCAGCTTCGTCTTTAGAAACACCTTCTTTGATTGCACTTGGCGCATCATCAACTAAACCTTTAGCTTCTTTCAATCCTAAACCAGTTAATTCCTTAACTAATTTTACAACTGCTAATTTAGAACCACCAGCGGCTTTAAGGATTACGTCGAATTCAGTTTGTTCTTCTGCAGCTTCTCCGCCAGCAGCTCCACCACCTGCTGCTACAGCTACTGCTGCTGCTGCTGGTTCGATACCGTATTCGTCCTTTAATATTGTTGCTAATTCGTTAACTTCTTTTACTGTTAAGTTAACTAATTGTTCTGCGAAATCTTTTAAATCTGCCATTTTCTATCGTTTTTAATAATTTTAATAAAATATAATTTGTTTAAGTGCGTACTATTTTGATTATCCTTCTTTTTCGGATAATGTTTTGATAATTCCTGCTATTGTTCCACCACCTGATTTAAGTGCAGAAATAACATTCTTAGCTGGAGACTGTAATAAGCCTACAATTTCTCCTATCAACTCTTCTTTAGACTTGATATCAACTAACATATCTAATTGCTCATCACCAATGTAAACTGATTCCTCTATAAAAGCCCCTTTCAATAAAGGCTTTTCAGCTTTTTTACGGAATGCTTTAATTACTTTAGCTGGAGCATTTCCAGTTTCAGAATACATAACTGAAGTATTCCCTTTTAGTACCGATGGTAAATCTCCAAAATCTCTATCTGAAGCGTCCATTGCTTTTACTAATAAGGTATTCTTAACAACAGCTAATTTTACGTCAGCTTTAAAACAAGCTCTACGTAAATCTGAAGTGTTTCCTGCATTTAATCCAGATATATCTGTTAAGTATATATTTGTATTATCAGCTAATTGCGCAGTCAACTCTTCAATAACTTGTGATTTTTCTTCTCTTGTCATAATATAAAAGTTTTACTGCTTAATTATTTCTTGTTTCTACTGCTATACTCGGACTCATAGTACTAGACATAAAAACGCTTTTCATATAAGTTCCTTTTGAAGATGTAGGCTTCAATTTCATTATAGTCGATAACAACTCATTCGCATTTCCAACCAATTTGTCAGCACTAAATGATGCTTTCCCTATTGGAGCGTGTATAATACCTGTTTTATCAACTTTAAAATCAATCTTACCTGCTTTAACTTCAGTTACAGCTTTAGCAACATCCATAGTTACTGTTCCTGTTTTAGGATTTGGCATTAAACCTCTTGGTCCTAATACTCTACCTAACGGTCCTAATTTACCCATGATGCTTGGCATAGTAACGATAACGTCAACATCTGTCCAACCACCTTTAATTTTTTCAAGGTATTCATCTAACCCAACATAATCAGCGCCGGCTTCTTTAGCTTCTGCTTCTTTATCTGGAGTTACTAAGGCCAATACTTTCATGTCCTTTCCAGTTCCATGAGGTAAAGAAACTACACCTCTTACCATTTGATTTGCCTTACGAGGATCTACTCCAAGTCTTATAGCTAAATCTACAGACGCGTCAAATTTTGTATAGGTAATTTCTTTTAGTAAAGCCGAAGCTTCTTCAAGAGTGTAAAGTTTGTTTTTCTCAACTTTTGCTCTTGCATCTTTTTGCTTTTTTGTCATTCTTGCCATTTCAAAAAATTTTAGTTAGGTGATGTTCCACCTTTAACTGTTATTCCCATCGATCTTGCAGTACCAGCAACCATTTTCATAGCAGAATCAATAGTAAACGCATTTAAGTCTACCATTTTGTCTTCTGCAATAGTTTTAACTTGATCCCAAGTTACTTTTGCTACTTTTTTTCTGTTCGGTTCTCCAGATCCTTTTTTTACTTTGGCCGCTTCCAATAATTGAACTGCAGCTGGAGGAGTTTTGATGACGAAATCAAATGATTTGTCTTTGTACACAGAAATTACTACAGGTAATACTTTTCCAGGTTTGTCCTGAGTTCTAGCATTAAACTGTTTGCAAAATTCCATGATATTAACTCCGGCAGCTCCTAAAGCGGGTCCAACTGGTGGCGACGGATTCGCAGCACCTCCCCGAACTTGTAATTTAACTACTTTACCTAATTCTTTTGCCATTTTAATTAATTTAGTTTGTATCTCTTTTAAATTGGAAGCAAAAAAGAAATACTATATATGTTGTAACAACTTATTAAACTTTTTCTACTTGCATATAACTTAATTCTAATGGTGTTTTTCTTCCGAAAATTTTAACCATTACTTCAAGTTTACGCTTTTCTTCATTTATCTTTTCAATAGTACCATCAAATCCATTAAATGGTCCATCAATTACTTTCACAGTTTCACCAATAGTAAAAGGTATCGCAATATTTGCATCAGCATCAACTGATAACTCATCAACTTTACCTAACATTCTATTTACTTCAGACTGTCTTAACGGTACAGGTTCACCACCTTTGGTTTCACCTAAAAACCCAATAACATTTGTTATTGACTTTATAATATGTGGTATTTCCCCACTCAAATTTGCTTGAATCATAATGTAACCTGGAAAATAAACTTTCTCTTTATTTATTTTCTTACCATTACGTATCTGAATCACTTTTTCGGTAGGAACCAAAACCTGATCCACAAAATCTTCTAATCCTAAACGAGCTATTTCATTCTCGATATAGGCTTTGATTTTGTTTTCCTGACCACTTACGGCTCTAACAACGTACCACTTTTTATTTACACTAGTTTCAGACATTCAAATATTTTTATTTAGTTAATCCAGCTAAAAAATGATTTAATAACTCGACTAAAAACAGAATCTACTCCCCAAATAGCGAGAGAAAAGATAATCGAAAATACAGCCACTAAAATAGTTAGACTTTGCGCTTCTGTCCAAGTTGGCCATGACACATTATTCTTCAATTCGTCGAATGATTCTTTTATATAGTTTACAATTCCTGCCATTTGATTTTTTATTTGCACGGGTTGAGAGACTCGAACTCACGACACCTGGTTTTGGAGACCAGTGCTCTACCAACTGAGCTAAACCCGTAAATATAAATCAAGGCGTCTCGCAAAAACAAGACACCTTAATTAATATTTAGATTATTTTATTTAGTCTAATATTTCAGTAACCTGACCAGCTCCTACTGTTCTACCACCTTCACGAATTGCAAAACGTAAACCTATGTTCATTGCAATTGGCTGAATAAGTTCAACAGTAATAGTAAGGTTATCTCCAGGCATCACCATTTCAACTCCATCAGGAAGCGCAATGTTTCCAGTTACATCCGTTGTACGTACGTAAAACTGTGGACGGTAGTTATTATGGAATGGCGTGTGACGTCCACCTTCTTCTTTCTTAAGTACGTAAACCTCAGCTTTAAATTTAGCGTGTGGTGTTACTGAACCTGGCTTACAAATAACCATACCTCTAGAGATTTGAGATTTCTCAATACCTCTTAATAAGATACCAGCATTATCACCAGCTTCACCTCTATCAAGGATTTGACGGAACATTTCAATACCAGTAACAGTAGATGTTAATTTCTCAGCACCCATACCAATGATCTCAACTGGATCTCCTGTGTTAGCTACACCAGTTTCAATACGCCCTGTTGCAACAGTTCCACGACCAGTAATTGAGAATACATCTTCAATTGGCATTAAGAATGGCTTGTCAACTTCACGTGTTGGCTCTTCAATCCAGCTATCAACAGACTCCATTAATTCCATTACAGTATCAACCCATTTTTGTTCACCGTTAAGTGCACCTAAAGCTGAACCAGCAATTACAGGACCATTATCACCATCATATTCGTAGAATGATAATAATTCTCTAATTTCCATTTCTACTAATTCTAATAATTCATCATCATCAACCATATCCACTTTATTCATGAATACAACCATACGAGGAATACCTACTTGACGTCCTAAAAGGATATGCTCACGAGTTTGAGGCATAGGACCATCTGTTGCCGCAACAACTAAGATAGCACCATCCATTTGTGCAGCACCAGTAACCATGTTCTTTACGTAATCGGCGTGACCTGGGCAGTCAACGTGCGCGTAATGACGATTTGCTGTTGCATATTCTACATGTGAAGTATTAATTGTAATACCTCTTTCTTTTTCTTCAGGAGCGTTGTCAATTTGATCAAAGCTCATTGCGCTTGATAAACCTGCATCAGCTAATACTTTAGTAATAGCAGCAGTTAAAGTTGTTTTACCGTGATCTACGTGTCCAATTGTACCTATGTTAAGGTGTGGTTTTGAACGATCGAAAGTTGCCTTTGCCATGTTTAATTTATTTTAATCTTATTTATATTAATGTTCAATTTAATTCTATACATTATAAATGAGCCAATGACGAGATTTGAACTCGTGACCTCTTCCTTACCAAGGAAACGCTCTACCCCTGAGCTACACCGGCTTAAAAAATAGAGCGAGAGACCGGGTTCGAACCGGCGACATTCAGCTTGGAAGGCTGACGCTCTACCAACTGAGCTACTCTCGCAATATTAAGGTCTATATTAAAAAAGTGGGGAGAGCAGGATTCGAACCTGCGAAGACGTAGTCAGCAGATTTACAGTCTGCCCTCGTTGGCCGCTTGAGTATCTCCCCTTTCTTCTTTTTAATATCATCAACATTTTAAAGAACTTCAATCAATTAAAAATGACATACATTCCTAAGTTGATTTTCAAGTTTCAAAACACTTAATTCCTCAAGTATTTTAAGAGCCGATGGAGGGACTCGAACCCACGACCTGCTGATTACAAATCAGCTGCTCTAGCCAGCTGAGCTACATCGGCTTTTTGTTACTTTTTTCGCAATAAAAAAGCCCGCTATTTCTAACGGACTGCAAATGTAGAGATTTATTCTTTTATTCAAAGCATTTTTTGAAAAATTTTATCAGATATGTGCTCTTAATTTCTCTTTTCGCTTTTTTAATTGCCTTTCTAGAGATGAAACTGCCATATCTGCCCCTTCTTCAAATGATTTGCATTGCTTCTTTACTACAAAACTATCACCAGGAACATTTACTCTGGCTTCAAATATTTTATTTTTCTTTTCACTTGTATTTTCAAGTTTTAAATATACATCTGATTGAATCACTTTATCATAAAACATATCTAACTTATCCATTCGCTTTTGAATAAAATCTATCAGTTTTTGGTCCGCATTAAAATTTACTGATTGTGTGTTTACTTTCATCTGTTTATTTTTTAAGTTATTAAATCGGTCAGATGTAATTCACCAAAAACCATTATCGTTGCTAACAATAATTATTCATGGCTCATTTCATACTACTCTTTTTTTAGTGAGACAATAGTTAATCTGTTTTACTTCTTGGATGCGAATTTGAATACACCTTTTTTAATTCTGCTATACTATTATGTGTATAAACTTGGGTCGCCGCCAAACTTGAATGTCCAAGAAGTTCTTTAACAGCATTTAGATTTGCACCTTGGTTCAATAAATGCGTCGCAAAAGAGTGTCTCAAAATATGAGGACTTCGTTTTACTTTTGCAGATGCTTTACTAAAATAATCATTTATAATTCTGTAAACAAGTGTTTCATAGATTTTCGCACCTTTCTTCGTTAAAAAGAGATAGGATGCATCTTGAATAACTTCTAAACTATTTCTAGCATTTTTATAATTTTGAATGCTTGTTACAACAGAATCAATTAACGGAATAATTCGCTCCTTATTTCTTTTACCTAATACTTTCAACGTTTTATTAGAATCATCTATATCTGACATCTTAATTTGTATCAGTTCAATTCGACGTATACCTGTCGCGTAGAACAGTTCAATTATTAAACGATCTCTTAATCCTTCAAAACTGGTTTCGAATTGCAATTCATTTAAAACAGTTTTCAGTTCTTGTTCTGAAAAAGGAATTTGAATCTTCTTGCTTGTTTTTAGCGCCTTATGCTTTGCAAGCGGATTCGCTGTTATAGTTTCAGTCTTGATAAGAAATTTATAATATGAATTGAGTGCAGATACTTTTCTATTAATACTTCTATTGGCTATACCGCTTTCAACCAAATTAACAATCCAGCTTCTTATTTGTTGATAATTCACTGTATCAATACTGGACATATCATAATCCGTTTTAATAAACCCTAAAAAGCTTTCAAGATCTCTACTATAAGAAATTATAGTGAGTTCTGAATACTTCTTTTCGTATAACAAATAATCTGTAAATGGTTTGAAAGGCATCTATTGGCTATTAGGTATATTAAAGGTACTAACTTTATGTGTAATATTTGACTTTGATATATCTTTAATGATTTTGAATAAAAAAAAGCCCTGTATGTACAGGACTTTTTAATTCTTATAGAAGATTGGCACTATACATTTTCTTGATCTCTTAAACCTTGAACATATTGTGCTTTTTGAATTTGAGCGCGACGTTCATCTGAGGGTTTCGTAAATTGCTTTCGTGTTTGCAATTGATTTTTTATAGTCGTTTTAACAAACTTTCGTTTGAAACGTTTTAACGCTCTATCTATATTTTCTCCTTCTTTAACTGGAATTCTTAACATAGTATCTTAACCTCCCTTCTTTTAGATTTTTAAGGCTGCAAATATATAAAGGAATTCAGTATTTACAATAATTTTATTTTTATTTTTTTATTGTTTAAAGAGTGAAGCGCGTTTACTTAAATCTTGTATTAACTTCTCCTCTTCTTCACTTTCTAATAACACGTTGTAATTTTTCCAAAAGGCCTTGTTATAAGGTCTATTTGAAAAGATATCTTCGGTCCATGCTCCCTTTAGACTTTCATCTATAAGCTCTGGATCAAGAATGATTTCGGTAAATAGGATTTCTTGAATTGTATAATAGTACCGTTCATCCTTATCATATCGAGATTCGTCATCACGTCTTAGCTTTTTAGTTGGTTTAAAACCAATATTAACTAGTTTAGGAGTTTCATAATAAAAATAATTAGGATACATTTTACCCTCATACTCCATATAAGTCATTACTAGTTTGTGATTGACCTGTGTATCAAATAAAGTTTTACTTCTTCCTTTTTGAGACTCTGAAGCAGCAACAAGTTCATATTCAATTTTCTTAACCGCATAATTATCCCAATAAATATAAAGCCAGCCGTTTGCTTCATATCCTTCATTATAAATGTTCTTAGTATTTAGACCCACAAAATCTTTACTTTTTGCGATTTTAATTTTATATAGTTTTCGATCATTATCCACTAATATTGTATCCAATTCAAACTGATGCTTATCAAGCATATTTTCACCAAATAAAGCTTCAGACATGTTTGAGTTTCTCAATAAATTTAGTCGCCCTTTAAATAAGTTCGCCAAACCATTTACTCGTGTATCATTCCATTTTATAGCTTTAATTAAAGAAGCAGTTTCAATAGTATCTCTATCGAGTCGTTTTGATTTAAGGTTAATATTTTTAGCATTATGTTTCAGATAGGAATAATATGAAAATATACTATCAACATCCCTCAAATCATAACTTTTCCTGACTTCATCAACATTTATTTTCAAATTCTGATTGGAGCCGGAAGCATAACTAGAATCATATAAGGTAATGGCACTTTCTATGAGCCATTTAAATTCCTTTTTATTGCGTTCTTTATGTCTTAAAAACCCTTTCTGTAGATATGGTAATTCTGGCAAGTTAACATCTAACTTTCCAATTGCTTTTTGTACGATTTCATTTCCGGTAGTTGGTCTAGGTTCTGCCAACAGAACTATTTCATCTAAGGCAGCAATGTCTTCTTCCAAATATATTTCAACGTCATTTTCGAACGCGCTAATTACACTTTTAAAACTTTTAAATCCAATAGATGAAATAATGAGCGTGTCGTTTTCAAATCCTTTATCAACTAATAAAACAAATTTTCCATCAGAATTACTGACAGTTCCAACAGTTGTGTTTTTAACATATATACTAGCACTTTCTATAGGCAGTAAAGTCGAAAAATCAACTATTTTGCTCTTAATTTCTTTTTGTGAAAAGGCATTAATACAAAAGAAACACATGGACCAGCAAAAAAAATGCTTTAAATAAGGAGTAGTCATCTTAGAAATTAAATTTGAACTGCTTTTAAGTGGACGGCTTATAATCCTTTTTATCAATCACGATTTTAGAGATTATTTCTCTAAGAATCTCGGAGGTTCCTCCACCAATTGGCCCCAGTCGACTATCACGTAGCAGTCTTGCTAATGGATAATCTTCCATGTATCCATAGCCTCCTAAAAATTGCAAACATTGAGTAGCAACCTCATCTGCCATTTTTGTGGATTGTAGTTTAGAAATAGTTGCTTCTTTAACCACATACTCTCCTTTATTCATTCGCGCTGCTACAGTATAGTTATATTCTTTGCAAATTTCCATATAACTATATGAATCTGCAAATGCATGACGCAATGCTTGGTACTGATTTATGGTTTTTCCAAACGTTTGTCTTTCCGACATGTATTGTTGTGCATATTCTAAAGCATATTCTGCTCTAGCATGTGCATTTACACCCATTATTAAGCGCTCAAATGCAAAATGCTGCATGATATATGGAAAACCTTGACCTTCTTCTCCCATTAAATGACTCGCAGGAATAACAACATTATCAAAAGCAATTTCTGCCGTATCAGAGGCTCTCCATCCTAATTTATCAAGTTTAGTTGAAGATATACCTACTGCATCTCTATCAATAATAAACATACTGATTCCTTTATTACCAAGTTCTGGACTTGTTTTAGCTGCAACAACTAAATAGTCGCTATAAATTCCATTAGTTATAAATGTTTTAGATCCATTTATCACATACGTATCTCCTTGTTTAACAGCAGTAGATCTCATTCCGGCAACATCGCTTCCTCCAAATGGTTCTGTAACGCATAGACAGCCTATCATTTGGCCATTTATACTTGGCGTTAAATACCGTTCTTTAATGTCATGACTTCCTTCAGCATTAACATGAGTCATAGCTAAATAAGCATGAGCCCACATGGCAGCTGCAAAACCACCAGAATTCACTTTTTGCAATTCTTCCAATAGAATAACTGTATAAAATAAATCTAGATTAAGGCCTCCATATTGTTCAGGATAGGCTAAACCAAAAAATCCCATTTCTCCGAATTTCTCCCAAATGAAACGCTCTATAGTTCCAGATTTCTCCCATTTATCGATATGTGGTACAACTTCTTTGTTTAAAAAATCTTTTAGACTTTGTCTAAAAAGTTGATGTTCTTCTGTGAAGTACATACTGTTCATAAAATTCGTGTTTAGTACAATTAATTGAGGGTCAAATATAACTTAATTATCTCAATTTTATTGACCGGAAAGTCTTTTACTTTTGTTAAATCATTCAAAGATTGGTAGCCTTGTCTCAGTATTCTTTGTTCTATAATATGATGTGCAATTTCATAATCAATGTGCTGAATAGTAACAAGTTCATCAATAGTAGCTTCATTCAATTTTATTATTTGGATAACTCTTGGCGTTTTAACCGTGAATTCGTTTGTAATACGTTCTATAACTTCTGGCGATAATCCATAGACATCTTGAAGCTGTACATCAGAAATGAAACCACCCGGAAATTTATTTCTAAATTTTACTATTCGTGCAGAAAATGCTTTTCCTATACCATTGACCTTTTGAAGCTGTTGTGCTGTCGCAAGATTTAAATCTATTTTTTGTGAATATGATTTCGGTACATTATAATTAGAATAGGACTTGTTTCGTTTAGTCTTAGGATTTGTTACCCATTCCGGAAATTTAAAATGTGGAGAAATTACTGCCAATAGTGAATCTGAAACTTTAGTAACCTTTTGAAAATCCTTAATCGAATTTATCCATTTATTTTTTGCTCTGAATTCTAATAAACGATCAATCTCTTCATTGGACATACCAAGCGTATATCCTTTGTAATCGGTAATATAATTTGGGTTGAATGGAAATACTTTAGGTTTATTCTTTTCAATCTGAATCTGTTTAAGTGAGTCTACTTCAGATCGAAATTGATCCAATTCCGCTTGATTTATAACCAATTCATCAACTGGCTTATCTACAAAAAAGTAGATACATTGCACTATAATAATCAGTACAATCAATAAAAAAATCCCACTTCGTTGTCCTTTTGAAAACTTGAAATGGGATTTGATATGTTTCATATTATAAATTTACACCTTTTTAGCTTTTATCGCACTTAGGTATTTATCAAGTTCTTTCTTAACCTTCGGAGCAAGTAATACAAGGCCAATCATATTTGGTATCATCATTGCAAAAATCATTGCATCTGAGAATCCAATAACAGAGCCTAAGCTAATTGATGCACCAACGATTACAAATAAACAAAATAATACTTTATATGCATACTCCATCTTTTTAGTTCTTCCGAATAAATAAGCCCAACCTTGATAACCATAATACGACCAAGAAATCATGGTACTAAATGCAAATAACACAACAGCCACTGTTAGCACATAAGGGAACCATGATATTACAGATTCAAATGCTCCAGATGTTAGTAAAATAGCATCCGCATCATTCAATCCAGCATTGGCAGCCGTTACATTTCCAGTAATAACTAATACTAAGGCTGTCATCGTACATACAACAACAGTATCTATAAATGGTTCTAGTAATGCTACTAATCCTTCACTTGCAGCATACTTTGTTTTTACTGCAGAATGCGCTATAGAAGCAGAACCTATTCCGGCTTCGTTTGAAAATGCTGCTCGCCTAAACCCCTGGACTAATACTCCAATAGCTCCACCAGCAACACCTTCAGGGCTAAATGCGCCATCAAAAATTTGCACGAAAGCAGAACCAATCATATCATAATTTGCAAATATTACAAATAGTGAAGCTGCAACATAAATCACAACCATAAAAGGTACAATCTTATCGGTTACTTTAGCAATTTTTTTAATACCTCCAATTATTACAATACCGACTAATATTGCCATTACTAAACCAAATACCCAACGATAACCATGCATAAATGATGCTTCACCACCAGTCATGTGTTCAAATAATTGGGCTGCTTGATTTACTTGAAACATATTTCCGCCTCCAAATGAACCACCAATTACAAATATGGCAAATAGAACGGCTAGCACTTTCCCAAGACCTTCTAATCCTTTAGATTTCAATCCTTTGGTCAAGTAATACATTGGCCCTCCATAAACGGTTCCATCTTCAGCTATATCTCTATATTTTACACCAAGCGTACACTCTACAAATTTGGATGCCATACCTAGTAAACCAGCTACTATCATCCAAAATGTGGCGCCAGCTCCTCCAATGGATACTGCAATTGCAACACCAGCTATATTTCCTAATCCTACCGTGGCTGACAGTGCTGCAGTTAGCGCTTGAAAATGCGACACTTCACCTACATGCCCTTCAATAGCTATCGTTTCAATAGCATCTCCTCCAGGCGTAGAGTCTCCAGCTCCAATTAAAGATTCGTGATGATCTATATCGTCATATTTTCCTCTAACAATATTTACAGATGTAAAAAATCCTCTAAAGTTTATAAACTTAAAATAAATGGTAAAATAAGTCGCTCCAATAATCAAAGGAAATAATACCCAAAACACTTTAACGCCTCCTCCGAAATCAATTTGATAAAAAATTGCATTTACAAACCAGCCAGTAGCATTACCAAAACTTTCATCAATCTGTTGATCGATTCCTTTTTCAGTAACCTCTTGTGCGAAGGTTAAAATTGGTAGTATTAAAGTAAAAAATGAAAGAAGAAATTTCTTCATAATGAGTATTTGTTAGTTAGTTAATAGTAAAAAGCAGGCAGCAAGATGCTAAAAAAATATCGTTTTTAAAAACATCCTTTGTTAAAAAGCCTACTCCACTTCTATATTATAAAGTGAATTTAGCTTTTGTATTTGTTCGGGTCTTCCTAATACGATGACTCTAGAATTTGCTACTAGTTTTAAATCGGCTTCAGGATTTATCACATAATCTCCACGCTCATCTTTATATCCTATAACACTACATCCCGTTTTTTTTCTAAGATCTAAGTCTTTTATGGTTTTAACCTCTTTAGTGTCGTACAATTTTTCAACTGCTATTTCTTCGATGTTAATATTAGATTTTCCAACAATTGATAAATTATCTATAAATTCTAAAAGTCCTGGTACGACAACCAATGATGCCATATGATCGCCACCAATTTTATCTGGAAGAATAACATTATTCGCACCTGCTAATTTTAATTTTTTATAAGATGTCTCTTGAGAGGCACGACTAATAATATTCATATTATTATTTATTTGTCTTGCAGATAGCACAACAAACAAATTATCAGCATCATTTGGCAAGGCAGAAATTAAGCACGCAGCGCGTTCAATACCTGCCTGAATTAAAACTTCATCTTCATTGGCGTTCCCATGTACAAAAGGCACTAGTTCACTTTGAAATTTATCCACCAATTCTTTATTCTGTTCAATAATAACAAATGGTTTATTATATGCTAACAACTTTGTTGCAGCTTGTTTTCCGTTTCTACCATAGCCACAAATAATGATATGATTACTTAGGTTATCTATTTTCTTTTGCATCCTTTTTTGTTTTATTTCGTCCAAATCATTTTTGCTTAATATATATTCGGTAATCACTTTAATTGCATAACCTACAATTACAACACTTGCTAAAATTAAGAGAATAGTAAAAAGTTTTGAGTTTTGATCTAGAGGCTGTACTTCTCCATATCCAACTGTTGTAATGGTAATTACTGTCATGTAAAGCGCATCTACCCAGGACAAGTTAGACATGATTCTAAAGCCAATTACACCTACTAGAAGTAATCCTATTAATAGAAATATTGCGATTCTAATTTTAGATCTGAAAAGTTTAATAATTGGGTTGGTCATAAGCTATAAATCAAATACTGAAGAACGTTTCGTATACAATAAGTCTTTTATACGCATCCAAAATGCTATGAACAAATATAGGGCAAAGCCAAAACCTAAAGTCACAAATGTTAAGTACATAAATGAAGTCCGCACAACTTTGGCTCTAATTCCAATTCTATCGGCAATTCTTTGACAAACATAATACCCATGTTTTTGAAAATAGAGTAATGGTTTATATAAAACATTCATGCTGCAATTTAATAATTTATTTGGTGATTAAGGCATTCCCAATAACACATTGTAAACATCTATTTTTATCACAATATTCTGTTTTAAGTTGGATAAGTGCTTGAGATTCTAATGCAGAATTTGTAATTGGTTTTAATTTATTAAATGCAGAGACTATAGTATTCTTTTCTGAAGAAACTTCCTTGATTATTGTAAAAATATGATCATTAGTATCAAGGCCTTTTTGTTTGGCATAACAGAATTTAATAGGCAGTATACTATTTATAATAAGCAAGTCTATAAACGCTTTTGTAGTAATTTTATGAGAAGTTTTTGAAATCTTGTCGAATGTATAATGGTCCTTCCAAAACGATGTAGCTTCCACTTTAAAGAGCTCATAAAAATCTTCCAAACATTTAGCTTCAATTACTTTAGATAACACATGTTTTTCTTTATGATATAAAGTTGCCAACTGTGACAATCGAATAGTTGGAAAATTCGCTGGTCGTAATCTGAAAAACTGAAAAGGCACAACTTGGCTATTTGATAGATGAAATTTTTGTCGTAAATACTTGTATTTCTTTAACAATTTTAAATAGTAATCGTTTTGAATTTCTCGTTCCAAAAGTCTAGCCTGACCAAAAAACAGGGCTTCTAGTTCAACGGGATTCGTTCGAATTTTTCTTACTACGGAGAAATCAATAGATTTCGATAAGCTGTAAAAAGCTGCGCCATTAACTTTTAATCCGAAATTCTTAGCAATTAATTTAAATAGGGTAGCCTCCAAATCATTATTTGAATTATGAAGTAAGGTTTCAACTAGATCAGATTTTTGTTCTAAACGCTCAATATACATACGCTCTAACCAATTATTTAAAATTAAATCATCTACTTCGTTAAAGTCTTGAGCACAGTTAATCCACTTTTCCCCTTTTGAAAAAAGCTTTTCATATGAATTAACAAGTCGAACGTCAATATAACCCTTGATTTCTAAAGTTGGAATTGTCGAATTGTCTTTTCTAAATATTTCTGTATCGTGTTCATAGACCACATGAAGAATCACATTATCATAGGCCGAATCTTTCTCATGATGATGTAAGTACCAATCACTTGATTTTACATGAATCTCTACATTTCCTGCCCAAAGTTGCTGGTCTATTTTAAGTTTTGCATTGAAAAAGTCGGGACCAGAATTAGGGTTATGCTGACCTACAGTCACCAATGTAATAGATTGAAGCTGCGTTGTACGTAAATTTACGACGTCAAATTTTTTATGTTTCCAAATATAGTGTAGAAAATTTTCTCTCATTCAACTAAAATAAGAGAAAATTTGATATCACAACACTAAAACTAAATCATAATCAGACTCAGTCTTAGATATGTATGAATCCAATAGAAATAAATTCAATTTTAATTTAGTGTTTTTTAAGATCTCTCAGCATGTTTCTAGCATTTTCATTTTCAGGATCGAGCTCTAGTGCCTTTTCATAATGTTTAATTGCATTATCATTATCGCCTAAAGTCATATACGCTTCGGCTAAACTATCATGAGGATTCCCGGCATTTGGATATAGTTCAACATTCAATTTGAAAATTGACAAAGCCTCATTCGGGAATTTTTTTAACAATCGATATCCAATGCTATTTAAATCACCTTCAGATAGATATAAGTCTTTAAAATTATTCGCCTGTAATGTGCTAAACAATTCGAGAGCTGCTTTAAGATTAGGTTTGGTATCTTCTGCTTTTGGGTCTTCAAAAAGTACTGCCATCAGTTCCTTTTGTAATGAACTATCTCTCATTTCTAAGAGTTCGATATCAAAAGTCAGTGTTTCTTTAGGCGGTATTGAACCTCTTCCCTTTTCACCATAAGCCAATTGATACGGCATAATAAAAATACCACGATCGCCAATTTTCATTAAGGATATTGCTTCGTTCATTCCTTTTATCAATCCAGTAGTTGGATGTTCACTAGCTAAAGGTTCATTTTTATCTCTTGAAGAGTCCAACTTCTCACCATTAGACAACCAAACTGTATAATGTTGTATGGCAACTTTTCCTGAATCAATTGCTGTGCCTTCACCACGATGGGTGAAATAATATTTCAATCCAGATTTAGTGGTAATGGTATCCGTTTCGGTTTGTGCAAATGTAATTGAACACATGAATGTCATGAGACATAAAAATATAGTTTTCATTAAAAATAAGTTTGGTAAATAAAGTAATAAAGGTATACAAAAAAAACCTGAACGTTTAGGTTCAGGTTTTAAGTTTTATAGTGATGGATTAATCTATATAACCCATTTTTTTCATCCAATCGTTGTTGTACATTTTTCCAACATAACGACTGCCATGATCGTGGAATAAAATAACCACAACATCATCTTTAGAGAATTGATCTTTAAGTTGCAATAGTCCCTTTATTGCCGCTCCTGCAGAATTCCCTAAAAACATGCCTTCTTCTTTTGCAAGCAATTGTGTATACACAGCGGCGTCTTTATCTGTTACTTTAGTAAAGCCATCAATAATATCGAAATCGACATTCTCAGGTAATATATCTTCACCTATACCTTCAGTTACATAGGGATAGATTTCATTCTCATCGAACTCACCCGTTTCATGATATTTTTTAAATACCGAACCATAGGTATCAATACCCCAAATTTTGACATCTGGATTTTGCTCTTTTAAATATTTTCCAACCCCTGAAATCGTTCCACCAGTACCAACACCAACCACAAAATGCGTGATTTTACCATCGGTTTGTTTCCAAATTTCTGGTCCTGTACTTTCGTAATGTGCTTTTGCATTCGACGGATTATCATATTGATTCACGTACCAAGAATTTGGCGTTTCTTCGCCTAAGCGTTTTGATACTGAATAATACGATCTTGGATCTGTTGGCTCAACATCTGTTGGACAGACCACAACCTCAGCGCCATGTGCTCTTAAGATATCACACTTCTCTTTAGACTGCTTATCGCTTATTACAAAAATACACTTGTAGCCTTTTATAATCCCGACAAGTGCCAATCCCATTCCGGTATTTCCGGAAGTGCCTTCAATAATAGTTCCGCCTGGTTTCAATCGTCCATCAGCTTCGGCGTCTTCAATCATTTTTAAAGCCATCCTATCTTTGGTAGAATGCCCAGGATTGAAGGTTTCGTATTTAGCCAAAACCAAACATGGTAAATCTGCTGTCAATTTATTAAGTTTTACTAAAGGTGTATTCCCAATAGTTTCGAGGATATTATTTGCGTATTCCATAGTCTATTTTAAAGGCACAAAAATAGCAAAAAGCAAATTGTAAAAAGTTAAATGCGTTATTTTATTGCGTTAAGGATGGAGCACTTCGACTGCGCTCAGTGCAGGCGTATGTTGGAGCTCCTTGAAAAGAGCGACTTGTGAGAGCCTGACCCAGAGGGGAACGCCCAAATTATTCGAAGCGAATTGCTTTTATTGGTGAAATCTTGGTAATGATATAGGATGGCACTATAAGCAGAATCAGGCACGCTATAAATGTACCTACATTCAGCAAAACAATATAATCTAATCCAATTTGAACTGGAATAATTGACATGTAATATTGCTCTGGGTTAGGAAATTTCAAAAGCCCGAAATAACGTTGTGCGAACAATAGTCCCAATCCGATACTATTTCCCCAGAATAAACCAAGTCCAATGAGATATGCAGCGTTATAAAGAAATACTTTACGGATACTCCAGTTTGAGCTTCCTAGAGATTTTAAAATGCCTATCATTTGTGTGCGCTCTAATATGAGAACTAACAGTGCAGTTATCATATTAATTCCAGCAACTAGGATCATAATTCCTATTATCCCATAGGTATTATTATCGAAGATTTTGATCCATTCAAAAATAGAGCCATATTTCTGTTCTACAGTTTGAACGTCGAGATTTGATGGTGTGGCTTTGTAAATTTCGGTCCCTTTTTCTGTGAGTTTAGAGAAGTCATCTATAAACACTTCAAAATTGCCAACTTGATCTGCCGACCATTTATTTAAACGCTGAATGTGTCGAATATCACCAATGATATAGGTCTTATCAAATTCTTCAAAACCTGAATCGTAAACTCCTACAATTTGGTATTGAATAATTCTGGGCATTGCGTTAATATTATCTCCGAATAGCGTTTGAAAACTATCGCCTAGTTTAAAGTTTAATCGATTGGCCAAATACTTAGAAATAATGACTTCTTGGCTCATCTCTTGTCCATAAACTGGGAGGCGGCCTTCTCTCAAAAAATCCTGAAAATACGTCCAATTATAATCCGCACCAACACCCTTCACAACAATACCTTCAAAGTCAGATTCGGTTCTAATTAAACCAAATTTAGAAGCAACGCCCTGAATATGTTTTATACCTGTTACACTTTTAAATTCTGGATAGAACTTTTGATCTGTAGAAATTGGTACCTGAGATTCATCAGACACATTAGAATCATAATTTGTAATGGACACATGACCATTGAATGCGACTACTTTTTCACGTATTTTTTCCTGAAGTCCTAAACCCGTTGCAATCGCAATGAGCATGACAATAATACCTATAGCAATGGCAGTAATTCCAATTTTTATAATTGGTGCCGATACACTACTTTTATACGCTTTACTACCAATAATGCGTTTAGCTATAAAAAACTCGTAATTCAAATTAACATATGCGTTTAAAGGTCTTCAAAAATACAGTTTTATTATTTGTTTTAATAGGGATTTCATGTGCTTCTAAAACGAACAATAATTTAGTCGATAATGATGAGATCCTGAATCAAGTTCAGGATGACAATAAACTTTTATCAGAAAGTGAATTAGTTGTAGGTGCTAATCAAATTCAAGAATATCTACCATTACTTAAAGGAAAACGCATTGGAATAGTTGCTAATCAATCCTCCATTATTTTTAAGGAAGAAGGTTTTACTCATATTGTTGATTCTTTATTATCATTACATATTACAATTGACAAAGTGTTTTCGCCAGAGCATGGGTTTAGGGGAAAAGCTGATGCTGGAGAAGTTGTAAAAGATGGTTTAGACCCTAAAACAGGTTTACCGATTGTATCATTATATTCTGCCAATAAAAAACCGAAATTAGAGCAAATAAAAGAAACAGAAAAATACGAGAAAGACATTGACTCAGGAATTACAGCCATTGATATCATGGTTTTTGACTTACAAGATGTTGGGGCGCGATTTTACACTTATATTTCTACTTTGCATTACGTTATGGAAGCTTGTGCTGAAGCTAATATTCCTTTGATTATTTTAGATAGACCGAATCCGAATGGCCATTATGTAGATGGTCCTATTT
This sequence comes from Flavobacteriales bacterium 34_180_T64, assembly GCA_002162765.1. Lineage (GTDB taxonomy): Bacteria > Bacteroidota > Bacteroidia > Flavobacteriales > Flavobacteriaceae > MAAR01. The sequence continues at coordinate 34,690 of MAAR01000019.1, read as the reverse complement.
TAGAGATGGAACATCAAAGTTTTGTTGGTATGCATCCTATTCCAGTGGTACATGGTATGACTATTGGCGAATATGCAAAAATGATTAACGGCGAAGGTTGGTTAGCAAATAATATTAAATGTGATATTACGGTGATACCAATGAAAAACTATACACATCAAACCGCTTATAGTCTTCCAATTAAACCATCACCAAATTTACCAAATGACAAGGCCATAAATTTATATCCTAGTTTATGCTTTTTTGAAGGCACAACTGTAAGTGCTGGACGCGGTACGTCTAAACAATTCCAAATTTATGGAAGCCCATATTTAAGAAAAAACGTGTATAACTTTAAGTTCCTTCCTTCACCAAATGAAGGAGCCAAACACCCAAAGCATGAAAAGATTCTATGCTATGGAGAAGACTTAAGCAATACAGATAGGCTTTCCTCAATAAATTTAGAGTATCTTATTAAAGCCTATCATAATACTTTAGAGAAAGAAAAATTCTTCAATGCTTTTTTTACAAAACTTGCTGGAACTAAACAATTACAACTACAAATTGAACAAGGGTTATCGGCATCTGAAATTAGAAAGTCTTGGCAAAGCGGTTTAGATCATTACGATACAATGAGAACTGAATATTTAATCTACAAATAATCTAATGGTCTTCCTTTTGGAGTGCCGTAAGTTTTATTTCATTTGGGGGTAAGATGATGGTATTATCTTTCAGAATTTTAATTACAAAGATTATTCTTAATGGCGATTGAACGACTACAAACACGTGCTTTCCTTGACTTAATTTTGTAAGTGGCACTTTAAAAAATGTAGCGTTAATATTTGCTTGCACTTCACGCTCATAATTCATGTTGACTGAATAGACTCTATTTATTTTTTTGTGACTAGATAGAATTAAAGTATCTTTAGTAGCATTCAATCTATGAATCAAACTACTAGCTCTAACATTCACATTTTTTTCGAGTAATGCAAAATCATCATGCATAATCGAAGCATTGAATTGAGCAAAAGCTGAATTATAGGATAGCAAAGCAATGCTTATAAAGCCTAAAAGTAAAAGTGTTCTCATAAAAAAATTCTATTAATGTCAACATAATAGAACTAATATCATTTTGTAATCCCTGTCAATAAAACTATACAGAATACATCTAGTAATGACAAAATAATCTATGAACTACAAAAAAGCTAGAGGAACGAACGAAAATTGTTAATAACCTGTTGAAAACTAGGGGTTTTGAATGCGTTTAGCCAAATACGTCATTAATCAGAATCTGGATTGAAAGTAGGTTTTTGAAATTTTTGAAAGGGTTGCAATAATAAATCTTTCACATTACTATTGGTAGTTTCATTTGGAAATACATCTACCCCATAAATTATAGAATCACGATCCAATTTCATAAAGGTACCAAACATACGATCCCAAACTGAAAAAATATTCCCATAATTAGAATCGGTATAAGGCAGCCTGTAATGATGGTGCACTTTATGCATATCTGGTGAGACTAGGAAATAACTTAATAAATCATCAACCTTTTTCGGCAATTTAATATTGGCATGACTAAACTGGGTTGCCACTATAGATAAGGATTGATACATCATTACAATACCAATAGGAGCACCCATAATTATAACACCAATGAGTGTAAACATATAACGAATCATACTTTCTAATGGATGATGTCTGTTTGCCGTAGTAGTATCTACCTTATGATCTGTATGATGCACCAGATGAATCATCCACAAAGGTCTTATTTTATGCTCAATAAAATGAGGAACATACGCTCCAATTAAATCCATAAGAAGTAGTCCAAGAACCAGATATAACCAAGTCGGAACTTCTGGCATCCAATTTAAAATTCCAAAATTGTTTGTCACTACCCATTCGGAAGTCATATATAATAAAACGGCCAGTCCCAAATTGATGACAATAGTTGTGATCGTGAAAAAGATATTAGGGACAGCATGCTTCCATTTATTATATTTAAATCTAAATAAAGGCAAAGCGCCTTCTAACAACCAAAAGAAGGTTAATCCGCCAACTATAATAAGACTCCTGTGTAAACGTGGAATATGTTCAAAATAATCTAATATAAGTTCCAAATGTGTGAGATTTTGATTTTAAAGATACTAAAAAATCAAAGCTTAATACGTCTCTTCATTTCTTCAACAATATTATAAGCAGCCGGACAAATAGAAACATTTTTTAAAGTCAAATCTGAAATTTGCTGAAACTTCTTTCGATCTGTATGTGGAAATTCGCGACAAGCTTTTGGTCTGACCTCGTATATAGAGCAATAATTATCAGAACCTAAAAAGGTACACGGTACAGATTGTAGCACATAATCGTTGTCTTCATCAACTCTCAAAAACTGATCAATAAACTTATGCGACTTCATCTTGAAATGCTTTGCTATGCGTTCAACATCCTTATCGGTAAACAATGGTCCCGTAGTTTTACAACAATTTGCACATTTCAAACAATCGGTCTTTTCAAACTCCTTTTCATGCAAATCTTGCATTAAGTAATCGAGTTGTTTGGGTGGCCTTTTTTTTAGCTTGGTAAAGAAGGTTTTATTTTCCTTATCCTTATCTTTGGCCATCTTTGGAAGATGATTAATTTGGTCTTGCATTTAGCAAAAATACGCAAACTTGTCATACTGAATAAAATGAAGAATCAAAAATTATGAGATGTTTCGTTAAGCTTCGCTTACTACTTTCAATATCAAATATATTTTATATTTCAGTAATGCTCAACATGACAAATAAAACCCAATAGATTACCACAACTTGTTTAGACAAGTTTCACATTGAATTACTTATGAAAGACCTTTTTGGACAAGCCTTATTAGATTATCAAAATGATTTATACACAGTAGATCTTATCACGTCTACTAATATCTCTGATGCTGATGAATTACCGCTTCCATATTTGTTCAGAAGCTTTAAACAGATGCCATCCATCGAGCAAAAAGCATTGCATTTAGCAAAAGGCAAAGTGTTAGATGTAGGCTGTGGCTCTGGAAGTCATAGTTTGTATTTACAAAAGAAAGGATTTTCGGTTAAAGGTATTGATGTTTCTAAAGGTGCTATAGAAGTTGCAAATAAACGCGGTGTTTTAAATACTGAATTGATAAACCTTTTTGATGAAACCGAATCTTTCGATACTATTCTATTATTGATGAATGGCACAGGAATTTTTCAAGAATTGGCTCAGGTATCTACATATCTAAATCATTTAAAATCCATCACAAACCCTAATGGTCAAATCCTAATAGACTCTTCTGATATTAAATATATGTATGAAGATGATGATGGCGGATTATGGATTGATACGAATGCCAATTACTATGGAGAATTGGATTATTTTCTTAGTTATAAAGGGGAAGATGAACTGCCAATGAAGTGGTTATATTTAGATTTCGATACTTTAAAAAAAGTAAGTGAATCTATTGGTTTGACATGTGAAAAAATTGCCACTGGTGAACATCATGATTTCCTAGCGAAATTAAGTTTGCTATAAACCTGAGTGCGACGTAAGTAAAAACGATAATTGTTCAATATCCATCAGATACGTCTTTGCGAAGGAGGTATGACTGTGGCAATCTGCTTAGTGATAGTGAGATTGCCACATTTTTCTTGAAAAAAGTAAAATTCGCAATGACACTATATTTTAAACCGCTTATTATTAGCGACATGTATTCATCCTTACGTCGCACTCAGGTTATAAACACTATTGAAGTTCACCAGCAAGATAGGTGCTTTTTACCTTTATATGAGGAATTTCAGAAACATCAACTGTCATGATATCTTTATCTAGAATAATAAAGTCTGCGAATTTTCCAATTTCAATACTCCCTTTTTCATTTTCTTCAAAATTCGAGTAGGCTGCCCAGATAGTCATCCCTTTAAGGGTCTCTTCTCGTGATAGGCCATTTTCCATTTGATAACCTTCTTCAGGAAAATGTTTTAAATCCTGTCTTGCCACAGCGGCATAAAACGTATAAAACGGACTCACATATTCTACAGGGAAATCGGTACCCAAGGCTACTCTTCCGTTCGCATTGAGTAGTTCTTTAAAAGCATATGCACCTTTTACACGTTCACTACCTAAACGGTCTTCAGCCCAGTACATATCTGAAGTTGCGTGTGTTGGTTGAATTGAAGGTATAATATTTTCAAATAATTTAAAATCTTCTGGAGACACCACTTGTGCATGTTCGACTCTCCAACGTCTGTCTGATTTTCCTTGCAAAACCTTCTTATATGTTTGTAATATGGCATGATTGGCCGAATCACCAATAGCATGCGTATTCATTTGAAACTCCGAATTAGAGATCCGTTTAGCTGTATTTTGCAAATCAGAAATACTGGTTACCATCAATCCATAGTGCCCATGTTTGTCCTTATATGGCTCTCGAAGCATTGCACCTCTTGAACCTAGCGCACCATCAGCATAAACTTTAAATGATCGCACATTAAGACGATCTGTTTTTACAATGCCTTTATTTAAATAGTAGTCTAAATTTTCACTAGTCGCAGACACCATGGCATAAACTCTCATTTTCAAATCACCAGCTTTTTGCAAGCTATCGATTATTTCAATGGCTTCAATTCCCAATCCGGCATCATCAACTGTTGTTAGTCCTAAATCAAAACATAATTTTTGTGCATCTAACAAGGCCTTTATTTTCTCAGCTCTAGTTTGTTTTGGCCAGAATTTCATAACTAAATTCTCAGCATTATCTACTAATATTCCAGTAAGCTGACCATTTTTTAAGATTACTTCTCCTCCATCTATGTTACTAGTTGCCGTTACATTCCCTAATTTTAATGCTGCTTCGTTACACAATATAGCATGTCCATCAATTCTAGTCAATACCACGGGAGTATTTGGAAATAATTTATTAAGCAGTACATTATCAGGAAACGTTTTATCTTCCCAATCATTTTGGTCCCAACCTCTTCCAAGAATATAGTCTTGACTGCGTTCCTTTTGAAAATCTAAAACGCGTTTCATGACGTCCTCAAAACTTTCAGTTCCCACCAAATTTACAGACTGTTGATTTGTTCCAAGTCCTAAAAAATGACAATGTGCGTCTATAAATCCTGGAACAATGGTTTGTCCATTTGCATCTATAATATTTTCAGAGCCAAATGCTTTAAAAACCTCATCATTACTACCAACATAAACTATTTTTCCATCCTTTATAGCAATGCTTTCCGCAGTATCAAAACTTTCATTTACCGTATATACATTCGCATTAATAACGATAGCATCTACTTGTTCCTTTTGTTCACAAGAGAGAACAATAAGTAGTGTGAAAATTAAAAGAATGTATTTCATTTTAATATGAGTTGGTTTCTGTAAAAATAATAAAAGCGTTCGATTTGAACGCTTTTGGCAATTATCTTATTAATATTTTATAAAACTGATTATCTATTCGCTTTTAATAACAAATTTTATGAGATCCTGAAACAAGTTCAGAATGACGTTTTGCCGCTAGAAGTCAAGATATTTTGCGACTAGAAGTCAAACTGAAATGTAGCGCCTGCCAAAAATTGAATTCCCTGGACTTGATAATTGATCCAACGTTGATACTCTTGATTGGCAATATTATTTGCTTTAGCGAATACAGACAAATAATCGTTGACTTTATATCCAACATGAGCATTAGCATCAAAATAACTATCTAAGGTTACAGTTATTGGTGATGGAGGAAACACTAAGGGATCTACTAATCCTGTTTGAAACAACACATCTTTGCGTTCTCCAACATAATATATTCCTCCTCCAGCGAACCAATGTTCATCTATTTGATAATCTAGAAACAAAGACCCTTTTATATCTGGAAGATTCCATGGTTCGGCTTCCGAATCTGTATTGTAATTAAAATACTCTGCTTTTAAGGCCAATTTAAAATTTCGATTCACATCCACATTCAATTCTCCTCCAATGGCAAAGGTATTCACATCATCATACACTAATCCAAAGGAATTCCCATATTGAAAATCTTCAGACGCACCACCTAGGATACCGTTTGACTTAAACATCGCCTTGCCCTTATCTGCGAAATACTGTCCTTTAACATTATAACTCATCGTATTAGATAGCTTCCCTTTTAAACCAATGGATGCATGATAGGTTTGATCGGTTGGGACAATGTATAGTGTAGGCGATACAAATGCATTTTCATTGGCAAAATCATAATATGAATTTTGAATCAGTCCACCTTGAACGCCACCATAAGCAATAAGAATTTCATCAACCAAACGATAACTAGCTGAAATATTCGGATATATAAAGAATTTATTATCACCGAATTCGGTATCATTTAGATACACCAAATTAACCCCAAGGTTAACGGTTAAATCATCTTCTTTCATTTGATAACTAGGTGCAGCACTAACCGTGAAATTTCCATATTTAATCTGATCTTCGGAGAAATAATTTCTTTCAAAACTTCCTCCAATATAGTCTAAAGTAACATTCGTTGAAATTAACTCATCCTGCACAGGAATATCGAATTCGGTTTTAAGCACAAACCTATTCTCACCAGAACTTTGATCATCCCCAAAACGTCTATAAAGCACACTTCCTTTATTAATAATAGCATCTTCAAAATTAACTTCTCCTCCAAAATAGGCACTATAAAATGAATGTTTAACATCTAACATATCCGTTGTACTTTCATCAAAAGTAGGTTGAGGTATGCCGTACCAGTTATACGATTGCAATTCAAATCCGCCATCAATATTCCAATCAAAGTCGCTTTGTTTTTTATTATAGTTTACATTGACATTTGTTTTAGAAAAATCGTCATCTAATAGCACGCCTTCAATTCCGCCTTGAGATGAATGATGACTGAGATATCCTCCAACACGTTCCGTTCTACTCAGTGCATGATTAAGATATACCTCGCCCAATATTGATGTATAGGTTCCGAAACCTAAGGACGCATAATTATCGTATAATTTTACTTCTTTTTCCTTATCAACTTTAGCTGCCTTTCCTTTTGCTGGTGTAAACGTAGATGCCACTGGAATAGAAAATATATTATATTTTATATCCTTTTTTGTTGCTGTAGTTTCATCATCTAAAGAGGCTGTTTCTTTTACTTTAAACGCATCAGAAATAGTGGGTGTATAAGGTTTCACTACATTGACAACTTGCGTATCTATAGTGTCATTAGTTTGCTTTCGCTCCTGTCCAAAAGATTGACTGACTTGAACGATAAGCCCTACTGTTATAATATATTTTATTTGCTTAAGCATGATTTGTGTTTTGAGTGATGAATTAATTCTGTTCTGTTTCTACAGAAGCGTTTGTTTTTGCCTCTTCAGTTTTGATTTTATTTAATTCTTGTTGCGCATTTGAAACGACATCATCAAATTCTGCAAAATTTTTGATAACACTTTCTAGGATATATGTAGCTTGGAACGCATCCTTCAATGCATCGTAGTTTTTTGCCATCAGCACTAACCCTTTGGCGCTATAATATTTATAACTTGAATAGTCTTTTGCCAATTTCTGAACTGTTGTATTGGACGCCTTATAACGTCCTTCTTTATTTTTAAAATATGCATTATAGTACAATGCTTCAGCTGCCAAAGCTCCTGTTGCAATTTTCTCCACCTGTGAATAGGCTGATTTTGCGCGGTCTTCATTCCCTGTTTTTATAGCTGATCTTGCAATAATTATTTGCGCATCACTTTTTACTTTATTGTCAATTTTGGAATTTTCTAATACCTTTTCAGCATAAATAACTGCCGAGCTATAAGTGTCCAATTGATAGTAAGCATTCATTAAATTAGATTGGGCGTAGGTTATATTTTGTGGATAGTCTGCTTCTGTTTCCAGTCGCTCCAATAATGGAATTGATTCATTCCAATTGGATTGATTTAAATAGGTTTCAGAAAGCCTAACTAGCGCTTGTTCGGTATATTCACTTTTTTGTTTTGAAACTACATTTTTGTAATGAGGTTGCGCATTTTCTGGCAAGTCTTTTTTATAATAAAGCTCTGCAACATAAAAATGAGATTTTAACGCGTGAATACCGTTTGGAAATTCATTCAAATATTTATTAAACTGTCGAATCGCACTATCTGTATTATTATTGAGAAATTGTTTTTCTGCAGCTAAATACATGGTATTGTCTAATTCGACATTAGTAACATTAACATAATCTAAGGTTTTTACCCAATCTGCGTATTCATCAACACGACCAATATCAATATAAATTAAACGTGCAGTAGCAACAGCTTGGAGAGACTCTTCAGTTCCTGGATATTTATTAGCAACTTTTTTAAGCTTATCCAATGCATGTTCGTTGTCATTTTCATTATAATACGAAAGTCCTTGACGTAGTAATGATTTAGGTATAAAGATACTATTACGATATTCTGAATTTAAACGATCATACATTGCCATCGCTTTATTACTCTCGTTTAGTTTTACGTACGAATTACCAAGTTCATACATTGCATCATCTCGTAATGAAGATCTTGGATAACTCTCTATGAATGTGTTTAAAGACTGAATCTTTGTGTCTCCTTGACCAACATATCCATAACTCATTGATTTTTGAAAAAAAGCATAATCGGATTCAATTTCATTTATTTCTATCGCTTTTTCGTACGCAGTAATGGCTTCACTATAATTACTCGATACAAAGTAACCATCTCCTAATCTCAAATACGCATCGTTTAATCTTAATTTATCTTCGTTTTTTGCAGCGATAAACTTTTGAAAATGTTCTGTTGCTTTGGTGTAATTTTTCTGTTTAAAATACGTGTAAGCCAAATTATAGTCGATGTTTTCTATTTCTTTAGTAGAAGATGCGTCTGACTGAAGTTGAAACTGCTTAAACCCAACCAAGGCATCATTATAATTAGTCAAATGATAGTCGGTTTCAGCTTTCCAGAATGTTGCTCTTGTGGTAAACCTAGCATCTTTGGCTTCCTCTATGGATTTATCAAATAAAACCTTGGCTTCATTATAATTGATGTCATTATATACTTCTATCCCTCTATAAAAAGCCACTTTTTGAAAGGCTACTCTATTTTCAAAACTGCGCTTTCCTTCCAACAAAACGAGTGCCTCTTTATAGTTTTTAGATGTAATATAGGAATCAATTAAGAGGGTTTCAATCTCTTCATGATAATTCGTTTCGGGATATTTTTCAAGATAACCAGTCAGTACTTGAGGTACGGATTGATATGGATTTCCAATCTCATAACTAATCTTCGCATAATTTAACCAAGCATCTTCTTGAATCTTCAAATCGAAATCCAATTGAGATGCATTTCTAAAAGCATTTAGCGCTTCTTGTTTTTTATCTAAATTGATATAGCTTTCTCCCAAATGATAATAGGCATTTTGTGCAACAGCGTTATTACCATCGATAATTTTATTGAATTCTGATATCGCATTTTCAAAATCACTCTGCTTATAATAGGCATAGCCTAACTGATAATAATCTGTATTATTCCAGCGACCTCGTTTACCTTTATACGCCTTTAAATAAGGAATCGATTCCGCATATTGCTGCAAATTAAAATAGCTTTCACCAATTATTTTCGAAAGTTCAGAAACTTCATTAGCATCACTCTTTGCTAATTGTTCTTTTGCTAATTCAATAGCCTTTTCAAAATTTCCAAGCTTAAAATTGAGATCTGCCTGATAATAAGATAGCTTTTCTTGATATTTTTCTTGATCGCCTACTTGCTCAAAATATTCAGTTGCTTTGTCATAGTCGTCTCCCTCATATGCCATAAAACCGATATAATATTTTGCTTGGGAACCAAACTCTTTTGAGTTTACCACACGATTTAAATACTTTTGAGCACCTACTTCATTACCAGTCACATATAAAGAATAGCCATAGTTAAAATAAAAATGATCATGTTCCGATCGTGCAATACTTTCTTCGTCTACTTTTTCATACCATTTTCTAGCATAGGCATATTTCCCATTTGTAAAATAATAATTGGCCACGTCTAGAAATGCTGTATTTCGTTTGGTACTTGTAGGATAAGATTCTACAAAATCTTGTATTAAGTTGTCTGCATTCTGTTGATTCAATCTTACTGCACAATTCGCGATATAATACGCGCAATCCGATTCCAAAGTCTCGTCTCTTGTTTCATCTCTGATAACATCAAACATGGATTGCGCTGCTTGATATTGCTTATTATTATACAAAGTAAGGGCCTTTTGGTAGTCTACTAAAGTACTTGTATAAATTGCCGATTGTTGAGAATAACTATAAAAGTTTAGTAATACAAAACTTACTAAAACAATGATTTTTTTGCTAGTCATTAAGTTCGTTTTTTGTTGAAGTTCAAAGATAAATCAATATAAATCTTATAACGATAGAATTAATTTATAATTATAAACGAAGTTATCAAATACTAAAAAAAATATTTTATAGTTTTCTATTACTGCTTTTAAAAGTGTGATTAAAACAATACATTTACAACTCACTAAAAACGAGTTCAAAAAATGCCTGAGACTGTTTTACAATTAAAAAACGCTTCAATTTTTCAAGGTGATAGCATGGTTCTATCCGATGTGAATTTTGAAATGCAAAAAGGAGATTTCGTATATCTAATAGGTAAAACAGGAAGTGGGAAAAGTAGTTTTATGAAAACACTTTATGGCGATTTACAATTGAGTGAAGGTGAAGGTTCTATTGTAGATTTTAATTTAAGAACTTTAAAAGAAAGTGAGATTCCTTTTTTAAGACGGAAATTGGGCATCGTATTTCAAGACTTCAAGTTACTCCCAGATCGTACGATAAACGGAAATTTAGAATTTGTCCTTAAAGCTACAGGCTGGAAAGACAAATCTAAAATTTCAGATCGCATTGAAAAAGTATTAGATAAAGTTGCAATGAAAACGAAAGGGTTTAAATATCCACACGAATTATCTGGTGGTGAACAACAGCGTATTGCTATTGCAAGAGCATTACTTAACGAACCAGAATTGATACTAGCCGATGAGCCCACAGGAAACTTAGACCCTCAAACTAGTATTGAAGTCATGGAAGTGTTACGCGACATTAATAATAATGGGAATACCATTTTAATGGCGACTCACGATTATGCGCTATTACTAAAATATCCTAGTAAAACGCTCAAATGTGATGAAAATAAAGTTTTTGAAGTGGTGCAACGAAAAGGCTAAAATCCTAGCCATTTGAAAAATCGTCCAAATACTGTTTTAGGCGCATTAGACGTTGTAATATCTTTATTAAATTTCACACGAAATACCCCAAAGCTTGAAGGTGTTTTTTGAGCGAATGTATTATGTTTAGGCCTTTCTAAATGGACCATGTTCATAGGGAATATCACGATTGCATCACTATTTAATGTTCCTGCCTTAATAACGACATTCGGATTTTCGATATCTACAATTTTATAGTCAGATCCTTCTTTAATATTATAACTTGAAAAATCGACATCTACATCTAGCCCTTGCACATTCATAAGAACCACATTAAAGTCTGAGTCATCATATTTATTTCTATTGACTTGTAAGACCTGTTCGCTTTGAAACTGCTTTAAGTTTTTCCAAGCACTTCCGCTATCTATATTAAAAGCAAATCTCCAGGTATCAAATGTGAAATCTTTATGATCAATTATTCTAAAATTTCGTGTGTTCTTAGAAAAGTAAGTGTTGTTATTAAACTTCCAGGTATGCATCGAGTGTATAGCCTCTTTATAAAGGTGCACATAGCCTCCGTAAACCACATTATCTTCAAAAACAAGTGAATCTGAGACATGAATTCTCAATGCATTATTCCCTCCATATATCTTATTCCCTTTCAAGGTTACATTTTTAAGCGGAGAAAATTTATTTCGCCCTAACATGACTGAGCCTGCATCACCTTTAGCGTTCACAGCGGCATTGATGTTATGGTAAAACACATTATTGATAACACTAATATTTGAGGCACAATTAACACCATTTCTATCATCAGTTGCAATTATAAGGTTGTTTTTAAAGTGATTGCCAGCAGAACCATTATTAAAAACAACATTGTCTTGTAAAAGCATGTTTTTTACAAATGAATTTTTGGCGTTTTTTCCAGCTGACCAGACTTCAATTCCCATATAATAATTATTAAAAATGGTATTGTTTATGATGCTTCTAGTCTTATCGCTTATATTTTGAACATATATTCCTGCACCTCGTCCTCTTACTTCAGAAAAAAATCCGTTGTTATAAATTTCACAACCGTAGATTGTCGTTCCTCCTGTAAATTTCCAAGAACCAAAACCTGATCCTGGATTATCGTGTATTTTTAAATTTATGAATTGACAATCTTCACCCGACGTATGATTGATGCCATCTGTTCTTTGAAACTCTTTATCTTTTACATGTCTAGAATAATTCCCTAAAAACGTAATCTCCAAATTTTTAAAAATGACGCGCTGCCCCTTCACTTCTAAAACCGCCTTATTGTTAGATGCTACGTTTCCGTTTAGGATAACAGTGTCTGATTTATAAGCCGAAATCGTGACGAATTTTTCAGCATTTGTGCTTTGAAGTGTACAAATAAATTTACCATCATAAACACCTTCATGCAGCCAAATGGTATCTCCACCGTTGACAGCAGAAGGTAATTGAGTTATCGCTGTTTGCAAGTCCCACGGGTTTTGCATACTTCCATTCCCAAATTCAGTTCCTGGTGTAGCATAATGATTTAAAGGAAAGACATGAAATACTTGCTGAGCATATCCAACAATATTCAGAATAAGAAATAGGAGTGTCATGCATTGTTTCATAGTTACAAAAATGCAATTACTATACCATTAAATGAAATGGAAAATCAGATTTAAATCTTGGGCAGATTTAAAAATAAAAAAATGTACTTTTGACTATTAACGAATATTTAATGCTGTCAGTTTTAATTCCTGTTTATAATTATAATATTGTCGCACTTGTAGATGAATTACATGAGCAATTACTTGATTCTGATATTACATTTGAAATTAAGTGTCTGGATGATGATTCGTCTTTAGAATTCATCGAGAACAACAAATCTATAAACAAATTATCCAATGTTTCCTATTCCATTTCGCAACAGAATAACGGACGCGAAATAACACGTCAATTACTCGCAGAGTCAGCAAAGTATGAATATTTGCTTTTTTTAGATGCTGATACGATGCCATGTGAAAATTCATTTATCAAGAATTATTTGGGTCAATTAAATACTGATGTTAAAGCATTATTTGGAGGAATCTCTTACAACGCTAAGCGCCCAAATGTTGAATTTTTATTACGATGGACTTATGGCATCTCCAAAGAATCAATTCCTGCTTCACAGCGAAATAAAGCACCCTATCGAACAATAACATCGCCTAATTTTCTAATCGATAAAAACACGTTTATTCACTTTAATTCTAAAATAAAGCGAAAAGATTATGGATTCGATGTGTATTTTGCTTCGTTATTACAAACGGATAAAATCGCAATACTACATATTGACAATGCTGTAGAACATTTAGGCATAGAAAAAAGTGAAATTTATTTAACTAAAAGTGAATTCGCTTTGCGTACTTACCACTTTCTACTCAATGAAGATAAAATTTTAGGAAACGATAATGGTTTACTAGGCCTCTTTATAAAACTTAAAAGATTAAAACTCAATTATGTTTTTAGTCTCATTTTCAAACATTTCAAAAATCAATTTAAGACTAATTTATTAGGCGCTGACCCTTCAATAACTTTATTTCAATTTTATAGACTATCTTATCTTTGTAATTATGATTTAGAAAAGTCAAACCAGAATCAAATAGCGCCTCAATGATGCCTTTTTTCACCGTAGTCATACCTGTTTTTAATAAAGCATCCTTTATTGAACGTACCTTGAACAGTGTCATACATCAGAGTTTTAAAGATTTTGAAATTATTATTATTGATGATGGTTCAACCGATGAAAGCCTAAACATAATAAACTCTTTTAACGATCCAAGAATAACGATTTTCTCAGTAGAGAATAAAGGGGTCTCAGCCTCAAGAAACCACGGAATCTCGAAGGCGAATACAAACTATATAGCACTTTTAGATGCCGATGATTTCTGGGAACCAAACTTTTTAGAAACTATTAAATTAGCCATTTCAGCATATCCCGATGAATCCATTTTTACGACTGCTCTAGCTCATAAATTTGACAATAAAGTTATTGCTTCGGATTATAATTTCTCAGTAAATTCTCAGTTCACAGTTCTGAACTATTTTAGAAATAGTTTGAAACACCAATTATTGACGAGTTCGAGTATGGTTTTCAAAACATCAATTATTGAAATAACGGGTCTCTTTGATACTAATTTAGAATCTGGTGAAGACACCGATTTATGGATTAGATTTGGGTTGCATTATGACGTTGTATTCATCAATAAAATTTTGGCTTATTATAATCATAACAACAACAGCCTATCTAAATCGAATTTAGATTTAAATGCAAAACCAAAATTCGATAAATACTTAAGTGAAGAGAAAGAAAATAAAGATTTAAAAAAGCTTTTAGATAAGAATCGGTTTTCACTTGCCATTTTAAGTAAGTTACATAACAACAAATCCTTATTCGAATTCTACAAAAATAGTTTAGCGATTGAGAATTTAAATCTTAAACAACGATTGTTATTGCAGTGTCCAAAACAAATACTTCAGTTATTTTTGAAATTAAAGTCCTTAAACGGTACAAAATTGTATCACAAACCTTTATAAACTTTGAAGTCTTGATAATCTCTAATATAATCATCTTCATCAAAATTCTTTGAGGCAAGTACCAAGCACACTGCGCCTGAAGAAAAATTATCGATTTCGCGCCAAGTCCCTGGAACAATTAAAAGCCCTATATTAGGCTTATTCAATGTTATTGTTTTTTGTTCTTTTCCATCTTTTAAATGCACATCAAAACTGCCACTAAGTGCGATTAGAAACTGATACAATTTTTTATGGGCATGGCCTCCTCTAAATGCACCACTAGGCACATCATATAAATAATACACTCGTTTTATATCAAAAGGCACACAGTCGCCCTCTACTACCGAAAGATTTCCACGTCGATCTTCAATTTTTGGAATATCTATAAGTTTAAATTCCATATATCTTATTTATTTCACCAGTTTTTTTTAATGTCTTATATGCTTTAATCCCATGTAATCCAATTTTAAATTTTTTTGGGATTTCCTTAAATTCGATGTAATTATCCTTCCACATATACATCACATATTTCGCCAACCAAATATAGCTCAAATTACCAATAAACCTTTGTTGCATTGCTGTTTTGGCAAAAAACGCATTATCGCTACCCATTAAAACTCCAGAACTAATATTAGGATGCGTCACTATCGTTTTTGAAAGATGCCTCATGTTTAGCCCAATATCAAACGCATTTCTTAAAAACACATATTCTGTGGCGCCTTTAAAAGTAGATCCAACTCCGAAATGGTGATTAAAATAGATCTCATTTTCCTTATAAATTTCTCTCTTAAAAGAAATAACCCATGTAAATATTTTCATCAGAGAGGCCTTATTGTGCATGCCTTCTGGAAAGTAATTGGTATACAACTGACCCTCTTCATTATTAGCCTCAAATGAAATCATATCGGCTTCAGGGTAATCTTGATATGCCTCTTCAACTATTTGCTTAAAATTAGGTTCATAAACAATATCATCATCTGACATTAAACACACATCTGCTGTAGCATTTCGAATGGCCAAATTTCGACTTGCCGGAGATCCTCTTTCAAAAGAGTTTATGACTTTTATATTTGTTTGAGTAGAGGTCAATAACTTTTCTTTTGTTGTCTGATTGACAATAATAATACTGAAATCTTCCATACGATTATGGACAAAAATAGGTTCAAGAAAACCCAAATCGTCTTTATGCATAGTAGATATTAATATTTCAAAAGTTATTGCCATCGCATAAATGAGTGCTATGTTAAGGGATTTCTTATTTTTGCTTAAAAGTAATATTTTTTATGCGAATATTGTTGATAGGTGAATACAGTAGACTTCATAATTCTCTTAAAGAAGGACTTGTAGCTCTAGGTCACGATGTTACGCTAATTGGAAATGGCGACGGTTTTAAAAACTATCCTGTTGATCTTAATATTAGTCACTCCTTTCAAAGTAAGTTTCTAAGTAAACTCAATTCTGCTATTTACAAACTCACAGCAATCAATTTGGCAGCATGGGAGATCTATTTTAAAACCGAATTACATTCGAATAAATTCAAAAATTTTGACGTTGTACAACTCATTAATGAGTTTTCTATCAAATCATCTCCAAAATTAGAAATCAAATTTTTAAAACAGATTTTAAAACATAACGAAAAGCTATTCTTACTTTCATGTGGTATCGATCATCAATGTGTACAATTCATGATGGATGGCAAATTTAGGTACAGTATTATGAGTCCTTATTTAAAGGATAAATCACTATACGACTTATATCAATTTCAACTTCAATATTTGAATACGGATTTTACAAAACTGCATCAGTTTCTATATAAAAACGTTAACGGAGTTATTGCTTCCGACATGGATTATCATCTTCCATTAATTGGCAACGCCAACTATTTAGGCTTTATTCCAAATCCGATAAATAGTTCCAAAATTGACTATATTCCGATGCAGATAGATGGTAAAATCAAAATATTCCATGGTGTTAATAAAGAGGCTATAATAAAAAAAGGAAATACTTTTTTTACAGATGCTTTGGAAATAATTCAGAATAAATATGGCGATAAGGTAGATATCAAAATAACCTATGATGTACCATATAAAGACTACATAAAATGTTATGACGACTGCCACATACTATTAGATCAAATTTACGCATACGATCAAGGTTACAACGCGTTAGAAGCCATGGCTAAGGGGAAAGTTGTATTCACTGGTGCAGAGCAAGAATGGCTTGACTATTATAATTTAAAAGAAGATACGGTGGCCATCAATTCGCTTCCAAATGCTGAATATATTGCAGGAAAAATCGAACACTTGATTCTAAATCCTGAAAGCCTAATTGAAATATCTCGTAATGCTAGACGTTTTATAGAAGACCATCATAGATTTAAGGCAATTTCTCAAAAGTATTTAGACGTCTGGAATAATAATTAAACGAATGACAAACAACTATCCTAATCTTTTTATTCCAGGAGCTGCAAAATCAGGCACAAGTACGTTACATGATTTGCTTAATCTGCACCCAGAAATTTGTATGTCTTCATTAAAAGAGCCTTACTTTTTAATCAATACAGATTTTGATCAAAATATTTCGGTTTACAACGATAAATACACCGAGCTCTTTTCGCAAAAATCAAACGCCACATATCGAGGTGATTCGAGCACAGCTTATATGCTTTTTCCCAATTTCATAGAGCGTGTCAAAACCCATTTAAAAGATGAACCTAAATTCATTTTCGTACTTAGAAACCCAATCGACCGTATCTATTCACACTATTGGTATTTAAAAGGTTTAGGAAGTGAAGACTCCAATTTAAAAGATGCCATTAAGCGTGACATGAACATAAGCCCAAATATGTCTCATCGTTTAGCAGAAGGAAAGTTTAAAAACTATTTTCAGTATGGGCTTTATGGTAAATGGATTTCAAATTTTTATAAGGAATTTGGAGCACTTCAAATCAAGATTATAGTCTTTGAAGATTTAAGAGATCATCCATTAAAGGTTGCAAATTCATGTTTTGAATTTTTAGGCTTGCAAAAACTAGAGCAGGTTCCTGAAATGGAATCTAATAAAACTGTCCTTTTAAAATACCCTAAACTCTTTCAAATCATTTCAAAAATCACTAATGGCAACGTGACATTTTTAAAACCCATAAATAGAATCATTCCACGTAAGTTCAAACAAATGGTCAAAAAAAACAGCACTGAATTCTTAATGCAGCAAATAAAATCCGATAGCTCCTATCCAAAACTAGCAAAAGAAGACAGACTATGGATTAAAGACTTATATTTAGCTGATATTAATACCTTAAGAGATGTTACTGGTGACGGTTTTAATCAATGGTCAGATTTTAAATTAGCTGAATGAGTTTAATAAAGACATCCATCTATTCTGGAATAAGTACTTTCATCTCTTTAGTTGTTAAGTTGATAACAAACAAAGTAACTGCTGTTTATCTTGGAACCAGTGGTATGTTTTTACTTGGTCAATTAAAAGACTTCATAAACATTGCCGATATTTCAAGTAACCTTGGATCCACGAAAGGTGTTGTTAAATATATAGCCGAATACAAAGACCGGCCTAAAAAATACAAACAGTTTATTGCATCTGCATTTAAAATTCAGTTGATTTCTTCAACCATAGTTTGTGTTATAACCATCGTATTTAAAGATCAAATCTCTAATTATTTTTTCGAAGATATTAAGTTTTCCGGCGCCTTAGTAGTATTCGGGTTCTCCTTTATTACCTATACCATTCATAACTTTTTTATGTCTGTTTTTAATGGTCTTAAAGACATTAAAATCTATGTGATCATAAACATCATTATTTCGATACTTACAGCTGCTGTAGTCATCTATTTCGTAATAGAATATAATATCATTGGAGCGTTTTATGCGATTGCCATAAACCAAATTATAGCTTTATTTATCTCCTTATCTTTCATTGCTTCTATTAAACCCTTTCGATTTAAAGACCTTGTTCCATCGATTAAAAAAGAACACTTCAAAAACCTTACTAAGTTTTCATTTATGACTTTATCTGGTCCTCTATGTATGGTGAGTGCTACTTTATTTATTAGATTTTTTCTAGCAGATGAATTTGACGACAATCACGCAGGCTCATGGGAAGGCATGTGGAGATTATCAAATATGTATATTTTATTTTTAACTACGACGTTTCAATTCTACTTAATACCGACATTTTCAAATATTTCTGGAAACGATTTAAAGCAAGAAATTTTTAAGGTTTGGAAATTAAGTATTCCAATTATAGTTATAATTACGTGTGGTGTATATGTATTAAAAGACTTCATAATAACCTTTATATTTTCCAAAGAATTTCTTCTCATCAATTCTATAATCCTATTCCACTTATTAGGAGACGCAATTAAAATAAATGCATGGGTTCTAGGAAACGTGCTCATTTCAAAGGCTAAGACTACTGTTTTTATAGCGTTCCAAATAGGTTGGGCCGTAACATTTTGCGTCTTTACATTTATACTTGTTAAGCAATATGGCTTTGTAGGTGTTTCTATGGCCTATTTTGCAACTTACATTTTGCATTTCTTAATTATGAATATTTACTTCAGAAAGTTGCTTTGGATAAATTCTAAGACCTAATACTAATTGCTTTCTTTGTCATTTACAATACCAAAGAGTGAACTTCCAAAAATAAGAAGTATAATGCCATAATGCATAAGATAGGTGACGAAATGCCCCATAACTGCACCTTGAACACCAAAAATATCGATTAGATATATGCTTGAAAAATAAAGCATGAATACTAAAAACAGTTCGATTACTATAAAGTGCGTAAACATCTTTTTAGCGATAAATTGATAGGCTATTACAATAGACAAAACTTTTACAAAATCACCAAGTAGCTGCCATAAAAACAAATCTTCAACAGGTTCAAATTCTTTTGTAAATACAAGTTGAATAATAAAAGGTCTTAAGAAATATATCGCTATCAAACCCAAACCAAACTTTGGAAGAATAGATTTATAGAAACTAAAAACTTCTTTTCTAAATTCTTTTTTACTATCTATTTCATTAAATCTTGGCAGTATATATAAGGTCATTAATGATGAAATAAACATTAAATAATAATCTGAAATTCTATTCATTGCCTCCCAATACCCAGCATCCTTAATTCCAATTTCATCGATTAAATAATTTCTAATCAATATTGAAACCATAGGAATTGCCATTGCCGACACTAAAGCCATCAAGGCATAAGGCCCAAATTTCTTTAGTATATGAAAACTCACTTGAGAAATTCTAACTTGAGACACTAAGCTCTTTCGACCAATAATACCGACTAATGTTATTAAGAAGATTAATGAAGGTGCAATAACGGCAGAGACTAAAGCGCCATCAATATTATTTTGATATATCAATAGTAATGTAACCAGTAGTCCTAAAATCTGACCAATAATATTGATTATAAAGAGCATTTTAAAATTTGAAAAGCCGTTCATAATCGAAAAGCTAAACAAGTTCAATGAATAAAACGGAAGCGCTAGTGCCATGACCTTTATTACATATGCATAATTATAATGTTCTGAAAACAAAAAATCATTAATCATTTGTGCATTGTAATAGCAAACAAAGGAAATCAGTATCGTTGAAACAAATCCAACATAGTAAGCTGTTGATAACGTTTTACTTAGATTAACCATATCATTTTTATACTCAGCAATGGTTTTCACCAATCCTTTGTACAATCCCAAAATGGCAAACGATTGAATAGCGCTTAAAAAGTTTCGAATATTTCCTATGAGTGCCAATCCTTCTACTCCAATAAAAACGGCAATAGCCTTAGACGTTAAAACACCAGCAAAAATCTTAGTAATAATAGTGGCAGTATTCAGATTAGCGGCTTTAAATAAGACCTGGCTATTAATATAATTAAGGAGCTTTTTCAATTAATAACGATTTATAACATTAATAACTGTATCAACTTCTTCATGCCTCATTACTGGACTTATTGGTATACTAACTACACTTTTGTGAATAGCTTCAGTTATTGGTAAGGCTAGGTCATTAAAGCTCGCAAGAGCGTTTTGCTTATGTGGCGGAATTGGGTAATGAATTAAATATCCTACGTCATGATTTGCAAGATATTCTATAAAATCCTGTCTGTCATCCACTCTAATCACATAAGCATAAAACACATGACTATCAAGTTGATTATATTCTGGTAATTTTATTTTTGGGTTTCGTATTTCCGAACTGTAGCGTTCGACAATCTCACGGCGTCTTAAATTGTCTCCATTTAAAGCCTCCAATTTAACATTTAAAATCGATGCCTGAAACTCATCCAAACGACTGTTGAATCCAACAATTTCATGAACGTATTTTTCAGAACTACCATAGTTATGTAATAAGCGGACACAATGAGCCAATTCTTTATCATTGGTTGTTACAGCTCCAGCGTCTCCCAAAGCACCTAAATTTTTTGATGGATAAAAACTAAAAGCGGCTACATTAGATAAATTCCCTGCATATGTATTCTGCCTATTTTTAGCCCCATGTGCCTGAGCTGCATCTTCAATTACTAGCAAATTGTGCTGATTAGCAATTCGAGTGATGCCTTTCATATCAGCCAGCTGACCATATAAATGGACTGCCATAATAGCTTTAACTTTAGGCGTTAAATTCTTTTTAATTTCTGAAGTTGAAATATTAAAAGTCACTTCATCGGGTTCAATTAATACTGGTCTCAAACCAGAATTAATAATCGCCAAAATACTCGCTATATAGGTATTAGCAGGAACCATTACTTCGTCTCCAATTTTTAATTTCCCCAATTCCAAGTACGCTCTAAAAATAAGCATAAGAGCATCTAGTCCATTGGCTGTTCCAATACAATGACTCACACCACAATAGGTTGAAAAATTAGTTTCAAATAACTTTACTTGATCTCCTAAAATATAATGCCCAGAATTTAAAAACTGTTGAAACTTAGTGTCGAACTCAGATTCAAATCGTGCATTTATTTTATGTAAATCTAGAAACTTTATCATATAAATATGGAATCTATATTTTTATAATTTTCAGTATTTATACTATAACAATCTTGAGTAACAGTTCTTGCACCAAAACCTTCCTTCCATAACATCAATCCAGAATTTATAGTTTTCCCTTGATTTTCGTTAGAAATACCAAAATCAAAATAGGATTTATCAGCAAACACATTTTTTATTAATTGCATATGCAAAAAATCTAAACTTCCTAATTTGCTTCGTCTATCCTCTGAGGCAATATATTGTAAATGCGCTATTCTATCGGTTTCAAAAACAGTAGTTCCAGCAACAATTTCATCATTATAATAAACATTAAATTGTCTTATGTTTTTTGGAAAATTCTCCCTTAACAATTTAATATCACTCAAGCTATGAACAGGAGACGATTGATATTTTTTTCTTAAATTAGGTACTAACAGCGTATTCCAAAAGCTATCAAAATCACCTTCTTTAAGTACTAACTCATGTTTGTTGGCTCTTTTAAAACCTTCAATTCTATTTTTAGAAAAATTTAGGTTCGCGTTTAAATCAACAGCCGAAAGCGTATCCCTTTTCATCAATTTTGAATCTAAAATAAACATAAGATACAGAAGTTCATCATTTGGAAGGTTCGCGTAAATGGATGGCAGTAATTTAATCTCTAGTTTTAGAATACCTCGTTCATTTAAATATCTTAAAACCTCTTGAAATAGTGTAGCAAAAATATTTAATTTGATACGATGATCTACAACTAGGCCTCCATAAGTCAATCCTTGATGAGAGTATAGTGTATCTTCTTTTTTATTGGCAGGAAGTATCGCTAACAACTTGTCATTTTTATAGACCATAAGTGAATGGTCCTCAAATCGATCCTGATGGTATTCCATAAAATCTCTTTGAAACAAAAATGTAGCATTCTTTGCTTTGGACACAAAAGTATTCCAATCATGCTTGTTTTTCGGACTATATTTTTTTACAGAAAAAATAATAATAAATTTAAAAATAATGGTTGAAAGTACTAATTTTAAAACATAAATCTTTATAAATTAATTAGAAAAATTCTCGAAAACTATGTCTCCATTCTCATTAATTAGCTCATAAATACCAAAAGGAGCGCCTTCTGTAATCGGTTTAAAACTAAGATCTTTCTCTAATGATTCTAGATATTTTGTTTCATTCCCTAAATATGAAAATAAAACTCGAAACACATTGACATTGGTTTTTAAATCTACATCAAATTTTGAAACATCTTCTGGCCATTTAATTGCCAATGCTGTTGAAAATATTGAATAAATTAAATCCCGATTTTCCTGTTTAATATTGGAAGCTCTAGTATAATCATAGCCTACAAAACCACCATGATCAGCTAAAATAATTACTAAACCATTAGGATCATGTTCGTTAATTTCTGCGATTATATCTTCTAACCAGGTATTTGCCCAGCCCAAACGTTCAATATATATTTCTCTTTCCTTGGTTTTACCTTTAGATTGATTCTTATATGTAGACACATGTCCTGGAAGTATTTTCTGAATAAAATAAAAGTTATTTGAAGATTTAAACTCTTTAGTAAACGCAGTTTTTAAATCATCAATAACATCGCGATTATAGTCAAATCCCTTCGAAAAAAAAGGAACCTCATCAACATCAATATTAGAATAATCATACATCACCTCTGGTTTATTAGCTATAAGATAAGGTGTCTCTGCTATAAAATGCGTTTTATAATTATTGTTTTTAAAAATTGAAAGTACGGGATTATCTCCGACAATAATTTCTCTTGCCTTAAACACCTCGTTACTAGATTTCTTAAAACTACTATAATAGTGATGTTTCATCGTAAAAAGCGACGCATTTGAGCTTAACGTTGAATAATAATTACTTCTGAAATTATTATAAATTTTAAACTTATTTTTTGCTAAATAGTACTCAAATTCAGCATTATCAAAATCATAAGTCTTGTTTTTTAATTCCGTGAAATTCGCATAACCATCGGGTTGTATCAGATAAATATTAGGTTGTTTTTTAAAAACAACTGAATCAATAGTGTCCGCTTGTTTTAGCCAATCTTGATTGTGATTAAAATACGAATAAAGCGTTGGAACAAATGAAGCAATGACCATAATTGCCATAATCATTTGAATTACAATCAGTTTTTTAAATTGTTTATGTAATAGAATTGCTAAACCAATTGCGATAAGCAAAACCAAAACCATCAGTTTCTTCTTAAAACCATAGGTACTAATGACAATTAATAATGCGAACGAAGACAAGTTCAATATTGGAATGACATACTTTTTATAGCGATTGAGAATTGTAATGTGTTTTGAAATTCTATGAATTCCATAAAAAACAATAATTGGAGCGACAATAAACACCAATAAAAAAAATCCGAAATGATTCCAAGAATTGATAAACGTAAAATTATTATAATAGTAATGTCCTAAAGGGTATAATCCCGCCGCTAAAGCAGCCAAAACCGGGTAGTCTTTACTGCTGTTTAAATATTTAAAAAGTTTAGCTCTCAACAGATTTCGATTTTAGCAGAAACATGACACGATCGCAGTTTTCAATTGGCAGTTTTTCAATGCATTCGAAATACTTATAATAATTCGATTCGAAATTGTCGATGGAATAAAAGCCAAAATGGTCTTTAAACTCGCCTTTAGTATTTAATAAGCGTTGAACCCAAGAATCATCTCGTTTTGGAAATTCTATGATTAAATACTTTGAAAAGGTTGCAAAAAATTTGGCAGACATATCAAAAGGGATATTTCCAGATAATGACATATGATGAATCACAGCTAAAGCCAAAGTAACATCAGGTGCAAATTTAGCAATACGTTGTATAAAAGATTGGCGTTCTTTATTTTGAAATCCAATTGCCGCTGACGGATTTAAAACATCGAGTACAAATGGTAAGATATACGATTCTTTATTTGTTTTTAAAGTTTTGTAATTAAAATCAACAGCGTTGTTATCAATATCACAAACTAAAGCGTGTTTAAGTGGATTCTTAATACCTCGTATAAATGTGCCATCATTTCCTCCAACATCAATTAAAGTCTCAGCATTTAATGTGGTTATCCAAGAATCTATACAATTAGATTTTTGAACAAATGCTTCATCAGAGTAATTGGTTTTATTATAATAATCACCCCATTCACTTTGTTCTTTCAAGGATAGCTTCTTAATATAATTATACAAACTCTCTATAATGTTCAACAGAGCCTTTTTGCTCAAAGATGTCGATTTGGTTTCCCCTTTATAATCTTCGTTATGCTTGTCTTCAAACTTAGAAAGCAAATGAATGTTTGAATATAAAAATGGATTTAACTTCGTTCTATTCGGTAGCATAGACGCCAGCATTTTCACCGGAATGCCATCCATAAAACTGCTCATTAACTTCAACGATTGTGCACCATGGTAATGCGCCAAAACTAATGGTGCTAGGAAATGAGTGATGAACTGTTTATAAGCTCTCCATGGTGAGTCTTCAGTATAAAAATCAAAAGATAATGTGTCAATAAATATCGCCTGACCTTTATGAAATGTAATATTGAAAGCAGAGGCATCCTTAAGAGAAAACTCATGTTCCAAACTATACTTCTGAAGCTTTAAAGTTAACAAAGCGGCTTCCTTGTATTGGTTAAAACTCCATTCATAAGGATACGTAATAAAGGGAATTTGCTCAGGTTGAATTATAATTTCACGGTTTGACTTGGAAACTTCTTTATGCGGAATTAATAAATTATTCTTAAAGAGTTTATCAAAGAAACCTGAAGTAGATAAGGCTTCATATTGTTTGAAATAAACAGGCGAAATTGAACGTTTTATCAGACCGTCTTCAGTAAACACATATCCAGACGGATCTCTAAACGACGAAGCATGTTGATTACTCACTGTCAGTTGTTTGCTTATGTTCAGAATCTGAATCTTTTACATTAATATCATCAAACAAATCTTTATCATTCGATTTCACTAAGCCGAATAACACTTTAACTTTAAAAAGAAGGTTTTTAGAAAACAATAAAACTCCAGCAACGGCTGCCACTATGGCTTGAATAATCATTGCGCCTAATCCTGGATCGAAATAAAGAAAATGCATCATGTTTTTTTTGTAAATATAATCAAACTTTCCGAGGCGTTTTGAAAAGAAAAAGAGGAATACCATTTGGCATTCCTCTTTTTTAAATATCTATAATTCTCAGATATTATATAATCTTATTTCTTTTTCTATCTACTTCAGTTAAGTATATTTTTCTTAAACGTAAAAACTTCGGCGTTACTTCAACGTATTCATCTTTTTGAATGTATTCTAATGCTTCTTCTAATGAGAATTTTATTGCAGGTACAATCTTAGCCTTATCATCAGCACCAGAAGAACGGACATTACTCATCTTTTTTGTTTTTGTAATATTGACAGTCATATCATCACCACGAGAATTTTCTCCAATCACTTGACCTTCATAAATATCTTCTCCTGGATCCACAAAAAACTTACCTCTGTCTTGTAATTTATCAATTGAATAAGGAATAGCTTGTCCTTTTTCCATAGAAACTAAACTTCCATTTTGACGTTCAGGAATTCCACCTCTAAGCGGTTGGTATTCTTTAAAACGGTGTGCCATTATAGCCTCACCTTGAGTAGCCGTTAACAATTGGTTACGTAAACCAATAATACCTCTTGAAGGCACCATAAATTCACAAACCATGCGGTCACCTTTAGCTTCCATGCTTAGCATTTCACCTTTACGCATAGTAACCATTTCAATAGCTTTACCAGAAACTGTTTCAGGTAAATCAATGGTCATTTCTTCAATTGGTTCACATTTTACACCGTCAATCTCTTTGATGATAACTTGTGGTTGTCCAATTTGCAACTCATAACCTTCACGACGCATTGTTTCGATTAAAACCGATAAGTGTAATACGCCACGACCAAAAACTATAAATTTATCTGCGCTATCAGTCGTCTCTACTTTAAGTGCTAAGTTCTTTTCTAGTTCTTTAGCCAAACGATCTTTAATATGACGAGATGTTACATATTTTCCATCTTTACCAAAGAATGGCGAATCGTTAATTGTAAATAACATACTCATAGTAGGCTCATCAATTGCAATTGTTTTTAAACCTTCAGGGGTTTCCCAATCGGCAACAGTATCACCAATTTCAAATCCTTCCAATCCAACAATGGCGCAGATATCTCCAGCTTGTACGCTATCAACTTTTATGCGTCCAAGACCTTCAAATACATGAAGTTCTTTTATTTTTGATTTTACTATACTTTTATCACGCTTCACTAAAGAAATATTCTGACCTACTTTTAATTCGCCTCGTGTTAAACGTCCAATAGCTATTCGACCCGTAAATGAAGAGAAATCTAAAGATGTAATTAACATTTGTGTATTCCCTTCTGGAATTTCAAAAGTCGGAACATGTTCGATTACCATATCTAACAACGGTTCGATATTATCAGTCTCATTTTTCCAATCATCACTCATCCAATTGTTCTTTGCAGAACCATAAACCGTTGGAAAATCTAATTGCCACTCTTCAGCACCAAGTTCGAACATCAAATCAAAGACTTTCTCATGTACTTCATCAGGAGTACAATTTTCTTTATCCACCTTATTCACTACTACGCATGGCTTAAGACCTAAATCAATAGCTTTTTGTAATACAAAACGTGTTTGAGGCATTGGTCCTTCAAAGGCATCAACTAATAATAAAACACCATCTGCCATGTTTAAAACACGTTCTACTTCACCTCCGAAATCGGCGTGACCAGGCGTATCAATGATATTAATTTTAGTGTCTTTGTAAATTACAGAAACATTCTTAGATGTAATTGTAATTCCTCTTTCACGTTCCAAATCATTATTATCAAGAATTAAATCTCCTGTGTTTTCGTTTTCACGAAACAATTGACAGTGATACATGATCTTATCAACCAAAGTAGTTTTACCGTGATCGACGTGTGCAATAATTGCAATGTTTTTAATATTAGCCATAATTAGGTGCCTTATTTTAAGCGTGCAAAGGTACGCTATATTTTCTGATTTTAGATATTATGACTTTATATTTAGTTAATTAAATGTTATAATACCAAGTTCCTATACTTTAATAATGGATATGTCGTTAAATTATTGATTCATAGTAAATAGCCATTCTAACCAACTGAGCTAAAAAATTTGGTGAATTTACATCTGAACCCTAAATCTAAAAAACAGATGAAACTAATTAGTAAATATTCGAAGTTTGTACCTTATTTATACTTTATTGCTATCATAGCTTTCTGGTTTACTGATGCAAACCAAAGCAGTGGTATTACTGCCTATCCTATTCTTTTATTTAGTATTCCTTTTGTATGGCAACTCATTAAGCCGAACAGGAAATTAAATTTCACATTAGGCATTACTTTTATGTGTTTATCGTCCTATTTGGTATTGGCTTATTTGTCTGATATGCTTCAAATTATCAGCTTTTCTGCAAGTACAAAAGAGTTTATGCTTTACAGTGGGTCTTTTGTAGCTTTAAATTTTATAATGGCATTATGGATTATTAGAAATAGTATCAAAAGAAGCTTTTAATGTTTATCTTTGTAGCTTAAATTTTTAAGCACAATGGATCTTAACCACATTCCAAGACTAAAACATACGAATTCTAGTAATTTCTTTTTACTCTGCGGCCCTTGTGCTATAGAAGGAGAAGACATGGCCTTGCGTATCGCTGAAAAAGTCATTAGTATTACTGATTCCTTGAAAATTCCTTTTGTATTTAAAGGGAGTTTTAAAAAAGCAAACAGAAGTAGAATAGATAGTTTTACTGGAATAGGTGATGAAAAAGCGCTGAAAATTCTTAAGAAGGTTTCTGAAACTTTTGATGTTCCAACAGTCACTGATATTCATGAAATTTCGGATGCAAGTCTTGCAGCTCATTACGTGGATGTTTTGCAAATACCAGCATTTTTGGTACGTCAGACCGATTTAGTTGTTGCTGCTGCAAAAACCGGAAAAGTAGTTAATCTTAAAAAAGGACAATTTATGAGTCCTGAAGCTATGAAACATGCGGTTCAAAAAGTAAAAGATGCTGGCAACCAAAAGGCCTGGATTACAGACAGAGGTACTATGTTTGGATATCAGGACATGATTGTAGATTTTAGAGGAATTCCGACCATGCGGGAATATGCTCCTACTGTTTTAGATGTTACACATTCGTTGCAACAGCCAAATCAAAACATTGGTGTCACTGGAGGGCGACCTGATATGATAGAAACTATTGCCAGAGCTGGGGTTGTAAATCATGTCGACGGCCTATTTATTGAAACACATTTTGACCCTGCAAATGCAAAAAGTGATGGCGCCAATATGTTGCACTTAGATAATTTAGAAGGGCTACTTACAAATCTGGTTGCGATTAGAAAAACGATCAACCAACTCTAAGCTAAATAAACCAAGCTCTCCTGCTATTTTCAATATTCAATTTAGCGTCCTTCAAGAGCGCAACAAATTCTAATTCATCAAAGTCTTCTAGTGATTTCACTTGAATAGAACGCACTTGCTTTCTGTTATTATAATCTTTAAGTATGGGATATTTTTCTTCTAATAGAATTCCTTGTACAAAGGCCACATCCACAAAATTTGTCCCTTTTAAAACATTTAAATAGATCATGGGTTTCTTCCCGATATTGTAAAACGGAATGCGATAACTAAAACGTTCGTTAGCCCCTGGCAAGGTTTTTAAGATTACTGCACGCACATACAACATTATCGATTGATAAGGCTCTGTTTGAGAAAAGAAGTATTGGTCTAATGGATTCAAGAGTGCATAATTTATTACCTCAAATTTAGGAAACATTCATGACTATCCATTAAATCATAATAGAGAATGTAAAAATGAATATTCCCATTGCCTTTACTTACTTTTATATACGCTTAGAATTATAAATCGCATGACAATTAAACTCAATAAAACCTATTTCATAAGCTTCATTACCTTATTAATACTCGAAGTTTTTATAGCCACGTACGTTAAAGGTGGTTTTATTCGCCATACGTTTGGAGATTTTTTGGTGGTCATCCTACTCTATTGCTTCTTTAAAAGTTTTACAACAATGAAACCCATCTATGCTGGACTTTTAGTTTTAGGAATTGCCGTTGTTATAGAATTTTTGCAAGAGACTTCGTTATTAGAACAGCTAGGACTTGACCAAAACCAATTGGCTAAAATCGTATTAGGCAGTACGTTTCATGTGAGCGATTTGATTGCTTATACCTTAGGTATTATAACCGTTTTAGGTCTCGAATACAAACACAAAATAATATGAATACGGTCTTATCGATTTTCTTCTTGTATTTTTCTAACAAGAGAGGCAACTGCATTTCGAGAAATGAATCGCGGTAAAACGGCAAGAAATTTATTAAATACTCCAGGAATGGCATAGGTTTTTCCTTTAAGCATCGCTTTATAACCATAAACAGACACTTTTTTAGCACAAGCCATGTTGAAGGTGATTTTATTTTCTGACGAATTTTCTGAAACCGTCTCTTGAAATCCTGTTTTAGTCGGGCCAGGACATAATGCTGTTACAGTAACTCCCGTCCCTTTGAGTTCATTAGCAATAGCTTCTGAAAAGGATAACATATAGCCTTTCGATGCGTAATAAATAGACATTAAAGGCCCAGGCAGAAATCCCGCTAATGAAGACACATTTAAAATGCGTCCAGATCCACGTTCAACCATGCCTTTTAAAATAAGTTTGGTAAGGTGTGTGGTAGTAATAACGTGTACATGAAGCATCTCGGATTCGCGTTCCCAATTGGTGTCTGAAAAGGAACCAAATAAACCAAAACCTGCATTATTGATTAATACATCAATGGGTTTATTATCGATATCAGACATTAGCTCTTCGGCTATATTAGGACGGCTTAAATCTTTTACCAAAATACGAACGTCAACATTAAAATCGCGATCAATGTCAGATTTGACTTCAACAAGTTTCTCAGCATCAATATCAACCAAGATTAACTGATAGGCATCTTTGGCTAATAATTGTGCTAACTCATATCCTATTCCCGAAGCTGCTCCTGTTACTAAGGCCGTTTTAATCATGTTGCGATTTAAGTAAATACAAAGCTATTGTTTTCCATCTACATAATCCTGCAAATATGAATATCTTTCGGTGAGTTTTCCGTTTTCAGTCATTCGCGCTCGTTTTAGAATTCCACGTTCATCCTGATTGAAAAACGCCGGAATCACGTGTTCCAAAAACATATCTCCAAATCCTTCGCTGGCATTTTTAGGAAGCTCGCAAGGTAAATTATCGACTGCCATAACGGTTATGGCATTTAGTGCATCAAAAGCCACTTCAGTTTCTGATTGTGCATCATAACCATAAAACGGATCTGCTATAGTTGACGCTTTCAAAGTTGACGCTACAGGACCATTGACATCACAAGATATATCTGCCACTAAATTGATTCTGAACTCTGGTTGTTTGGCATCGTCTCTGGTAAATAAATAAGGTGCCTGATTCCCATAGAAATGACCAGCTATAAACATGTCGGTTTGCATGGCATACGGCATAAAGTTAGATTCGTAATCTGAAGGATCTTTATAGAATTCCCACTTGTCTCCTACGGCTCCATCTTTACGTTTATTGTATTCCATAACGTCAACCATACAATACACAGGTTGTGAAAATTCGGACGTTAAATACAAGGCATCCGTCACTTCTTTGATTTGTAAAAAGTCTAATATTTCTTTAGCGCCAAGCGCTACTTTACCTGTACCTGAAAGCAAGATTTTGATATTAGGAAGATTAATTTTATCTAACTCTAACTTCACTGCATCTAAATCGGCTAAAGTTTCAACTTTAGGCAAATCAAATAAGCCATCTCTAAGACCTAAGGCTCTAAATCCGTTATAAGCACCAACGAGACCAGCATAGCGACCAAAACCAATGAGGCGTGCGCCACTTTTTTTGACGATGGATTCGTGATCAAACATCTCGATATTATTTTCGAGCATGGCCAGCAACAAGTTCCGATTGTAAGGTTGCTTTTTGATGGTATGTGAAAAGTAAAAGTATTTCTTATTTGGAATAAGGTTTTCAATAGGCACTTCTTTGACACCAATCATGACATCGGCATCTGACACATCATCTGTCACTTTAAATCCGAGCGCTTTATAAGCGTCGTCCGGAAACACACGAATATCAGAAGACTCCACTACAAACTGGGCTTGTGGAAATTGGGTCCTGGCTTCTGCGAGTTTCTCTGGAGAAAAAACCACACGACGATCTGGTGGATTTTTACGTTCTTTGATGATGGCGAACTTCATAGTTGGAAATTGGTATAAATTTTGCACGAAAATAAGAGTAAATGCAAGGTTATACAAACTTTTTGATAACTTTGCATACTGCGTTAAGGATTACAGCGACATCCTTTTGTTTACAAAAGATATAGCGGAAAGCCTGACCTGGACACTTGTGTCTGGGGAACGCCCACTTCTAGATACAATTCCGAAAAAACGGAATCACTCGAAGTGACAACATACTATTTAAATGGGGTCGACTGGTTTTGACAGCGAGATTTATTAAATGGTAAGCACGTCGTGTAATGGCATTGAAACACGTAAAAGGCTAGACCAACTTTTAAACGGCGAGAATAACTACGCTTTAGCTGCATAATCTGAATTATAGTAAGATTAGCCTTGTCCTACTAGGTAGGAAAGCTGAATGTCTCCGGAAAGCCTTGGTTAATGGCGTTCTACTTTGAGGCATCGTAAAGATTGACTAAGATTTGGTGGCGCTTTGATGCCTTTTCGAGATTAAGAAGCTAAGTTGTAGGTAGAGTGTTTTTAATCAGTTTACAATCGAAAACCATGAAAAAACTAAGCGTGTAGAAAGCTCTTTATTAACTTGTTTGGACGAGAGTTCGATTCTCTCCGACTCCACTTTTATTAACCTTAATTATTTGTTTATCAAATAGTTGAGGTTTTTTAGTCAACCATTAGTCACCTAAATTAATATTTAGTCGATTTAACTACAAACTAGAGCAATACATTAATACCAACGTTACTAATTTTGTCTTATGAGATTTATAAGATATTATAGCAAACTTTTAGACGCACAAGGAATGCCTCATTTGAGCGTAACACAGCATAAGAGACTATTTAATATAATATCATTAGAAAGTCGCGTGGATGAACTACAACGGCTTAAAGACAATGCACCTTCAATGGATCTGAAATACAAGTATGATGTTCGTATTCATAGGCTAAAAAAATCATTAGTTACTCTTACTAAAGATGAGTTGCCTAAGAACATAATGAATAATATGCTTTGGAAGTCTGATAATTAGATTATTATGTCTACATTTAGCATAATGAAATTACGGAATGC
>MAAR01000019.1:0-1564 GCA_002162765.1 Flavobacteriales bacterium 34_180_T64 | reverse complement strand
CCCTAATAATAGTATTGTCTCCCTAATAATAGTATTGTCTCCCTAATAATAGTATTGTCTCCCTAATAATAGTATTGTCTCCCTAAT
This sequence comes from Flavobacteriales bacterium 34_180_T64, assembly GCA_002162765.1. Classification (GTDB taxonomy): domain Bacteria; phylum Bacteroidota; class Bacteroidia; order Flavobacteriales; family Flavobacteriaceae; genus MAAR01. The sequence goes on along the minus strand of MAAR01000019.1, from coordinate 1,477 downwards.
AATAGTATTGTCTCCCTAATAATAGTATTGAATTAAATATTAATCTATTAAACATATTATTATGAATGAAACAAACAGAAATCCGAACAACTTAACACGAGAACAACTTGAAGTAGGTTTAAACCAGATGAAAGAATGGTATCCAGAAGAATCTGAAAAGATTGACAAACATAGGGATGTCATTTTATCTCACATTCTTGATGGAGTTGAAATCCCGAAGGACAATCCTATTTGGAATGAAAAAGCCACTTCTACGTCGAAACCTGAAGAGGTTGATTCATCAGCTATTACACCATGTATTAGACAAATTGCGGCATTTGGAGGGGAAGCACTTGTATTTACTGCTACAGTAGCGGGTGCAGTAACTGCAGGTAGATTTAGTAAGTTTATTGACAGAGCCATCGAATCAATGTTTTTTAAATCCGAGAAGTATGTGAGGGGTATTACACCGTTATTAGAGGCCTTCAATGCAGCCGAAGGAAGTGTTGCCAAGGCTACCTCATTTGCCCCTATAGCTAAGAAATTCTATGATTTTGGATTTTTTCAAGTGTTATTTGATACTATGAAAGATAATTCTCACTGGTATGATTGGGTCATTGATGGAGCTATAGCTCTAGCTCAAATTATTATTTGGGTTGCTTCTGAGTTTATAGCGGCAATAGCCGAGATAGCTCTTATCATATTAAGTGCTGTACACTTATTATTTACCGGTGTTGAGGCTATTCAAATCTGTTCTGAATGACAAATTAGAATTGCATACTTCTCCCTAAAAAATTATAGCATTGTATTATGACTTATATCATATTAGTTACTAATATGTTAGGTTAATTTTGGGTCGAGATTCCCTTCTTGAATTACCGATATGCCAAACAATCTCGTCAATAGAATTCGTTGTATAGGCATATAAGAAAAAGGTTAATACGAATTGAATAATTAATATTTGAACTATCGTCTATATTGTAATGAAAAAACCATGAATTAACATTGTTTCTTTGCATTGAATCAGACACACATTTCTTCTTATACTACTGTTTTTATAATTCCTATATTTTTCGTATCTTATTGATGTTCATTTTCATATTAATTATAATTTCAATTTTAAGCAAGTAGTTAGTTAGTTAAATTATTATGTTAAAATGAATTAGATGGATAGAGTTTTAGGCTTGCTTAGAACTCTATCTTTTTTTCTACAGTTTTTAAACGTTTAAAAAATCTTGTAGCTTGGTGCTAAGCATCGCAATGCACACATCGTGTATAATACATTACGCCAAATATTCATATCGGAAAGCAAGCATAAAAAAACCCAAAACATATGTTTTGGGTTTTTAATTTTGTTATACTACTTAATCGCCTATTTGTTATCTTTTCAGTGTGAAATGGGCTTTAAATTCTTTACGTTCACCATTATTAGGTTCATTATACACAACAACAAACCAATAATCACTGGTTGGCATTAGCTCATTATTATACGTTCCAT